>JBQCGD010000101.1:0-157490 GCA_051955985.1 Phycisphaerae bacterium | reverse complement strand
GGCGGGTGTCTTTTTTTGTTTATCCGCCGTCGGTGGGGCCTTCGGGGTCGGGGGGGTGGTTGTAGGGGGATGGGCCGACGAACCCGCTGGGGTTGACGGGGGTTTCGGGGGTGGAGATTGATGTGATGTCGTATGATTTTGCGGATTCGACGCCGCTGCAGGTGACGGTGACGCTGACGGAGCAGACGGGGCCGAGCACGTCGGTATCGACGTTCGGGAGCGCGTCGATCAGCGGGACGGGGGTGCAGACGGTGATGGTGAATTCGTTTTCGCCCGTGGCGTTGGCGAAGGTGGACGCGATCAAGGTGGATTTTGCGGCACCGGCGGGCGGGGATTTCCGGGTGGATTCGATTTCGGTGACGCAGGTGCCGGAGCCGGCGTCGCTGGGGGTGATGGGGGTAGGGGCGTTGGCGTTGCTGCGGCGGCGTCGGTGAGGGGGATGGGTTGGAATTGAAGAGGCCGGCATCGGGTGATGGCGGCCTTTTTTGTTTTTGCCGGGGTGGTTTGGGAGGTAGTGGGTCAGTTTGACAATTCGCAAGGGTAGACAGGGGTGGCGGGATTTGTCATAGTTGGGCCATGCCTAACCGCTCAAGCAAATCAAAAGGTCGGGATGTGAACGTCATAGCGTTCAACATCGTACAAGCCGCTACGGGAAATGCGCCCAAGCCGGAAGAACCAACAAAAAACCCAGCCGCCGTAGCACTCGGCAAGCTGGGTGGTTTGAAGGGGGGCAAAGCGAGGGCGGCGAAACTGTCCGCAAAGAAGCGGAAGGAGATTGCCAAGAAGGCGGCGGCGAAGCGCTGGGGTCAAACGGGTTGACCGTCGCCATCACCATCGTCGTCCGGATTGTAATCCGGTGGCAGATCGTGTTCTTCAACGTCCCTTTGGAAATTAAGGTCAAGCTGAATCGGATCGCCGGGATTGTGGTGATTGTTGAAGTACCTAATGTCCCGATGGAGCTGCAAAACGTCCTGCAGCGTCCCATTACGTCGCATGGCGGCGTTCAGCCTCATCTTCTCCGGTGTCGCATCTTCCATCTTGAACCAGAACGCCATCTGTTTATCGCCGCGCTGTTCAATATATGCCAGCCGATGACGTACCGGCTGTCCCTTTTCGTCCGTGATGTAGTCACGCGCGCAAGCACTGCGAAGTTCGTGTGCAATAGCCTTAACGGGGTCACGGTCGCGAGGGGTTAGTATTCCCTTTCGGTGCGCCCACCTTGCTACAGACTTTAGATCGCCGGATTTGTCGCCGGTTTCGATCTCGTAGCGGTCAATGGCCGCCAAAAGAGACTCTGTTCGTTTAGACTTCTTGCGCGCCGTGCTCATGAACATCTCCTTGCATCAATCGCTCGTCCCCATCCGTCAACAATGGCGGCAGGAAGCACGAAATGTCTGACCTTCGTGAGATACTCCCGCAACGCGCTGTATCCAATTTCGCGGCGGTGTTGGAGTTGACCAACGATAACACCAGGGTGAATGCGAATACGGCTGGCAAATCGCACAACCCTGTCTTTGGAGTAAAGGGGACCCACGCGCATGATGAACGAGTTCATTTCCTCTGGTGAGACCAACGTGGCGGCCGATTCTGCGTCCGCACGTCGTTCCATCTCGCTCCGCACCACCATCATCGCATCTGCATTATCAGTTAGATCAGAGTCAAGGGGAGACTCGTCACGATGCCTGATATGCGACAGCTCATGACACAGCGTAAACCAAAACGAATCAACGCGATCGAATCGAACCGACATACCAATTACCGGAGATTTTTCATCCAACCAGAACGCCACCCCGTCCACCTTTGATGATTGCAACGGTTCAACGATGATGAATCGAATGCCGTATTGCGCAAGCACCTTGGGAACCTTGCAGGTGTCTTCAGGGTTAGCGGCCAACCGGCGAAGATGCTGTTCGCACGCCGGTAAACGCGCAGCGTCATATTCTGCGACCATCTGAAGCTTTGCTAGTTGTCGCACGCGATAGCACCATGCACGCTGAGGCGGTGAAAGATCCTCCATGGAATCTGTCTTTCGCATGGAATACGGATGTGATTTAAGTTCATCCAAGGATTTCACATCGAAGAAGTGTTCAAGTTCGTTCCTTAGTTCGTCGGTATCCTTCGATGTGCTAATCCAACCGCGACGCTGCATTTCCTTCACCGGAGCAATGTCGAATACTTCAGCTCGACGGGCGATTCCGCTTCGGTCTTCGATAACGCGGGCAAGGCGAGCCGCCGTATCCAAGTTGATCCAGAACGCCGCTTCGTTTCCGAACGCCGACGCCAGCGCCACGGCCATTTCTGACGTAATCGCCGCCCTGCCACACACAACATCGTTAATTTGGGAACGAGACCGTCCGGTGATGACGGCGAGGTCATCCTGCGTCCAGCCTTTAGTCTCCAACATCTGGCGAAGGACCTCGCCCGGTGAAGGAAAGTTGTTACTGAAGAGTTGGCTCTCGGAACTGTCCATGTAGAAATCCTCGCACAAACGGATTAGGCCGTCAAGTCGCCATGTCGGCTACATGGCGACATTTTAATTTACAAAGCTTAATCGGTCAAGCATAATGGTCAGTATGAATAAGCTAACTACTCGAGATCGTGTCCGGGTTGTGGCGGCTCTGGTTGAAGGGAATTCAATCCGCGCCACCGTCCGCATGACTGGCGTTGCAAAGAACACCATCGCAAAGTTGCTGGTGGAACTCGGCGAAGCCTGCCGCGAGTATCAAGACAAGGCGATGCGGAATCTCAAAGTGAAGCGCCTCCAGTGTGATGAAATCTGGTCGTTCGTTCAGTGCAAGGATAAGAACGTTCCCCAAGATCGTCGCGGCGAGTTTGGAATTGGCGACGTGTGGACGTGGACGGGAATCGACGCTGACACCAAACTCATTCCGTGCTGGTACGTCGGCCCCCGCAACGCCGAGGGCGCACGCGTGTTCATTGACGATCTTGCCGGACGCATCCACGGTACGCCGCAAATCACCACCGATGGGTTGCGGGTCTACGTGTCAGCCATCCGCGAATCGTTCGGCGAGCTGGTCGATTACGCTCAGTTGATTAAGGTCTACGGCGCGGCAGAACCCGGAACGGAAGCTCGCTACAGTCCCTCCACCGCAATCGGATGCGAATCAGTCCGCATCATGGGCGAGCCCGATCCGAAGCATATCAGCACGTCCTACGTTGAACGCGCGAACCTCACGATGCGGATGGGGATGCGTCGCTTTACTCGCCTCACGAACGCATTCAGCAAGAAACTCGCCAACCACGAAGCCGCCATCGCCCTGCACTTCATGTACTACAACTTCGCCCGCATCCACCAGACCCTCAAAGTAACCCCCGCTATGGCCGCTGGCGTTACTGATCACCTTTGGGAAATCAAGGATATTGTTTCGCTTTTGGATGGCCAAGCCGTACCACAACATGCGTCTTGAAAGAAGGTGCTCATTGACCAAAATGTTGAGCACCACCGACGCCAGGTTTGTCGGGGTTGACCCGAGCGAGTGAGAATCTTGCGAGGAATCTACCCGAGTCCAAGCGAGCGGTAGGAATTTCACTTGGTGGCCAAGAGGCAAGTTGCTTCCGGCCCGCTGGCAGATTCGGAAAAGCGCTTCCGCGTCCCTTTGGGCGGCACATGCCGCCCCTTTTTATGCGCAAGTTCAAACTGCCCCACTACCGTTTGGGGAGGCGCTGCGGATTTTCATCCGGGGTTTGGTGGGTTCTTTTTGAGGATATGCGGATGAAGACGGGGTGGAGCGGTGGAGGGATGCAATGTGTTATATGGAGGGTTCGCGACGACGCAAGCGTTGGGGGGAGCGCATGCGGTGTCGGAGGCATTCATTTGGGGACGGCTACTCTTAGCGCCAGAAGCCGAGGGTGAGGTGGAAGCCGTCGTTGCGGTGGTCCCAGTGGTGGGGGACCCAGACGGCGCCGGGGTGGGGCGGGCGTTCCCAGTGGCCGGAGACCCAGACCCAGCGGTTGTGGTGGAGGACCCAGTAGCCGGGGAGCCAGATGAAGCCGGGGGCGGGGATGCGGGGGCGGCGTTCGAGGAGGGGGGCGGGGGGCGCGGTGCGGATGATGGTGACTTGTTCCTGCGGGGGTGGAGGGGCGGCGACGATGATGGTTTGGGCGGCGACTGGAGGTGGCGGTGCCGGTTGCACGACCACGACGGGTCGAGGCGGGGGGGCGGGAGGCGCGGGGCGATAGATGACGGCGGGGGGCGGCGGGGCGGGGCGTTCGACGATGACGGTTTCGTGGCGGGGGTAGTGGTGGTGGTCTTCGACATAGACGTGGCTGGCGCAGCCGGTGGCGGCGAGGGCGGCGGCGAGAAGGGTGGAGAGGGTGAGGGCGGTGCGTGCGGGGAGCCTGGTGAGCATGTTGAATTCCTGAAGTCAGAAACGACATCTCATTAGACCCGCGAGTGGGCGGAAAGTTGCAGGGTGGTGTTGCGGGGGAGCGTGTCGGCAGTTTTTCTGAGGCGGACGATGGAATATTCCGTACGCATGGCGCGGCAGGACTCTGTAGAATGGCATAGTTTTGGGCGTTCCTCTTCGTTTTTCGGAGTTAGCGATGGCCAGGCTGGTTCACAATGCGTACGGGAAGTCGGAAGTGCGGGTGACGAAGGTGGTGCGGCATGGGGATCGGCATGATCTGCAGGAGCTGGCGGTGAAGATTGAGCTGGAGGGGGCGTTTGAGAAATCTTACCTGGCGGGGGACAACTCGCAGATCATTGCGACGGACACGATGAAGAACACGGTGTATGCGCTGGCGAAGAAGCTGAACTTCGGGTCGATCGAGACGTTTGCGCGGGAGCTGGGGAAGCATTTCCTGGAGCGGAATGCGCATGTGACGTCGGCGCTGGTGGAGATTGCGGAGCATCGGTGGAACCGGATTGGGCCGGTGGCGTTTGAGGGATCGTCGCGGGAGGTGCGGACGACGCGGGTGAAGGGGACGCGGGAGTGCTGTTGTTATGTGTCGGGTCTGGATGGGTTGCTGGTGTTGAAGACGACGGACTCGGCGTTTGTGGGATTTTTGCGGGATGAGTACACGACGCTGGCGGAGGCGACGGACCGGATATTTGCGACGGTGGTGAAGGCGGAGTGGCGGTACACGCAGTTGCCGGCGGATGTGAACGGGGCGCATGCGAAGGCGCGTGGGGCGATGCTGGAGGTGTTTGCGAGGCACAAGTCGCAGGCGGTGCAGCAGACGTTGTATGCGATGGGGGAGGCGGTGCTGCGCGTGGTGCCGGAGGTGGAGGAGATTACGATTTGGATGCCGAACAAGCATCGGGTGCCGGCGAATTTGAAGGCGTTGGGGCTGGCGTTTGAGGGGGATATTTTTGTGACGACGGAGGAGCCGTTTGGGGAGATTTCGGGGACGGTGGCGCGGTGAGGGGGAGGGGGGAGGAATTCAGAATTCAGCATTCAGAATTCAGAATGCAGAATTAATGGGGTGCGGGGTTTGGGGGTGGGGGACGCGTATCTGGTCTGAAGCCGGGATTGGCGGACGGGAGGATGCGCCATGACGCTGGATCTTTTATTTGCCTGGTGGAACCTGATTTATGTAGTGCCGTTTGGATTGGCGCTGATTTATCTGGGTTTGTATGTGTTTACGGGGTTGACGTTTGGGGAGGGGGATGCGGAGGTGGATCATGAAATTGCTGTGGAACATGACGTTGATGCTGATGGCGATCATGACGTTTGGCAAGATGCGGGCGACGCCCATGAACAGAGTATGGATGGCGGTGGTTCGTCTTCGGCGTTGATGTCGGCGTTGTCGCTGCTGGGGGTGGGGCGTGTGCCGCTGTCGCTGGCGCTGATGATCCTGCTGATTCTCTGGGGTGTGATCGGATTGGCGATCAACCAGGGGTTGATGGGACTGTTGGGTGCGACGGCGGTGGTTGGATTGATTTCCGTGCCGGTGACGGCGGGGATCAGTGTGGCGGTGACGGGGTTGATTGCGCGGGTGCTTGGGCGCGTGATGCCGACGAGTGAGACGTATGCGCGGAAGCGTGGCGCGCTGGTTGGGTGTGTTGGGGAGGCGTTGTACGGGATCGACGCGGCGTTCGGGTTGGTGTCGGTGCGCGAGCCGGACGGGGATTTGTTCCAGGTGGAGTGTCGGACGGCGGCGGGGGAGCCGGGGATTGCGAAGGGGACGAAGGTTGTGCTGTTCAAGTATGACGCGGAGAAGGCGGTGTTTTATGTGGCGCCATTTGTGAGTTCGCAGGCGGTCGCGGGCTGAGGCTGGGAAGGGATGCAACATGTCGGCGATGATCGATGAGGCATGCTTCTGGCCACCGAGGTAGTGGCCAGAAGCATGGCAGCCAAGGCGGTGCGGAACCCGCAACGTTTCCCATGAGTTTCATTCGGATGAATGCGCGCGGAATTTGGTGTTCACGCGCGGCGAGAAATCGCGTAGTTGGCAGGGATATTTCATACCAGGAAGGAAAGGAGAAGTTCATGATTATTGCATTGTTTTTCTTCATCGGGCTGGGCCTGATTGCTGCGGGGATTGCGGCGCCGGGGGTGCATGGGATGGCGTCGCTGACGCTGATCGGGGCGGGCGGCGCGGTGCTGATCGGCGTGGCGATCATGGCGGTGATCACGAAGCTGTACCGGCGTGCGTCAGCGAACATGGCGTTTGTGCGCACGGGCATGGGCGGCGCGAAGAAGATCAAGGATGGCGGATGCGTGGTGATTCCGGTGGTGCACCAGGTGATTCCGGTGTCGCTGGAGACGATGCGGCTGAATGTTGAGCGTAAAGGGCCGCACGCGCTGATCACGAAGGACAACCTGCGTGTGGATCTTTGTGCGGAGTTCTACATCAAGGTGCAGGCGAACGAGGATGACATTCTGCAGGCGGCGCGGTCGCTGGGCGGACGCTCGGTGCAGCCGGACGCGGTGTCGGAGCTGGTGGAAGAGAAGCTGGTTTCGGCGTTGCGCACGGTGGCGGCGACGAAGGAGCTGGTGGAGCTGCACTCGAAGCGGGACGAGTTTGCGACGTCGGTGCAGCAGATCGTGATTCATGATCTGGCGCACAACGGGTTGACGCTGGAATCGGTGACGATTTCGTCGCTGGACCAGACGGATCCGGCGGCGTTGCAGGAAAGGAACGTGTTCGATGCGCAGGGCTTGAGAAAGATTGCGGAGATCACGCAGAAGGCGCGGGTGGAGCGCAACGTGATCGAGCGGGAATCGGAGCAGGCGATCGCGACGAAGAACGTGGCGACGCGGAAGGAAGTGCTCGACCTGGCGCGCGACCAGGCGGAAGCGGAGGCCATTCAGAAGATGAAGGTGGCCAACGTACAGGCGGCGCGCGAGCGTGAGATCGCGGAGTTCAAGATCCAGCAGGATGAAGCGATTGCGAAGCGCGACATCGAGAAGCAGCGGCTGGTTCAGACTGCGGAGGTCGCACGGAAGCTTGCGATCGAGCAGGCGGAAGTGGACAAGCAGACGGCGCTGGTTGCGAAGGTTCGAGAGCAGCAGCAGGCGGAGGTTTTACGGCAGCAGGCGATTGAAGTCGCGAGCCGCGAGAAGGAAGCGGCGGTTGCAGAAAAGGAGAAAGAGGCGGCGGAGGCTCGTGCGGCGATGCTTGAAGCGGAAGCGCAACGGGAAAAGGCGGCGCAGGCCGTCGTGACCGTGCAGGTGATCGCCGAGGCAGAGCGTGAAGCGCAGAAGAAGCTGACGGCGGCGCGGCAGGCGGCGAACGAGAACAAGATCAAGGAGGAGACGAACGCGGACGTGCTGGCGTACATGCGGCTGAAGGAAGCGGATGCGGAGCGCCAGGCGGCGGAGCTGCAGTATGAGGCCCGGTTGAAGCTGGCGGAAGCGGATGCGGCGTCGGCCGGGAAGCGTGCGGAGGGTGAACGGGCCGTGAAGATGGTCGATGTCACCGTCGAGCGCGAGAAGGTGAACGTGGAGCAGGCGCGCGTGGATGTGGAGCGGACGAGCTTGTCGAACAAGCAGGAGTTTGAGTCGGCGGCGTTGAAGTTCGAATTGGAGAAGCTGCGGATCCAGGCGGACAAGGAGGTGCGGATTGCGGCGGCGCAGGCGATGGCGGGAATGTTTGCGAAGGCGCAGATGCAGATCTTCGGCGATCCGTCGACGATGGCGTCGATGAGCCAGCAGTTCATGAAGGCTGCGGGCTATGGGAACACGGCGGACGGGTTGCTGGCGACGCTGCCTGCGGAGGCGAAGACGCTGTTGTCGAGCCTTGGGCAGACGGTGGTGTCGCAGATGGCGACGAAGCCGGAAGCGGCGGCTGAAGATGCGGAGAAGGTGGTTGCCGCGGGCGCGAATGGCAACCGGTTGACACCGGAAGAGGAGCACCTGGGTTGATGTGTGTGCGCGAAGAGGGGCCCAGGGATCGGATCCCTGGGCTTTCCCTGATTGATGGGAGAAAGGACGCGCGGGAGCGGTTCTGCATCGTGTGCGGAATGTTTCCGCGACGCGCCGCCGCGAGGGCGGCGGCGAAATGAATGAAGGAGCTTTTGATGATTACGATGGTGCAGAATCCTCAGGTGGATTTGGGGAAGATGATGACGGGGCTGATGGAGTTGCTGCAGAAGGCGGAGGGGATTGATTTGTTGTCGGCGAAGCTGGGGGAGCGGCCGGCGCAGAACACGCTGATTGTGCTGGGGGCTGCGGCGGTGTTGTTTTACCAGGCGGAGCGCGGCGTGAACAAGAAGGTGAAGACGATTTTTGATGCGTTGGAGTATTGTTCGAGTTCGCTGTCGGTGGGGTACACGAGCATTTATCCGCAGACGGCGATCGGGAAGCTGGTGGCGACGATGTTGATGACGTATGGGCCGGCGTTGACGGGGGCGATGCTGGAGGGGCCGCGGCGTGCGGCGACGTAGCAGCGTTGCAGCGTTGCGGGCGCATGAAAAAGCCCCGGATATTGGGTCCGGGGCTTCGTGCGTTTTGGGGCGTTATTTTCTTCTGCGGGTGACGGCCTGGTAGAAGACCTGGGCGTTGTTGGAGATGCCGATGCCGATACCGCCGGCGGGTTCCCAGCCATCGCGGAGCTGTTTGTTGACGGCGGTTTCGAGGAGGTAGAGGGACTGGTTCATGAGGATGTGGTATTCCATGGCGGTGGCGGAGTGGTCGGCGGTGGGGATGTGTCCGGCACCGGTGTGTGCGGTGTCGGAGGGGGCGCTGGCGTTGACGGTGATGGTGCCGGCGGAGGAGCGGGCGGACTTGGCTTCGGGGGCGCGGGAGGCGCCGGCGACGGAGCCGTCGGCGAGGGCGACGCCGGTGACGGTGCCGGGTTTTTCATCGGGGTCATCGTCATCGACGAGTGCGATGGCGTCACCTTCGGGCTCGGCGACCAATTTGATGCCGCTGACGAGGATGCCGCGGTTGTGGGCGAGTTCCTCGGCCTCGGCCTGGGTGGCCGCGGTGAGGACGACTTCGACGTCGTTGCCTGTCTCTTTGTCTGCTCCGACAACACCGAATCGCATGGTCCGCTCCTTGAAGTCAGGAAACCACAACTATCGACTGTTCACCGGCGCCATTGGACAATCCGGGGGGCCCTGCCGGCCTTTAGGAATGTCGGCTGTTTAGATATGACGGGTTTACTATACCACACATCGGCTTGGGAGGGGGAGGGGCTCTAATTTTGGGTCGGGGGGATTCCTATGGGACGCGGGAAATTGTGGGGGGATGGCGCGTGTTATTTTTGGCCGAGTTGGACGAGGCGGTCCTGTCGGGCGAGTTGGCCGCAGGCGGCGGCGATTTCGCGGCCGCGGGATTTGCGGATGTGGACGTTGATGCCGGCGGCGCGGAGGGTGTTCTGGAAGGAGAACATGGTTTGGCCGGCGGGGCGTTTGAAGGGGAGTTCGGGGACTTCGTTGTAGTAAATGAGGTTGACGTTGGCGCGGAGTTTTTTGGCGACGGCGGCGAGTTGGCGGGCGTGTTCGGGCAGCGTATTGACACCGTCGAGCATGATGTATTCGAGGGTGAGTTCGCGGCCGGTTTTTTCGAAGTAGTATTTGCCGGCGTCGATGAGCTGGTCGATGGAGATTTTTTCGGCCCAGGGGATGATTTGTTTGCGGAGGTCGTCGTTGGGGGCGTGGAGGGAGATGGCGAGGGTGACGGACATTTCGAGGTCGGCGAAGCGTTTCATCTGCGGGGGGAGGCCGACGGTGGAGACGGTGATTTTGCGGGCGCTGATGTGGAACGCCCAGGGGGCCATGAGGGTTTTGACGGCGGCGATGGTGGTGTTGAAGTTGGCGAGGGGTTCGCCCATGCCCATGAAGACGATGTTGGAGAGGCGGCGTTCCGCGGGGAGGTTGTGGGTGAGGCGGAGGGCTTGTTCGATGACCTGTCCGGGGGTGAGGTTGCCTTTGAGGCCTTCCAGGCCGCTGGCGCAGAAGGCGCATTGGACTGGGCAGCCGACCTGTGTGGAGAGGCAGGCGGTGCGGCGGTGGGCGACGGTGGTATTACCGTAGTCGTCGGCCTGGTCGTCATCGGAGGGGATCATGACGCATTCGGTCAGGCCGCCTTCAATGGGTTGGCCGTCTTTTTCGGAGGCGGGCCACTGGAGGAGCATTTTTTCGGTGCCGTCGGCGCTGGTGAGGTTGCGGAGGACTTTACTGGTGAAGATGTCGAAATTGTCCGCGAGGAGTGCGCGGTCGTGCTTGGAGAGGTTGGTCATTTCGTCGAAGGAGGCGGCGCGTTTCTGGAAGATCCATTCGTGAATTTGCTTGGTGCGGAATTTGGGCATGCCTCCGCCGCCGAGGGCGGCGAGGCGCTGGGTGAGTTCTTCGGGGGTGAGATTGAGGATGTGTTCGCGTGGCATAGACCCTCAGTATAGGGGGTTGATGGCGGGAATGCGCACGCGCGGGAATGTGAATGCAGGTTATCGGGTGCGACGGCGTGACAAGAGGGCGGCACCACCGACGGCCAGAATGCCGAGGGAAGCGGGTTCGGGGCCGGGAATGCCGCCGGAGGGGATGAAGATATTCTGGACGGAGCCGATGGTGGCGATGCCGCCGTTTTCGGCGGTGTCGATGGATTTGGGTTCAACGGTGATGGAGGAGACGGGAGCGGGGAAGATGTAGTTGAGGGAGCGGAGGGCGGAGCCATCGCCGGCGGCGTAGATGCCGGTGACGGGGGCGGCGAGGTCGGAGAGGGTTTCTTCGTAGAGGCCGGTGGGATGAGCGGTATCGATGGGGCCGGTGAAGGCGATGGTTTCACCGACGGAGGCGAGGGCGGAGAGGAACGAGCCGCCGGTGGCGGTGCCGTCGAAGGAGATGCCGATGGCCTGGACGGGGTTGGCGAAGGTGACGGTGTAGGAGATGGTGCTGCCGGTATTGCCGGTCCAGGTGGGGGAATTCTGGTGGGTGAAGGTGATGACGGAGTTGCCGGAGGGATCGGTGATGGCGGAGGCATTGACGGGATCGCGGAGGACGGTGATGTCGGAGTAGGTGGCGTTGCCGACGGTGAAGCCGGGGATGACCTGGGGCCCGTCGGCGCGTGTGGAGAGGGTGAAGAGGGGGAGGACGGCAAGCAGGGCGCTGGCGACAAGGAAACGGCGCACGATCATTTTCTCACTCCACAGATGCAAGTTATTCAACCCACGCGTCCGAACGGACAGCTCAACTATAACTCGAGTGGGCGCGCTGTCCAGAGAAAGTTTTGGAGTGTGCGTGGCTGCTTTAGATGAGCAGAGCTTCGCGCGAAGTTTTGGCATCGTTGCATCGCATGAGCTGTGGCTGATGGGGGGCGCGGGGGCATTGGCTGCGCAAAAAAATCCGGGCTGCTCTACGGGTCAGAGCAGCCCGGATGGGATGATCCGTTGTGAGTGGACCTCACTGGATGTTGTTACCGCGCGAACTTGCGACGGAGGCCGAGGGCGGCGAGGCCGAGGGGCAGGAGCGCGAGGCTCATGGGTTCGGGGACGCCGGGCTGTTCGCCGCCGGTGGGCGTGTAGGTGTTATCGACGAGGGTGATGGTGGCCGTGCCGGAGCCGGCGGAGGCGATGTCGATGGACTTGATGACGTGGAGAGAGGAGCTGGCGGGGTTGAGGGTGACGCTGTCGGAGGTGACGTCGGTATTGCCGCCGGCGCCGACGTTGACCTGGAGGGAGTAGTCCTTGTTGTTGATTTTATCGGAGACGGTTTCGCCGACGGAGGCGACAGCGCCGCCGGTGGCGGTGGCGGTGAAGTCGAGGCCGACGGACTGGATGGAATCGCCGGTGACGGCGATGTCATAGGAGATGACGGAGTCGCCGGTGGCCTGTGTCCAGCCGCCGGTGAGGGTGGTGAAGGAGAGGCCAGCGCCGCTGGAAGTCACGAGGACATTGCTGGAGGGGACGGGGTTGGTACCGCCGTAGGAGAAATTGGAATAGACGGTATTGCCGACGACGATTTGGTCACCAGAAACGAGCTGGTCGAGGGTCACGGCTTTTGCGGTGCCGGCCAGGATCAAAGCCGCTCCCACTGCGCCGAGACCAAGAAGGGTGTGCTTCGCGAACATAGTCACCTCACTAAAACGAGAAACAAGTTATGGATGAAAACCCCACACGTTGACGGGAAGTGTTTATCAAAGCCTGTGCCGTTCCTTTGTGAGGGAGGCAAATCCATTTTCCTGCCGCGCCCGTATACATCCGCTGACCCTGGGACACGCACATTGCCCGACAACTCGGCTGTAACGAGCCGGGGGCTGCGTGCATTCTGTCGCGGGGGCGTAAAAGTAGACGTGGGGAGAAGGTTAGGCTTTAACTGAAAACTCGGGCGGCATCGGCGTTTTCAGAGTGAGGCTGGATAAAAAAAGGGCGGCCTTACCGTTTCCGGCAAGACCGCCCAGGAAAGAGCGGACACGGTTAAGCAGCGTCAGGCCTGAAGTTTCCTGCGAAGGGCGAGGGCTCCAAGGGCGAGGGGGAGGAGGGCGAGGCTCATCGGCTCGGGGACGCCGGGGGCACCAAAGATCGGGCCGTTGTTGTAGGTGTTTTCCACGAAATTCAGAGAGGCAAACGCGTTTGCGCCGGTGGCGGCGACGTCGATCGATTTCACGACGTGGAGCGTGGCGGCGGTGGGGGTGATGTCGATGTTGTCGCGGAGGTTGTTGTTCGCGCCAGTCTTGCCGGCGTAGAAGACCTGCATGCTGTAGTCGGTGTTGGTGGTGGTGTCGGTGAGGGTTTCGCCGACGGAGGCGGTGGCGTTGTTGACGATGACCTGGCCGCCGAAGAAGAGCGCTGCGCTGGAGATGCCGCTGGGCGTTCCATCGGTCGCGGGGGCGCCGGTGAGGTCGTAACTGATGACGGAAGAATTGGCACCGGGTGCGAGGGAGTTCCAGTTGGCGGAGAACTGGAGGCCGGTGTCGGTGAAGTTGACGGTGACATCGCTGGCGGGGAGGGTTCCACCGGTGGTGAAGCCGCTGTAGATCTCGTTGCCGTGGACGACGGAACCTCCGGCATCGATAAGGTCCTGCAGGGTGACGGCGTGGGCGTTTTGCGCGCCCAGCAGCATTCCCAGTGCTCCCACGACACCGAGTGCGCACGTGAGCTTGGACATTTGAGTCTCCTCTTCTGCTGCGTCAGTTTGAAGTGCCCCACACTACGCTGGAGGCAGGAGCAACGTTCGTACCTGCGAAACGGATGAGGTGGTTTCGTGGAACGGGCAGGGTTGCGCAGAGGTGGATCGCGGGAAATGTGCGTGGAGGAGCGGCAATGCATCGCGGGGCGGGGCGCGATTTCGTCGCGGGTGTCGGGCAAAAAAAAAGCAGGGCGACCCGACCGTTGCCGGCCGGGCCGCCCAGGAAAGAGCGGACAGAGAAGAGCGATCAGCGAGCGAACTTCTTGCGGAGGCCCAAGCCAGCGAGGGCGAGGGGCAGCAGGGCAAGGCTCATGGGTTCGGGGACGCCGGGCTGTTCGCCGCCACCGGGGATGTTGCTGTAGGTGTTCTCAACGAAGTTGAGAGAGGCGAACGAGTTGGCGCCATTGGCGGCGACGTCAATGGACTTGACGACGCGGAGGCTGGTCACCGAGGGATCGATGACGACGGAGTCGCGCAGGTTGTTGTTCGAGCCGCCCTTGCCGGCGTAGAAGACCTGCATGTTGTAATCTTTGCCATTGGCGGTGTCGGTGAGGGTTTCGCCGACGGACGCGGTGGCGTTGTTGATGATGACTTGGCCGCCGAAGAAGAGGTCGGAGCCGTTGATCACCTGGCCAGGGGCGGCCGAGACGGTGTAGCTGATGACCGACGAGTTAGCGCCGGGGGTGAGCGAGTTCCAGTTGGCGGTAAACTGAACGCCGGTGTCGGTGAAGTTCACCGTGACATCGCTGGCGGGCAGGGAGCCACCATTGGTAAAGCCGCTGTAGATTTCGCTGCCGTGCATCACTTCACCACCGGAGGTGATGAGGTCCTGCAAGGTGACGGCCCGAGCCTGCTGCGTTGCGGCGAGCAATCCCAGCGCCCCCACGACACCGAGTGCGCATTTCACGTACGACATATGTTCTCCTAAAAAAGTTGGGTCAAAAGTGGAAAACCCCACACAGCCTCCGTGCGGGATAACAAGGTCCGTGCCAGAAACGGCTGAGCCCCCGGCATGCGGGCGGAGGCGTGCCTGACTGGAGCCACGAACGCAACATAAGCAGTCCGGTAGAGTTACAGATGAGCACTTCGTCTGGACACTTTTGCCAGCGGGCGTGGGGAGGGCGTGACAATCAGACGTTTTGTTGTTGGAAGGAGCGGCGCCTGCGACACGAGGAGACGGGCGGGCGTCAGCGCGCGGGGAGCGAAGAAAGGGAAGCGGGAGGGCAGAATGAAAAGGGGGCAAAAACAAAAAGGCGGCCAACACGAAAGTTGGCCGCCTTTGCGTCCCGGCAAAGTGAACCGAGACGAAGATCACTGTTGTATTGTTCGCTCTTTTCCGATTCAGCCACGCAGCGCGACGTCACGGTGTGTGCTCATCGAAATCTGCGTCTGCCTGGTCCTCTCTTTCCGCGATCAATTGCAGCGGATCGCTCGCTGGACCGTCGCATTCTCCAAATGGCTGTCCTTGCCTTCGGCCCATCACCACGCCGGGCCGCCTGATTCGGACACATTCCCACGGTCGAATGTCAGGGATCCACGAGAGCTCGCCGGTCGCTGCGGAAATTCACGTGGCTGCGTGTGGTTTCCCGAATCGCAGCGGCATGCGTGCTCGTGCGGTACCTCAGCAAAAAGGATACCGAGACGGATTCGCGATGGCTGAGTTGTTCAGCGGGTGGAGGGATTCGCAACTTCGATATGGGCGAAAATGGAAATAGTGGGGAGGAGAGCGGCCGCGCCATGGAAGCGCAGCGCTTAGATCTGGGCCAATTCCGCAGAGGCGAGAAGGTCCTGATTGAAGACGGACTGGAGCACCATGCCGCAGGCGCCCATCGCCATGGCGCGCTCGCCGAGCTGCGAGAGAAGCATCTGGCGGTTGGAGTGTTTCCAGGCGTGCTTCTGGACCTCGCGGTCGAGCGCGGGCATGAAGAATTCGCGCGCGAGGATGAGAGAACCGGCGAGCACGAGGAGATCGGGATTGAAGAGGTCGATGAGGTTGGCGACGCCGATGCCGAGATAAGTGCCCATGCGTTCAAAAGCTGCGATGGCGGCACGATCTCCATTGCGTGCGGCCATGGTGACTTCGGCGACGGTGGGGGCGCGGGATTGAAGGATGGCAGCGAGGTCGGGGGACTGCTGGTCGGGGACAGAGCGGATGTAATCGAAGATGGCGGAGGTGGAGCAGAAGGATTCGACGCAGCCCTTGTCGCCGCAGCCGCAGGGAGGGCCATTGGGATCGACGGTGATGTGGCCGAATTCGCCGGCGAGCTGCTGGCTGCCGCGGAAGACTTCGCCCTGGACGAGGATGCCCATGCCGACGCCTTCGCCGAGGTTAATGCAGAGCACATCTTCCGCATGTCCGGCCTCACCGAACCACCGCTCGGCCATGGCGAGGCAATTGGGGTCGTGCTCGATATAGACGCGTGGCGTCAGCTGACCCTGGAGAATTTGACGCACCGGGACATTTTTCCACCCCGGCATGTGGGGCGCGAAACGCATAGCGCCGTTGCGCACGTCGATGGCACCGGGCGCGGAGACGCCGATGCCGAGGCAGATGCGCGAGGAGACGGCGGGCATTTCCATGGCTTTCTGGACGAGGGCGGCGGCGCGGTCGAGGACGGCGGCGGGCGCCTCTTCGGGGCTGTAGCTGAATTCGTCGTACCAGAGCATCTCGCCGGAGAGGCTGAGCATGAGGCAGCGGATCATTTTGCGGCCGATATCGATGCCGATGAGGCTGTGGCTGGAAGGGTTGATGGCGAGACGGACGGGCTTTCGTCCGGCCTTGGTGGAGAGGGCACCTTCTTCGCGGATGAGGTTGCGGTTGAGAAGATCGCGTGTGGTGTTGGTGATGGTGCCCCAGGAGAGGCCGGTGGTGTGTTGCAGATCGGTGCGGGAGACGGCGCCGCGTTCCTTGATGGTTCGCAGGATGTTGAGGACGCTGAGGGAAGGCATACGCGGCGAGCTCCGAGGGGGAAGGAACGACCGGTAAGTACCGGGCGGGAAATGCCCAGAGTTGAGCATCGGCCCGGCCGATGGGAGAGCTTAATACTAATTATCACGACCAATGTGAAATATTTTCACAAGATCGAATTAGTACCATCCCGAAAAAAGGGGGATCTGTCAAGACAAAGTCGTGGGAAGTTCGGAGGCGGGGTGACATTCACAAAGGAGCGTAAACCGGGCATTTATCCGGCTTTGTGAACTCGCCGCTGTTTAGGGAGGGAGGCGAGCATGCGTCCGGAGGGCATCTGGATGCCGAGGAGGCTGATGACGTCGCGTTCGACGATGCCGCGGAGGCTTTCGCGGGGGATTGTGGGGAGGTTTGTGCCCATGGTGGTCTGGTTGATGGTGTAGAGGGTTTCGATGCATTCGCCGGCGGTGGTGAAGGGGAAGTCGCTGCCGAAGAGGAGTTTGTCGATGACCTGGAACTGGTGGGCGCGGACGAGTGCGTCGTAGGCGATCCAGGGGCGGCGGAGGAGTGCGGAGACGTCGGAGAAGACGTTCTGGTGTTTGCCGAGGAGGACGAGCATTTCATCGACCCAGGGGTAGCCGAGGTGGGAGACGAGGATTTTGAGGTTGGGGAAGGAGCGGGCGACTTCGTCGAGGAGGTGGGGGCGGGCGTATTCCATTTTGGTTTTGGGGGAGAGGTGGGTGCCGGGGTAGAAGATGACGGGGATGTGGAGTGCGGCGGCGCGTTCGTAGACGGCCATGGCGCGGGTGTCGGAGGGGTGGAAATCCTGTGCGGCGGGGCAGATGCAGAGGCCCTTGAGGTGGAGTTCGCGGGTGACGTGGGTGACTTGGTCGAGGGCGTTATCGTCGGTGGGGTCGATGCCGGCGAAACCGATCATTTTGTCGGCGTGTTCGCGGCAGTAATCGGCGATGTATTCGTTGGGGATCTGGGCGCTGAGGTATTTGCTGCGGAAGCCGAGGACGAAGGTGCGGTCGGCGGGTTCGGCGGCGAGGAGGTGGTTGGCGGTATCGGCCTGGGGGAGGAGCCGCATTTTCTGGCCGGCGACGACGGTGGGGCGGGAAAGTTCAGCAAGTGCGCCGTCACCGAGTTGTTCGGGGCTTTGCCAGATGTGGGTATGACAATCGACGATCATTCTGCACCAATGGATCGCAAGCGGGGAGAGAGTTTCTGACGGCAGCGATGCCCATGTTATCGGCATCTCCCCGGGAAGTCGCTCGCTAATTCTGCCGATTCAGAAATTTTAAGCGCTGTTGCCGCTATTCTTTACGCAGAAAACAGCGTTGAGAAGCACGCGGTTGCGGCGAACTCGGGGGACATTGGATAGACACGGCGGCGGGCGCAAGGTTTGAGCTGAGGCAGGCGTTATGGGTGTACGGAGAGGGGATTATTCGTAAAGCCGGTCAAAGCCAAAGTTAATCGGCGGAGGGAAGGGGACGATAGTCGGTTGGAGAGGCGTCTCCAAGCGGTGTTAGAAAATGAGCGAATTCGACGACATTGACGAAGAAATCGACTACGACATGGGGTGGTCGGATGGGAAACGTGGGAAAGGGAGGAAGAAGAAGGGGCCGGGGTTTCGGGAGCGGTTGAAGGAGAGGTGGTATCGGCTGCAGCCGTACTGGCAGCCGTTTGCGACGGCGCTGCGGATGGTGCGGCGTTGCGTCTTTTTTCCGATCATCAGCCCGATGGGGTATGCGAAGCGGTTCAACATTCACGGCGACATGGTGGTGGTGAAGCGGCGGTGGTTCTGGCGGATAGCGGACGGGATCATCACGCGGCTGCTGTTGACGCCGGTGATACTGGCGATTTTCTTTTTCATCGTGGTGTACGCGACGACGCATCCGGCGCCGGTGCAGGCGTCGAGTTCGCCGGGAGCGTTCGGGTGCTACTTCAAGCGGGTGAGCCTGGCGAGCATCGACGACCAGCGGCTGGCGGGGTGGTATGTACCGCCGCTGACGGTGAACGAGATGGCGCAGGACCCGGAGGGGTCGTTGCTGCAGAAGTGGCCGGCGGTGGTGGTATGCCATGGGCTGGGGGCGTCGCACGATCAATATTTGTCGCTGACGCAGACGCTGCACAACGCGGGGTTTGCGGTGCTGATGCTGGACATGCGTGGGGAGGGTTCGAGCGGGAACGCGGCGGTGACGTACGGCCTGCGGGAGCGGCTGGACGTGCTGGCGGGGGTGAAGTATCTGCGGGAGCAGCCGAACATCGACCGTGAGAAAGTGTGCGTGGTGGGTCACGACATCGGGGCGATTGCGGCGTTGCAGGCGGCGGGTCTGGATTCATCGTTGACGGCGGTGGTGGCGGACGGGTTGTGGCCGAAGTTTGACGACCGTGCGCGTAACATTTTCACGCGGGCGTTCGGGGCGGGCGCTCCGCGGATGGATTGGATGGTGCCGTTGTACACGGCGGCGTTCGAGATTGCGTTGCGTGACCGGGTATCGCAGATCGACACGGAAGTGATTGCGAAGAGCCTGCGGACGCAGCCGGTGCTGTTTGTGGCGCGCACGGGTCCGAATTATGCGGCGATCGAGGATGTGGTGGCGCTGGCGTCGACGGTGGAAGCGAAGCACCAGGTGGTGGTGGCGGATGAAGCGGGCATTGCCAGCGGGGAGAAGGGGAAGTCGAGCCTGGACACGCAGATCCGGGATTTTCTGATCACCGCGACGGGGTGGAAAGGGCCGAACAGCCACGCGGTGCGGCAGATCGAGAAGCTGCTGCAGAACCGGCTGGATTGAGGGGGCGTCCGGGAGCGGCGGGAAATTCAGCGGGGTCGTGATGAAACACGGGCGCCGGCGCGGCGTTATTCAAGCTTGTGAATACGTTGTCGCCGGAGCTTTCGATGCGTGTTGCGTTTTCCTGGGTGGTGGCTGCCGCGGTGTTGTCGGTTGCAGGAGCGGTTGGGCGTGCGGCGGGGCCGGCGACGGTGTATGACGATTCCGCGACGCTGGTGCGGGTGAAGCAGCAGCTTGCGGCGGGGAAGGGTCCGCGGGAGGCGGTGGCTTCGCTGAAGGGGGCGGCGGAGGAGGCGCTGGCGTTCGCGCCGGTGTCGGTGATGGACAAGAAGGAGCCGGGGCCGGGGAAAGACAAGCACGATTATGTTTCGTATGCGCCGTATTTCTGGCCGAACCCGGAGACGCCGAACGGGTTGCCGTTCATCCGGAAGGACGGGTATCGGAACACGGAGCAGACGTCGAGGGGGGATGCGCCGCACTACGGGCCGATGCTGGAGGCGGTTCACACGCTGGGGCTGGCGTACTGGTACACGGGGGACAAGCGATATGCAGCGCACGCGGCGAAACTGATGCGGACGTGGTTTATCGATCCGGCGACGCGGATGAACCCGAATTTCCAGCATGCGCAGGCGGTGCCGGGGATCAATGACGGGCGCGGGATCGGGTTGATCGAGAACCGCGGGCTGGTGCCGGCGCTCGATGCGCTGACGCTGATCAGGCCGTCGGGCGCGTGGGGTGCGGAGGACGAGCGGGCGATGCGTGGGTGGGTGGCGGCGTTCGACAGGTGGATGACGACGTCGGAGGAGGGACTTGCGGAAAAGGCGGCGAAGAACAACCACGGGTCGTGGTATGCGGTGCAGGAATCGGGGCTGTACCTGTGGCTGGGGGAGAAGGACAAGGCGCAGGAGGTGTTCGAGGCGGCGAAGGACCGCATTGGGAAGCAGATTGAGCCGGGCGGGCGCGAGCCGCTGGAAGTGGTGCGCACGGACGGCTACGGCTACAGCGTGTTCAATGTGCAGGCGCTGTCGACGCTGGCCGGGATGGCGAAGCGGGAGGGGGTGGACCTGTGGCATTTTGAGCAGGAGGGGCGGGGGTTGAAGGGGGCGATCGATCGGCTCTTGCCTTATGCGTCGGGGGAGGAGAAGTGGATGGAGAATCAGCACAAGCCGATCACCGCGTCGGGGATGGTTCCGGTGGTGATTGCGGCGTCGCAGGAGTATCACGATCCGCGCTATGCGGCGTGGCTGAAGGGGGAGAAGGAGGCGGCGGCTTCGAATTGGACGCTGCTGACGGGGATCGTGACGAGTGGTGGGGCGCCGGCGCGCGGGGAGGGGGAGCGGGCGCAGCGGCGGCATCGGGGGGATCAGCCGGCGGCGACGGAGCCGGGGCATCCAGAGTGAGAGGCGGGATCTTTTTCGAGAGTGCCCTTTGCGAATTGGGCGTTCACCGCGGTGCCCGTAGCCGCCGGGCTTGGGTTTCGCGTACACTTGCCGGACTATGAGCAATACATTTCAACCTCCTCCCGGCACGCGTGATTTTTATCCCGAAGCGATGGCGATTCGGCGGTTCATTGAAGACACGTGGCGGCGGGTGTCGATTCGGCACGGCTTTGTCGAAGTGGACGGTCCGACGTTTGAGTACCTGGATTTGTACAAGGTGAAGAGCGGCGACGAGATCGTTTCGCAGTTGTTTCACTTTGAGTCGCGGGCGGACAAGGAGGGGAAGACGGAGCATTTTGCGTTGCGGCCGGAGTTCACGCCGACGCTGGCGCGGATGGTGGCGGTGAAGGCGAACGCACTGCCGAAGCCGATCAAATGGTTCAGCATTCCGCGGTGCTACCGGGCGGAGCGGCAACAGAAGGGTCGGCTGAAGGAGTTTATCCAGTGGAACGTGGACATGCTGGGCGGCGAGACGCCGGAAGCGAAGCGGCAGTACGACCTGGAGGCGGCGGCGCTTTGCCTGGAGGCGCTGCGTGAATTTGGGCTCACGAGCGGCGATGTGAAGCTGCTCTGGAATGACCGCAGCGTGGTGGAGCACTTGTTCACGCTGGGGGGCGTGCCGGCGGAGCGGTTTGGGTTCGCGTTTTACCTGCTGGACCGTGTGGCGAAGCTGTCGCCGGAGCAGCGGCAGAAGCTGTATGCGGAAAACGGCGTGAGCGACCGGGAGAAGACGTTTTTTGAGAAGCTGGCGAACGGCGAGGATCCGCTGAATTCGGGATTCTGGGAGAACCTGGGGGCGGGGGCGGAGTTTGAGTCGTACACGAAGACGATCGCGGCGACGCAGGAGACGATCGAGCAGACGTTTGCGGCGATGGGGCTCGCCGGTTTTGCGAAGTACGACGCCTCGATCGTGCGGGGGCTGGCGTATTACACCGGCTTTGTGTTTGAAGTGGCGGACGCGCAGGGGGAGAACCGGGCGGTGGCGGGCGGCGGGCGGTATGACCGGCTGATCGAGATGTTCGGCGGGCCGTCGCTGCCGGCGGTGGGTTTCGGGATGGGGGACGTGGTGCTGGAGATCCTGCTGCGGGAGCGGAAGAAGCTACCGGCATCGGCGTTGCCGCGGCCCGCGGTGTTTGTGGTCAATGCCCTGGCGGACGCGGTGGAAGCGACGCGGCTCCTGGCCCAGTTGCGGGAGAGCCAGTGGAACGCGGAGCACAGCGCGATTGTGAGTCCGGGGTTGCACGCGGTGACGAGTTCCAAGGCGACGAAGAACATTGGGAAGCTGGTGGGGGAGGCTTCTTCTTCGGGGGCGAAGGTGGCGGTGATTCTCGCACCGGATGAATGGGCGCGCGGGGTGGTGAAGCTGCGCGACCTGAGCACGCGCGAGGAGCGCGAGGTCGCGGTTGCGGAGTTGATTCCGCAGGTCCACGCGATTGTCGGCAGGTGAGGGTCGGGGCGAAGAGTCACCCCCCTACCGGATTACTGGAGTTTGAGGGTCTGGAGCGTGCCGAGCACTTCGGCGGTGGCGAGGAGGTCGGGTGCTTCGCCGGGCAGCGGCTGGCCATCGCGGTAGAACGCGGGGATGCCGCCGTTGTGGGCGACAGCGCGGAGGGGCAGGAGGGGCGCGGCGATAGCGGAGGCTTCGGCCTGGGCGGGGGCGGGTTGATCGGCGGAAGCGAGAATACCGAGTGCGAGCCAGGCGCGATGGAGCGGGCTTTCGACGAGGCCATGGTCCGGGTGGTGGACTTTTACGCCGACGGGGCCGAGCGCGTTGTTTCGCACGACGCCGATCAGTTGGCGCTGCTTGGTGCGCGGGATGGGAGAGGCGGGGAGGAAGGTAAGCAGCAACTGGTTGGCGTTGGGGAGAGCGCCGTGATTTTCGGGCCCGGGGGCTGCGGGATCGGCGGGGGCGCGCATTTCGGGGGGGCAGATGCAGCCGTGGGCATCGCACCAGTAGGCCTTGACGAAGGAGCGGCGGAAGCGTCCGGCGAGGCGTTCGAAGTGGTCGCCGGCGGGGTCGCGGACGGTTTTGAGATCGGCGGCGCAGGTTTCGAGGGCGGAGTACCAGAGGGCGTTGAGGCGGAGGGTGGGGGAGCCGGCAGGGCCGACGAGGAGGCCGCCGTCATCCATGCGGACATCGCCGACGCCGGCGGAGGAGATCAATTCCTGGAGGACTCTTTTGGCGAGGGGACGGAGTTTGTCGGCGACGAGGGAAGGATCGCCGCCGGCCTTGGCGAAGAGGTGGACAGCGCGGATGAACCAGAGTCCGGCGAGGGGATCGGGCTGGAGATCTTTCGGGGAGCGGGGGACACCGCCGGTGGTTTTAGCGGCGGCGGCGGCCACATCGGAGAGGAGCGCGGCGGCGCCCGGGAGGTCTGAATAGGCCAGGAACATGGAGGGGATGGAGGCACATTGCGGGGCGAATTGCGCCTGACTCTGAGCCAGCGCGCTCAACGACGAAACGGACATAGGACCTCCACCAGCGCCGGACTTAAAGGGCCGCCCCGACCGTTCCGGCGAGTACGACTGAGATGCAGCAGACGCTCAAAGATTAAACGCTCTTCCGTGATTTTTGCAATAGATTCGGCGAAAAAGCGCAGCAGGTTCCGTGATGCGAATTCGTTATCGGCCGATGGTGTTGCGTTGGGCCTCCCCCCGCGGCAGACTATGGGACGTTGTTTTTCGCTCTTCGAGGCACCTCCATGGCGTCCGAACGGACCCGCAATTTAGCTGTCGGCCTGACGATGATCCTGGCGCTGGGCCTTCTGATGTACGGGATTCTGCTTTTGGGGAAGGGGCCGGGGTTCCTGCAGAGCGCGCCGTACGTGGTGACGCTGGAGACGCCGGACGCCAACGGGCTGATGCCGGGGGCGAAGGTGAATCTCCAGGGAGTGCCGGTGGGGCAGGTGAAGTCGGTGGCACTGGAGACGAATCCGAACAACACGCTGTCGGCGAAGGTGCTGCTGTCGATCAACGGGGGGGTGAACATTCCGGCGAATGCGAGCGCCGCGATCGGGAAGGGGTATGTGGGATCGACGTCGTATGTCACGATTTACGGCGGGGGCGGGGAGGGGTTGCTGCCGAAGGACGGGACGGGGACGTTGAAGGCGTCGACGAGCGACAGCGGGCTGATTCCGAAGGAAGTGTTCGAGGACATTCACACGTTGAAGGTGGATTTGTCGGGGCTGACGCAGCAGTTGACGCAGGTGGCGAAGGACATGCACGCGCTGCTGGCGCCGCTGTCGCCGGAGGCGGTGGATCATCCGAAGCCGGGGCAGGCCGCGCCGCCGCCGGAGAACATCAGCACGATGGTAACGCGGTTGAGCCGGACGATTCACTCGCTGCAGGACGTGATCGGGGATCCGAAGGTGCAGGCGGAGGTGCGGGAGATCGTGAGCAACCTGGCGGAATCGACGGATCACCTGAAGGGGACGCTGGCGAAGATCGACACGACGATGGGGAACGCGAACGGCACGATCGACAAGTTCGGGGCGGCGGCGACGCAGGCATCGAGCACGCTGAGCACGACGCAGCAGCAGCTCCTGGTGGTGACGGACAAGCTGGTGGCGACGCTGGATCAGCTGCAGAAGACGACGCGTGCCATTTCGGAGGGGAAGGGGACGACGGCGAAGTTGATCAACGATCCGCGGCTGTACGAAGGGCTTGTGGACCTGTCGAATGCGCTGCACAAGACGGTGGAAGATGTCGATCTCGTCGTGAAGAAGATCAACGACGAAGGGGTCGGCATCCACTTTGGAAAATAAGCGACCGCATGCCTTCCGCGACTGTACCGACCGGCAATCAGAGCGAATCCGACGTGCTGGACGTGCGCGCGGAGGTGTGGAAGAAGAGGCCGCTGCTGCGGGAGATTTACAACCGGTATTTTGCGGAAATGGCGGCGAATTTTGCGGTGTCGGGGAGCGGGGAGGGGCGGTTTGGGACGATCGTTGAGATTGGGGGCGGGTCGGGGAATTTCAAGGAATATTTTGCGCAGCATCATCGCGGTGAGGGGCGGTTGATCGCGACGGACGTGGTGCCGACGCATCATTGCGACCTGGCGGTGGATGCGATGGCGATGCCGTTCGGGGCGGGGAGCGTGGACAATATCGTGATGCAGGATGTGCTGCATCATGTGCCGTATCCGCTGCGGTTTTTTGCGGAGGCGGAGCGGGTGCTGCGGGTGGGGGGACGGGTGGTGATGACGGAGCCGTACATTTCGCCGGCGTCGCGGGTGGTGTTTGGGTTGGCGCATCCGGAGCCGGTGGTGATGTCGGCGGAGATTTTTGGGGATTCGATTGCGACGGATCCTTCGCCGTTGCGGGGGTCGGGGGCGTTTGGGAGCAACCAGGCGACGCCGACGCGGTTGTTTTTCAGGGATCGGGCGAAGTTTGAAGCGCGATTCCCCCGTCTCCATGTCCTTTCCCTCCACCGTCGGAGCCTTTTTGTTTATCCGTTGTCCGGCGGTTTTTCAGGCCCCAAGCTTTTGCCGCGATTTCTGGAGACGCTTGGGTGGGGGATGGAGGCGCTGTTGAAGCCGGCCTCCTCCCTCCTGGCTTTCCGTCTTCTCGCGGTTATCGAGAAGAAGTAACGGTTTATTCGCTGCGTTTGTCGCGTTCGATTTTGGCGTAGGCGTTGTGGTTGTGGATGGATTCGAAGTTTTCGGATTCGATGGAGTACCAGGTGATGCGGTCTTCCTTGTTGAGGGCGACGGCGAGGTCGCGGATGATGTCTTCGACGAACTTGGGGTTTTCGAAGGCCTGCTCGGTGACGAATTTTTCGTCGGGGCGTTTGAGGACGGCGTAGACGGGGGAACTGGCGGCGGATTCCATGATTTTGACGAGGTCTTCGATCCAGAGCATGGAGCTGGTGCGGACCTTGGCGGTGATTTCGCAGCGCTGGTTGTGGGCGCCGTACTGGGAGATTTCCTTGGAGCAGGGGCAGAGGCTGGTGGCGGGGGCTTTGACGCCCATGATGAAGTCGTCGGAGCCGTTGGAGGTGCCTTCGAAGGTGCAGATGTAGTCCATGAGGCCTTTGGCGCCGGTGACGGGGGCGGATTTTTCGATGAAGTAGGGGAAGGTGAGTTCGATGTGGGCGTCGGCGGCGTCGAGCTTGGTTTTCATTTCGTGGAGGATGGGGATGATCTGGGCGGGGGTGATGGCCTTGTGGTGGTGGTTGAGGATTTCGAGGAAGCGGGACATGTGGGTCCCTTTTTTGTGTTTGGGGAGGGAGACGTAGAGGTTGATGGTGGCGACGGTGTGTTGTTCGCCGCCGCAGGCCTGGCGGAGGGTGATGGGGTAGCGGACGGATTTGACGCCGACCTTGTCGATGGCGACATTGCGGGCGTCGGAGGCACCCTGGACGTCGGGCATGGCTTGGGGGGATTTGGACGTGACGGTACTCATTTCGTTCACCGCTTATTTCTTGTAGAGCTTCTTCGGGTCGAGCACGGGCTCGGCGATGGTCTTCAATTCTAGCGCGCCGTCGGGGTTGCGCAGGAGTTCCCGGTAGAAACACGAGGTGAAGCCGTTGTGGCAGGCGGCGCCTTTCTGGCGGACTTTGACGACGACGGCATCCTGGTCGCAATCGACGGTGACGCTGACGACTTCCTGGGTGTTGCCGGACTCTTCGCCTTTGACCCAGAATTTCTGGCGGGAGCGGGACCAGTAGGTGGCCTTGCGGGTTTGCATGGTTTTTTCGATGGCGGCCTGGTTCATGAAGGCGACCATGAGGACATCGTGGGAGTCGGCGTCGACGGTGACGGCGGTGAAGAGGCCGTTGGAATCGAGTTTGGGGGAGAAGGTGGAGCCGAGTTCCTGCTCTGCCGAGGCAGCCATTGTGGGTACTCCTGAAAGTAAGGGACCGAATATTGTAGAGGATTTGGGGGTGAGTCGCGAGGAAAGAATTCGGCGGGAGGGGGGGAACCGCATTTTTGATGGCGCCAGCCGAAGGTGATCAAGCAGTTTGTGTGGGAACCTCGTTTTTGATAGCGCCACACGAAGATTATCAAGTTCGGGGGTTTGGGAGCCGCGTTTTTGATAGCGCCAGCCGAAGATTATCAAGTTGTTGGGGGGAGAGGGAGAGGGGGCTGGGCAGATGATTATCCTATTTGCGAAGAATGTTTTATTGATTCGGTCGATGCTGGGGTGAGCGCGAAAACTTGGCCGACGAGGGCGTCGGCCCCACTTTTTTGGCAGTTTCTGCATGATTTCTCCCTCTCTGCCGGGTATTATACCCTAACATAGACCAAAATCATCAGAATTAATATGTTTTATAAAGAACATACGTCTTTATCAAAAGAAAAGGGGCTCGCCTGAGCCCCTTTGTCGTCAAGTGAGGGAGTTGATGACCATGCCGGTGGCGAGTTTGGGGTAGAAGAAGGTGGATTTCTGGGGCATGAGTTCGTTGGCGTTGCAGAGGTCGCGGACGGCTTCGAGGGGGGTGGGTTGGAGGAGGAAGCCGACGCGGTACTGGGTGCCGGCGCCGGTGCGGCAGAGGGAGGCGACTTCGTGGGCTTCGTGGGGGAAGGCGTAGGAGACTTTTGCACCTTTTCCGACGAAGTGGGGGGCGACGATGCGGTCGAAGACGAGGTGCTGGAGGATGGCGACGTCGAGTTGGCGCCAGGCGTCGGACTTGTCCTTGAGGGCTTCGTCGTCCTTGAAGGCGGCGAGGGGGTCGTTGGACTTGGGGCGGATGACGATGGCGGCGTCTTCGACGGGGTCGTAGACGCCGATGGCGTGTTCGCCGTAGCTGCCGTTGGAGAGTTCCTTTTCGAGGGCGGGGAGGGAGTCGCCGCGGAACTTGGTGTCCATGACGTCGCAGTAAGTTTCGGCGACTTCGCGGAATTTTTCGAGGTAGAAGTCCTGGAGGGCGGCGGCGGGGAGGACGCGGTGGGTGGGGAGGATGATGAGGCCGGCGTCCTGCATGGCGATGCAGACGAAGAGTGCGAAGTTGGCGGGGTCGTTGTGGTCGAGGGGGGTGCCTCGGGCGGCGGAGACTTCCCTGCGGTAGTTGAGGGAGGTGGTGTAGCGGTGGTGGCCGTCGGCGATGTAGAGGTGTTTGTCGGCCATAAGGAGTTGGACGTCCTTGATGACGGCGTGGTCGGTGACGGCCCAGAGCTCGGAGAGGACGACGGATTTGTGGTCCTGGGAGGGGAGTTCGGCGGAGGCGAGGGGTTTGGAGAGGCCGCCGGCGGAGATGGCTTCAAAGAGGAGGTCGGTGACGTCGTTTTTGGGGTCGTCGTAGAGGCCGAAGACGGGGGAGAGGTTGGCCTTGGTGGCGCGCATGAGCTTGAGGCGGTCTTCCTTGGGGCCGGAGAAGGTTTGTTCGTGGGGGTGGATGGAGGAGTCGGCGCTGAAGTCTTCGAGGCGGACGCGGCAGAAGAAGCCGCGGCGTTTGTAGGTGTTGCCCGCATAGGTGTAGGTTTGCTGATAGGCGTAGATGGCGGGCTTGTCATCCTGTTTGAGGATGCCGGCTTCGAGCCACATGCGGAGGGTGTGGGCGGCGGCTTCGTAGGCGGCATCGGGGCCGGCTTCCTTGGGGGGGATGTGGGGGAGGTCGACGGCGACGATGTTGTGGCCGTCTTTGGCGAGCATTTTGGATTTGTCTTCGCCGGAGAGGACGTCGTAGGGCGGGGAGACGACGGAGGTCTGGTTTTGCTGGGGGTAGCGGAGGGCTTGGAGGGGGGCGATGGCGGCCATGGGGGACCTCGTTTTTATTGCAAAAAGGGAAAGTTGGGTATTGTAAACGTTGTGGGGGGTGGTGACTAGCGCGGGGATGAATGATGTCGTCAAGCAGCGACTCAACTTGGAAACTCGTCGTCCGCGCTGGCGAAATCGCGTCGCAACAATTTTACGAGAATTTTAGAGGGTTTAATAACGCGATCCCGTCCTGCAGGGGGGGCGGTAATACCCGTTAGGTTAATGTACGGTTTTTTGCTTGCAATCTTTACTTTGCAAGCTAGAATTCATCCGATGGAGGTTCGGGGATCAACGTGAGGAGGTTGGTATGGCAGACGCATTTGACGTGGCCAAGTTCCTAATTCAATTGGCGGCGGCGGAAGACGAACCGGAACAACTTACGCACCTTCGTCTTCAAAAACTGCTGTATTACGTACAGGGCTGGTCTTTGGCGCTCACCGATAAGCCCATGTTTGCCGGTCGGATCGAGGCGTGGGCGCATGGGCCAGTCGTGAAGCAGGTATATCCGAAGTTTGCCGATTGGGGTAGCCTACCAATTCCTCACGACAAAGTGCTGGCACCCGAGAAGTTGAGCGAAGACGAAAGGGAGATCATCGGGTCAGTATGGGAGGCCTATAAGGGATATTCTGCAAGCGCCCTTCGCGAAATGACCCATTCTGAATCTCCTTGGAAAATCGCTCGCGGAAATATTGCGCCTGAAGCAAAGTGCGAGAATGAAATCACTGTGGATTTGATGCGGGAGCATTTTTCAGCGCTCGCCAAAAAAGCCTAATGGGCAAAAAAGATTACAAGTATCAACAGAAAGTAAAGCCCAATTTCCTTCAGGTTGCTCCCAAGCCGGAACTTGCAAAGAGCGACCACAACACGAAGGTTAGGTTGTCATTCGAATATTCGGAAGACTCTCACTGCCTTTCGCTTCTCTCCTCGGAAGATGTGAGGAATGCTGTTGATTGTTTTAGAAGACTGAATTCAATGACGTGGGTTCAGGTGTACCAAACAGCCTCCAAGACCCCCGGCATGAAGACCGGACTGCACTGGAATCCATACGAAGATTCAGCATTGAAGGTGAATCGTCCAGGCCGGGTGAGCGAAGATCACAAAATAGCAGGAATTAGAGCGGGGGATAAATATCGAATCTTTGGTTTTCGATTCGAGGATACATTCCACGTACTTTGGTTTGATCCAGAGCACAAAATATGTCCCGCCTAGCATTGGCTCACAGTGAAGGCTTTCGCAGCTTTTACTAATGAATCACCGCGGCACAATCCAATCTTTCGTCCTGGCGTTTGAATCGCATGCGTAGCAACGAAGCCCCGTCCCACACTTGTCCATGTGGGAGAAGGTTTTCTTGGCGAGGATCAAGGGTTGCATTTCAGGAGGATGACGGTGGGGAGGGGGGCGGGGGTGAGAGGGGTGAGGTCGATTTGGAGGGTGTCTGCCTGTTCTTTGAGGGGAAGAGGAGTGTGGGGGCTTTGGAGGAGGCAGGCGGTGAAGTGCGCGGGGGTGGGGTTTTTGAGGGAGTAGTGGGAGTCTTTTGGGAGGTCGAAGAGGGTGAGGTACCACTTGTTGTTGCCGGTGGTGATGCGGCCCCAGGTGGGGGTGTCGGGGAAGGGGGAGGGGGTGGTGCCGTAGAGGGCTTCGGCGTTGGCGGAGGTCCATTGGCCGACCTGGGCGAGGATGTCTTTTGCGGGTTGGGGGATTTCGCCGGAGGGCATGGGGCCGACGTTGAGGAGGAAGTTGCCGCCCTTGCTGGCGATGTCGACGAGTTTCTGGAGGACTTCTGCGGGGGATTTCCAGGAGTGGTCTTTGGCGACGTAGCCCCAGTTGGTTTTGGTGAGGGTCATGCAGACTTCGAAGGGTTTGCCGAGGCCGTTGGCGGGGATGCGTTGTTCGGGGGTGACGTAGTCGGCGCCTTGGCCGAGGCGGTCGTTGAGGAGGGTGTTGGGCTGGAGGGAGTGGATGGTTTCGAGGAGTTTGGGGGCTTGGAGGAGGGCGGGTTTGTCGGCGTTTTTGAACATGCCGCCGTCGTCGAACCAGATGAGGCCGATGGGGCCATAGTGGGTGAGGAGTTCGGTGATCTGGCCGCGGAGGTAGTCGTCGTATTTGGTGATGTCGGCGGAGGGGCTGGGGTGGGCGTGGAAGTTGTCCATGGAGTATTGCGCGGGGAAATTGGGGTTGTGCCAGTCGGGGAGGGAGTAGTAGACGCAGAAGGTGAGGCCTTCGCGGTGGCAGGCGTCGGCGAGGAGTTTGGTGGGGTCCTGGGCCCAGGGGGTGCGTTTGGTGACGGTGTAGTCGGTGAGTTGGCTGTCGAACATGCAGAAGCCGTCGTGGTGCTTGGTGGTGAAGACGATGTATTTCATGCCGGCGGCTTTGGCCATTTTGACGATGGCGTCGGGGTCGAAATGGGCAGGGTTGAATTGTTTGGCGAAGGATTCGTAGTCGGGGGTGGGGATTCTGGCGGCTTGTTGGATCCATTCGTTGTAGTGGCGTTTGCCGGAGATGCCGTTCCATTCGCCGGCGGGGATGGCGTAGAGGCCCCAGTGGATGAACATGCCGAAGCGGGCTTGGTGGAACCATTGGAGGCGGTCGGGTTGAGTGGAGGGAGATTGGGCGAGAGTGGAGGTGGCGAGGAGGAAGGGGATGAGAGTGGAGAGGAGGCGTCGCATGGGGGCCTTTCGGATTGGTTGATGCGGCGAGAGGCGTGCAATGTGTTATATGCGGGGTTCGCGACGACGCAAGCGTTGGCCGGGGCCCAATTGTTGTGCGGGGAGTTGCCGGTTCGGATATAGCCGACGGGGGCGTCGGCTCCGCTCAAAAAAGCGGCGGAGTTGCCATCCGGCAACTCCGCCGTGAGCAAGGGGTCGAGAACAGAACCGCCTGCCCGCTCGTGGGGTATCGGTCAGGGGATGATGGTGTTGCTGCCGGGGCCGCCGTTGAGGATATCGATGCCGCCGTTGCCGATGAGGACGTCGTCGCCGTTTCCGCCGAGGAGGGTGTCGTTGCCGGTGGTGCCGATGAGGACATCGTCGTTGTCGCCGCCATCTTCGGTGAGCTGGATGGCGCCGGGGGCGAGGGCGGAGGCTTCAATGACATCGTCGCCGGCGAGTGCCTGGACGATGAGGCGGTCGCTGGCGGGTTCTGCGCCGGTGATGTTCACCTGGGCCTGGAGGCCGAGGACCTGGACACCGGAGGCGTCGCCGGCGAGTTGGATGGTGTCGGCGCCGGCGGTGCCGTTGACGGTGACGGTATCGGCGGCGCCATCGCCTGCGCCGCCGGTGGCGGCGAGGTCGAGGTTGACGTTGGTAACATCGGTACCGGTGAGGTCGCCGACGGTGATGGCATCAGCGCCGCCGAGGGCCTTGAAGTTGATGTTTTCGGTGCCGTTGAGGTCCATGGTGATGGCGGCGACGTCGCGGGTGAAGCGGACGCGGGAGCCGTTGGCGGAGATATTGATATTTTCGGCGATGTTGGCGCCGTTGAACTGGAGGGTGTCGTTGCCGGCCTGGCCTTCGAGGGTGTCGGAGCCGTCGCCGGGGTTCCAGACGAAGGTATCGTCGCCGGCGCCGCCGAGGGCGACATCGTTGCCGCGGCCGCCGTTGAGGGTGTCATCGCCCTGTGAGCCGACGAGGAGGTCGGCATCATCGCCGCCGTTTTCGGTGAGGAGCATGGCGCCGGCCTGGAGGAGGGACGCGTCGATGGTATCGGCGCCGGCGAGGCTGTTGACGGTGAGATTGTCGGTGGGATCGGGGAGGGTGATGTTGATGCGCGCGGCGAGGCCGCCGATTTTGACGCCGCCGGAGACGGAGCTGGCGACGACGACGTTGTCAGCGGCGGCGGTGCCGTTGACGATGACGTTGTCGGTGGCGGCGTCGGGCGCGGCGTTGCTGGCGCCGAGGTTGAGGTTGACGGTCTGCAGGCCGGTGCCGGTGAGGTCGTTGACGGTGACGGCATCTGCGCCGGCGAGGGTGTTGAGGTTGATCTGTTCGAGGGCGTTGGTGTCCATGACGACGGCACCGACGTCGCGGGAGAGGCGGAGGCGGGAGCCGTTGGCGGAGAGGTCGAAGTTTTCGTTGATGTTGGCGCCGTTGAAGACGAGGGTGTCAGTGCCGGCCTGGCCTTCGACGACATCGGAGCCATCGCCGGGGTTCCAGAGGAAGGTATCGTCGCCGGCGCCCATGAGGGCGGTGTCGTTGCCGCGGCCGCCGGTGATGGAGTCGGCATCATCGCCGCCGAGGAGGAGGTCGTCGCCCTGGCTGCCGACGAGAATGTCCTGGCCTGCGCCGGCATCGACGGTGAGGCGGGTGATGAGGGCGGGGAGTGCGGCGGCGGAGAAGGTGTCGTTGCCGGCCTGGAGCTGGACGACGAGGTTGTCGAGTGCGCCTTCGGAGTTGGCGACATTGACGGTGGCGGGGAGGCCGGTGACGGCGTAGCTGGTGCCGGCGCCGGAGACCTGGACATTGTCGGCATAGTTGGTGCCGTTGAGGGTGAGGGTATCGGCTGCGGCATCGCCACCGCCGGTGGCAGCGCCGAGGTCGAAGTTGAGGGCAGTGACGCCGGTGCCGGTGAGGTCGCCGACGGAGATGCTGTCGGCGCCGCCGAGGGCCTTGAAGTTGATGTTTTCGGTGGCGTTGGCATCCATGGTGATGGCGGCGACGTCGCGGGTGAAGCGGACGCGGGAGCCATTGGCGGAGATGTCGATTTTTTCGTTGATGTTGGCGCCGTTGAACTGGAGGGTGTCGTTGCCGGCCTGGCCTTCGAGGGTGTCGGAGCCGTCGCCGGGGTTCCAGACGAAGGTGTCGTCATTGGCGCCGGCGAGCATGGTGTCGTTGCCGCGGCCGCCGACGAGGAGGTCATTGCCATCGCCGCCGAGGAGGAGGTCGTTGCCGTCGCCGCCGGTGATGGTGTCGTTGCCGGTACCGCCATCGACGGTGAGGTTGATGAGTGTGGAGAGGCCATTGCTGCCGGTGAAGGTGTCATCGCCGCCGTTCATGTTAACGACGAGGTTTTCGGAGGAGCCGATGTCGAGGGAGAAGGGGGCGGGGGTGGTGCGGTCGAAGCGGACGCGGGAGCCGTTGGGGGTGGCGGTGAAGGTTTCGGCGCCGTTGCCGCCGTTGACCTGGATGGTGTCGATGCCGTCGCCGCCTTCGTTGAGGTCGGTGGCGTCGCCGGGGTTCCAGATGAGGGTATCGTTGTTGGCTTCGCCGAAGACCTGGTCGTTGCCGGCTCCGCCGGTGAGGGAATCGTCGCCTGCGCCGCCGAAGAGGAGGTCGTTGCCGCCCTTGCCGAGGAGGGTGTCGTTGCCGGCCTGGCCAAAGAGGAGGTCGTTGGAGGAGCCGCCGGTGAGGAGGTCGTTTCCGTTGCCGCCGAAGAGTTCGGCGACAGGGAGGGCGCCGTTGGCTTCATCGAGGGAGAGGGTGTCGTTGCCGTCGGCGCCGAAGAGGAGGATGAGCTTGGTATTGGCGACGGTGGGGGTGAAGCCGACGATTTTGACGGCGCCACCGTTGACGAGAATTTTGCCGGCGGGATCGCGGCTGACGACGATGGTGTTGTTCTGGACGTCGCCACGGACGGTGAGGACGCCGGGGAGTGCGAGTGCGGCGACGGAGCGATAGGTGCGTTGTTCGAGGGGTTCGATGTGGGTGGGGGAATTGCGGCGGCGGTTTTTGCGTGTGTTGCGTTGGATGGCGTTCATGACAGGTCCTCGTTTCCCAGCCGCCCGTGTTGGGGGCGGGCTGATGGTTTATATGAATTCCGCGGCGGAGACAGGTCCGTGCGGTGCGCAGCAGGGTCCGATGAAGGTGCGCCACTTCCCTCCACAGACGATCCGGTGAGCCGGCGTTCACCTGAAATGCATCCGGGATGCGAGTGTGTGCCGGGAAGGGCCGGGATTATTTGGATGGGGTGAGACTTTGGTGCCAGTGTTTTTGCGGGGAGATCCTGGTGAAGGATTGAGACATGTTAATTAGTTTTTTGGAAGTTTCCACCGGCAGGTTTTTCCTATGGGAGGGGTCGTCTTCTTCTTGCGGAGCGCTTTGCAAACGGGGGCAGCGTTTTTATTCTGGTTCGGTTGCTGATTTTTGTTTCGCCAAGGAGCCGCATGATGCCTGCTGCAGGAACCGCGTTTGAGAGGCTGCTCGCCCGGCTGGCCGACGTTTCGAATTTGAGGATGGCGACGGCACTTTCGGAGTGGGACCAGCTTGTGAACATGCCGCCGCGGGGCGCGGAGTCGCGGGCAAAGCAGCTTGCGACGATGGCGAAGCTTTCGCACGAGATGCATGTGTCGGCGGAGACGCAGGGGCTGCTGGCCGAGGCGGAGGCGGAGAAGCCGGCGGGGGAGGACGCGCAGGCGATGTTGCGGGTGGCGCGGCGGGAGATGGACAAATCGACCAAGGTGCCGACGTCTCTGGTGGTGGAGATGAAGGAGACGGCGGCGCTGGCGCACGAGGTGTGGGCGAAGGCGCGGCAGGAGAACGACTATGCGGCGTTTGCTCCGTGGCTGGAGAAGACGCTGGAGTTGAAGCGGCAGTACGCGGCGGCGATTGATGCGGAGAAGCCGATTTACGATGTGCTGCTGGATGATTACGAGGAGGGGATGACGGCGGCGGAGCTGGATCCGCTGTTTGCGGGGCTGAAGCAGGAGACGATTCCGCTGGTGGCGGCGATCCAGCGGCACGCGGGCCGGGTCTCGGAGGAGCCGCTGACGCGGGAATATGATGTGGAGCTGCAGAAGCAGTTTGCGGTGGGGATTTTGAAGGCTTGCGGCTTTTCATTTGAGCGGGGGCGGCTGGACACGTCGGTGCATCCGTTCTGCACGAATTTTTCGCCGAACGATGTGCGGATCACGACGCGGTATGAAACGGACTGGCTGCCGGGGGCGCTGTTCGGGGTGATGCATGAAATGGGGCATGCGTTTTATGAGTTGAACATCAACCCGGCGTATGAATTCACGCCGCTGGCGGGCGGAGTGTCGCTGGGGGTGCACGAGTCGCAGTCGCGGTTGTGGGAGAACCTGGTGGGGCGGTCGCGGGAGTTCTGGAACCGGTATTATCCGGAATTGCAGAAGACGTTTCCGGGGCAACTGGGGAACGTGGCGGTGGGGACGTTTTACAAGTCGATCAACCGGGTGAAGCCGTCGTTGATCCGGGTGGAGGCGGATGAAGTGACGTACAACCTGCACATCATTTTGCGGTACGAAATGGAGCAGGAGCTGCTGAACAAGAAGCTGTCGGTGAAGGATGCGCCGGCGCGGTGGAACGAGAAGATGAAGGAGTCGCTGGGGATTACCCCCCCTACCGATCGGGAGGGGATTCTGCAGGATGTGCACTGGGCGGGCGGGGGGATCGGGTATTTTCCGACGTACACGCTGGGGAACATCCTGGCGGCGCAGCTATTTGAGACGGCGAAGCGGGAGTTGCCGGGGCTGATGAGCGACATTGAGAAGGCGGACTTTGCGCCGTTGTACGAGTGGCTGAAGATGCATGTGCACCAGTACGGGCAGAAGTATCCGCCGCGGGAGCTGATTCCGAAGGCGACGGGGAAGCCGCTGACGACGGAGGCGTACTTGAAGTACCTGAAGGGAAAATTCGGGGAGATTTATGAGCTTTGAGGGTTGCTCTCGACGCGTTCGGGCTTGATGCCGAGGTCCTGCCAGTCGGGGGTTTCGAAGGGGTGGCCCTTGAGGCGGGCGGGGACTTCGGCGCGCTCGAGGGTGAGGCCGAGGCGGGTGTGGGCGGAAGGGCAGTCGATGAGGATGTGGCGGGGCATGGCGGGGGTCTGGCCTTCGGAGGGCTTGGCGCCGCCGGTGTAGCGGACGGGCTCGTAGTGGTCCATTTCGGCGCGGATGACCATCTGGCCGTCGGGGCTGAAGAGGGAGACGCGGCGGATTTCGCCGCTGCGGCGGTCGATGACGATTTCGCGCTGGAGGCGGACGGCGCCCTCGGCATCGGGGCGTTCGATGAGGAGGTCATTGGTGCCGGCGAAGTCATCGACGCGCATGACGACGAGTTCGCCGTCGGTGGGGGAGATTTCGGTGATGGCGAGGAGTTCGGGGATGAAATCGGCGCGGAGGGTGACGTTGGTGTGGGTGTCGAGGGTGGAGCGGGCGTTGGCGGGACCAACGGCGCCGCTGGGCGGGTTGCCATAGGCGGCGAACCACCATTCGTTTTCGTTTTTGCCGGCGTCGAAGAGGGTCTGCCCGATCTTTTTGACCTGCACATAGACGTCGGCGGTGTGGGTGCTGTAGTGCTGCTGCAGGATGAGCTGGCCGTCGGCGGATTCGTGTTTGTCCTTGCCGTCGACTTGCTGGTCGATTTCGATGCCGTTGGATTCGGCGTGCATGATGATGCGCGGGAGTTCGGTGGCGCGGCGGTTGAGGGCGTCGAGCTGTTCTTCGCGGGAGATGGCGGCGGGGAGCGGGCGGGTATCGGGGGGGAGGGGCTTGAGGCAATGGCAACAACCGGAGAGCCCCCCTACCGCGGAGAGCAGAATCAGAGCAGCGGGCCGTTTCATTGCAGACCTCCTCATTCCCGCCCCGGGTGGCGTGGTTTTACCAGAAATGGGGGGAAATCGCGCGGTCGGGAGGGGGTGGGCGGGACCGCCGCAAAACGATGAGGGATTGCCGCATTTTTGAATCCGCATTGGCGGATTTGCCGTTACACTGTTTTCACACCTCTTCGCCTGCTGGAGATTGCAGATGTCGACACGTCGCTGGTTTGCTTCGTTGTGTGTTGCGCTGATGCTGGCGCCGGTGGCCCGTGCGGAATGGCCAACGCGGGTTTTTGCGCCGTACATGTACATCGGGCAGGGGGACGGTTTTAAGCTGACGGACTGCGATGATGCGTGCGGGCTGAAGCACTACACGCTGGCGTTCATCATTGCGCGGCAGGAAGGTCACGGGAAAGAGGCCAAGTACCTGAAGGAACCGTCGTGGGACGGGCGGCTGCCGATCGATCATGCGACCTACGGCGACCAGATCGATGCGATCCGCCAGCGCGGGGGGGATGTGATCATGTCGTTCGGCGGGGAGGCGGGGAAAGAGATGGCAAACGTGATCGACGACGAGGCGGCGCTGGAGGCGGCGTATCAGAAGGTGATCGACACGTACCATTTCACGTGGCTGGATTTTGATGTGGAGGGGAACAACCTGGACAAGGGGAAGGCGGATTCGGAGCGGCGGAACTCGGTGCTTGCGAACCTGCAGAAGAAGAATCCGGGGCTGATCATTTCGTACACGCTGCCGGTGGATCCGGAGGGGCTTTCGACGGAATCGCTGGACCTGCTGCGGGATGCGGTGAAGAAGGGGGTGAAGGTGCATTCGGCGAACATCATGGTGATGTACTTCGGGAAGCGGTTCATCAACAAGGGGAAATCGGAGGGGGAACTGGGGATCGACTCGGCGAAGGCGGCGTATGCACAGGTGCAGCAGATCGATCCGTCGATTCAGATCGGGCTTTGTCCGTGCCTGGGGCGGAACGGCTCGGCGGATGAGGTGTTCAGGCTGGCGGATGCGCGGACGCTGAAGTCTTTCGCGGATGAGACACCGTGGGTGTGCTCGCTGCATTACTGGTCGATCAACGATGATGCGGCGCGGCCGCGGAAGCGGAACGCCACGACACGTCCGGTCACGGAGGGGACCGCGGCGGAACCGGCAAAGGAGCCGTGGGCGTTCGCCCGCATTTTTATGCCATTCACGACGAAATAGGCGGGGAGCAGCCAGGGGCAACGGGCGTCCGTTGATGGGCAGGGGTTTACCGGCGGGACGGGGGATTGGCGGAATTTTGTAACCGCGCCCGGGCGCGTCGAGACTACAGGGTGGACGACCCACCCTCCGGGTGCGGGGCCATTCTTCCAGGCAGGCGGCACGGCATGGGACAGGTACCTTCGGTTCGCAACGCAAGCACGATCGAGCAGATCGCGCGGAAGTGGTCGGTGACGCAGCCGGCGGTGGGTGCGTTCATCGCGGCGATGATTCCGAACTTTCACGACGCGCAGGACGTGATGCAGGAAGTGGCGGCGGCGGTGTTCGCGTACGATTTTGACAAGCGCGGGTGGCCGGATTCCTTCCAGGCGTGGGTGGTGGGAATTGCGCGGCACAAGGTGATGGATTTCGTGCGGCGCCGGAGCGCTTCGGGCAACACGCTGTTTGACGCGGAGGCGATCGAGGCCCTGGTGAGCGCGCACGCCCATTTTGCGGAGCGGTTTGACGATCGCTGCGAGGCGCTGGAGCACTGCCTGAAGCGGATCTCGGGGGACATGCACACCCTGCTGGAAATGCGTTACAGCGGCGACATGAGCCCGCCGGAAATCGCAGCGCGGACGGGCAGAAGCGTGAGCGCCGTGAAGGTGACGCTGCACCGCGTGCGGCTGGCGCTCCGGGACTGCATCGAGCGGCGGCTGGGACGGGAGGTGGACGCATGAGCGACCCGCGGCGGCATTTCTCGGATCATTTTGACGGCACGCTGTCGGAAGAGGGGCGGCGGGAGCTGAACGAGTACATCAAGTCCGATCCGCGGCATGCGGAGGAGTTCGTTGCGGCGGCGTTCCTGCACACGCGGCTGCGCGAGAAATTCCGCGGCTGGGGGAACAGCGACAGCAGCATGAACGACGCGCAGATTCTTCCGGCGATCACGGAAGAGGAGGCGGAGCGGGAGGCGGGGACGGTGGACGTGTTCGCGCAGACGGCGATGCATGCCGATCGGCCGGTGTATCGACGGGAGCGGCACGTTGTCAGGGGATTTGTGAAAAAAGCGTGGCCCATTGCCGCCGGACTCTTCGCCGCACTCATCGGCGCAGGAGTCTGGCAGTGGGCTGCAAACCGGCCGGTGGGGACGGTTGTCCGGGAGGTGGATGCGAGGTGGGGGACGCCGGGGCTGGTGGAAGGGTCGCGGGTGCGCGGGGAGATCAAGCTGCAGAGCGGGCTGGCGGAAATTGCGCTGGACCCGGGTGCGACGGTGGTGCTGGAAGGGCCGGCGCTGGCGCGGGTCACCTCCGGTTCGCATCTTGAGCTGGTGTACGGGAAGGTGACGACGAACGTGCCGGCGGCGGCGGTGGGGTTCACGGTGACGACGGGGCGGACGTCGGTGGTGGATCTGGGGACGGAGGTGGGCATCGACGCGCGGGAGGATCGGCCGCTGCATGTGGAAGTGTTCAAGGGGAAGGCGGCGGTGCAGGTGTCGGCGCAGAGCGCGAGCGCCGAGCGGAAGGTGCTGACGGCGTCGATGGCGGTGGCGGTGGAGGACGGGCATATTCAGGATGCGCCGGTGATGCCGCTGGCGTTTGTGCGGACGGGCGATCTGCAGGCGGGGGTGGATCCGGATGGTGCTTCGCAGCGGTGGCGGTCGTTCAGCGAGCGGCTGCGGCGCGATCCGTCGGTGGTGGCGTATTATCCGTTTGACAATGCGACCGAAGCGCCGCTGCGGCTGCTGAATCGGGCGGAAGGGGCGAATGGCAATTTTGATGGCGATGTGGCGGGCCCGCACTGGGATGAAGGCCGGCAGCCGGCGCACGCGGCGCTGCGGTTCGAGGGGAAGGATGATCGCGTCAGCATCAACATCCCGGGGGAGCAGAAGGAATTGACGGTGGCGCAGTGGATTCGGCTTTCCGGGGAGCAGGGATCGCACGCGGATCTGCTGATGACGCAGCGCAACGGGGGCACGAGCGCGTTTCACTGGCAGTTTGCGGACTGGGGCAGTCCGCCGATGAAGCTGAACCTGTACACGCAGGTTCCGGGAACTTTCATGGAGTGGACGAGCCACGTGTTTCCGGTGGGGTTCGACATTGCGGACGACCGCTGGCATTTTGTGGCGTTCACGTTTGACGGGAACAGCCGGACGGTGCAGGCGTACATGGACGGTCGGCGGCTGGGGAAGCAGCACGAGCCGAACCTTTCGGCGTTGACGATCAACTCGGCGGAGATCGGGAATTTCCGGCCGGACGGTCGCCGGTATGCGGAAGTGATGCACGGGCGGATGGACGAGATGGTGATCTGGAAGCGGGTGGTGTCGGGGGAGGAATTGGCGGCGATGTATGCGGCGGGGAGTGCGAAGTAGCGGCGACCTCATCCGGAATCCGCGGAGCCTTTCACCGGGCGTCGCGGATTCTCTTTTTGATGGGCGATGAGGGACTCGAACCCCCATCGAACGGTCAGAATTCTACGGGAAATCCTGCGTCCGCTCAAAATGCCGGGGCAAAATCAGGGGCAACTTTCCCCAATGACCCCGAATTGAAGCTCCTTGTCGCCCATTGGCACCAAATTCCCGCCAAGGCCAAGAGTGCCATCCGATCCATCCTCCAGATGTGTGACCTTCCGGTTTTGAAACCTCCGGCCGGGTGACGATTTCACGTCCCGTGGTTCGTAATTTTCGTCATCTGAATTTGCGAGGTCGCCATGCCTTCCGAACGGTCTCCCATCGTCGTCCCATTAACCGGGGAGCATTTCCAGTTTTTAGTCTGGGCCTGCCGCAACCCCCCCCACCTTCGTGCATATCTGCCACTCACGCCAGTCCCGGGCGGCCCGGAAGTTTCGGAAGACGGGGTCGAATGCACCCTCTCCCATCTTCGCGAGCTCCAGAATCTTTTGAAAAGCACCATCGCCCTTATGGAACACCTGGAAAGCGGGGGTCAGGTCCAAATGTGGGGCATCGATCCAACCTCCAACTGAAACCTCAAAACTTCCGGTCCGCTTCGCCCGTGTTAGGCGAACCGGCGCCGAATTCAAGGGAGAAACGAATGAGCTCCAAACCCAAATCCCTTCACCAGTTCCGGACTCAAATGCTAGCCTGGAAATCCCAAGGTCTCGGATTCGGCCAAATAGCAGGGCGCCTGCAGGCCGCTGGCGTTGTTACCAATAAAGGCAAGGTCTATCGCTATTTCCAGAAGGAAGGTCTTGCAACCGACGACTGCGCGGCTGATGACAGGCAGCATGACGAGATCGAGGGCCTTTTCGGGTCTGACGTAAACCAAGCGGTGCAACGCTTCGTCGATCGTTTCTCTTCCGACGAAGATCAGGCGATAGAACTCGCTGACGAAGAGGCGGCTCCGCAAACAGAAAACACTTCCGCTCTCCACGACCTTTCATTTCCGCTTCCCAAGCCAGTCGCAGAGCGCTTCCCACAAATTGATCGAGCCCGCAGCGTGATTATGGAATCACTCCAGACTGGACTTGACGCCGACACGATCCACACAAGGATTACGGCCAACCCCGGGGTGCAAGCCACGGTCAATGACGTAAGGGACTATATCGACGGCCTGCTGGAGGAACTCCATCCGCCCGGACCTATCCCGCCGTCATTGTTTGAAATTGCTCCGACACAACCGGAATGGCCGAACGAACGTCCGATCCTGAAACTGAACAGTTCCGCGGGTTCGGACGTCTGGACCGTGTCTGATTGCGCGCGCGGTTTCGCCGGCTTCGGGGCCCCTGGCACGGGGAAAACTACAGGTTCCGGCGTCGCCCTCGCTCGTCAATTCCTCGACGGCGGCTTCGGGGGCATTGTGTTTAGTACAAAGCAATCTGATCTGGATTTCTGGTCCCACCTGGTGAAAACCCGCAAGCGAGAAAACGACTTCGTCATCATCCAGCCGCGCGGACTGAATCGGCTAAACATTTTCCAGTATGAAGTCGAACGACCGTCGGCGGATCGCGATTTCACTGAAAACTTCATCGCATTCATGCGAAACATTGTTTCAGCGGTGGCAGGGTTCAAAGGTCAGCGCCCAGAGGAGAAGTTCTGGCGCGAGGCCGGCGACCAGTTGCTCCGTAATTCCCAAAAACTCATCCTGATGGCGGGAGAATCACTCACACTCGATCTAATGTGCGATCTGATCTCCAATGCCCCGCAGGATCTGGGCCAAGCACAGGAAGACGTCTATCCCACTCTCCGCACATTCGGCGGTTTGATGAGTAAAGCGAGAAAGGCGATCGCATCCCGTGCGGATCTTGTGACCTATGAACGGTTGGGGGCCTACTGGCTCAACTCGTACCCTACCCTAAACCCGCCGACCCGAAGTTGTATTACGTTTTCGTTCGGGGCCATGGTCGACGCACTTCGCGATCGCCACATCTACGAACAGCTATCGACTTACACGAATATCACGCCTGAGGCGACGTTCAACGGAAAGATTATTTTCCTGAATTTCCCGGTCAACGAGTGCTTCGATGCCGGATTGATGGTTCAAAGTGCTTGGAAATACCTGTTCGAACGAGCCGTTTTGCGGCGAACCGATCTTCGTCGTGGCGCGGGCTGCCGTCCCGTTTTCCTGTGGGAGGATGAAGCCCACAACTACCTGATCGACTTCGATCCGGAATTTCAGCGCGTTTGCCGGGAATACCGGGCATGTCGAGTATTCCTGACCCAAAACATCAACAATCTGTACGAGCGATTCGGTGGCGGGGCGGACGCTCGTGTAAAGGCTGACAGTTTGCTCAGCAACATCAGCACCCGAATTTTCCACGCCAACGGTGATCACGCTACGAACACTTGGGCCAGCGAAGGGTTCGGGACGATTGAACGAAAAAAGACCGACATCTCCCGCCATCCGCAGACGTATCATGGGCTCAATCCCCTTATGGATGCCCTCTACCGGGAACTGAAAACGCCGATTGTAACGACCAACATTCGGACCGTTCGCGAGCCAATCGTGCATCCGCACGAATTCCTCACCCTTTCCCCGGGCGGGAAAGATCACCGCTTTGTTTCTGAGGCGATTGTTTCCCAAATCGGTCGAACGTTCAACGACGGCTTGCCCTGTCGGAAAATGTCGTTCCGCCAATCATTCCCCGGGAATCCCACCCCGGATCCCACTATCGCCAAGCCGCGCAGTCGTTGGTCGGTACTTCTCAGACTGCTTACTCGGAGCTTTTAATGAGAATGAAGCCTGGATACCCGAAACCAGTCATTGTTCGTTTCAATTTAGCCACCTGCTTGGTCGTTCTCAGACGGTATGTGTCGAATGGACGGCTCGGCCTAGAACTCATTGATAGGTGCACGGAAACCCACCTTTGTGTTGCAACCGAGAATTGTAGTGTCGAGAAAGCCTGCCATGACGAAGTGTTTATCAAGAACCACCATGAAAACAAGGGCATGCTGAAAGCCCTTTGTGACGCAAAAGTGGTCGAACCTTGCGGCTGGATACCTAACCCACGTGAACCTCCTCTAATTAAATGCAGGCTGTTGTTCAGTGTGCCTCATGATTTTTGGGATGGAACAGTTCTGGTCCATCTTCCGCCACGCAAAAGGGAAGAAACTCTCTTGTATTACCCGCAAATGCGAGGCTGATTCGTGCAATCGTCAGTCTAGTGTTCAGAATTCCATCGGGAGTTTGAAATGTGGAATTTTTCGAGAAAGCCTAAACCCCTCGTTGTCCACTTTCGAGGACATAGATGCCTCATACGCTTGCATCATTATCTCGTGAACGATCGTCTTGCGCTGCAATTGGTTGATCACCGAACGCTGGATTGTGTCACCTTTGCCACAATGAACCTCCCTGAATTTGACCTGAAACCCGGTGAGGTCTTCATCAAGGACCATGACGACCATGAAGAGCTGGCGCGACTTCTGTTTGAAGCCAAGGTGATTGAGGGCCATGTCGTTGGAGAGGGCATGCTTTGGGGAACGCGACGCAAGCTGGCAATCGATATTCCCGAGGATTTCGAAGAAGGCATGATTCTTTGTCGGCCACCAAGCAAGGAGTACGAACGCAATCGCGGACCGTATTTCACGCCGTGATCCGGGAACGTGATCAGTCAGCGTAATGTCCAGTCCCGGCCTACCAGTCGGTTTCACAAGTAATGCCATACTCGTTTTCGGAGTTAATCATGGAAAAGAGATCAAGCGTGCCCGAACCCGTTGTCGTTCGCTTCAAGGGCCAGGACTGCCTTTTGGCACTCCGACGCTATCGCGATAACGGTCGTGTCGGGCTGGAACTTATTGGTAAGCACAGTGGCGAGTCAATTGCTGTGGCCACGGTGAACGCCTGGAGCGGAGAATGGGGCAAGGATGAAGTATTGATCAAAGACTACAGTGAAAACCACGGCATGCTTCGCGCCCTTTGTGAAGCCAAGGTCGTTAGACCCACCGGCGAAACGATTCCATCAGGATATGTCGAGCTCCCCAAATGCAAACTTCTCGTCGAAGTGCCAGACAACTTCATCGAGGGCACGATTGTGCGGCGCCCCCTCAATCGAACTTTGACACAGCGAAAGGATGAAAGGTCTGGTCCCACGATCTTGCCATGAGCTCGGGACTGTGAACACGATCCTACAGCTCCGCTGTAGGGGAGACGTCTGAAGCAGTTTTGGGCGTTCGTTTTGTCGTTCGCGGTCGATCTCATTCCAGCTTTCTTTGATCCAATTATTTCGACTCGACTTGTCCTTCTGATTCTGTCTTAACGTCCTTCCAAGACCCTTTTGTTCCGGAATCAGTCATGCTTCGAATGGTGGTGAGCGTTTCCGCCGAAGCTGCCAAGCGGTACTTCGTGACAGGATTCGCGCGACAAGATTACTACAGTGAAGGCCAAAACCAGGAGGTCATCGGCAACTGGGGGGGCCGCGGCGCCGAGATGCTCGGGCTGCACGGAAAAGTGGACGCCAAGGCCTATGCGGACCTGTGCGACAACATCAATCCCGTCACGGGAGAGCGGCTCACGCAGAGGACCAAGGCCAAGCGGCGGGTAGGTTATGACCTGAATTTCCATGTCAGCAAGTCGGTCAGCGTGCTTCATGCCTTTACGGGTGACGAGCGGATCGTGGCAGCGTTCCGCGAAGCGGTCTGCGAAACCATGACGGAGATGGAAAAACAGATGCGAACGCGCGTTCGACAGAACGGCGCGAACAGCGATCGCCTGACCCAGAATCTCATCTGGGCAGAGTTTATTCACTTCCTTTCCCGCCCCGTTGACGGCATCCCCGACCCTCACCTCCATATGCATGTTTACAACTTCAACTCGACGTTCGATCCGGTAGAAAAGTGCTGGAAGGCGGGTCAATTCGGGGACATAAAGATAAAAGGCACGTTCTACGAAACTGACTTCCATAATCGGCTGTGTAGGAAACTGAAGGAACTTGGCTACCGAACGGTGAAACGCGGCCGATCGTTCGAGATCGAGGGCATCCCTCAATCTGTTCTGGAGAAACTTTCCCGACGAACGAAGCTCATCGAACAATTGGCCAAAACACTTGGTATTACCGATGTGGAAGCGAAAGCCAAGCTCGGGGCTGCCACACGCGAGAAGAAGAATAAGGACATTACCCCGCCGGACATCCTGGGGAACTGGCGCAACAGGCTCACGCCAGAGGAACTCGCGGCCGTCGATACTGCCTGCCGCCCGAAACAGGGTCTGCACTTGCCAGAGTCGACGCTGAACGAACGTTCGAACGGGCGCGAACACTTTGCAAATGGGCAACTTAAACGAGTTGGATACGGGGCCGAGGAGGCGGCAATACGGTTTGCCCTCAGACACAGTTTCGAACGCGCATCGGCCATTTCGGAGTTTGAACTCCTCCAGGCCGCAATACAGTTCGGGATGGGGGACGTGGAACTTGAAACAATCAGGGAACGACTCGCGATGGATCGGCCGGATGTCATCCGCAAAGAGGTAAACGGTCGCCCGATGATCACCACGCCTGAAGTTCTTGCGGAGGAAGAGTTCATTGTCCGGTGGACTCGGCGGGGACAGGGCATCCGAGCACCGTTGGTCAAGTGTCATGAGATCCAAGATACACGCCTGACTCCGGAGCAGGCTTTGGCAGTAAAACATATACTGGAGTCCCGGGACCGCGTGACTGGTATTCAGGGGCGGGCCGGGGCCGGAAAGACCACCCTAATGACTGAGACGATTAATGCTATTACCGCGGCTGGGCACCCCGTCATGGTGCTGGCGCCAGCCGGACGGACCGCCCACGAAGTTCTTCGGGCAGAGGGGTTCAGCAATGCGGACACGGTCGAACAATTCCTGACCAATACTGCCCTGCAGGAAGCCACGAAAAACGGTGTAATCTGGGTTGATGAGGCCGGCCAGGTTTCCGTTCGAACGATGTACAGGCTGTTCATGAAGGCTGACGAACTGGGCGCACGTGTAGTGCTGTCCGGAGATATTCGGCAGCACCGGTCCGTAGACCGGGGTGACGCCTTCCGGGTGCTTCAGAAGTTCGCTGATCTCCCCGTCGCGAATGTTGAGACGATTCAGCGGCAGAAAGGAATGTACAGGTCGGCGGTCGAGGACTTTGCGGCAGGCCGGGTGATGGAGGGCATGGAAAAACTCCAGACGATGGGAGCATTACGTGAAGCTGACGCCGAAGACCGCTATCCGGAACTTGCCGCGGAGTACGTCAAGGCCGTCAGGGACGGAGCATCCGTGGTTGCCATTGCGCCGACACACTCGGAATGCCGGCGGGTGACCCTCGAAATCAGATCCAAGCTGGCCCGCGCCGGATACCTTCAAAAGGAACGGTCTTTTCAAACGCTCCGCCGAATTGATCTTACGGAAGCCGAGCGGGAGGACTGGCGCACGTACCGCCCGGGTTGGATCATCGAGATGGTGAAATCAGCCCCGAGATGCAAACCGGGTGAGCGTTACCTCATTAAGGAGGTGAGCGGGGTGGACGGCGGTACCGTCCTTGTACAAAGCGAAAGCACGGGACTCGACTCCTTCATGGATGTCGAGCGTTACGCGAATCGTTTTCAGGTCTATGAACCCGATGAGATTCCGATCGCCATTGGCGAACGCATACGCGTTACCAAGAATGGGTGGTCGGACAAACGAAAGATGTACAACGGAAGCATTTATGTGGTGGAAGGCTTCACCGATGGCGGCGAGCCCAAATTGAACAACGGCGCGGTTTTGCCAAGGGACTTCAAACATTTCGGCCATGGCTACACCGCCACGTCGTACTCGGTTCAAGGCCTCACAGCCGATCGGGTTTTAATCGCACAAAGTTCGCAGAGCTTCGGCGCTTCGAGTCTTGAACAGTTCTATGTTTCCATCAGCCGTGGCAAGTTCAAGTGCGTGGTGTACACCGACAGCATCGAAGCTCTAATGGATGCGGTACAGGCTTCCAGCCAGCGGACATCAGCCTTGGAGATGATGGAGAAGATGGGACCTCCGGATCATTTCGTGGAGATTCAGCGGGCACAAAAACAGGCCGAAGAGCGTACGACACGAACTTCGGAACGACTTGCCGAGCATCTGGGTAAGAATGGTAAGGAACGCCACAAGTTTATCGAAAAGACCCGCACGGTTCACCGAAACGCCCGACAAAATCAAACGCCTGAACTGGAAACGGGAATTCATTTTGCGCAGTAGATCATGGCAGCCGCCTTCGCTTTGCTGAAAGCTCACCACGCGAAAACGGCGGCATATGCGCGGCGCCAATCGCCCTGATGTATCCGCCTGTGTATTTTAAGCCACTCCAGGTCAGTGGATGGGAGTCTGCGGCGGTCCACCCGCTTTATGGCCAGACATTTAATCCGATGGAGTCTCGATCCTGCGTAGACCTCTCCCGTAGTCAGATGGCGTGCTGCTTCCTCAATTCCTGGCCATAGAGTTGGCATCAAGTCCTCCACCACGATCGTTCCCAATCGAGTCACGACTTCGTGTGGATCATGCCCGGGAAAGACGTCTTCGGCGTGACGTTCAGCTTCGATAACGTCCTGATATGCAGGACCATTGAAGATGTCCTCCAATGGTATTCCGAGCATTGCTTCCGCAGCAGGTCCCGCGAGAAACTCGCACATGCACTTTAGGCCGAACAGTTGAAACTGTGATAGTGACTTGCTTCTCTCCCGGTCCCAAGGAGAAACTTCCCTGGAGACGTACGCCTCGAAGTGTCCCGTCTCCCTCATACAGATTTCGAGTACCTTGCTGCCGAGCGTCCACATCATTACTGCATGTGCAGCCTCATGGTGGGCCACAAAACGGTCAAAAGGAATGATATTGCGAGCATTTGTCATGCGAGAACAGTAGCAAGACGAAAGATGCGGCATGAAGTGTTTTTTGCCTGTATCTCCTCGATTCCCTTAAATTCCTCCTGTTGTCCTGTTTCGTTTCACGGCTGAATCGTTGAATCATGATTCCCCAAATCGCTTTCTTCGGACAAACATCGTTGCCACCCGACGCCGCAGCCATCCGGGACAAGTTCTCATGGCTGCTATAACATGGATCGACTCACCCGTTTCAATAAGGGAACGCCATGCCGGCTTGGTCCAACATATCGAAGGAAGATGTCGTAAAAGCCCTTTCGGAGCTGTCCGCAGGACATCATTCTAAATTCGCGGCTTCGAGGGATTACGACGTCGTCTGGAGGGGTCGCCGCTTTGCTCCAAAGGCGGTGGTCGGTCTGGCCTATGAAATCGCGACGGGAACCGCTCTTGCTCCTCAGGACTTTAGTGGCGGTGAACATACCGGCCAAGCAAATCGCGTGCTGGAGATTTTGGGTTTTTCTGTAGTGCCAAAGAACTGGTCCAAAGAAGAAAACGCCGAGACTGCCGCGGCATATTTCGACATGTTCCGCAGGAACCTGCGTGCCGAATCATTCGTAAAGGCTGATGTACACCGAGTTCTTCAGGAAAAACTGTTAGCCAGAACGGAAGCCGCTATAAAGCAGAAATTTGAGAATATTAGCTCCTATCTTGCATCACTTGGCTTTACCCCGATGACAGGTTACAGCCCGAACCGGAGTAATCGTCAGGAGGATCTGGAGCGAGCCGTAGACAGATACCTTGCAACCCATCCAGAGATCGTGCTGGACCTCAGAAAGGATGCTGCAATTCCTCAGAAGCGTCAATACTGGGCTCTCCTTGTGGACCCAAACATTTATGACATGATCTCAACGCTTCGAGATCTCCCGGAATCAACGTGGACCTTTACCCGAGGGAAACCCCACGCGGGAGACGGCGTGATCTTCTGGAAGGCCAAAGGCGGGGAATCTCACCGGGGAATCATAGGGCTCGGAGAGATCATCGCCGAACCCGTGAGCCAGCCCGAGCCGGTGCACCTGCGGAAGTATTGGATCGAGGGAGACCCGAACGTTTACGAACCGCGGGCGTGGATTAGGCATCTGCATGCCCCCGGACTGCCATACTGGCTGGAAAATGATCCCACTGGCTTGCTCGCGTCATTGCCAGTGGCCAAAGCAGCTGGCGGCTCTATTTTTTATCTGGACGAGGACCAATGGAACAGCGTTCTCCGGCTGATTCATGCTGAAACAACGTCTGGAGGAAATCTGTCCAAAGAAAGCGAGGAAGATTCGGCGCCTATCGTCGATGGCCAGGGCTATGGACTCACACAACCTGAACGCCGCGCGGTTGAGCTCCATGCGATGAAAATGGCATCCTCTTTCTTCGAATCAAGAGGATATCGAGTACAGGATGTGCATGTAGGGAACTGCTACGATTTAATGTGCACAGCCGAAAGGGGCGATTTCTTCAGGGTTGAGGTAAAGGGGACAACCACGTCGGGCGAGAGCGTTATCCTTACTGCCAACGAAGTGAAATTGGCGACAGCTGATCCGGCGCATTCAGTTCTATTCTTGGTATACGACATCGAGTTGGTCGAATGCTCCGATGGACCGATCGCGCGGGGCGGGCAACAAGTAATCATTCGCGAATGGAAACCCCGGGCAGAATGCCTCACGCCCCTTACTTACAAATACCGCCTGCAAACGAATCTGGGATCGGAATGGATCGAGAATCCGAGGGGACCGAACTAACAGGTTCCCAAGCATCGCGTGTTAAGGGAATGAGCATCAAGACCGTCGCGCTGGCTTTGAGACATCCGCCAATAACCGGTCAATGGCCACATGCGGATCAGCCCCAAGGCACTCCGCAATTGCGAGAAATTCCACAACATCGAGTCTGCGCTCCCCGCGCTCGTATTTGGACACAAATGACTGCGGTAGTCGTAGCCTTTTAGCCAATTCCGCCTGTGTGATGCCCGCCCCCTTGCGAGCATCCACGAGAAGGTCACGAAATCGATCGTATCTGCTGATGTACCAAGACTTTTTCAATGCGGCCGCCCTGTCGATACGTTGGCCGCTTTTAAACCGGTTTCAGAATTATCCCAAAATAGGTTTAACCTATAATGGGTTTTTGTGGTATGTTTCTGTCGTCAGTCAATTGAGGAGAATAGTTTTGACACGGTGCCGCGCAACATTAACGTTTGGAACTGATCGTTCTCGCGGGGACAGCTACCCCGAAGCCGCGCGCCATGGACACGCACAAACACTTCGGACTAGCGATTGCCTATGTCATTCCAGGGTTCATCGGCCTGGCGGGGCTGGCGCCACTGATTCCGGCAGTGTACGGGTGGCTCATGCCGGTGGCGCAGGGCGATTCCGGACTTGGACCTCCAATCTACGCCCTTATGGGTGCCACTGCGGTGGGGCTGGTCGTGAGTTGTTTTCGCCATTTGCTGATCGATCCTCTGCATCATGCGACCGGTGTAGTCCCGCCGGGTACCGATTTCGCCAAACTGGCCGACCGCATCGAGGGATTCGATTACCTGGTGCAGCACCATTATCGGTATTTCGAATTTGCATCAAACATGCTTCTTTCACTGGCATGGGCCTATTCGGTTCATCGCTACATGCGAACGTTGCCATTCCTCGGATCAGGCACAGATCTCGGAGTGGTTGTTCTTTTAATCGTGCTGTTCGCAGCGTCCCGCGATGCGCTCGCGAAATATTACTCTCGTACCCGCCGGCTGCTCGGCGAGATCGCGGAGAAAGGTTCGTTGGGTGAGAAGATGTACAACGGCATTGGACATCATGAGGAGGCCGGCGGCGCTCCGGCCAAACCGATTGCGGCACCTAAGCCAGTTGCGAAGCCCGAGAGCAAGAGTGATAAGAAGCCCGCGGAAGGCAAAGGAAAGCCTCCGGTTTCAGAAAAGTAATCCCATCGGTGTTCGGGCTACGCGGAACGACCTTTCCGCTTAGGCACTTGTTTATTTGATTACAGGAGACGGAGAAAATGAAGCCACAGGTATATTGCGCTGCCATTCTTATCGCTGTGTTTGCCACCCCATCGCCCGCAGCCATCACGTTTACGCAGGTAGACGTCCCCGGCAGCCTCACAACGAGCGTTTACGGAACAAACGGCACGACCCTCGTAGGACAGGTCATTGCCAATGGAGTTTTTCACGGCTTCATTGGCAGCGGGAGCAGTTTCAGCACGCTGGATGACCCGCTTGGTACGACCGATTCAGGGAATTGCGCATTTGCAATCTCCGGCAATGTAGTCGTGGGGACTTACACCGACGGAACCGGAAATCACGGGTACACAGAGTCGGGTGGAACATTTACGACGCTGGACGAGCCACTCGCGATCGGATCCTATGGCACGACACCCAGAGGAATCTCAAGCAACACCGTCGCGGGCTACTACTACGTTGGTAGTGTCTCCCACGGGTTCGTGGAAAGCGGGGGCTCTTACACAACCGTCGACTATCCGGGCGCGAGCCAAACATTTCTTGAAGGGATCGACGGCAACGCCGTCGTCGGAGGCTATGAAACCGGTGCCAGTAGCAACCAACACGGATTTCTTGAGATGGGAGGGGTCTTCACGCCGATTGATTTTCCTGGGGCTCCTTTCACCCTCGCAACCGGAGTTTCAGGCAACGTCGTGGTCGGTTATTACAACGACGGAACCCGCGCACATGGCTTTGTTGAGATGGGCGGCTTCTATTCGACGCTGGATATTCCGGGTTCAACCTACATGTATGTGGCTGGAATTTCGGGTAACACGGTAGTTGGTGAATTCAGCGACGGGACGAACCTGCACGGCTTCACCACCACTATTGCCGTCCCGGAGCCTGCTTCCATTGGTGCGGGCGGAATCGCGGGGATCGGACTGTTTGTACGCAGACGCAGATCATTGAAGTAAAAAAGACGCGTGACCTTGAGGGAGGGATGCGAATCGATAACGGTTCGCATCCTTTTTCATTTGGTCGCGGGCCTAGTCATCCCTTCGGCCCAGTGGCGATGTCGCGTTTAAAGATCGAAGAGACTTGCGGCCGTAAGCCGCCGGCGTCGTGGGAGCGCGGTTCTACCATGTGCCATTGCCAGGTATTCGGTCCCACAGCGAGGAAGCGCAGGATTGCCCCCGAGATTCAGTTGTTGAAGATTTGTACAGCCGCTGAGTTCAAGAGAACTTAGCGTATTCCCCACGCAATCCAGCGACCGGAGATTCTCCATGCCCGAGCATATGAGTCGCTGGAGGTGGTTGTGCCGGCAGCGCAGATGGGCGAGCAGCCGGAGAGAGTCGACGTGCAGGTCAGTTAATTCACACGAGTCGCAGTGAAGGCGGGTGAGATACCCCGACGGCTGGCGATCCTTCGGGGAGGCGCACGACCAGATCCGGATCCACGGGACCGGTTCAATAATGATCGGGGCCTTGCCGGTACTGCGATACCACCAATAGAAGACGCGAATATCCTCATCGTTGACCTGCACGGCCACACATCCGGTGGTGCTGACGGTAATGATACGGTAATCCGATGCGCCGCCGTTGAACAGGTACGCGGCACCGTCCACATTGAAACTCCGGCGATTGGTCCGAGGGGAGCTCATGGCGCTTTGAGCAGCCAGCCGTATTCCTTCTCATGCGGGAATCTAAAAGCATCCTTCACTTTGTGGAGGAGTTCCTTGTCGGACCATGGGGGCTGGCAGCGGGGGTTGTAGTCCTGTTGAAGGAGTGCGAGTGCTTCTTCAGGAGTGAGCGTAAATCCGTGCACAAGCGCTGTGGCGGCGGCATAGGTGAGGTTGTGTCCGCCCTCGCCGCTGATCGCCGGCGGCATGGCGCCGAGGTAGTCCGAAGCCCTCCGCAAGACGTGTTGACGGTCGGCGGGAATCGGTGGCGGAATGGCGCGTTTAGCTTCTCCCTTCTGCGGCCGCTCGGGGATGGCGCCGTAGCGGGCGATCAGTACCTGATCAGCCAGGTTATTGACGGCGGAGAGCAGTTCCTCGGCGGAAACGGGTTCCGGCCGGCCGTCCATTGAATGATAGGGCTCGCCCGAGGGATGAAAGCTTGGAGCGACGACTGTCTGGGCGCTGGTGCTGCGTGCTTCAATGATGCTCTTGCGCGTGAGGGGATCCCGGCGCTGGGTGGTCTGAAGACCGGGGCAAATGTACCAGCGGTGTGACCGTGGGGAACCTGGCCTTCCGGTGACCGCATCGGTGGGTGGCAGCAGACGGTCGGCGAGTTGCCTGGCTTCTTCGCAGTCGAGGTCCACATCCACCAGATGCCCGCTGGGGGCTCCCAAAAGCAGGCCAATGTTCCCATCGCCCCGGAATGCTTCGCAGAGATCCTGTTCCTTCAGCCGCAGATTCTGCCAGTCGGGGTAATCAGGCCCCTTCTGGCCGGCAGGTATGGGGATCGGTGCATACCCGCGGCGGAGATATTCCCGTGCGGCATCCCGGAGAATCTTCTCCCGTGGCGATTCTCTCATCACAATCCCTGAAGAATTCGGAGAATCCCGTTCGCTGGAGCGCCCCTCGTTACCGGGAGCGCTGGGACTGCTCCCCTCCCCTGACACATCGCTTCCGCTTCTCCTGCCCAGGATCCAATCAGCGGAACGGGCTGCGGCGCCAGCGGCGTGAATGACCAGCCGCTTGTCTGACTTGAGGGTGCCGAGCCAGCCGCTGATGTAGCTGCTCTGGTTCTCAATCACGGCCGGAACGATGCCGGCCTCGCCGCAGAGAAAGGCCGCGGACATCTCGGCGACGAGTTCTTCCTTGCCGTAATCCGGTGAGCCGAAGGGCCGGAGATCCTTGTCGAGCTTCCGGTCGAGACGCTTGCTATGGCCGGTCGAGTGCGACAATTCATGAAAGAGAGTCGCGAAATAAAGCTCAGTGTTCTGGAAGCGGGAGGGTTCTGGGATGCAGATCGCGTCGGAGAGCGGGCGGTAGTAGGCCTGTGATCCCTTGTGTTCGATCGCTGGCCCATCTGCGTATCCTTTTACGATGCGATCGGCCGCTTCAACCGGCTTCACTTCGCTCGGCGTGAACTTCGGTGCATCGGGCTTCTCGATACCGTCGCACTGATCCACATTGAAGACGTTGTAGTAGCGCAGGACAAAGACTTGCTTCTTCTCCTTGGTCTCTTCGTCTACCACTTCCATGGGTTTCCAGAAGACTACCTGCGAGGACTTCTCCCCCTTCTTGACCGCGCCCCCGCGTCCCCTGGCCTGGTCGTACGTGAGCCAATACGAGGATTCGTATCCTTTCATGTATGCCGTAAACGCGAGGAGGAAGACATTCACGCCGCGATAAGGCCGGCCGGTGTTGAGGTTCTTCGGATGTCCGGCGGTGCTGCGCGAAAGGATAGGTGATCGCCAGGGTACGACCCCCTTCTCCAGCATGCTGATGATCTGTTGGGTGATCTGTGCGTAGAGATCGAACGAGTGTCCCTTCGGCTCGGGAGCCGGTGGCGTGGGGGCGTTGGAAGAGTCCATAGGAAGAACCGTTCCGGCAACTCCACACTTTTAAAAATTCCGGCGGCAGGAGTGCAAGTCAAAATTCGACGCCTGACGCGATGGCAACCGGGCATTCCTTTGCGTGAATATTCGTTAGGTATTTACTAGGTTTACTGGTTTGGCTATTGTACGGTTCCTGTTGGAGGTGCTGTATGCCCGTCATTCCCCCGGAAATCCTGCCCTTGCTGGACGATCTGGATATCGTGGATCCGGCCGAATGCCCGTGGCGGATGCTCTCCCCTCACCCGCTCTCGCTCAAAGCATCGGCGTGCTACTGCGAAAATCACGGGACGCCGGTGCAAATCCCTCTACGGCTGACCCGCCTGGCCGGGCGGCGTGTGTTCATTGGCCAGTGCGCACAATGTCACGTCGTCTTCGTGCGCGATGCGGTACTTGAGGCTCAGCTGGCGGAATAACGCTCCATGGTCGTCTACGACATCAATCCAGAGTGGAAGCTGGAGAACGGGGCACGCGGGAGTTCTGAGGCGTGGGTTCTGCAGGCCGGAAAACTGGTCATCCGGATTCGAAGGGAGACTATTGCCTCGGGTCACTGGACCTGTGCCTGCCCTCCCCTGTTCTACCAGATCACCGTGCAATGCCTCCCTGGATCAGAGGAGGAATTGCATGCTATCCAGGAGATTGCCTGGCGCGAGGTCGTCCGTGAACTACGGATTGCGCACCATGCACTGATGCAGATGACACGGAAGCCGCCGCACAACTCCACGTAAATGGGATGAACGCCGGCACTTGGGCATTGGCTTACGGATTTACGCGGCCTTGAGCCTCTCCGCCGCTTCGCGCTTTCCGATGCCGCGGACAGAGATAATGCGTGGCAACTGGCTGCGACGGGGCCTGGATTTGCCTGCCTCCCAGTTGTAGACCGTCAGAGCCGAAACCCCCAGCAATCTGCCGTAATCCTTTGCGGAAAGCCCAAGCTTATGACGATGCGTTTTAAGGCCATCGATCCGAAGCCGTGACTTCTGCAACACTTCTCCCTGCACTTCCTTCGCAGGTGCCGCCGGCAGATGCTTCTTCAGTGCGGCAATTTCGCGCCGAAGCAGTACAACCTCGCGTTTCAATGCCGCAATGCTGCGGCGGTGTTCAGCCGTACGCCTCTTTGCATCAGCAAGAAGGGGTTTGAGATCACGACGGGCCTGTTTGCGGATGTGCTCGTTGAGTGAGGGCAGAATATTTGGCACAAATTACTCCTGATTCAGAATTGCCAGCCATTATCCGGAATTCACATAATTAAGAAAGGTCTGGTCTTGCGCACACTACCCTTTTCAGTCATATTGAAATCGTCATCTTGCTGCTGCACAAACTTGATTGCATTCGTTCGTGTCACGTAAATCTCCGCCGAAGATCGCCCTTGGCCAGCTCCCGCTAACCTGGACAGCGGAAGAATCGAATCATACTCGGACTCGATCAAGTGACCTCCCCCAAACAGAGCCGGCAGAGATGCTGCCGATCGAAGATTCCGGGGTAAATCAGACAGAACCTACCGGAACAGTGCGACTTCCGCCGAAGGTACGCCGCTCATTGCGGGAGAATATGGAACGATATCTGCGGGAACGGGGCGTGCCGTACATCAATGTTGACGAAGCGAAGAAAGTCCTGTTCGCCGGCGCCCGACTACGCAGCTTCCATTTTGTCGTGTACTTCAGCGATCGAAGGAATTGGCTGTTGTATACATCCCAGCTGCGGAAGGAATCGCGCGAAGATCTGAGGCAATGGGAACAGATCTTCGGCGATGGCTTTGTGGCGGTACTGGTTAGGGAGATGAAAGACGGCACGTTTAATTTCAAGACTTTGGACGGCGATGTTTTGCCATCGCCTTGAAGCACGACGCGGTGTGGGCTTAATGCGGTGACAATGATGCCTTGCAGCAGCCGAGCCCTCAAACCAGGGCTCTTACGGACACCCAGTCATACAAGTCAGATGCTTCAGCCGCGAGTCAAGTGCTTAATTGCGCCCACACCGCACACTCTTATGAGCAATCAGATTTGTTTACTGACCCCGTCAAATCAAAGGTCAGCAGCACCTGCCGTTCCCGCAATCTTCGGTAGTGATACTCGGATCTCGCCAAGAGACACAGAAGCGCCAGCGGAATGACGAGGAGCAACCCGCAGGTGAGGAGCGCCTCCGACGTGGGAGCGGCTCCTGGTGTCCACGGCACGAACTTGATGATCACAACAACGATCAGAAGCATGGGCGCTACAACCGTGGCGCGCATCCCGGCGATCCGTAGTGAAATAATGCTTCTCCCAACGAGCGCGACCAGGCTGGTAAACAGTCCCACGGCCAGCGTTTCCACGCCCAATGGCTGGCTTCCCGGGATGGCACACCCAAAAGCACCTACCAGCGTGAAGAGTAGCCCGAACCACACGAGATAAAGCACCATTGCTCCAGCTTGTATTTACACCTCGGAGGAAGTCAATCGCATTTGAAAAATTCAGCTTGCTGCGGAAGGAACCTCGCGAGGATATGCGGCACTGGGAACGAATCTGTGGAGACGGCTTCATGGCCGTAAATGCAAAACAATCGCTAGACGGCACGCTCAGTTTGAAGACACTGGAATCACATTTCACATTCTTAATCTCGAAAGTGCAGCCCCGGCATGCAGGGGCTGCGATACCGGGGCTGCGGGAGAAGGACGAAAGGATTCCCCTCACCCTGCTGAAGCTAACGGCTCGAATCAGTTCCCATTGCCAGTATTTGGGTAACAATTATTAGGCATGAATTACCCATTAAAATATTCCCTATTGGTTGGCTGCGCTGCTTCTCCGTTCCGAGGGTGCCAGCGGCAAATGGCTGGCTGGCAGCGGCCCCCTTTGCATGGAACTCACGCATGGCAGCGGAGGGACGTGGCGCGGTGTAATGAATGGCAACCGGGAAAGGAAGGCCGCAGTGCTGTTCCACCTGGGCATAAAAAAGGTTGAGGGCCTCGGTGGGCGTGATCCCCAATTGGCGGAAGATGCCCTCGACGCGGGCTTTCCGAACGGCTTCAACGCGGGCGCGGATAACGGAGCTTCGGGTGTAAGAAGTTTTTGGCATAAATTAGCCCACTTAAGAACAAGTGGGCTACAACGTCCACAACAAACAATTCGACTGTGGAAGCCTAAAAGCCCCCTGCCCTGCCCGGTGCACGGCGCCGGCGGTCCAGCGCCCGGATCGCGGCGAGTTCTTCGGCGGTGATCGGCGCATTGGCATTCACGCGTGCCAGGGCAATTCGAAAAAGCTCGATCATAGTGACCCGCTTGCCGAGGCGCTGGTGCAGTTCGAGAGCCAGAGCGTTGAGCTTGTCGCCCTCACTCGGTGAGAGCACGACGGTGTAGCGTGGGCCGAACGCCCTCGCCTTCCGCACCGGGGGTTCCTCCACCGATCTTGGGGTCATTCTCGGTGCAGCCGCCGGCGGGGGCACTTCCATCGGCTGCGGCGCCGGTTCGGCGGGTCTGCTGAAGGTGCGGGTGGTGTGCTGACTCATGAGACTGCGCAACTGGCTGGCAGTACTGGTCATCTTGGAAGAGTTACTCATAAATCAGTGGGTGCTGGCTTGGTTCTGGGGTTTCGGAATGGCCTGGGCGATTTCCATGGTCACTTTGATGATTTCCTCGCGGTAGATGGCGGGGATCGATTTCCAGCCGGCGATCTGGGCCACCTGGTAGGCGGTGCGGCGGACGAGATGGTTCTTGAGCGCGGGGAATGGGATTTCCCGGGCGATGTCGGCCATTTCATCGAAGAAGCGGTTGTTGGTCTGGACCAGATTAAAGAGGAGACGGGTTTCGCCGGTGCGCTGCGCCTGAATCCATTTGGCGGTCGCGGCGGTGGTCGCCAGGTCGAGAGGGCTCGGACTTGTGACAAGGATGACGAGGTCGGCGGTCTGGATGGCGTCGAGGGTTGAGGGCATCTGGATCGCTGGCGCGGTGTCGATGAGGACGGTGTCGGAGGAGTCGCCCAGGGGGATATCGAAGATGCCGGCAGCGGTCGAAGCGCTCAGCTGCGGATCGCGGTCGTCGATAGAGACGGCGATGTTGGCTGATCGAAAGGCGGCGGCGATGAGGGTGGTGGCGGTGGTCTTCCCTACCCCACCTTTCCCGTTAACAAAGGCAATTTGCGTCGGCATAAATTCAGATGTTCTGATCATAGGTAAATCAGATGTTCTGAACAGCGTCAACACCTTTCATTGGCCGATCTTCGGAACATCCGAGCTTCCGAAACACATATCATCCGAAGGTGTTATGTTCGGAACATCATTTGTTCAGATCATGCGCCGCAGGTCGTGTGGCAGAGCACGCGAGTCGGAAGCGGGGCACCCACGTTCGAGGGCGGCCCCGTTTCCCGCTGGACAGGCCGAATGACGGACATCCTCCGATGTTCAGATGTTCAGAACATACGCCGCAGGTGGCGTGGCAGCAGGGAGAGGGAAGGAGCGCCGCCGACGGTTGCTGTTACAACGGGCTCTTCATCCGATCCTCTGAACGTCTGCACGTCGGATGTTCATATCTTTTGAACACGCGCCGCAGGTCGTGTGGCAGAGTACCGTGTAGGAGAGTCGATCCGATGTTCATTTGTTCAGTGTTTCCGATGTTCTGATCATCGGACGTTGACCCGCACGGGGGTGGACAAAAAAGCCCGCAGTTCTTTCGAACCACGGGCTCAAGGTTCTGCCTTGCTGGGCACACGCGGCGCTCGGGTTGCATCCCTGCAGAGCCCTATCTTCCGGTGTGCACTGCGAGACTATGAGTGCCGGCGCGGGGCGGCAAGATGATTCTGCAGGGGAGGGGAGAGACAACGCCAAGAATTACTCCTGTCTCAAAACGAAACTCTGACTTTCGATTTAACATGCCTGTTGAGCGGCCAGTCGAGGCTTAGCAGGCCGAGTAACCCGGTGGCACTCGCTAAATGTGAGTAGAACGCTAGAATTCCGAGCAATGGATGAAGACCACGATCACGAGAGCGATGAACCCACGCGGCGCCAGTTTCTCTCCTCAACGATTGTTACTGGTGTAGCGGGTTTGGCCGGCTGCGCGAGTGATCGTGCACCCCGTTCGACGGAGGGACTGCCCATGAATTCGTGCGAACAAAACAAGGCGAAATTGCGGGAGTTTGTTCGAGTAGTCTGGGAAGGCCGGGATCTTTCCCAGTTGCCGGCGTTTTGGACGTCTAACTGCGTCAATCATGCGGCTCCGGCCTCCGCCCAAGTCGGACTGGAGGCGCTTCGCGCTTACCACGAAGGGTTCTTCACAGGTTTTTTGCCAGCTTTCACGAATTCGAGAATTGAGTATGTGCAACAGGTCGCCGAAGGGGATCGGGTCGTAACCCAGATGGTATACAGCGGTTTGCACACCGGCGAGTTATTCGGGAGGTCCCCCACACACAAGAGGCTCTTTCTCGCCTCTATTCGTATAGATCGATTCGAGGATGGCAAGATTGCCGAGCACTCGTCAGTAGGGGACGTGGCCGGCCTGATGAACCGAATCGACTCTCGCGACTGATTCAAAAATCGTAATAGCCTCACCCGCCGGACTTTTCTCCCTGCGCCAAGGTCGTTTCGCCCAGCGATGCCCTTCCAAAGCTCCGGCCCGATTGACCGCAAAGTTTTCCGCTGCCTGCCTGGTGCAAAGCGATAAATCCTAGCGGGTGAATTCCGCCCTTGTGGCGGAAGTGGGGCGGCAATGAGCCCCTCAGGGTTCTCTCTGGTCCTTACTTATTGTTTCTAATTCTCTCTCTTCTCTTATTTTCACAGGACTGCTTCCGCTTACCGCTTTCCCTCAGTGATTTCCGTAATCCTCCCGCCACGGCACCTGCGGCGTTTGCCACGCGACGTGCGGCAAATGCCCCGCCTCCTGCGGCGAACGCCCCGGCAGCTGCGGCATCTGCCACCGGACCTGCGGCTTCGCCGCATCTCACGTGGCACGGACCGGGTAGGGGACTACTCCGCCGGCGGCTTAGGCACGAGCGCATCATCGATCATGGCGACGACAGCGTCGTAGTGCGCGATGTCGCGGGCCTCCCTCGCGGTAGGCTGTCTTGGCACTTTCAAATACGGGTTATCGGGGTGGGGCTGCCCCTCGTTGCGGAGCTTCTCCCGGATCTTGGCGAGTTCCGCGAGCTGCCCGCGCTTCATATCCTGAAGCTGCTTGTAGCTGTAGTCCGAAATGGCTCGCAGGAAGGGCCATGCGACCCCCTTGTGCTCGGGTTTGCTTTGCCGGAGTCGGCGGCGGCGTTCCTTCTCTGCGCGCTGCGCTTCGATGGCCTGGTGGTACTGGTCGAGGTCGGCAAAGGTCTTCTGGTTGAAGGTAATAGAGAGCTTGTCCCCATCCCACTGGAATCCCTCGATGATCTGGGCCTGCTGGGCGAGCGCGGCGTTGTCAGTGAGGGCCGCGCGGATGCGGCTCCAGTTCCGTTTGGAAATCTGTGCGGTCATCCGTAGCTGGATGGCAAGATCGGCCATGTGCTCGCTGAAGGTCCAGCTTTCCCGCGGCTTGTAGGTTCCTTCGGCCATCGTCGCTTTGGCATGGCGTTCCTCCGCCCGGATGCTGCCTACTTCGGCGAAGATCCAGTCCAGAAAGGCATGGGTGTGCTTGTTCCGCCGGCGGATATTGCCGGACATAACCAATCCCAGCCGCTGGTAGAGCTGCGCGGGCTTGTAGAAGTAGAAGCTGTCGTGCTGGTCGAACCAGATATCGTGGAATTTGATGGAGATCCGTTCGGCGTGCTTGAGGCTCTGAACCACGGAGAGCACGTCCTGCGCGGTCAGCGGCCTGGCGGAAGCGCGTTCTTCTTCCTGCCTTTCCTTGTCGTGCTCGGTTCCCACCTGCCAGAGGGTGGCGACCTCGCGCCGGGTCTTCCAGCGTCCGTTCACGAGCGCGTCATAGTTGATAAGCCAGGGCATCAGCCCAAGGGATGCGAGAGCTGTAAACGCCTCATCCCGTTCATGAGAGCTCATTTCCGGCCGGTCGCGGGTATTGCGTGGCCGGACTTCTACGCCATAGGCCCGGAGCCATTCGGCCGGAGTGATCACGATGCGCTGCGACTTGGCGCCTGTTGCCGTAATCAGATACAGCGCAGCGTCGTAGGCCCGCTGTTGGGCGATGGAAAGATCAAAGCCGATGACGGAAATATTATGTTTATCAACGTCCTGGCGGACTTCGGCTGGAAGGTTGTGGTAGGTGTGGTCAAAAAGCTGAAGCTGCGGCTTATCGGCATTGAAACGCTTGCCGCGGAGCTGGTTTGAGAGGTGCCTAGGGGAGCGAGGAAACTCCACACTCCAGTCGATGGGAGTAGGCAGCCAGTCCTTGTTTGCATCTCGCTCAGACGGTGGGAACTGGGGTGGGGGACTCACGATTCCAGCGTGTCAGAAAGGCCGCCGCGCGCCAAGACGAAAGAACATCGTGCTTGCGCACAGGCTCAGAACGACCATCCAATAGATCTTTGGCAAAGAAGTCCGGGGAAAAATCAGTGACAGGTAAGCGAAGGAAGCTTAACCTCGTTGGTAGGCGGCGTCTAACCACTATGGCAGCAATATCAACGCGGTAATTTCAGCCTAATAATGAAACCCTAAGCCATGCGGCGTGGAAAATGGAGACTCGAGAATTTGCTTTGATCGGAGGCTTGGCGACATGAAGCGGAAGCGATCGTACAACTTATTTAAGGCGAGATTGACGGTATATGTACTTGGGCCGATCAAGGAACGGACAAAGTACAAGACTAACAAACTAGCTTACGGCGAGGCTACCATCACGCTCCCATTTGTCCCGTACCCCGGTATGTTCATTCGCATGCACCGGCGCAGGAAGAGAGGGATCGGAGATAGTCTCAATCTCCGGGTTCGCAGCGTGGAATGGTGCCTGCCCGAAGAACACTTCGAGTGTATGGTCGATGAAGTCCTGACTGATCCGTGCTCGCACGAAACCTACGAAGTTCGAGGCAGTGCACGATACGAAGAGTCATTCATCGAAATGCAAAAGACGCTTCGGATCTTCGGATTCACGGTGAACGACAACTCGCAACCAATCAACCGCGCGGTGCGATACGCTGACGGAAGTTGGATAGATCCGGCGGAAGAAAGGCAGCACCAGCTCGATGTTGAGCGATGGTGTGCAGAGTCTAGGAACGCGTTGGCAGAAAAGGAGGCCGCCCGAGAACGACGTAAAAAGAAGTTAGTGGCAATGAAGGATACCCGACAATCACGCGTTGCAAGGTGACGCCACAGTGGACGGTTCAGTAAGGGGGCAGCAGGTTGCGTAAGCAAAGGAGAGCCTACTATGATTTTCAAGGATCTCGGGGCCATTTAAGAGTACCGTCAAAGTCGAAGATTGTTTCCATCCCCCATAACACTCGCCTAGAATCCCCGGATGGAAATCGGATTCGACAGTTTCATATCTACAGCTCCTGATCCGGTCACCGGGAAATCGGTTGCACCAGCGGATCTCATTAATAACCTGATCGACGAAATCGAACTCGCAGATAGGGTAGGGTTGGAGGTGGTTGGCCTGGGCGAGCACCACCGGGCAGAGTTCCTCGATTCCGCGCCGGCCGTCATCCTCGCGGCGGCTGCAGCGCGTACCCGTCGCATTCGCCTAACGAGTGCTGTGACGGTACTAAGTGCGGCCGATCCGGTTCGCGTCTTTCAACAGTATGCGACACTCGACCTGATTTCACGTGGGCGGGCCGAGATGGTAGTGGGACGTGGGTCGTTCACTGAGGCTTTTCCACTGTTCGGACTGAACCTGCGGGACTACGACTCGCTGTTCGCCGAAAAACTGGACTTGCTTCTGAAAATCCGTCAGAGCGAAAGCGTCCGATGGTCAGGGCGCCATCGACCGGCCTTGAATGGTGAAGGCATTTACCCGCGACCGGTGCAGAATCCGCTGCCGATTTGGCTTGGCGTCGGTGGAACGCCGGAATCATTCGAGCGAGCGGGGAGGCTGGGGCTTCCGCTCATGGTCGCCATTATTGGGGGTGAGCCGCATCATTTCCGTCCGTTGGTCGATCTCTATCGCCAAGCCGGTCGAGATGCGGGTCATACCGAAGATTCGCTGAAGGTCGGGGTCCATGCCTTGGGGTATGTCGCCGAATCGGACGAACAAGCCTCCAACGACTTCTTTCCGGGTTACGCCCGGGAGTTTACGCAAATCGGTCGGGAACGTGGATGGCCACCTGTCACACGACGCCAATTTGAAGCCGTCCGCGGGACGACCGGTGCACTGATCGTCAGTGACGCAAAGGGCGTTGTCGAAAAGATCAAACACTACAACGATTCGCTCGGTGGCATTGCAAGGCTCACGTTCCAAATGAGCGTTGCCGGGTTGTCCCATGAGAAGCTTGCACGTTCAATCGAGTTGATAGGCAAGGAAGTGATTCCAACACTTCGGCGCAAGTAACGGTCTGGATCCCTAAGAAACTCGTTTTGCGAGGATAAGTTCTTCTACCGACATCCGCGTAGTTGACTGCTTCATCCCAAAGCGGCTCATTGATGCATTTCTTTGCTAAAGAGGTTTGACAAAGAGCCGTAATATTCTTTACCTGTTGAATATGATAAAGACAAAAATATCTCGCAAGGGGCAAACCACGATTCCACGTCACTTGTTGAAGCTGTGGAAGACCTCCCGCGTGCTTTGGGACCTTAACGAGGATGGATCGGCCCGCGTGTCTCCGGTTCCGGATGTGATGTCGCTCATGGGGGCGGCTTCAGGAGCGAAGCGCTATGATCCGGCCGAGAAGGCGAGGGGACGTGAGGCGATGGGTCGCAATGCTGCAAAGGAAGGCCTCAATTAAATGAGCCAGGCAGTCCGCGTGGACGCCAACGTCATTCTGCGATTTTTGCGGAATGATGATCCAACGCTTTCTCTCGAAGCAGGTCGCCTCTTCCAGAAAGGCGCCCAGGGCGGTGTCCGGCTCTATATCACGGCAGTGACGTTCAGCGAAGTGTTCTTCGCGCTGACTTCGTTCTACAAACTGTCTTCGGCCAAGGCGGCCGAAGTTCTCTTAGATTTCCTTCGTTCGGCGGTAGCGGTTTTCGAGCACGATTCGGCGCTCGCTGATGCTCTTGAACGAGTCATGGCCCACGCGGTTGATTTCGGCGACGCGTTCCTGGCGGCTACTGCCACACAGGCCAATGATCTCGTGGCTACCTTCGATCGCGATTTCCAGAAGTTCAAGGACGTGCGCCTGTTCGACTTGAAAAACGGAAGCTGAGGGCAGAAGGTTTGCTGTTCACGTCCTTTGATCGCGATTTGGACCGATCCAGAGATATTCGGCCATGCGAGCCCTGAGCCTAAAACGGTTTTGTAGTCTCGTCCTCGCCTCCCGTTGACATCACATTGTGGTGCCTTCATGCTACCGCCGTCGGAAAATGGCACTCGCGCATTTTCCGCAATCAGCGTTGGGGACTGATATTGGATACTACAGCGCACACGTCCGAGTCATTGCGACCCGCCCCCGCGTCATCCAGGCCGGGAGAGATGGCCACCTGCGTGGCCGCGTTCGACTGGGCGCGGACGCCGCTCGGACCGATCGCGGCGTGGCCCCACAGCCTCCGCACCCTCGTAGACCTGCTCTTGTCCCAGCCTCTCCCGATGATCCTGCTGTGGGGGCCGGACCTGACCCAAATCTACAACGACGGCTGGGCCTCGCTCGCGAAGACTAAGCACCCGGCGGCGCTTGGCCAGCCCAATCACGATTGTTGGCCGGAACTTCGCCACTACAACGAGCCAATCTATGAGCGGGTGCTTCAGGGCGAGAAGGTGTTGTTCCACGACAAGCTCATTCCGCTCGACCGCTCCGGTAAGGGAACGCTAGAGGAGGCCTATTTTACCGTCAGCTACAGCCCTGCCCGCGACGACGCGGGCCGCATCGCTGGGATCTTCGTGACCGTGGTGGAGACGACCGACAAAGTGATCGCGTTGCGGGCGCGGGAGGAGCGATATGCCGTGGCCGTGGACGCCGCGGAGCTGGGCACGTTTTATTGCGAGATGCCGCTCAATAAGATCGTCTGGAACGACACCTGCAAGCGGCACTTCTGGCTGCCGCCGGACGCCGAGGTCGACTTCAACCTTTTTTACGCGATCATCCACCCCGAGGATCGGGAGAGGACGCGGCAGGCCGTCGAACGGGCGCAGCACGAGCGCGCGCCGTATGACGTGGAGTACCGGACGGTCTCGCCCACGGGAGAGGTCCGCTGGGTGCGAGCCAAGGGGCGGTTCTTCTACGACACCAAGGGCGAGCCGGCCCGATTCGACGGAATTACTATCGACGTGACGGCAAACAGGATGGCGGAGGAGGAACTGCGGCGGGCGAAGGAGGAAGCAGAGCGCGCCAGCCGGGCCAAGGACCAGTTCCTAGCCGTCCTTTCCCACGAGCTTCGCACGCCATTGACGCCAGTGTTGACGACGGCCCAACTCCTGGAGCGTGATCCGTCCCTCGGGGCCGAGCAGCGTGAGATGGTCCATATGATCCTGCGCAGCGCGGAGCTTGAGGCCCGTCTGATCGACGACGTGCTGGACCTCACGCGCGTCGCACGTGGGAAGCTCGAACTCCACCGCACCACCTTGGACATCCACGCGAAGATCGCGAACGTGGTCAACATCTGCGCCGACGATCTCGCCGCGCATCGCATCGACCTGCGGCTGGACCTGCGGGCCGAGCGCCACCACGCCAACGCGGACGCCGCCCGGGTTCAGCAGATCATCTGGAACCTGCTCAAGAACGCCATCAAATTCACTCCGCCTACGGGCCGGGTGACGATCACTACGCATAACCCGACGCCGGACGCGGTGTCGCTGACGGTAACGGACACTGGGATCGGCATCGACCCCGAGCGGATTGAGGGCCTCTTCAACGCGTTCGAGCAGGGCGGACGGCATATCACCCGGCAGTTCGGTGGGCTGGGGCTGGGGCTGGCGATCTGCAAGACCCTGGTCGAGATGCACGGTGGAACGATTACCGCCGCCAGCCCGGGGCGGAACAAGGGGGCCACCTTCACCGTGATCCTCCAAACGATGGACCCCGTGGCGGTCCCCGATACCGTACTCCCGCGCGCCGAGCGCGGGCGGCGTCTGCGCGTCCTGCTGGTGGAGGACCATCCAGACACCCGCCGGGTGGTCGCCAAGCTGTTGGAAGCATTTGGGTGCAGGGTATGCACCGCGGCGACGGTTGCGGACGCGAAGGCGGCCCTGGACCGGGAGACGCCGGACGTGCTCGTGTCGGACATCGGGCTGCCGGACGGGACGGGGCTGGATGTGATCAAGCACGCTCGCGCCGACGGCCGGGCGGTCCCCGGCATCGCCCTGACGGGCTACGGGATGGAGGACGACGTTAAGCGGAGCCTCGATGCGGGGTTTGCCCACCACCTGACCAAGCCCGTGGACGTGAACGAGTTGGAGGGGGCGATTTCCCAAGTGGCACCAACGATAACCTAGACGAAATGAAACAGGCCCACTCCCCGCAGGGTTGGGGGACTCATCCCGGTCCGCCGTTTGAAACTGAACTCGCCGGTTATAGATGGCAGAATCCGGTAGCATGTATGTCCGCCAACCGGAGATTCTTTCTTATTTTGGGATCGTCATTACACTATTCGGCCCGGCAGAAAGGGCATGGGGCTATTCTTCCATGATGCCGTAAACGCTTTCCCCGTCTCGCTGTCCCATCAGAACAATTGACTTGTGCGAGAGCAAGTTCTCCGGGCACCACGTGACTTTGCTCGTGGACGATCGTGTCAACGCCTCAATTTCCGTCTTCGTCATTCCTAAGAGTGGTGTCTTTCCGAATCGACGTGGAACGATATCTAAAGGCTCACACGGCGGAGTTTTACTGAGTTGCCGCATAAAGTAAACATAAGCGTTCTTGTGCGCCGACGATCCACGAACTGGATTTGCAGCGGCGACTGAGTCCTTAACCGTATGATGGGTCTGTGATATGGTTGGCTTAGCGTCCGTCGGCTACTCATCGCCTTCTTGAAACAGCCTCTAAATCGTTATGGGACGCCTATAGAATTTAGCAGGGATTTGCCATCGGTGTTGGGCATGGAGATGTTGAGGAGATCGGCGATGGTGGGGGCAATGTCGAGGTTGGAGATTTCGCCGAGGTGTGCGCCGGGTTTGATGCCGACGCCCCGGGCGAGGAAGACGGCGTGGAGGTCGGGGATTTCGGCTTCGTGGCCGTGGCTGCCTTTGTGCTCGGGCTTGGCTTTTTCGGGGATGGCGCCGTTGGACGTGTCGCCGAAGTAGTACCCTTCCTTGGCGAAGAGGATCATGTCGGGGGCGTGCGGGTCCTGCTGGGGAGTGGCGACGCCGTAGTCGTTGAGGTGATCGGTGGGGACGATTTTGGAGATGCCTTCGACGGGGGTGAAGGCGTCAGTGACTTGCTGCTGGATGGCGTCGTGGTGCGCTGCGTCGAGGATGTAGAGGAGAACCGAGCCCCCCTGGACGACGGCGCGGACTTTTCCGCCGACGACGTGAAGGTTTTTCACCTCGAGGAGATTGGCGTTCTGGAGGATGTCGGCGGGGTTGATGCGGTGTTCGTTGGCGGAGAAGCCATGGTCGGAGACGACGACGAGGGTGGCTTTGCCGGGGAAATCTTTTTCGAGTTCGTTCCAGACTTCGCCGACTTGTTCGTCGGCGGTGTGGACGGCGGCGTAGGCTTCGGGGGAGCGCGGGCCGCTCATGTGCTCGACGTGATCGACGTTGATGAGGTGGAGGAGGGCGAGTTGGGGACGGTGCGTATGGACGACGAAGTTGAAGACGTCGGTGCACATTTTGTCGGAGATGATGCGGGTGTCGCTGGTCTTATCCTGCGCTTCGCCGTCGGCCCAGATATGGGCGGCATTGGCTTCGGTGAAGAGTTCGGGCGTCGTGTATTTGTGGAGGATGTCATCGGTGGCGACGTCGGGGATGCACCAGTCAAGATTCTTGGCGTTGCGCGTGGCGGGCCAGCGGATGCCGGCGGTGCGGAGGCCGGCGGCTTTGGCGAGGTCGTAGACGGTGGGGACTTTGACGATCTGGTCTTTGTCGTAGACGGGGTCGGAGATGAGAGTGATGCGTTTGTTGGTGGCGCGGTCGTAGTAGTTGTTGCCGAGGACGCCGTGTCTTTCGGGGTTGTCGCCGGTGACGAGGGTGGCGTGGTTGACCCAGGTGACGGTGGGGGTGGACGCTTTCATGCTGTCCGCGCGGGCACCGTTGGCGATGATCGCTTTGAGGTTGGGGATGTCTGATTTGGGATCATCGATGTAGTAGGCGGCGAGGCCGTCGATGCTGAGGAGGACGACGATGCGGTCGTCCATGGGAGGCAGGGGTGTGGCGGCGCGCAGGGGGCGCGAGCTGAGCACCACGATCGCGACAAATACTGTAAAGACAAGATTGAGAGGTGAAAAGATTCTTTGAATCATGGGTTCCTCTTGACTGAACTTACGCCGGCTTAAGAATGGCAATTACGGCCTGAAAATCCAACGGGTTTAAAAAATACCGTATGACCCTTGAGAAATGGCGAGTAGCTTGGAAAAAACCGGCTGTCACAAACACGAGTCGCGTAAGCGGATTATCGGTAAGGATGGGCTTGCAAAGTTGAACGTTCGGCGTCACCGGAACCTCTACATCGGGAATCGTGGCACCCAGCATAGCTGGGTCAAGGAGAATGCGTGTTTTCGTCGCATGGTATGGGTTGGTGATCTCAAAACATAATCATTTCACGAGTTAAGCTTTGCGGCGTCGATGATGCGCTGAAGTTCCGACAGAATGAAATCAGGTAATTCCATTCGTCGAATGGCGGCAAGGAGCGGCTCGTGGTCGTAACCAACGCGATGTATCTCCGCCGTGCCGTCTTGCCACAGGGCATAAGAAGCACGGATGTCGCCATCGAGAGGTTGTCCCACAGATCCGGGGTTGATGAGGAGTCTGGTCCAATGCTGGCGAACAAAGGGCAGATGGGTATGACCGGCGATGACGATGTCGCCTTGAACACCGGTAAGCAATTCGTCAAGCTGGGAACCTGTGGCAGTTGGTGTCATACGGTAGTCGTAGAGGGGATCGAACGGGGTGCCGTGAACGAGCGCAAATCGTTGATTCTGGCATTCCCATGTGAGCCGCACAGGAAGGCGTTGCAACCACCCGAGGTCGTTTTTGGCAAGCCTGGCGCGGGTCCAATCGCGCAGCGCCAGTGCAATATGCGCCTTGGCCGGAGACGCATGCGGGTGAGTATCGAATCCAACGGCATCGTCATGATTGCCGCGCACTACGATGGCTTCATGCTCACGAAGCCATGCGATGGCGGCTGCAGGCTCCGGACCATAACTCACAACGTCCCCTGCGCAAAAGATATAGTCCACGGGACCCGCATCCTTCTCGATTGCCCGAAGGCCCCACGGATTGCCATGAATGTCGGAAATCATCAAGATACGCACGTGCTGGTTACTCCGATCGGTTGACGGGGGGATCTTGCATCGGGAAGACTCGCATCCGGTGGGGGAAACCGATCGATTGCACGTAATCGGATTCCCAGCGCTTCAGGAATTGACAGGTGCACCATCCGATAAGCGTGCCAAAGCAGGAGGCGACCAGTACATCGGAGGGAAAGTGCCGATCCACGAGGGTGCGCGCCACACCGACGCCAGCGGCCAGTACAAACCAGAGCGCAGCCTGTTTTGGCCAGCGGTAAGACAAGGCCGCCGCCATCGCAAAAGCCGCGGTCGTGTGCCCTGACGGCATCGAGTCCATTTGAATGGGCGGTCCCGCGTACCAGAGCCCGAATGGCCCGTAAAAATGGGTTTGATCATGGACGTCGTTGGGCCTCGCGCGCCCGATAAGATGCTTGATGCATTGGACAGCGATGCCCGCAGAAACGATTGTTAAGACAAAAGTGCAGAACGTGTAGCCGCGATCGCGCCGAGCAATGGCTAGGCCGGCGAGCAGAAAGCCCACGATACCGATGGTTGCGCCCAGCTGTTGCCACCAAGCAGCGATGAAATGAACGGCGGGTACGGCTCCAAGCAGTTTTAAATAGGGCTGTACTTCGCCGTCGAAGCCAATCAGCAAAAGGCCGGCTCCAAGCCATGCGGTGATCAGCAACATTCTCACCTTTGGATGAACGCGCGGCTTTTCTTTGGCATCAACTTCTGAAATCTTCACTTGGCACCTTTGAGTGCGGACTGAGCCAGCGATTTGCCGTCAAAATGGCCTGGGTGGCGGACTGGACCGGTCATGAGTTCCCTTAGCAGTCCACGGATAGCAGATCGGCCGTAAGGCTCTCGGGGAATCCTCTCAAAGAACGGGGGAGCGCCGATTTCTGACCGGGCGCGTGTTTGCAGCATAGCGCTAGTTCCGTTTGATGTCATCGTCTTCCACATCTGCATCAAGTTCTTGCGTGTCGGCTTCCTGCACTTCCAATGTCTGATGATGCAAGTCCCAATGCTCCATGTGTTTGTAAACCATGACCTTGTCTTTGAGGATGTCCCCGTGCTTTCGCACGAAAAGCTCCAGGTGGTCGCGCGGTGCGATCAGTTCAACACACAAGTTGAGGTTGTTGTTGGGCAGTTCGCTCATGTTGGTTTGGATCTTCCCGTTCCCGCTGTAGCCGTAGTGCGTATGGTGAGCGGTCGCATTTAAGATGCCGTCGTGTTTGGCTGTGTCGATAATTTCCTGATAGAGCGGCTTGCCGAAGAATTTGCCTTTTATACCGGTGCCCTGGCGCTTGTCGCGCGGGGTCATGTAGATGCGAAGTTGGCCGATCTCCCGTGAGACGACCTTGTGCCGGTGTGACGCCATTTCTTGATCTCCTTCGTCCTCAAGGACAGTTTCGAACACGGCCCCGTTCGACGAGAACAGGCTCGAAATAATTTTGGTAATGCCGGGGAGCAACTCGCGGTGCATGCGCAGCGACGCATCGGGGGGAACCGTCGGTGATTGAATCTTGGGGATGGCGATGCGCTGGGAGAGGTAAATGCCGGTGTGGCCGCTGAAAAGGTATGCCAGGAAACAGGCGATCGCAAAGTAGACCACGGCCCCAGATCCAAAAAGTTCAATACCCATCAGCGTGCAGGCCAGGGGGGTATTGGTTGCACCCGCGAATACTGCGACGAAGCCGAGGCCTGCAAACAGGTCCACGTGTGCGGTATCGCCCAGCACGTGCGCCATGGTGTTGCCCAGGGCGGCACCGATGAAAAACAGCGGCGTTACTTCGCCCCCCTTAAATCCGCAGCTTAATGTGATCGCCGTCAAGAGAATCTTCCACCACCAGCTCCACGGGGTAGCACCGCCGTCTTTGAAGCAGGACACGATCGTCACGTCGTGCGGAAAGGGCGAGGAAACACCAAGTCCGAGATAGCTGCGGCCGAGGAGGAACGCCAGACCAATCACGATACCCGCGCCAATGACCGGTCGCAGCAGCGGCCATTTGATCATTTTGAAAAGCCGGCTGAGGCCATGGGCGAGTTCGGCGAAAATGACACTCGCCAGGCCGAAAGCGATGGACGCGATCGCAACCTTCGCCGCCAGGAGGCCATCGAATTGCGGTAATCCATTGATCACCAGATGACCGGTCACGTAATTGATGCTGTACTCCTGGTGATGGGTACCCCAGGCCACGCAAACGCGGTCGCCGATGATGGAGGCGATGAGAGAGGGAATGAGCGCCTCGTAGCTCATGCGGCCGATGGCCAGGACTTCCAGGGCGAAGATGGCGCCGGCGAGGGGAGTGCCAAAGACGGCGCCAAAGCCGCTGGCGACGCCGGCGATGAGAATCAGGCGCACGTTATGGGGAGAGAGGCGGAACCATTTGCCGATGGTACTGGCGATGCTGCCGCCCATTTGGACGGCCGTTCCCTCGCGGCCGGCTGATCCGCCGAAGAGATGCGTGAGCACGGTGCCAATAAGAACTAGCGGGGCCATGCGTGCCGGAACGCCTCCACCAGGCTCATGGATTTGATCGACAATGAGATTGTTCCCGGCCTCGACGGATTTGCCGAAGGCCATGTACAAACCGCTGATGAGAATCCCGCCAAGAGGCAGGAGATAGAGCAGCCAGGGCAGACCATTGGCGGTAATCGTCATCCATCGGATCTTGGTGGCGAGTTCCAGTGTCCAAAGAAAAAGCGCCACGCCGGACCCGACCACTACGCCGACTACAAAACCGATGAGCAACCAGCGGAGAAAGAATTTCCCCTGCTGCAGATGTTCGCGAACGTCCCAACGAAACGGCATTGTTATTCCACCACCGCGCGTCGAGGCGCGCCTGTAAGAACCCATCCAAACCGAATGGCGAGGAGGCCAAGACCAATGTTGGCAATAAGGTAAGCGACCTCGGCAACCCAGCGGCCGGTCTGCCAAAACTGGTCGGCACCCAACGCGAAGTCAGAAAAAGCGGCGAAGCCGCCTATCAACCCCGTGCCTATGCCAAGACGCACAGCATTCGGAATCTTGGGCGGCCGCTGAAGCCGCCCGAAAAAGACGCCGAGCGCAAAGCATCCGCCGACGTTAATAAGCAAAGTGCCCCAGGGAAAAGCACTCGCGGGCATGGCAAGGTGAATCGCATGTCGGCAAAGCGCACCGGCAGCCCCTCCTGCGCCTACAGCGATGACCGCGAGCAAACTCGGCTTTTCCCGTTTCATTACCAGTCCAGTCCAACAAAAAGCCCTGGCCAGGGACTTCCCGCCAGGGCATGCGAACAGATCGGCAATGCAATTCTCCCAGCGGGCCGTGACCCGTTAGGAGTTATCAGCTTCGAAATCGAAGCGGTTCAGGCGAACTCCATCGCCCTTTGACCGGTTAAGCAGACGCAGATACTAACGATTAAGCGCCAAGGGTTCAAGAATAACTTGTTCAGCCCGGAGGGAATTTCGGCTTGGTCGCAACCGGAGCGTCGTCGGGGTTGTGCCTGTACAGCAGAATGCGTACGGTTTCCATGGTGATCATGCCTTCTTTGACGATCGTGTCCAGGTGGGGCAGAAATTTGCGAATATTCTCCTCTGAATCCACCAATTCAATCACGATCGGCAAATCGGTTGAGAGCCCGATCACCTTGTTGGTATGAAGAACACTGTTGGCACCGAACCCCATCGAACCGCGCAGCACGGTCGCGCCGGCCAGCCCCAGTTCCTTGGCTTTCTGCACGACCGCCAGATAGAGCGGAAGGCCGCCGACTTGATCCGATTCACCGCCGAACACACGCAGCAGTACTCCATCTTCATTGGTTTTCATGTGCAAGCTCCCATTAATTTCGGGGACAGTCGATAAGTCCTTGATGCGTCCAAGCAAACTAAGCGGTTCACGCGGCTCAGGCGCGGCACGGTGTCGATAAAAAAGAACTCCAGCGCGTTCCAGCGTAATCATCCCATGCGTGACGATGCCGGGAATTTCCTTCTGAATGAATTCCACGACCTTCGCAGCCGTGTCTACGATCTCCACCAGGACTGGGGTGGGCTGGGCGATATGCCACGCCTTGGCTTCCGGATTCTGAATTCCTCGCGAGCCAAAGCCCAAAACACCCCGGATCGCGGTGGCGCCTGCCATCTTGCGCTTCTCCGCATGTTGAACGAGACGCTCGTAGGTGGGGGCAAAGTAGGCGTGATCGGTAGAGAGCAGATACGCCCGTAATAAAATACGCTCGCCCAGCATAGATTCTCCCTGTTCAAGTAGAAGTGTCAGTGGCGATGACCAAGCATAACGCCGAAGCGGACCGCCATAAGCCCCAGCAAGACGCTGCCAAGCAAATAGAAGGTTGCACGAAGTCCCAAGCCGTCGTGCATCATTTGGTCGGATTCGAACATGTAGGTCGAGAACGTGGTATAGGCACCAACGAACCCAACGGCGATGGCGACCCGCACAAAATCATTGACGAACACCCGGTTCCCGACCACGGTCAAAAACCATCCGAGAAACAGGCTGCCGGAAAGATTAATGATGAGCGTGCCGATCGGGAACGCCGACCACGTAAAAATACGCGCGACAGCAAACCGAAGCATGCCGCCGCAGGAGCTTCCAATGGCCACCGAGAGAAGCTCAAGGAGAAGTTTTTTCATGCAATGCTCCAGAAAATAAATCCCGGCCGGTGGGGCACACCAGCCGGGTTTCTCCAATTTACGCCCCCGATAGGCAAAGCGCATGTAAGCGTGAGGAACCTGGTGCGAGAAAGGAGGCGGCTGCCGCCCAAATAATCGTCCAGGAGATCGTTCGTGGAGAGGCGAGCCTGCGGAATCTCGGTGAAATCAACGAATTCATTTCCATACCACCCTCGCCAGCTCGGCTCCAAACCAGACGAAAATGAACGCAAAGAGTAAATCGAGCAGGAAGAAGCCGAATTTTGTGAAACGACGATCATCGAACAGCATGGCCCGTAAGGAAGCAGGATTCGAGAACAGAAAGAAGAGGACAAATACGAGCAGGACCATCGTCGAGGGGGAATGTTCGCCCAAAAATGCGGCTCGCGCGATGGTTACCATGAATCCGAATCCAGCGCAGGCAAGCGCTCCGCCCAAGGCGAATCGCGAGATATGGCGGCCCGTGCGCAGCCCACGCACAAATAGCTGCGCCGTAATCCCAAACAACGCAGCCAAAAGCACCATTGCGATATCGGCCAGGACGATCATTGTTGAGCCACCATTTGAGCTTTATCTCCAGTCATGATGAGATTGATTCCGCCAGTAGCGCCCCAATCCAAACAAACATCAGGGTAAACGTAATTCCGCCGATGAACCGCGGAAGTATCATTGCATCGAATGGGCCCAGAGAATTATGGGGTAATTGCCGGCTGGAAAAGAGGTAGGCCGCCATGAACCCGCCATACATGAGCACTCGCGTTCCCTCATAGGCCACCCGCGCTTGTACAAAGGTGAGAATGAATCCGTAGGCCAGGGAGAGCGCAGCGCCGATCAGCCACATCCGGGGCCACGCGTCACGCCTCCAGAGCCCGTCCACGATATACCGGATACCCATCCCAAACAGCGTTGAGATGGTAATCGCGAGGGCGTCAAGGGTGACCAAGCCGAAATTCACGGCATCTCCCGGAAATGAAACAAGCCCTTCGGCGTCGGGACTCGCCGGAGGGCTTGTTTCAATAAAAAACTCCCGGCGGGCCCATGGCCCGTCAGGAGTTATCAGCTTAAAGCGGTTCAGGCGAACTCCATCGCCCTTGGAAACTGTCTTTGCGCTCGTCAGTATATGCTCAGGCCGGGCGAATGGGAATAGCCCGGTCCGGTTACCTTGAGATTCGATTTGTATTGACCCGTCCATTTATCCCGAATAGCATTCCCACAAGGCGATGGAGTTCGCCTGAACCGCCCGGTTCCTCCGAATCGTGCTGATGACTCCTACCACAAGGTAGGAGTCTGCGCATGATCGGTGTCTTTCCAAACCAACAAGTTGATTCCCTCGCCTCCGTAGCTGGTACTCAGCCCAAGGTGGGCCTGTTAATCAGCGGCGCGGAATCCCCTGGCCTTCATGCGGCAGTCCGGGCCATCACCAAAACGGCTATTCACGCTTTGGGCATTGAAGTCTGGGAAATTGAAAATGGCTTCCAAGGGCTCATCGACGATCACACGCGACGGCTCGATGAAGAGGACGTAACTGGCCCGATCCCGAGTAAATCAGTTCTAAATAGCTGCGATAAACGCGCTTGCGACGACAGGTCTGGCGCGAGCGACCCGGCTGCGGACGTCACGTCATTATGCCTCTCCAGGATTCGCGCGCACGCCTTCGAAGCCTTACTGGTAATTGGCAATACCGCTTCACTCGCGGCTGCGTTACAGCTTTCCCGGCAGGGAATCCGTTGCGTCGGCATCCCTAAGAGCATTGAAAACGACGTATTAGGAACCGATATCTCGTTTGGATTTGCAACCGCGGTCGCAACCGCAACAGAGCTGATGGATCGCGTTCGGTCGCATTCTGCGCAACGTCGCGTAATGGTGGTCGAAGTTGCGGGACGGAACGCCGGTTGGATCGCGCTTCATGCCGGCGTGGCGGTAGGCGCCGAGGCGATTCTCATCCCCGAAATTCCTTTTGATATTGAAACGGTCTGCAGGATGCTGGGCGATCCGCACCGGTCCGGAAGGCGCTCCGGCCTTATTTGTGCGGCGGAAGGAGCGCTTCCAAGGCAAGGCACAAAGGGTCTTGGATACGTCGGCGCAATCCAAACGGAAAAAGTCGGGACGGCAGGGATCGGCCGATGGCTGGCAGGGCGGCTAGGCGCGATGACAGGGATGAAATCACGGGCGGTTGTCCTCGGTCAGACCTTACGCCATGCGATGCCCGTGGCCGCCGACCGCGTGCTGGCCGCGCAGTTGGGACATGCGGCCGTGAAACTGCTGGCCCGGGGAGGTAGTGGAAGGCTCATCGTCATGCACGGGGGGACGGTTTCGGACATTGATATGCAGGAAGCAGTGCGCACGCGGCGCGTGGTGCCGCGACTGCTGCCCCTCTTGCAGGCCGCACGTGAGATGGGGATTTGCCTGGGCGACTGAAGGAACTTTTTGGAGAACTGACCATGAAAATCAAATCAATCGATGCAATGGAAATCTTGGATTCCCGCGGGAATCCGACACTACGCGCATTTGTCCAATTGGACAACGGTGTTACCGGTACGGCGGCGGTCCCATCGGGGGCGTCCACGGGCGAAAACGAGGCGGTCGAACTGCGCGATGGCGACAAGCACCGCTACAACGGTAAGGGGGTACGCAAGGCGATAGGCAGCATTCAGGAAGAGATCCGTCTTGCGCTGACCGGCGAGGACGCCGAAGAGCAGGAAGAGATCGACCGGCTTCTGATCGAGTTGGACGGTACGCCCAACAAGCGCAGATTGGGAGCCAACGCGATTCTAGGGGTTTCGATGGCGGTCGCCTGCGCGTCTGCGCAGGCAGCAGGCCGTCCGCTGTATCAATATTTGGCAGGACTCGATAATACGTCGGCCGCGCGGTTACCGGTTCCCATGATGAACATCCTCAATGGCGGGAAGCACGCAGATAATAGTGTCGATTTTCAGGAATTCATGATCATGCCCATCGGCGCTCCGTCCTTTTCGGAAGCCCTGCGCTACGGCGTGGAGACGTTCCACGCACTTAAAACCATTCTGCACAAGCGTGGGTATGCCACGTCCGTGGGAGATGAAGGTGGATTCGCTCCCAATCTAAAAGGTAATGAAGAGGCATGCGAGTTGATCGTAGAAGCTATTCACGCGGCGGGTTACCAACCGCGACAGCAGGTGGCGATAGCCCTCGATCCTGCTGCCAGTTCTTTCTACGAGAACGGCCGATACAGGCTCAACAAGTCGCTGCAAGGCGAGAAAACCAGCGGTGAAATGACCGCTCTCTATCGCTCCTGGATTGAAAAATATCCCATCGTCTCGCTCGAAGACGGGTTGGCCGAGAACGATTGGGAAGGCTTTCGCTCGCATACGGCGGAGTTGGGCAAACTGGTACAAATCGTGGGCGACGACATTTTCGTCACAAATACGCAGTTCATTGAGCGCGGCATCAGAGAAAAGACCACGAACGCCGTGCTCATCAAGCTCAATCAGATCGGGACGGTGACAGAGACCATTCGAGCGATTGAGATGTGCCGGAAGGCGGGGTGGAACTATGTGATTTCGCATCGGTCGGGGGAGACGGAAGATACGTTTATGGCCGATTTTGCGGTTGCCATGGGCGGCGGCCAAATTAAGACCGGATCGGCATGCCGCAGTGAACGAATTGCCAAGTACAACCGCTTGTTACAGATCGAACGAGAGCTTGGATCAGCAGCGCGGTTTGAGAATCCTTTCTCCAAGTGAGCATGGTTGAATCAAGCGTGCAGTAGGACCTCATATGAACGATCTGAACGAGAATCATCGCCGGCATCTGGTAACGACCTTCGCTTACGTCGACGATATCTTGTCTGAAGCTCTTGCCGCAGTCTCACGCAGCACCTCCCCCTTCGCCCGTTATATCGCTGACCTGGCACCAGCCCAGCGAAGAGCCATCGAAGATCAATTGCGAGAGTTGCGATCGCGGATGGCCGGCGTTTTGGATCGCGCACAAATAGGAATGCCATCGCCGTCGATTAGCGGTCGTTGGGGCCTTCAGACGGCGCTGCTATCTGCCCGGATCGAAATTGAAGAAATCCGTCCGCGCTACATGCAAGGCTACGGTGAAGTGCCTCCCGATGCGGCCCAATTGCTGGAGGAAGCGGCAAGCGATCTTTTCGATCAGCTCGATCGGATAAATGCTTATCTCATCGCGCCGGGCGCGGCTGACATGCCGGAGAGGGTTCGAGAGTGGGCGAATGCTCAGGTTAGCGAATCCAAGCATTTGGAGCCTCTTCTTTCGGAGTTTGCTCGTACGATTGGAGAACAGCAGGTGGCCTACCTGCGGACACCGTTCAATGCGCTGCTGGATCGGGCGCAGAGCGCAGAATTTGAAATTGCACTGTTCGGCCGCGTGAGCAGTGGAAAGTCCTCACTGCTCGATTACTTATTGCAAACGGATTTGCTGCCGGTGGGCGTAACACCGGTAACCGCATTCCCCACCCGGATCAAATATGGACAGACGCCGCGGCTCAAGGCGTGGTTCGTCGGCAATACCCCGGCCGTCCTCTCTACGAGCGCCCTCGCTGACTTGGTCACGGAGCAGCGCAATCCGGAAAACGCGCGACATGTAACGCGCATTGAGCTGGAACTTTCTTCGGATCGCTTGCGGGAAGGGATTGTGTTTGTTGATACCCCTGGGCTCGGGTCGCTGGCGTTGCGCGGGGCCTCCGAAACGCTCGCGTATCTGCCTCGGTGCGACCTTGGCCTGGTACTCGTGGATTCCACCTTGGTGTTGGAGGACATACGGATCGTTGAATCCCTCCGACGTGCAGGGGCGGACGTGATGGTGCTCTTGACCAAAGCGGACCGTCTGAGTGCCGAAGAGCGTTCGCTGGCACTCGAATATGCCAAGCGACAGCTGCGCGAGCAGCTAGATGCGGAAATACCTGTGCATCTTGTCAGCGTCCGGGGCAAGGACGCAACGCTGTGCGACCATTGGGCAGCGCTCGTGCTTGACGCCCGGCAACGCGACGCTCAACGGCGGCTTGCGGAATCTCTGGGACGTAAAGCGGAGATTCTTTATCAGGCCCTTGTCGCCGAATTGCGCTCCCGGCTCGCCAACGAGGTGCATGCGTCTCAGAAGCCGACGGAACTTCCTGCGTCCTACCGCGCGACAATGGTTCGGCTTGAAATGTTGGAGCGGCAACGCGTTAGTGATACAGACGCAATTCAGGGCGTTGTTTCCCAAATGCTGGATGCCGCCGCGGAGCGGGCTTCATTCGAGAGTCTCGAAACGTACAGGATCGAGCAGATACTGCAGCAAGCCTTTTCGCACACGATCCTGGCGCTTGGTACGGAGATCCAACAAATATTTGACGAATTACGCATGCAGATTTCTACCGCCTGCGAAAACATTGAACCGGCCAATACAGAGCTTGGGATAATCCCAGCAATCACCGGCATGCCCGTCCCGGTCGTACGCGCGTTTCATCTTGATGCGCCATTGCAGCTTGGGTTGGGACGGCTGCGCAATCGTCACGGCCGTCAGCATGTGATTCGGCAGCAACTCGAAAGATTGGCTGGCCGGAAGCTGGAGGAGGCGACTCGGGAATACGTCATGCGACTGGAAACCTGGCGTCGTGAGATGCTGCGCGAACTTCGAAAGGCCTTTCAGGCGTGTAGTGATCTCTCGCAAGCGGGTGCGCACAGTGCAGATGCAATCGCGGGTGATCTGACCACCCTCAAACAGGATCTGAAGCGCCTTATCAGCCTCCACGATGCGTGGCTTCAGGGCCGACGTACTGGGCCTGCGAATTACGCAGATCCACAGGAAAAGGTTTCTCAATGAAGAGAAGAAACAACTGGCTGAATTCGACGGTGCTGGGTATTGGACTGGCAAGTCTGTGCTCAGACGTAGGCCATGAAATGGCTACGACCTCCATGCCGGTCCTCCTGGCAAGTCTGGGAGCCTCTTCGGCAGCACTGGGAATTATCGAGGGCGTTGCCGATGGTGTTTCGAGCTTTGCGAAACTCATTTCCGGATTGTATTCCGACAAACTTGAAAGGCGAAAGCCTCTGGCAGTCGTCGGCTACTTCGTAACCGCGTCCGGCATGGCCAGCTTTGCTATCGCCACGCAATGGTGGCACGTGCTGATCGGTCGGGTAGGGGGCTGGCTGGGTCGTGGCGCGCGCACCCCGGTTCGCAACGTGTTGCTTGCGGAAGCGACCACGCCGGAAACTTATGGACGGGCATTCGGGCTTGAACGGGCGATGGATTCCGCCGGAGCAGTGGTTGGTCCGGCCTTGTCGCTGGTTCTGGTGGCTATCCTTGGGCGGCACTGGCGGTGGCTCTTTGCTTTCACGCTTATTCCAGGAGGAGCTGCCGCACTCCTGATTGCCTTCCTGGTGCGCGAAAAGCCGCACAAAGCGCAGCCAAACGCAAGTCTTCGAATGGGCATCCAGTCCCTGCCTGGCGTGTTCAAACGCTATCTTGTGGGCATCGGGATTGCGGGATTAGGGGATTTTTCCAATACACTTCTCATTCTTTGGGCAACGCAGGCATGGGCGGCGCGGCTTGGCGTTCTGCGCGCTGGTCAACTCGCGATGCTCTTTTATGTGGGATACAACCTTGTCTATACCGTTTCATGTTATGTAAGCGGATTGCTGGCAGATCGCTTTCCGAAGCGATTTGTCCTGGCGATGGGTTATGCCTCGGCCGCAGTTCCGGCGCTGGCTCTCGCCCTAGCGGGCAATTCATTGCTGCTATACGGGATCGCGTTCGGCTTTTCGGGCCTTTATATGGGCGTTTGGGAAACACTCGAGGCGTCCACGAGCGCCGAAATGTTGCCGGAAGATATTCGGGGGATTGGATTTGGCGTGTTGGCCGTAGTCAACGGCATCGGCGACTTCGTGTCCAGTGTTGCGATTGGTTCACTGTGGGTGGTTTCCCCGGAGATCGCGATGGGCGTGGTTATCGTTCTTTCCCTGGCAGGCGCGGGCATTATCGCGGCTACCGACCAGGTGCCGGCAGCGGAGATGCTGGTGCCGGCACATGCCATCGGCTCCGATACACCCCAACTGCGGAGAAGAACATGATTGAACCTCATACAGTACTCCGCGCCCTGAAAGATATCGTCCAGCAGACGGGAAGGGGCGGCACGCCATGAGAAGATCAAGCAATCGCATGCGCGGAAGCGTCGATTACGAGCGCAGGAGAGAAGACGCACTCCGACCCTGCCGCTATTTGGGGTACGACCATGATCGACTGGGCATCTACTTGCTGGACCGGGAAGCGCTCCCGTTGGCCGAATCTGAATTTCGTCGAGCGGTGTGGCTTAATCCATTTGAAGCGGAATTCAGGCTTCATTTGGCGATGTGCCTCTTCCAGCAGAAGCGCTTTGCCGAAGCGATCCCTTTGGCGACGCAGGTACTTGAAGCGGCTCCGCAACGTGAGGATGTAAGGCAATTCATCAATGCCGCGCTGTCGCAACGTGAGCAGGGGACTGCCACGCCTCCGCGTAAGGCGGGTGAGAGTCAGGCGTGACATGAAAGCAACGGCTACAGAATTTCATCGGCAGATTCCTGCGGGCCCCTCGCGGGCCAATGAGAATCGCGCATCGGCGTTTATCAGCGTCTTGTATCCGTTCGCGCATCAGGCGCCTTCGACGGAGAGTCTGACATCCCCCGACTTCTTCCGCGATCTGAACCTCGATCAGATCATTCAAGCCGTCACAAAAAGCGCGCAGGAGTACAACCTTCTGCCATTTTTCCATGCGCCACTCACGGATGTGGACGTAATCGACTATCGGCAAGAGATAATGCGCGACCTGGAATCTCCGGCTACGATGCGGGCAGTTGATCGATTTGCGGAGACTATGCGCAGGGCGCGACTCTACACCAGCCGGGTCGCGAAAGCCTATCACTCATATGAACGCGAGTCATGGCATTTACAGGCCGCCTGCGCCTATTGTTCCGCAACCCGAAGCCTGTGTAACGAGCTGGGCGCACAGCGTCTCTCGTCCCGTGGGCTTCAAAGTGTCCATGGCTATTTGTCGAATTATATTGCTTCGGAGGTATTTGCCCTTCTCGAAACCGAGGCGAACAGGCTTAATGCCGACCTGGAAGCAATCAAATATTCGCTGGTGATTTCAGGGGGCAGTGTGACGGTGCTTCCATACCGCGAGGAGCCCGACTACACCGCCGTTGTCGAAAACACGTTCGAGAGATTCCGCCACGAGACCGTGAAGAACCATTTGTCGCGGCTCGCAGCCTCTACGGGCATGAATCATATTCAGGATTTGATTCTCCGCGGAGTCGCGCGACTTTTTCCGAGTCCGTTTCAGGCGCTGCTACGATTCTTTACCGGCCACGCCGAATTCGCGGATGCCACAGTCCTCCGCTTGGATCGAGAAATCCAATTCTATGTGAGTTATCTCCGGTACATGGAGCAATTCCGCCGAGCAGGCCTGAGCATTTGTTATCCGAAGTTGCATCGAGACTCGAAGGAGGTCTCTATCTCGGACTGCTTTGATTTCGCACTCGCCGCCAAATTACTGGCGGAAAAGCACGATGTGGTCACGAATGACATAGCTCTCACGGGCGCAGAGCGGATCCTCGTCATTTCGGGGCCGAATCAGGGCGGCAAGACCACCTTGGCCCGCACGTTCGGACAAGTGCATTATCTGGCCGCCTTGGGATTGCCGGTCGCCGGCAAAGAGGGTCAGCTTTTCTTAGTTGATCGTCTCTTCACTCACTTTGAGCGTGAAGAGAGTATTCAGAATCTTCGAGGAAAACTGCAGGACGACCTCGTTCGAATTCATGAGATTCTGGAGCGTGCTACGCCGAATAGCATCGTCATTTTCAATGAACTGTTTTCATCAACGACCCTGGAGGACGCGGTTTATCTTGGGAAAGGGATCATGTCGCGGCTTTCCGAAGTTGATCTCGTAGGCGTCTGGGTCACATTCTTGACCGAGTTGGCTTCGTTCAACCCAAAGACCGTCAGCATGGTAAGCATGATTGATCCCGAAGATCCCGCCGTTCGCACGTTTAAAGTCGTGCGTCGCCCCGCAGAAGGGTTGACCTATGCGCTGTGCGTTGCCGAGAAGCATGGTGTGACTTATAGGCAACTGAAGGAACGTTTTCGCGGAGAACAGTGATGAAAGCCTTTCTCATGCACCCCGACCGCGATTTCGACATGAAACGACCGCCTCCGGCCCACACGCCGGCGCTGGTTCAGGACCTGGAGCTGACGACACTGCTTCAGGCAATGGGAGGTACGGACGAATTCCTCTGCAAGGTCGCCAAAGCCGTGTTGCTGAATGGATCTAGTATCGATGTTACGACCGTCAGATACCGGCAGTCGATTCTGCAGGACTGCCTGCGAACCCCAAGGCTTGTTCGCGAGCTATACGACCTGACCGTGAAAGCGATCGAGCGCAGAGGTACCCATTGGCTCGGCATTTTCAGCCAATCTCCCCACGGCATCCTTTACGAATCACGAGAGCTTATTGACTGGTATCTGACGTTCTTCCGCAAACTGCGGGCAATCGCAGACAGGGAAGCCAGTCAATTCCGTTCTGAGGGATTCACTCGCCTCTTTGCCAGCGTTCGACGGGAGCTTGATGACCGCTATTTGATGTCAGTCCAAATGCATTTGAAAGAGCTTTCGTTCAATCGCGGGGTACTTTTGAGTGCCAGGTTGACACCTGGCCTTGATGGAACAGGCTACATTCTGCGCCGGCCCGAAGCAAAGCTGCCGAATTGGTTTCAGCGGCTGTTGCGAAGGGGCGGACGGTCATACACATTCTCTCTGCCCGATCGCGATGAGGCGGGCGCTCGCATCCTGTCGGACATCGAAGACCAGGGCATCAATCATGTGGCAAATGCACTGGCGCAGTCCTCCGATCACATCCAAAGCTTCTTTGAATCGCTGCGAATGGAGTTGGGGTTTTATGTTGGATGCCTGAACATTTACGAAAAACTTGTCGCAAGGAGAGTGCCAATCTGCTTTCCCGGCGTGTACCCAGTAGGTTCGGGCGAAAGAAACTTTCGGAATCTCCATGATCCGAGCCTGGCACTGACACTTCCTGCTCAAACTGTGGGTAACGATTTCGCCGGTGACCGCAAGAGTCTTGCCGTCATCACCGGCGCGAATCAGGGCGGCAAATCGAGTTTTCTCCGCAGCGTCGGTATCGCGCAGTTGATGCTCCAAAGCGGTCTTTTTGTTGCGGCATCCGAGTTTAATGCAGAGCTTTGCACCGCGGTCTTCACGCACTACAAACGTAGCGAGGACGCCAGCATGAAAAGCGGCAAGTTCGATGAAGAACTGGCTCGAATGAGCGAAATTGCAAGTCAACTCCGCCCCAATGCCTTGATCCTGTTCAATGAATCGTTCGCTTCGACAAACGAACGGGAGGGCTCTGAGGTGGCTCGGCAGATAGTCTCAGCGCTTCAGGAAGTACCTGTCCGCATCTTCTTTGTAACGCACCTATACGACTTTGCTCACAGCTTGTTTGAAAATCGCAAAGACGCGAAGTTTTTACGGGCGCAGCGGCGTCCCGATGGCTCGCGTACGTTCCATCTGGAGGCGGGTGAGCCCCTGCCGACCAGCTTCGGTCGCGATCTGTACACGAAGATATTTGACGGCAATCCCATAGGCCGCACTGCCGGATAGAAAGGAGTTGCAGGATATGCGTTATGACATTCCGCCCCATAGCCATGGCTCGCCGCTACAAACGATTCCCGGCTCATTTCAGGATGAATTGCAACGCGCGTTGCCGACGGATGCGGCGATCCACTTTCTGGCCTACTCCGCGGAGTTCGTCACAGCAGGCACCCAATGGCCGGCATTCGTGCTGGCCTTGAGCGACGATCAATGGTTGCTCTTGCGAAAGCATGGCGAGGCGCCCATTTCGGCGGTATCGGCCAAATATGCCGAGACAGTCCTCGTGGAGCGCACGTCGATATTGCTCTATGGTCAAATCCGCATTGATTATGCCTCGACCGGCGCTACCCATGCGGCCACGATGGAATTCGACAATGTCGACGAGCGGCGATACAAAGAAGCCATCGAACGTCTTGTAGGCGCCATCGAGAATGTTCCGATACATGCGCAGGACATGGCGCTGGTATTTGAGCGGCTTGGCAACTGGCCGCTGAAATTTCGTCACGCTGCCGCGAACCACTTGTTGGGCGGACGACATATTCAATCGGGCGTCACTTGGCCGGCGCTGACAAGTGGGTACCGCCGCGAATTGTCGCCGGCCGCGGCCCTCTTGATAACGAAGCAGGAGATATTACTGCTATCGGAAGATCGAACGTGGTCTCAGGTATCCGGCTCCGAAAAGTACGGCATTATCGCCACATACTATCCGCGATCGCGCCTCGCGCGCGCGTATGTGGAGTCACATGCTCGCTTTAGTGTGTTGCATTTGGAAATGCATGCGAGTCACGGTGGAGAGACAGTGGAGATCCTCGTGCCTCGCTCCGCGGCGGATGCAGTAGAGGAAGCACTTCGGTTATTTCAATAGGAACACCAGCAATTCGTTCCATAGGCATGCGGCACTCCAGCCGGTTAAATTCCCAAGTTGGGGTCATAGAATTGCGATGTCTTTTAACGATAGATGCTGGCAAACGCTTGACCTGCCAAATCTTAACCATATCTTAACAAAAGATCGCTTGCGTAGGCGTTTGACGCCGTGGTCTTTGGACGAAAATCGCAAAAGAGGAAGCAATGACCGTGGTAACCACAGAGCCATTTTCTTCTGAGCCCTTCGCCTACCAAGTAATCGCTTTCAAGTCTGCTCTTTCAACCGGCATCGGCCTCTTGGTGGGATTGGAGCGGGAGTGGGCGCGCAAAGAAATTGGCGTGCGCACCTTTGCCACAGCCGGCCTTCTGGGCATGCTGACCAGTTTGCTTTCCCCTGAATTCGTACTTGGCGCATTGGTTGCTGTTCTTCTGTTCGTCACCCTTCTTAATATTCACAGTCTTCTCAAAGACCGATCTCTGGAACTGACCACTTCGATGTGCTTGGTGGTAGTTCTTTTCCTGGGGGCGCTGGTTGGTCTTGGGCACTATTTCACCGCTTCGACCGCAGCCATCATTGTGATGTTGCTGCTTGCTTGGAAGCTGGAGTTGGAACGATTCGCCGGCGCGCTTCGTCCCGAAGAGATCCGCTCCGCGGTTTTGCTTGGCCTTTTAAGTGTCGTCGTCTATCCGCTTCTTCCCGACCGTTTTGTTGATCAATGGCAGGTTCTCAATCCACGGCAATACTGGATCACCGTTGTGGTCATCGCGGGCATTGGTTTTGTCAACTATGTACTGCTTCGCCTATATGGCAATCGCGGTTTGCTTTACGCGGCCCTTCTCGGCGGCCTCGTGAATTCTACTGCGGCAGTGGCAGAACTTGCTTCGATGTTCAAAGGACGAGAGGCGGAATCGCGCCGCGCCAGCGCCATCCTTCTTTTGACCAATGTTGCGATGGTGATTCGCAACGGCGTCTTGCTGGGAATATTTGCCCCTGCAGCGCTTGCTTCGGCGAGCGGTCCTCTCGGTCTTATGGCAGCGCTGGCAGCACTTTTTTCATGGCTTCGGGATGGTCGGCAGCGGGCATCTTCGACAGCGCCCCTCCAGCTATCCTCGCCGGTCTCGTTCCGCCGGGTGGTCAAGTTCAGTGGTCTTTTTCTGCTCATTGCTTGCATTGGCACGTTGGCGCAGCGATTCTTCGGAGGCGTAGGGTTTCTGGTAGTGAGTATTCTCGGTGGTCTCGTCAGCAGCGCCAGCACAACCGCCTCCGCCGCCACTTTGGTGGTCACGGGAAAACTCGATCCCACCATGGCAGGAATCGCCACAGTTCTTACATCGGTTGCAAGTTCTCTTGTGAATCTTCCAATTGTCTACCAACAAACCCATTCTAAACGTCTCACATCCGATCTGACGATTGCCACTTTCGCCATCGCCCTTGCCGGTATTGCTTCCGTAACGCTAATTTGGTGGCTGAAAATCTAATGCCTGTGAAGCGAATTTCAGACTAAACATAACGGATATTGTGCGAATAGAGCGACTTCGCCGCAGGCCAACCATTTCAGAACTGCCGCTCAAGACCCATTTCAAAATGGGCGTTCGGTAATCGCGACGTGAACCGTGCGGGCGTGCGCAATCGAAACTATTTTCGCGTTCTTCGATCCAAGACGCGGATCCCATGCAGTTGCATTTGCTCCCTAACGGCATTTGATAATTCCCAATCTTCGATCAAAAGGGCTGAGTTGTCGACCGTGTTGACAATGAGGAAAGACTCGGTGTCGTTAACAGCAGCGGGTGGATCTTTGAGAACAATAACCCAATGTTCGAGCTCTTCTTCCCACATTCGTGAATATCGGCGCTGCTCTTGCATGCTTAATTGTTCCCAGCGCATCTTTAACCCTCTCGTTGACGAACGGACTAAAACTAGCGTATCGAAATCGGTTCGAAAATCAAAAACTTCACGAATGACGATTATACCCTACTGAGTGATCAAGAATGGCCGCTGGCTGTCGCACGGAAGTCCGACAAATCGCTTATGCATCTATCTTACCGAGGGGTCGCTCCGATCGTTGGATTTCCGTTGGTCCAAGTCACGGAGTGCTGAAAGTTTCCTTGAAGGTCGTACACATTTCCCTGCGTGTCAAACATCAACGGCTCTCGGCCAGCGGGATACAATCGGAACAACGACTGACCGGTACCGGCTTCATAGTTTGACGCAATTGCCAAGTCATTTGGAGAAGGATACGGCGTGCCGCCGGGGTGGGTATGACCAAGCCACACAAGATCCGGGTTCGTAACCTCGCCGGTGGCTTCGTTTAGAGGTAGCGGGACACTTACTTCCGTTGCGTTCCCCGCAGTCAGTTGGAAGCCGTTACTAGACTGAATTAATGAGTACTCTTGGCCACCTGCGGCGAGTTGCCCCCATTCAGTTTCATCGAGGGCGCGACCGATTGTTAGCGTGGCACCGTCATTGGCTAGAGCTTGCCGGGTATACGCCAAGTCTTCAGGCGAAAACTCCTGAGCTCGCGCCGTCATCGAGCCTTCCGCTAGAGCACTTTGCTCAGCTTCTGAGGTAGCGGTTTCGCCTGTGGAGCCCCAAGCGCCTCCTGCAGCATTGGATTCAACCCCAAATACCTCACCCAAAGCATTACCGCCGAGTTCACCAGCCCATCCACCTGCCGCGCCAAACGCAGTTGCAGTCGCCAAGCCACCCCAGTCGAACGATTTTTGGTCAGCAAATTCTATGTTCAGAAACTGAGTCGTAGCATTTGTCGCGGCGGCAGCTGCGGCACCGGCAGCCCAAGGAGGAACACCAGAAGCCGCAGCGGCTCCACCAACAGCGCCCCCTACCGCTGCCCCTGCATATGTCTCCCAACTACTCCACTTTCCGCAAATGAGATCGTGACCAAATACGGTGCCCACGGCAACTGTTGCGCCGATGCCTGCGCCAACCGCTTGAGGAACAAATAGCCCTTGGCTATCCGTATGGGCAATTGGCGACGAAAGCTCCATCTGGTAACGGTTGACACCATTGACGTAGCCAGCCGGGTCCTGCGTCGTCCACCTCATCAGTGTTGGACTGTATTCTCGATTTCGGAAATCGTACAAACCGGTCAACGAATCATACCGCCCACCCTGATACATGTACTGCCAAGCAAGTGTATCAGTGGTGCTTCCCCAAGCCGAGGTTAGCACCTGCGAGCGACCGTACGGGTCGTACACGAATCTCTCTTCAACCTGCCAGGTAGTTCCATATTGGTTGGCTACGATGCTGAGGTCTGTTAAATCAACGTGCCCATCACCGTTGACATCGCCAGCGCTGGCCCCGGCGCTCGTGGTGGTTCCAAAGTGCGATAGCACGACGGAAACATCAGTATCGTTGATCTCCGCGTCATTGTTGGTGTCCCCTTGTTCGGGCACGTACCCAATGAGCGCAGTGACGTTGAAATTTGCATCCTGAACGACGTACGTGCGATCGCTGTAGTTGAAGTTGGTCCCATCGGCGGAACCCGTGAGATGCTCATCCCGCATAATCAAGGCATCGACAAACCCTGGACTCCAGACATAGTCGGCATGGAGATTAAGGCCGCTGTTTCCCACATCCTCTTCAACGACCTGCCATTGGGACGAGTAGTACAGGTTGTTGGTCACACCGGTGTCCGCCGGAGTTTCGGAAACCCTTCGTCCAAGCCCATCGTAGGTGTAGGTCTCAACGACATCTCCATCCGAGTTCCGAAGTTCGACGAGGCGATTCCAGGCATCGTAAATCAAGTGATTGCCGTTTTCGTCGATTGTGGTGTTTCCGTCGGGGTCGTAGCCCAAAGTAGAAGAGCCGGCTGTCTGAAGCTCGTTTTGGCTGTTGTAGATGTTGTTAACGGTAATATTTCCCGTTGTCACCGAGTTCATGTTGCCAAGGGCGTCCGACGCAAACGACTGGTAAGCAGCTCCGCCACGAGTCACATTGGCGAGCTGATTCAAATCGTCGTAGCTGTAGGTTTCGGTGAGGGCTGATTGCAAGACATTCGTCTTGGTCACGACGGTCCCGTCGCGATCATACGTGTATGTGTATTCATCGATGGTCGTCCCTTTGACTGGGTTAATCCATCGCTGATCAACCACGCGACCGAAGCGGTCCAAGCCTGTGTACTGATCGCCGCCGTCGCCGACGGAGCCGGTGGTGCTGACGTAAGTCAATTCCGAATTTGCCTGAGGTTGCTCGCGGATGACGACCGTATTGAGACCCAAATATTGATAGGTCTCTAGAGTTCGCGTTCCCCCGGTAATGTTCTCAGACAGCGATTCCAATCGACTGATTACGTCGTTCAGGCCTCCAGCGGTACCGTAATCATAGTTGATCGTCTCGCCGGACGGGTAAGTCAGACGGGTGAGCCGGCTGCCGGAAGAGGGGTCGCTGTATGAATACTGAACGCTCATCGTGGAGTTCGAGAGCGCGGCGTTGGAGTGTTCCTGGTACTCGCGGGTGAGTTGCCCAAAGCCATTGTAAACGTCCCTCACCCAATTCGCCGTATGGGCCGCGTCAAAGACGGATGCACTGGTGTAACTATTTACCGTATCGACCAGCCCCTGCTTGTTGTACGAGGTGGTCACGGCCTTGATCGTCGTGTCGATACCGCTTCCAAAATTCAGCACACAATCCACGATCTGGCGGCCCAACACATCGTAAGTGTAAAGATGAACGGTCCCGTTTTGATCGGTGGTGCTCGTCGTATCACCAACGGCGTTGCAGGTGTAAGTCACAACGCCTGGAAGAGCCGGTCCAACAAAGCTGACGGTGCCGGAGACGATGTCGACCGTATAATTTGCGGCGAATTCGTCATAATTGAAGGCGAGCGCGAAGGTGCCGCCACCGGTGCACTCGAGCGTTTCGTTCCCCGTCCCCATCAAGATGATTCCGCCAACCGGAAGGCTTCCGTTCGTTTGATCTAGGATCACGACATCGTTGCCGGCGCCGGCGTTGATGGTGATAGACGTAATCTGTGAAAGCGGAACGTCGATCGTCTGCGAACCGTCCGTTATTTCAACGGTGTCTCCTCCAAGGCTCGTTCGGCTAATCGTGATCGTGTCGCTGGGTCCAGTTGCGTTGAAGAGAATCGTCCCGTAAATCACGCTCGCCAGGCGGTTATTCGAATTAATATCAGAACCCTGCGATGTCGAGATACCATAATTGTAAACGGTGGTCTGGCTAGCCTGCCCGGAGGGGAGTACCGCGGTCATCGTCCGGATATTCCCATCGCCGTCGTACGTGTATTGGGTCGTCTGATTCTCAGAATTGGTCAGCAAAGAAAACGTTGCTGGGTTGAAGGGGTTAAACGTACCGTCCCACGCATTAACGACGTAGATTTTCCGTCCGAGCGCGTCGTAAAAGTACTTGGTGGTCAATCCGCGAGGATCCACTGTGCTGTCGACAAAGCCAGCCGAATTGTAGTTCGTAGTTGTCCGAAGCGTGGTGTTCGACCGAGCGTTGGCTGAGTCATTGGCGGTTGCGGGGCGCGTATATGCCGACCCCCCGTTGTCTCCAACATTGACAGTATCAGTAAGGCGATTGAGGGAATCGTAGTAGTAAGAGACATAGCTCACCCGGGAATATGCGGTTGCGTTCATCCCCGTAATCACCGATTCCATGTGGTCCCAAGTGGACCCCGGCGAGCCGTACGTGGATTCGTTGACGACGCCGCTGAAGCTGATGGGACTCGCACTCACATCGGTATATTCGCCTTGGAGGACGTTTCCATCGGCATCTGTGATGTAAAACGCCCAATACTGTCCAGAAAACCAAGTGTTTGCCGCTGTTTCAGGCGGAATGATCCAGACCGCAGCACCGGTCGATGGCAACTGATCCATGGGCAGCGAGACATCGCTCGCATAACCGCCTCCCCAGGCATTACTCTCCGTTTCCGACACGTCCCAGGTCCACGTGAGCGTCAAGTTCGAACCGGTCGGGGAACTTGCGGCAGGGATGGTAATCGTCGAGGGCAGGCCATCTGGAGGAACGGACGAAGATGCGGGACCACCAAGCGCTCCGGTGACTTCGGATTGACTGGATTGAGAATTGTAAAACTGATCGTTGTGATAGCGATCACGAGTGATCGTCTCGATCACATTCCCATTGGCATCGTAACTGTTCTCCGTCTGGGTGAGGACGACGTCGTTAACGACACTGTTTGCGGCGGACCAACTCATATCGGCCGATCCAAGCTTGAGCGTCCCGCCGTCGGTAGCATAGTTGATCGTCGGCCGACCGTGCCCGTCATAGCTGGTCTTTGAAAACACACCGCCAGAAGTGTGCGTTTCGATAACGTTTCCATTTAAGTCGTACCAAGTATCGCTGACGATGCCTGTGGCGGAGATCGCGCCGGTGTCAGGATCGACGCTGTACGTCGTACTGCGATAAGGCCGCCCCTGGTCGTCGACATTCGTAGTACTAAATGCGATGAGTCCGGAGATCGTTTCCCCCGGCGAACCCAAATCAGAGGGCAATACATCCGGTAAACCATCGCCATCTGCGTCTGACATGCTCAGGCCTGTGCCGTCGAAAATGTATTTGGCTGTGACCTCCCCCAGGTTATCGCGAACGTATATGGTAAGCGGGTGTGACCCAGCATTTATCGTGCCCAGCGTTCCGTTCGCCAGAGCACCTTCACCTGTCGACGTGAGACTATCACGCCAGTCGTAGTCGTTGATCGTGATTCTCGCATCGGCAGACGAGGAATTTGGAGACACCGTGACTTCAGTGACATCTCCATCCCCAACGTCGCCGCCGTCATACGTCTCCGACTGGATCAGCACCATATTGTTCGTCGTGGTGTTGGCGTTGTGGCCATTGAAGGCGTTGCCGTCGTTGGTGCCATCATTTGTTCCGACATATGTTGCCGTTACTCGCCCAAGGGCGTCGAAAAGCGTATCGGTAATGGTGCCGGTGGGATCCTTTACAAAATACTGATTTCCGCTGGTGTCATAGGCGTATTGGGTTTCGTAGTAGTTGACGTTAAGTGTCCCGAGAGAAGCGTTCGCGTAGGTCAGACCATTCACATTAAAATACACGTCGTTCGAAATCTGTTGGCCGGCCGCGTTTATGCGGATACGCCCGAGCGACAGCAACGTGATGTTGCTATCCGTCAACGCTTCTGAGCCCGTGGGGTTTCCATCGGCGTCAACCGGCAATCCGCCCGCCCCTGACCACGTATAGGTGAGGGTTTCTGTGTACCCATCGGCCCAATCCAAACGCACAACAGAGACTGGTAAGGACGGTTGATTTGTAGCAGAATTCCAACCCGCGTAGGTACGGATTTCGTGATCGACATCGTCATAGACTACATACGTGACGTTTCCGTTCGGGTCAGTGGTTTTCGTCGTTCGTCCCAAGCCGTCGACCGCAAAGATAGTGATGGATGGGTTGGGCGAAGCGAGCGTCTGATTGTTAGCCGCGCGCGAAGGGGCAGCCACAGGTGCTGATGATATCGCACTTGGATCAGCGTCTGTAACACTCATCGTTACTGCGCCGGTCCCGTCGTCATACGCGGTATAGCTTAAATAGCCGTTCGGATCCTCATTCCAGATTGCCCGGCCATATTTGTCGTAAACCGTGATGGTCGAATCGGCAATGAGGCTGCCGGGGCCGTTCTGCGACGTTGAAACCACCGGTAAGTGAGCCGTCTTCTGTTGCATCTGAAGCGAAGAGGGATACCACGAATAGTCATAGGTTGTCGTCCGCGCGCCAAGTCCCCCGCTTCCGCTATAACTTGTGTAGCTGTTAACAGCGAAGACTTGGTTGCTTCCGACGGTGCGCGAAATATAGTCCTGCTTGTCGATGATCGTGAGTGTCCCCAATTCGCCCTGCTGTTGGGCATGATCCTCCCAATAACCGAGGGCGCTTCCACCCGAAAGATCGGAGGCCGTGGTGTTTGAGTAATAATCCGTCGTTTGAATCAATCCCGAATGATCAGACAGATAGGTATAATTACCGCCCACCTTGTTAAGTAGGTCTGCCTTCGAGGGGTCGTACCCGGTAACGGCGGACGGGGTCGCCATCAGAATCTCGCGCCCAGCGGAATCGTACTCCCAGAACGTAATCCACTGCATTCCGTTCAGGCTTGGATTTACCGGGTCGCTGGCATCAACAAGCACCTTGAGCATCACTTCGCCAAGGTAATTTGCATACACAATATTCTGACTACCGTTTGGAAGATTTTCCGTTGTGCTGAATGTCCATGAATTGGTTCCAATCGTGTTATTGCTAAGCGAGTAACTGTAAGTGTAAGTGCCATCGCCCCCGCTGGCGGAGCTTCCCATACCCTGAACTACATGCTTTGAAACACGATGCTGAGAATCATATTCAAAATATTGAGCTGCGTACTGAGCGAGCGTGCTGTCCGAGGCGTTGAAGGGGTCCGCAAGTCTTGCAAAGCCTTGCGAATTGACGATGAATTTCAACGCGTTTGTGTACCCTGTGCTGCTATCTGAGGTGTAATAGCGGTAATAGGTGGTATCAATGGCATTTCCGTTTGCGTCTTCAATAGTCGCTGTGCGAAGGTCCCCCAAATTGCCGTTGGACGAATCCGAACCATCGTAGTATCCGTATGCGACTTGCTGGACGTTCTGCCAACCAGACATGCCCATTCGACGCAGAAGGATATTGGAAATCAGCCCCGGGTTGAGATCGGAATCGGGAAGATAGGTGTACACCCACGATTCTTGATCGGAAGAAGAAGTGTCCTGTCGCCGGATTTCCTGAATTTTCCCGCCGGTTGTCCAGTTGTAAACATACGTGTAAGCCCCGCCCGCTGTCGTCATGCTGTAGAAGCTTCCAGCGCGGCCTGCGGGTGTCGATCCACTGAAATCATAAAATTTGATCACGTCGCCGGCGGACGTGGTGAACGTGTAAAAGCCGCTTGAATCCACCAGAGAATCCTGGATAGATGAAGCCGCGACGTAGCTTCCGCTGACATTATTGAATTGCCGAATGTCAGATGCGGAGATGATTACGCCGACGCTATCCGATCCGTTCATTTGGACCAACGAGGGAACAGTGGCACTCGCCCAACCGTTCCCATTTGAATATGGCAATCCATACTGATCGTCGCCGACCCAGCTTCGGGTTTGTCCAAAAGGCGCCCCGAATCCATTCGACTCAAGGTCGGATGCCCCGTAAATAATCTGGCCTGTTGCGTAGTTGATTGGGTCAGTCGTACTGTCCTTCGGGAAGTACCGGCCAAGTTCGTTAGGGTTTTCCGCATTCTGCGCCGCATCCATTGCATTGAGGAGGGGCAATGCCGCAAGGAGTTCTGGAGTCGCTACGAATCGCGTCACCGTGCCATTGGTGTAAGAGCCCTCGGGCATTGCGTCGATAACTTCGGTCGTATATTTATGTATTCCGTCGCCGAGATTGAAGACGTTGTAATGCCACACATAGAAGTTCCCACTGGAATCGTGGTCTACGCCATCCCCCATCGGCACACGTCCCGCTAGTGCCTTTTTCAACGCCACTTCAGGTGAGTCGGCATTTTCGTCCTGGGCTCCGGGAGTTAATCCGGGAATCGCAGGAACACTGTAATCATTGCCTTGGCCCGAAGGTGAAATACCGCCGCCGCCACCGCCGCCACCGCCGCCTCCCCCTCCAGTTGGAAGATCAAGCGTCGACACTGTCGGGATGTCAAAGAGGAGTTTCCCGCCCCCAATATCTCGTTTTTCAACTTGAAGGTCGTACGTCGTGTCCGACGCCAGGCCTCTCGCAAAGTCCATGGAAAAGGTTTGCGCGCCGTCAACTCCCGAAACAAGCGTGATTTCAGGAGAGACCGTACCTTCAAGTCGGTAATTCTGGGTGCCAGCAGGCGCCGCGCGGATTTCTCCGCCCGTTAGCGCAATTGAGTCCACCTCGATATCACCGCCAGAAATGCCGAATCCCATTGCCACAATATTCGTCTGACGCAGGTCAAGGTTCGACCCGCCACCGACTTCCAGCACGCCTTGGTTTGTAAATGTGGCACCAGAATTTGCCGCGATAAATACGTTTGCTCCATTTGTCGCAGTGATACTCCCCGAATTAGTGGCCCCGGTATCGATCGACAGATTCCCGTGATCCACGGCGATTGTACCTTCGTTAAGCCAAGTGCCTGAGAAGAACAAACTGCCGGACCCAGAGTTGTTAATCGTGCCCTTGTTATCGGCGATCGCAAGCGCAATTTGGCCGAGATCGGCGGTCACTGTCCCCTTGTTGATGAACTGCCCGCTGACGATTCCAAGTCCATTAATCGTAATGCCGGCGCCGATCGTGACATTTCCCGTAAGCTCAGTGACGATCTCACTTTTCCCTTGGAGAGTGATATGCCCAGTCCCCGCAAGTGTTGATGAATCCACGATCAATGCCGCATAAGAGGTTGTCCCGGTTCCATTAATGGTCAGGTCCCCGTTGAGGGCACAATTTCCCTGGAAGCGCATCCCCCCCGCGCCGACATAGGACGCATCGGAATTAAGCACGATATTGCTCAAATTCCCACCCTGCAGATTCAGCCACGTGCCCATTGATTTGGAGCTAATTGCCCCATTTTGAATAGTTCCCCCTGTCATATTCCAACTTCCCGCTCCACCAAGGCTAGTGTCGCCAAGCCAAAGGGTGCCTCCGCCGAGGTCTGCCGAGCCGCTGAAATTTAAACTTCCTGCGGTCGTGGTCGGACGGGTTATACTGCCAAACCCTCCTGAAAAGGTTGCTTGCAAATTCAGGGCACCGCCATTGATTGCAAGCGTACCGCTAGTTGTTGCTGATCCCTGAAGCGTGAGGTTTCCAGAGTTTACTTGCACCGTGCCGGAATTAATCAAACTGCTTTGAATTATCAGACTGCTCCCAGCATTGTTCTGTTCGATCGTTCCAGAGTTATTGATGTAATTTATGATCAAGCTGCCACTTGAGGCGTCGGAGATGACCGTGCCCTGGTTGACAATGGGCGAGGTTGCCGAACCAGAGATCGTGCCCTTTCCGTGAACGGTCACGTTTGAAGAAATAGTAAGCCCGAAGGAATTAGAAAGTCCGCCATTTAAAATAGTTATGGTTCCGACGCCAGCGATTGTTTCGGCAGAAGAAAATGAAAGCGTGCTCGCAGTTGAAGAATTGCCTAGTGCTAGATTGGAATTGAGTGTCAGACCGTTGGCGACATTCACGTTTGCCAAGATCTGTTCATCGGCATTGATCGTTACGCCGTCTAGAGTCCCCCCCGTCACGCTGAGAGCATTGGCGGCACCGTTTATTGTGCCCCCTTTGATTGTTCCGTTCTGAAGTGTCAAACTTCCCGCGAACGTAGCGTTTGAGCCCCCCAACGTCAGATTTGAGCCGCTGTTGTCAAGAACTGCGGAGATACCAACAGAGGCGCCAGTTGCGTTGAAGGTACCAACCCCTTCAGTAAAACTGTTGGTTGTAATGTTGCCGTCGATCGACACACTCCCCGCGCTAGCCGTGACGTTCCCGTAATTTTGCCAATTTCCCCCGGTTTGGAAGGTTGCTCCGCTGCTATTTATGGTGATGTTTCCACTATTGCTCCAATTCCCCACGCGCATCCAGAGCTTGGCCGTACCGGTTGCGGAAATGCTGCCGTTGTTAGTCAGATTGGCTTCAATGAAAATGGTGCCGTTGGAACCCGTTATTGTTCCGAAGTTGAATACCGGGCCACCCGGAGAAGCAGATGGAATATTACCGATCCATCCGGATCCGGTCACGGTGACATTTGCTGCGATTGTTAGACCAGCGGTATCCGCTAGAGCACTGTTCCCATTCAAAAATGTGATGGTGCCATTGCCGTTCAGAGACTGATTGCCGTTAAAGAACAGCGTCCCGTTGGTGGAACTGTTTCCGAGTGTGATATTTGCGTTAACGGTCAAACCGTCGTTAACGTTGACGCTCCCCAAAACTTGTTCACCGACATTCAATGTTACGCCGTCTAACGTGCCTCCCGTCAGGATTAGGCCATTGGCTGAGCCATTGATCAATCCCCCCTTGATGGTCCCGGTGCTAAGCGTCAGAGCCCCTGTCAAAGTTGCATTAGGCCCTCCTATTGCGAGGTTTGCTCCGCTGTTGTCCAAAACAGCATTATTGGTGAGAGATAGTTGGGCTCCATTCGCGGAAAAAGTACCGACTCCCGCCGTGAAGCTGGAAGTCGTAATGTTTCCTTCGATCCACATGGTTCCGGCAGTTGCGGTTATTGTCCCGCTGTTCTGCCAGTTCCCACCCATGCGAAAGAATGAACCACTTCCCGCTTGAGTAATAATTCCGGTGTTCGTCCAGTTTCCGTTCCACATCCAAAGGGTGTCTGACGCGCCAATGCTCACCGATCCGGCGTTCGTTAAATTAGCGTTTATGATTAATTGGCCGACTGGAGAAATCGTTCCTTGGTTGGTGATCGGACCGCCTGGACTCCCCGGACCATTTCCAAGCCAGCCGCCACCGGTGATGGTGACATTTGCCCCAATGGTCAATCCTAGATTGTCGGTCAATTCACTGTTACTGTTGGCCAACACGACGTTGCCAGTTCCCGAGATCGTCTGGTTGGCTGTAAATGAGAGGGTGCCCGATGTAGAGGAGTTGCCAAGTGTTAGGTTGCTCGCGCTGGCAAACGTTACCCCCCCACTATCAGTTAATTGACCGCCATTGATGACGGAAATCGATGTGGACATAGTCAGTGATTTGACGGCAACGCTCGTGTTGATCGTGATTGCACCGCCGTCACTGACTGCTACCGTGACGTCATCTGCTGACGTTGGCACGACGCCAGAGCTCCAATTGCTCGCCGTGCTCCAATTTCCTCCTGTCGACGAAACCCAAGACACCGCAGACATTAATTGGCGGGTTTCAAGCGATTCCATGATTGCCAGCTGCAAAGCGCTTCGCGAATTTCGCTTCCGACCTCGAAGGCCGACTCGAAGACCTGCCTCCAGTGTGCGCGCAAAGTATCCCCGGAGCAGCGACAGTGCCTTCATGGCATGCCTCCATGCATAAGAAAAAAGGAAGTCGGAAATTACATCGCTAGAGTGATCACCACACGTCTAGCATCTTTGAATATAAAACAGGCTCACAAAGACACCTTCTCCGCGGCCAGACACGAGCCTACCGCTCTTACCAGACTCTCATCGAGAATAATATCCTTTTAACTCCAGTCAACTGAAATATTGCCCATTTTCAAATTTCAAACAGTTTGAAGTTTACTTAATTAGGCGTCGGGTATACTCCCCTAGCTCCCCCTACCCCCCCCTGCGATCCCCTCTGCTGTGAACGCGGGATCTGACAGACTGTGCGCGCAACACTGTGAGTAATTTTGAGGCACTCGCAATCGTTACGAGCGACATAACCGCCATTCATGGTCGCCGTCTTGGAACCAAAGGGGTTAGTCGGACGCAATTCCGCGCCCAGGTGATCACCGCAGCGATTTGTAAAAAAATATTCAGCTAGCAGAACACTCGGCATTGGGCTTGGACGCAATGTAGGGCGGAGTTCGCCTTGTTTCTAAACATAACCTATATTGTGCGAGTGAAGAAGGGCTAATCCATTCGGACCGAGCTTTGGGTAGTGCTTCAATCGAGTCTCTGTGTCTGCGAAGCAGGTCTTCTTATGGATCGGGATCTGCAGGCCATTACACCTTATGGTCGAACGCGATGGCAACTATGGTGCCGGCGTCGTAGCCGCCGTTGGGGCGGCCGGCTGCGAATTCGCAGGGCTTCCAGCAGTGAGTTTTCCGACCATCGTCTCAGCGATTGGCTTAAGATACGCGCCGAGGAAGATCAATAGCACGGCGACGAGTATGCCGCGCCACACCCCGACCGTGTGGTCTAAAGTGGAAACCCTCTTATCCACATCCGATTTCAGGTCGCCGAACTGTTTCTCTAGGCCACTCTTAAACTCATCGAATCGCTTCTTCAACGCTGCTGGCGAGGCAACGTCACCCTGTATCATCATCACTTCTTCTGATGTAAGTCCAGCTTGGTTGTTGTGGCGGCCGTTGTAGATGTCTTGCGTGGGAGAATCCAGGCTGCACAGCCACAGGCAGAACAACGGATCGCCATAGGTAAGGACGATATCTTGGCACCCGGCATTGTAAACCGCGAAATGCAACTGGCCCGTGAAGCCAGGATCAACATGGAAGCCGGAAACGTTTACTAAACCACGCACCTTAGTGCCGCTTTTTATCGAGATAAATCCCAACGCTGCCGGAGGTATACTAACCCTTTCCAATGTCACCAACAGCCCAAACTGGCCGGGCGGAATTACGAATGATTCCCCCTCTTTCAGAATATGCTTTCGCCGTTCATCCGCTGAGGTGCGGAACGCATCACTGCCCAGCCGCAACTCGTAAGCACAGTGCTTGACGGCACCGGGCAAAAATGGCTCAACAATTTTCAGTGTGGGCAATTCACGACGTAAGGTCTCGCTGCTCCAAAAAGCCACGGTTCACCTCACTAGCACTCAACGACAGCCCCCTCACTCGGCGATTCTCTCGTAAACGTGAGCGACGGTCAATGTTAGCTCGCGATCTGAGGCGATCTGGAGACCCGCCGCATCCAGCGATCCCAGAGCTGAGATAGCGCAGGGTTCTGGCATCGACGCGCAATTTTCCGCAAAACCACGGGGTAAGACCACCGGCGGGCGGATTCCGCCGCCAAGATGCACAGCAGATTTTGATAAGCTGCGGGAGCGTCTTTCCAGGTCGCAATCGCGTCGATTTGCTCTTCGCGATGCGGCCGCAGAGTTAACAATTCAGCCCTTTCCGCAAGCTGACTAAACAGCCGATCGGATTCGTCCTTGGGTACCGCTATGCTGTCCATATTTGGTGCCGCGTCAAATACCGGTTCCGGCTTTCGAAGATTATCCAAATCTCGCTCATAGATGTGAAGGCTATCGCTCAAGTGGTTATAGCTGCCCACGTCGATTCCCAACCAGCCCGCCATAATCTCTTGAAGGGATGTAAACTGAACAATGTTGTGCGGTACTCCAAGGACGAGATCATTGCTTCGCAGTATCTGCATCCATTCCAGCCGCCCGCCCCTTATTTTGAGCATCGACACAACGTTGCAAGGTATGTCTCCGCTGGTCTCGGAGCCATCCTCCAACGGCATGTCTTGACGCGCATCCCAGATCTGAAGGACAACTTGCCGACTGTCGCTCTTGCCTTTCAACGCATGGTACGCCCGCACCAATTGATCCATATCCAGATGGGCACGTAGGCGATAGCCGTATGCACCATGCAAATCCGGCGTATTTCCGACATGCGCCGCATATTGAGTATTCCAAAATGAAAGAAACTTAAGATCCCGTCTCCCAGCCATGATCCAAATGACTTCAGCGATCGCGAATGCAGGATTCATTGCAGGAAAACGGGACACGACCCATCGTTCCCGGGGATTTTCAATCGAGATACACGCGTGGAGTATTTCCCGAGTCGTACCGACGCGACTCTGCTGTCGAGGGAGCGCCTCGGCTTGTTTAAATCGCCGCGCTGCCAGCAACCACGCTTGATCTGCTGTCTGAGATTGAAACGTCTCTATCATGAAATTTACCTCTCGCGTGAATCAATTTGTTGATTCCCCACTTTGGTGGGTACCACAAGTCGATGGGCGCCGCATTATGTTTGTACGACTGTTTAATACGTGTTCTTCCGCTTAAACCCGCAACTTGTGGATGCGCTACTCTCGCATATTTGTCCACCTCGCAAAAAATATTTTGGCAATCGATTAGCTGGAGGCGGCGCGTCCATAAATCCCTGAAGGGGAGTCCGAGGCGTTCAAATTCTTCTTCCTGATGATCCATCATCCAACGTATGATTTCAGACTCGTTCAAGCCGCCGAACTCCGAGAAGCACTTTCGAATACCGTCCTTAGCACCGGGGCCGGGCACCACGAATTCCGTCTCCGAAAACTGCGTCAGATTGCTGTAGTTTATGTCGGTCACGTATTGATACGCCAGGAATCCGCCAATTGAAGGGAAACCTAGGAGTAGCTCATAAGCCTGTTGCATGCTACGGCAATCTCGTAGGCGAGATGCGAGACCGTCGCCGATCATTTTCTCGATCAGCTTAAGGTGATTGCTGTGCTTTTTGGGACAACCAAAAACAGCACCGGCGGAAGGCATGATATAGGCTGCCGAATATATGGCCGTACCTGCCCCCATCGCCCTTTTTAGAGCTTGGTCATATCGCTGAAAGGAGTATTCACGAAATGAAATTGGCCCCACGGTGTGAACCAACCACTCCCACGTCTCGATTTTATTGAAAATTTTGAACAAAAGAATGCGAAAGAGAAGTTCGATCGCCGATTGATCTCCCTGATAGATGACGTTGCGGATCAAGTATTGACTGACTCGATCGGATGCGCGGTAAGCATTGGTAAATTTGTGCTGGATTAAGATCGGATCGTCAGTCCACGGCTGCTTCTTTCCTTCTACACGGTTAAAGAAGATCCGTTGACGCTCGGTGGCAAACTTCCAGTATGTGTCAAACACAACGGTCGGAACGGCCGGCGCAATTTTCGATACAATCGTGGGGCCATCTTCTTTCTTATTCTGCGTGAGAAATCCAAGGGAGAATTGCGTTGACTTCGCGGAATCTGATTGTTTGTCTTTGGCAGGGAGCAAAGCAAATTTGACCGTTGCCGCAATTTTAGCCTGCGCATCGATCAAGGCCTCGTCGTTGTCAATTAGAATCACTGGATAGTGCTTACGCTCTTTTTCTGCAACTGCCCGGTAACAGCGCGCCAGTTTGTCTTTGAGCGACTGGTCATCCGCCGTTTCGGTCAAATGCGTGCGCGACACCAAAAAAACGCGTTCTGGCAACACTCCTTCCCAGCTCACCTGCTCAACTTCCACCATTTTGCGTAGCGCGGCTTCGTTGGCGCCTAGGACTTGACCATACACCAATGTTGACCACCAAAAGCGATCCAAGACCACGTTAGTGCCGGCCGCTAGCAGCGGGAGTATTTTGCGTTCGATTACGTCGATGTGAGCAGCGATATGCAGAAGTTGGCGTGCCGTTTCGGTCGGCGACGTCGCGCAGAAGAGGTGCGGCTGGTGATGTAGTTCGTAAACGAGCTTGCCCAATGTGCCATCTTCTCTACCTGGGAAAGATAAGTGAGCGCATTGCATCCCCCGTTCGCGAAGACACTCCGAGAACCAGGTGGCGAGTGTCGACTTCCCGACACCGTCAGGCCCTTCAAACACATATAATTTACCTGCCTTATTGGCCATGGTTCGACATCTTCCTTCAAGGTATTTCGCGAAGCTTTTCGGCTATGCTCTGAAACTTATGCTTCGGCAATTCCGAGTACGCAGCAACACTCGCAATACATGTCATTTCTGTCAACCGTAACTTCAGTGCCTTAGCCATAAAGTGACCAAGTCGGGCCAACCCAAGGTAATTGCCATACGCCTTCTCAAAAAGATGTTGCTTCGCGTAATAACCCGTGATGACTAGCCCTTCCTCGCCATTGCTGCCTTGGGCATCAAATGACACCTGCTGCAGGCAGGGGAATCCTCTTCGCTGGCAATTGGTGTGGTCATGTCGCGGGTCGAGGATGGAGGCCTGCAACGCGCTATGCCGGTGATTTCCGTTGTGCCAGGTGTCGATGATGTGTTGCAACTGGTTCCCTTTGACCGGGTCTTCATCGAACGCAGTCAAGCGGCGAAAATATACCCCATTCCTGTTGGCCGGACAGCGTTGCAATCGCTTCCAAGCGTTGTTGTAACGTTCAAATAGCGCCCGGCCCGGCATCTTGGGATTCCACATGGACTCGGGGAAAATGGTGCCGGCAACGGTTTCAATCCTAGCTTCTTCGCAGGCCTCCAACTGTTCGTCGAGCAGTTGGCGGATCGCTGGCAATTCTGACGGAACGCCAGTCTCGGGAATCTTGACCGTCACCATCAATCGAGACAATTCGCCACGTGGCGCGTTCAGCGCTTCCAAAAACGCTTGGGCCCACGCCTTGGATAAACAATCACTTTCAATGGGAAGGATCGCTCTACGCATTGGGTGCCTCCTCCAGATGGCGATATCTCGCGAGTCCAGCGTACGCTGCACGAGAAACACGAACAAAATTTGCCCAGGAATTCGTCGGCGACGTCAGCCGTCCGATGCCTGGCTGGATTGCCTCCAGGATTACACTTGGGGGATTTTCTCGCACCACTCGAAGATGCGGTGATTCGAATTTAATGCTCTGGGGTACTACCAAGAGTTCGCCAACATGCATGTCGATCGGACGACCAGTCCAGCGAGTGTCCACAACAATAACATTGGTGGTGGTTGCCTCACCAAGCCACTCACGACGAATCTCTTTGGGTTGAAATTTTAGTAGCGAGTCTGCCTTGGATGCATCCATCAGTCCAAGTGACCATCGCATGTGTTTAATTAACGTCGTGTATCCCACGCCCAAAAAGCCGGCCACCTCGTAAGCTTGGCTTGGGGTGAGGTTTGGGGCCGACCACCCGCGATTGGATACGGCTCTTTCAACTGCCATCTTGGGCATCATGAGATAGCCTGCGTAGCACTCGACTAAAAATTCGTCGGAATCGTCCAAGGCTTTGGCATTTTGGGACATTTCCTCACGCAGTTCGTCAAAGCGGGTACCGTGCCCGGCGACATGGTGGCCTAACTCGTGTGCGCAAGAATACACTTGCCGACTTGCAGGCCGTTCCGCCGGCAGAAGAATCAACGGCCTGGGTTGCTTGCTGTAAAGCCCCTCCATGCTTGGAATGTCGAGAAAACGAACCTCGACGTGCATTTCCTCCGCCAAATCAAAAACACATATAGGATCCCAGAGTGCGCGCTTTGTCGCGATGCGGGTTCGCGTAGCCGCTGCCAACGCCTGTCGCGCCAGTTCTCTTCGATTTGCGAGCACTTCATTCTCCCGATTGGCGCAGAGACTTAAGCAAGCCCAAGACGCGATTCAAATCGTGATCCTTCAGCTTGGCCAATTCTCGGGCCGCCAATTCAACCCTGTCTTTTGCCGGATCCGCGACTTCGTTAGAAGCTCCTGCGAGCCAGTTGAGACTCACAGAATAGAGTTCGGCGAATCGCACAAGTTCGTCCGCAGCGACACCGCGGCGCCCCGCTTCGATTTCAGAAACCGTGGGACGATGAATATCAAGCAATTTCGCTACCTGCCCCTGGGACAGGCCAGCTTGTTCTCGAGCCATGCGAATCCGCGATGCGATGGCAGCGATTTTGTCAGTAGTTTCCGCCATTTTGATCACTCCCGACCAGCAGAAAGCAGTTCCTGGATCCGGCTTGCCACCTCTCGAACACTCAGCGCCCGCCGACCATCCTTCGACGTGAACAGGTTGACGTCGCCAGGGATGTCGCATTGCAACCGATCGGCAAGAAGCACCGTAGTTTCGACGCCATTCAGGCTGTCGAATCCAATGAGGTCCCCAATTGGCTTGTCCATTTCGGTGATCTCTTCGATGGTTCGGCCGCTCATTCTCTGAACTTCATTCAAGACTTCAACCAGCATTGCCATCAGCCGCTCAATGTCCATTTGCTACTCCATATCAGGCAAAGACAAACGGTAAGAAAATCTTACCACCCATGATCGATCACGTCAATGAATCCAAGTGTTCCGGCGGCCGAATCAATCTCCTCGATTTGATTGACCGACCTGACGGTCGAGGGGGAGACGGGTTCTTTGAAACAACCCGTCGTTAACTTCACCGGCGTTCGCCGGCGCCCCCCAATTCTCGGGTAACTACATGGCAGCCACGTAAATGCGCTTCGATCACACATCACTTTCCTCCTTTGACAGCAGCCGCCGCTTCGGTCGATGCGATTGCCACCATCTCCGTCACAAATGCCCGCAGAATCATTTCCAAGTCGCCGACCGAAATCTTCTCGGATCGCCACACCACCGTAGCGCTGCCTTCCTTCGGCACATTCCACAGCTCGACTGCATCAATCTGCGGATTTGGGCCCCCACTCGTCCATAGGCTGAAATTCCCGTGGGAAAGCGAGTGTCTAATGCGCTCAACAAGTTCGCGAGCGTTTGTCGGAACACACTTCTCGTGCCCTTGTTGAGGGACTGACTTTACCACCGGCCATCCCTTCGCCGGGAACGGAAACTCTGGAAGCTTCGCGATCCAATACGACTTGGCTTGGATGAACGCAATCAAAAACGAATTGATCAACTGCGTAAACTCGTAAGGCCCACGCTCGCCCTTGTTCTTTTGTACAAAATCCAAATTCTCTAGCGTCCGCGTCATCAAATCCCGCCGAGGAAACTCCGTATAGCCCATGGCAAGCGTCCTTTGTTCGTTCAACGTTCATACATACGCAACGGTCTCATCCACCCACGCTCGAACAATTAGAGTAATTTACGGGGGCCCCAGCCGGTTGCGCGATGATTTCAAAGCTGCCTTATCGCAAGGTATAGGGGTCAAGAATTGGGCACTGTGAAACAACCTCGTCCAAAATAAGCACGTGCGATTTTGCGCGAGCGATGGCCATATGCAGAAGTCGTCGGCTGCGGGCAAAGGGCGCAGATTCCTCGTACCAAACGAACGGCGAAGTGTACTGTTGGCGATAGAGAACTACACCGTCAAACTGCTTTCCTTTACATTTGTGCATGTTCATCACGTGCGTACCGAACGTTTGCTCGGATGCCAGTACCAACTGCTCTTGTGTGAGTGCATCGTTGAGTGCGTCTCGTGCCCCTTGGTAAAAACCGTACTTTAGCCACAATTCCGATAGATTCATGGCGATTCGATTTCCTCGCCGGAACGCGACCAAGTAATCAAGGGCGCCCGCCATTTGAACGAACGACGCATCGCCAGCATTACGAAGTTCTTGCTTCACGGCGATCCAATCCTGGCGCGGCTCTCCAAGCAATTTCCGAGTGCGTGCGGACTGAACGAGCGTGTCGGCTGCTGCTACAGCCTTATACTTCGGAAGCTTTCCTTGGCGGCACTGAACCGCATACTGCGAGTACTTCTTTGATTGCGCTAGTGCAGTTTTGGTACCTTTCGAGCGGAACGCCGACGCAGCAAGTTCAAGCAAAGTCGCGACATCTTCGGCATGCTTTGAATCTTCCTTGGGTTCAAGCAGGAACGCTATAGCCCGGCTGGAAAGCAAGGAAAATGCTTCGTCGAAAAACACTCGATGCTCTATAGGCTTACCCTTAGGCCCACCGTTCTGCAAGGCCGCTGAGATGATGGCTACACCGCGAGAATACGAAGCGAGAATCGCTAGACTCTCGGGTCTCTTTTTCGTCTCTTCTAAAATACGTTTAGCAAGCATTCCCACACTGCTCCGAATCGCGGCATCCCGACTTTTGGCGTCAGCTCGAAATGGTACGTATGAAACACCGCGGTAAGGGCCTTCTCTAACCTTCCCCGTAAGGATGTCGCGGGCAAATGCTGCAATGTCCGTGTTGGGGCTGCGATTGTTCTCACTTTCGAGGTCGATTTCGAGCGGAGTCAACGCCTCGCGGATTCCTGCTATCCTCTCGGAGCCCACCCCTGGCAAAAAATCATAAATCATCTGATTGGGATCAGCTAAGCACACGATTTGCGATTCCTGGGAGAGTAATCGCACACACCCCCATTGCTCGTCACCGGTATCTTGCGCCTCATCGACAAGAATCAACGGGTAACGCATGGAAATGCGGTGACGAATTTTCGCGGACTGCCTTAACAAAGCGACGGCGAGCGGCGCGAATAGATCAAAGCAAACAAGGCCGGAAGATTTGAACATTTCCCAGCGCGTCGCTTGCCATGCCTTCCAGTTTGGATCATCCCATTCCATTCCGTCCGACAGCGCGCTCTCGTCGTGCGGAAGGAGAATTGATAGCTTGCGTGGTGCCCCCAAAAGGTACCCGTGGGCTTTGATGAGTTGCCAGAAGAACGAATGAAATGTCTGAATGGAAATTGTCGATTTGATTGATTCGGGTATGTTCTGCTTTCCTGCTGCTTCGGTAATCCGCGCCACGGCCGCACGGGAAAAGCTCAAAAACAAAATCTCTTGGCCGGATGACAATCCATTCTCAGTTCGCCTTACCGCCTTCAGGAGCGCGAGTGTGGTCTTGCCACTTCCTGGGCCGCCCAGCACCAAACCGTGTCTAGCGGAGTCCAGTATGGATTGACGCTTCTTACAGATTTTGAGCGTCACGATTCGTCCTCTCCAGGTACGCCTTCAGTATCCTCTGGGCCAGGGGATGCTTCGGCTTCAGCATCGATAGACGGTACGGGTTCAGGTTTTGGAAACTCGGTGTATACGCTCTCCAGAAACGCTACAACTGTGGCGGGCAGCTCCTTGAACTTGCACATTTCAATGAGACGTCCGGCATATCCACATCCCTTGTCGTTCTTGAGGATGCTAAACGCGGTCTTTTTTACTATGTCCGGTGCCGGCATCTTTCCCGCCGGTATTGATCGATCACCATTGTCCCTGATTTCTTCAAGTAATTGCCACAAACGAGCGGGCGGGATTTCCTCGGTAAGAAGCTTTTCGGCTCCCAAGTATTTAGTTTGGCACGCATTGAAAAACGCCGCCTTCAGTTTTTCGGCGTCGACCGGCTTCTTGGTCTTTGCGTCATAAAACGCGAATGGTTTGATCTGCAGGGTCTTGAAGAATTCACCAAATTCAGCCAGAGATCCGTCGCCATCAACGCAAATCACGCTGACGCCGGCTAGATCTAGGGGATAATATTTGTCGGGGTTCGCCTCCTCCATTTTTTCAGCTGTTGCTAGAATCATATCTTTTTCGGTCAGCCCTTCACCGATTATTACACCGCGTCCCAGCATTGCCTCAGCGATGCCCCGCCTGGCATGCCGGCGATAAGTTTTTCCCTTGAGCGTTGCGCCCACGGTTAGTCCGGTTGCCGTGACTAGCCCGCTATTGTCTTTCCTCAGGATTTGAATCTGCTCCGGCTCAAAGCGTTCTATAACGTAAGGGGAATGTGTTGTCATGAAGCATTGCGATGTGCTTTCGAGAAGGTACTTTGCAATTCTCCGCTGGGTATGCGGCGGTAAAGCTATTTCCGGTTCTTCCATCGCGAAGATCACGGTGTCTTTCTTCATTTCCGCAATGAATGACAGGAGTGCGAGCACAAGGGTATTTAACGTCCCAGTACCCGCTTCTTGAAATGGAACTGGTTCCTGACCCGCCGCCGTCCGCAGGAAGAACGCAATTGTTTTCCGCAAGTGCTCTCTCGTGAGTTGCGAGACGAACAACTGTGTTGCCCTCTGCTGGGAACCCAGCGGTATATACTGAGCCAATCGCTTCTCGATATTGTCTAGCACTGAAATAAGATTGGCGGCCCCTTCGTCAATTGGCGGATCGAGCTCACGCAGTTGTCTGATGGTGTTTTCCCAAATCCCAGTGCGAATCTCATGCTGCTGCAAAATGATGTCCAAGAGCGATCCCCGCTCCAGGCTCAAAGCCCGTGACCCGGTGCGAAGGGTTCGTAGATACAAAAAACTGAATAGCGAGCGGATATGCCGAGGCACTTCACGCCATTCACCATGCGCCTTTACCGCCCCTCCACAAAAGATAGACTCTGCCTCAAATTCATCTTCTTCCTGGTTGTATTTCGCCACCGTCTTAATGCGGAGGCACTCGTACACGGCATCATCATCGACGTCATCAATCTCGCCTTTTTCCAGAATCCGTTTCTCTGACGAATGCCAGAATTCAGTGTGCTCGGCGCATTTGTTTGCGAGTTCCTCCGGCAATTCAGTAAGGACCACCTCGATTTCAATGGGGATCGCTATAGGTGGATCAACCGAATCGTCCCGATATCGCGCGTTGTAAAAATCGAATTCCTCCACCGGAGGGAATCGCTTTAACCTGTCACGACCGAGAACCAGCTCCAACGCTTCACAGATCGTGGACTTCCCAACGTTGTTCATCCCAATAAGTAACGTATGATCATCGAAATGGAGAGTGGCCGCCTTAATTCCACGGAAATTGTTGATATCAAGCCGCACTACCTTCATCAGATAAACCTTCCCCTCAATACGCGCTGGTCAGACGTCATAGGATGCCGTTCCATGGAAATGCTCTCGCGGAGAGTCTAGCTCTTGCCTCTACTCATCTGCAAGGAAAATCTCTTTTTAGATCCGGCAAATTACCTCTCAACCACTTCGGTATCGATTTCCAAATGCGTCGCTACACTTCGCAGCAAACCGGCGCTAAATGCGATCGCTCTCCACACGCTCACAGGCCGGGACTTGAAGGGCTTGGCATCAATCGTCCAGAGCCAACAGGCTTCCGGCCTGTCGAATCCGCAACTACGGTCGTTGTAGAGTCCCCCCCATAATCGCAAAATATAGATCATGTTTAATCGCTTAACGAGCACAGATGTCCGCAAAGAGAATCAGGAAGCGAGTCAACTTCCCCTACCCGCAGCTAGATGTCCCGAACCCAATCGAGTTTATGGACACGCTCGAGTCCCAGCTGCCGCGTTCATCGAAATGGACTTTAGAAAGGAACCACGCGCCCTTTCGGGCTGTCGTTGCCAAATACATCGGTTCTGATTTCGGCGGAAGGGGGCTACGTGTTTCAATCTGTGTGGACGATAAGCTAATCGATGATCCATCTCCCAAGACGGTGATATTTGCGACCATCGCAGACCGTTGGGATGGGGACGACAAGGTTAGGGGTGTCACAGATCGACAAATTCGAGCAGCGTTCGATCTTTTTCGACCGTTGGTGGTATCTGTGTGCCGAGCTCTCAACATCGATGCTCGTCTTCAATATCCAAAAGCTAAGCCACCCTATCGGATAGGAGCCGTAACGAAAATGCGGCTCGATGCGTTTTGTTTGTCAGCAAATCCTAGTTGCTTACACCCAAATGACTGGGAGCGTTTCTACCAATTCATTCATTTCTGCCATGCGCATAACGTGAGACTCGGGCCAAGTAGATTCCGGGAAGCGCTTTCGGAGAAATTCCCCGCAAAGCTGCGGTCAGAGCTTGCCGATCGATACGGGTTCGGTAGATCCTTGCTACGCAAGTCCAATGATTGGACTGACGAGCCACTTTGACGGGAAAAAATGGGGCGTTATCAACGGTGGCACACAAATTAGCCAACGGAGGCTTCAGCACGCGCGGAAATGGCGGCTCGGAGCGTGCCCTGTGTGCGAGCGGTGAATTTAGGACTCAATTCTTCATCTTGTCGGCCGGCTTCGGTAGTGGCTCGAAAAAGCCGTAGCGACCGCTGCGATCCGGAAAGTGACCGGAGAAGCCGTGCGTCATTTGCGCGTGGCATGATAATTTGAAATCCCAGCCGCTCTCGTGGGTTTCGGATGGTGGCAGTCTAACGAGACAGGAGTTCGTGAATTTCCGGCGTTTCGAATCTGTCGTGAATTCTCGCCAAATCGATCCCACCTAATTCTCGCACTGCCTGACACCAGCGGCTGTCAGATGTCCCCGCATAATTTCCGCCGGACATGGGTCCAATATGGCCGGCGTATTCCTTTTCGACCCAAGCACCATCAACGTATTCAGCCGGAACGAGAATCGGATCCGGGAACACTCCAGGCCCTTGGACGAGTAAGGCAGGAGGTTCGCGATCTGTGGGGTCAAAAGGCCCATCAACGTTAACTACGGTTAGGGTGTCATGATTCGCACTGATGCCCCCATTGGTGGTGTCGCTGCCCCGCGCAGCACGATAAACAAAGACTGTTATTCCCATTTCTGGATTGTACCTCACCATAGAGACCACTCAATTATCGCCTCAGGCTCGCAAAAACCGCCATCATCGCGGAGGCAGGCAAACGCATACTGGACCTGGGTGCCGCACCACCCCATCTAAACCCCTACAATTTGGAAGGGTGCGAGAAATGACTCGTGCATGAAAGGAGTGGGCGTGACGTTGCCTTGGCCCTTCGCGTTCTTAAGCCGCGAAGAAAAAGCCTTAGCTGCTTCTGCTTCATCGGACAAGCCGGAGTCACGGCACCAAATGGCATGTGTATCACAAATTCCGATGGCATCATCCCAACTCAGACTCGCAACTTCGGAGAGCCCATCGGCCAGAGCCATATCGATTGAGCGGCCATTTAGAACGTACTTCTGGATTGCCCGGCTCGCGATGACGCTCGACGCCAAATCATTTATGGGCCAGAGCGTAGCCAACACGTTTCGAGCACCCTTCGCAAGGAAGGCGCTCGCGAGGCCCAATGTTTCATCGGATCTTCTGATACTTGCTTCATTCGTCCCACACGCGTTCAAAATGACGAGTGCCTCAGGCCTCAAACGGTCTGGGCAGCACAAGAGGTCGTGCGCCATTAGAACGTCGCTGGATAAACGGAGATGGTTCAGCACCGGCAAACCCTCCACTGTGTCACCGTGACACGAAAAGTGAATGACATCATGTCCGCCAATAGCGGAGAGAACGGCAGATAACGACGCCTCCGCCCCACGCAACATTGTAGAATCCGCATCGGCGGCGGCAAGCCTATTAGATACCTCATTGGCCTCGTATTCACTGAAAGTTAGCGATCGACTCTTAGCATTATCTCCACTACGTTGGCGCTCAGGATTCGCTACGCTAAATACAGACGACCGTAAGGGTACCCCAGTACTGCGCTTGGTGCCCTTAGCGCATCGCAGCTTCGCGGCCAACGATGCGCTCGGCACATATCGTACCTCACAATAATTATGAAGGTGCCGACCCTCAGTAGACATTGCACGATGAATCGGAACGTGATGTAGCCATTGGTGAGGCGATAAATAGATCCGACGGGCGTGCGCTATGCGTTCCCATATAGGACCGATGAAAAAGTTCCAGATGTGTCGAAGTTGTTGCCTAGCCTCTTTCACGCTTTGCATGGAAGGGATTTGCAGGGGCTGTTCCATGCTCTGCACGATCTTTCGTAAAGATGCATTCGAATAGGAGTTAGCTGCTAGGTCGCGCCACGACCATGTGGTCATGTAAATGTCCTCAGCCAACTTATCTGGAATGATCCATGACATCGTCTCCGGTGCACGGCTTCCCGGAAACGAAATAAATACCTGTATGCGTTGGTCCAGTTTAAGATATTCGAGGATTACCGCGTCTTTCTCGAGGGTGTCAGCGACCGATTGATACTCCTCAAGTTTAAGCCCTTGCCCTCGGTCAATCGAAGAGGCCGCTGGGCGGGTAGAGCGGTTCGCGATTTTCCGAAGCGTCTCCTCAAAATTCTTCCCATTAACGCGATCGTTGGACGCTGGTGACGACTCACTTTCGATAGCGGGGGCCAAGTGTTGGACAAGTTTCTGCCGAAGATCGGAATCGATAGCCCCCAGCGCGTCTTTTCCAGCCTCGGTGACCTCAAGGATATCTGACAAAAAGACTGCCTTCCCCCTCTGTAGCACCTGCCAAGCTTCTCCGACGCAACCCAGCTCAACTAGATCATTTGCGATTCGATATAAGTTCGCGCTCTCGATTTCCAAAGCGACAGGGGAGAGTACCCTTCGGGATGCTCGCTGCCGAAAGTGTTGCCATGCGTTCACACCGGAAAGCAGCGCCTCCTTGGCTCCCTGCATATTATTCAATCTTCTTAGGAGCCTGGCGCAATATTGGTAAGCGAGAGCTTCGTCTATGAACATTTCGAGTTCATCATAAAGCTGCCCAAGACTTCGCGATTTTTCGACCGCGAGCACTAAATCGTGCGAGGAATTGGCGCTCTCCCAATATATGCTCGCTAGTTCCGACTTCAGTGCAGTTGCCTTTGCCACCCTGTCATTTCGATCGGCAACGTGATTGAGCCCCGTCTCGTTTACGCCAGGCTGGTCCGAGATAAATTCCTTCCATCCGTCAGTCCAGTACAAAAGATCCGCGCCAATTGCGTCGACTTGCCGGGCAGCGAATTGCCTCAATTGCTTTTCCGGGAGAGCAGCGCAAATCGCTTTGCTGTTTTCGACAGCCTCACGGGCCTGTATTAGCTCACCAGCTTGCAAATAGGCCGCAGCAAGCCAACGCAGAATCATCGCACAAACCAGATGTAGTTTGAGTTCTTGAGCGAGTCGAAGTGCGCTAACGTGTGCCGCGATTTCGCCTCTAATATCTCCAGCTGCTCTAAGCGTTTTCGCCATCGCTCCCCAGGCACGAACCACCTCGGCGGGTTGCCCTATCCGCTGAAATTCCGAAATCCCAGCTTTGGCCTGGTCTACTGCCGCCGCGAAGTCATTTCTTAGCCGATACAGAAACGACAACGTCAGACGAATTTGGCCAACAAAGTCGGGCACCAATTCTTCACCGCGCGGACCCAGTTCTTTGAACGATTCAATAGATTCTAGGCCCAATTGGATGGCTTCTTGGTAGCATCCAGTCGCGAACGCCGGATAAACACTGGCCAGCTTCAGCATCAGCTTTACTAATCCCAAAGTTGTGGAAAATTCCGTTAAAGGAGGAATAGTCGGCAGGAGATTTCGAAGATTGCACGACCTGTCGAAACGTTGGATTTGGGCATAATCACACGTTTGCATATACGGGATCAGCCGGTTTAACGATGCGCTAATGACAAGCGTCACCAATAGGGCTTCTTTTTCAGTCGCTCGCTTGTCGCGAGCGCATCGATGACGTTCCACCCAAGACTTGAGAGCGGTCAAATGTGACTCCGCGTACTGGATTATGGCTTCATCGATTTGCAGAGTGACGTCAGTTCCAAAACGCGTGGTGGCCCGATTAGACATCGAAAGTGCAAGCAAAGCCACCTTGTCTGATGCGGTAAGCGAAGGATAAAAGGATGAACTCAAAAGAGAAGACACGAGATACTCAGCAAATTTGTTACACTCGATGCGATCCTCTAATGCTTCGATCGGGAAGGAAAATGCTAGCGCCTGCAGTTGCGGGGTCTCAATCCGGACACTACCAACGAAGATCTGATCCATTATCGTCAGAATCTTTTCAAGACCGGAACCTCCTTCGACGTCGCTCACGTCGTTGCTCCTTTCGAATGGCGCGTTACGTCGGACGTCTGTGCGCCCGGACAGTTCATTTCTCAAAGGCAAACGCCAGATACTCTGGATGCCTAAGGACGTCCAGGTCTTCATCGGGAACGGAGTTTTCCGAGGGAGCCAAGGCATACGTTCCAGAGGACACTGACGGATCGAGCTTGATGGTGAGGACTTGCGATCCACGCGATGATGCAATATGCAACACAATCGCAAGACTTTTCGGCGGTGGCGACACAAGCACATCAGCCTGGTAGGTTCCATCCGATTGCTTCAATATCCGAAATTCAATATTGACGCTTTGGGTGACTTGGTCCGACCACGCTAACGCCAATGCTGGTGATAACGTAATTTCCGCCCGAAGTGTTTCCACCTGAGCATTGGGGTTGTTACCCCGGGCAAAGGAGAATTGGGGGCCGTGGTTATCCCTTGTTCGATTAAACGCGTCGACGAAGACGTCGCCCAGTTGGAGACCAATCAGTTTCAGCGCTGCCCAATCATGGTGGATCAGATCAAGGATCTTAGCCGGCAGGCCAGGAGACGAAGATTTCAATTTGTGAGCGACGGATCGAATCACGTCACGTGGGGAGGGAAATTCGTTGGGGTAGCGGGAGAAGAGCTTTTCTCCGTGCGCTTCCGCGAATTCTCGCCAGCCTTCACCTTCAACCTCGGGAAGCATCTCTTGTAGCACACTTAACCACGCGATATCGGAAGCAAGGGCGAGCAAGAGCCGGTCCGAAAGCCGGTCGAACCGGTTTTCAATGACACATTCAGTGATAAGCTGGCCTTCTTCGTCAGGCAGTGAAGAAACCGTGTTAGTTGCCTGAGAATGAGCCGTAAGAAACTCCGAATACGCACGCAACGCAACTCGCTCGAAAAGAATTTGACGAAGCAACGAGATAATTTGCTCACGCGAATCAATTGACAACGGCGCGGGGGTTCTGTCCTGAAAATAGTAGATAACTTGGTGCATGGCAGATACCACCTGCGGGTCTTGTTCGAAGGCACGCCGTATGGCTAGTTCAGATGAAATATCAGATGGCTGCGTCATAGGTCACCCCGCTTCAGCACTTTCTCAAGATATACTTTTGCAGCAATATAATTGGAATGAACGGTGCTCAGGTTCATGTGAAGGCGTGCACTTATTTTCTGAAAGGTGAGCTTTTCAAGACAATGCAGTCGCACAATTTCGTCACGAGGGGGAGGCAATTGTGCGACCGCTTCAAGGACCTGACGCGTCGATTCCTTACTGATTAGAAGCGTGCTTGGTTCATCGGTTACGCAAGGATCAATGTCCAAGAGATCTTCTAGGCGCTCTTGCTGTTGCTTTGACAATGCCTGCCTTTCGAGAAGCCGCCTCCGTCGTCGCCGCAGCGTTTGTCTCCGGTCGTGAGCAACTTGGCTCGCCGCTCTAAAGAGCAATTCGCGAGCAGCTCCCGGTTCCATATTCTCCGTCAGCAATCCGTCGGTCAAACATTTCAAGGCGGCATCTTGTAGGCAGTCCATGGCATCTTGCCACATCCCGAGACGATAGATCTTACTCGCAACGGCGCCGTGCGACAGTCTAAGCGTTTGCGCAAATGCTTCCTCAAATTTTGCCCATTTTTCATTCTGATCTTGCGGCACAAGTTCACCGAGCTAACACGCGTCCCAAACTGACGTCAAAGCCAGCAGCAACACATCCCCCATTGAAACGGGATGGGGCATACAATGAACAACGGAATGCATTTTAGCCATTGGCCTTGATCGCGCCAATTCACTCAGCGGCTTCGCAATCCCAACCGCAGGAAATGGCAACAATTGGTGAGCTCTCCGGCGATAAATGGAAATACCGTATTATCATAGACTTTCACATATATCAATATTTACTCGTAGTACTCGTACGTTGTGTTATACTAATATAATATGAACAACCATGAGACCGGGGAAACAGACCCACCTGCCACATACGGCGTCGTCAGACTCGCGAATGATGGCCGATCAAAATACCACTTGAGAGTCGACACTTCGACGGATGCGTTTGCGGTCGAAAATGGAGAGGGTCATGTGTCCATCTATAGCGGCGCCGACTACAGCGAAGCTAAAGCAGGAATCGTTGTTCCTCCAAGCTCCGCATTACGAATTTGGTCGTGCGTGTCGGCGAACAACCGATCGCCATCGGGAGATATTACAAGTTTATGCTGTGTAGACAGCCATCTTCGGACATTGGACGTAAGTTCGTGCGTTGCAATCACTGCCCTCCACTGCGCCGAGAATAAACTCCAGGAGCTCGATCTCAGCGCCAATGTCCACTTGGTGTCCCTCTATTGCGCCGGCAACCAACTCAAGGATTTGAACCTTCGAGGCCTCTCGCGGTTAACTAACTTAGATTGTTCCCGGAACCGATTGACGAGACTAGATATCAGCCATTGCCTTGGAATCGGCTCCGGGTCAAGCCCTCATGTTGGGGGAAATCCAATAGAGGACGTGCGATTAACCGCTGGTCAGCTCGAGTGCGATCTGCTCGCCGGGCAATTGGGTCAGCGCGGCACCATTCGAGTCGCGTGCAACTCGAAATTTAGACGTTGGGCTGCGGCGATGGTGCGAAAGACATGTGGGGACGGGTGGAATTTCGAAGTCGATCGGCTCGCTCCATAGGTGCCCTGCTGGGTCATGAAGTTGTTGAGCTCTATTCAAGTTGTACGTTCTGTCCCTAGGAGAACGCAGCCCAAGCGATTGTGGGGGCTTCGTTTAAGTGCATCGCGTCTGTGGCCTCAAATTTTTTCAATTTTAAGTTGGAAAAAGCGCGAACTTGAGAGCCTTTAGGGTTGAGATCGCGAATTCGACGCACGCATACGAAGCAGAGAAGACCGGATTCCACGGCAATGACGTGAAAGGAGGCAACCGCCTCGGCGGAGATTCTCTGCGCTTAACGAGGACCTTTTGCAGGAGACAAACAATGGCACCCGCTTTGAACCCCGATGGAGTCAGTGTCAAAGGTTGTTCATACATCTACGCACCCCGGGGTCAGGCAGGCGAGTATTCGCCACTAGCGGCAAATCCATATCGTGGTTGCGGTCACAAATGCGCGTACTGCCTAGATATCGAAACACTTATTCAGATGGCAGATGGCTCCTGTAAGCGCCTTGCTGATGTCCAAGTCGGCGACACGGTCACCGGCGTTGAACCCAAAGGCGATGTGTACCGCATCGTTGACACGCCTGTGCTCGCGAAAGTTGCAACACGCAATCGCGGCTACCGCATCGCGCTCGTTGACGGGAAAGAAGCGATCTGCTCCGCCGACCACCGCTGGCTAACTGATCACGGCTGGAAACGCACGTCGTCCCCTGATTCACCTCTCACCGTCAACGATTCCATTCGAAGTCTCCGAGTGTCGCAACATAGTCGAAATGTCCGCGAATTTGACGGCTTAGCGAATACCTCGGTCCGAATTGCGAGCATTGAGGATCTCGGCGCTGAGAGAGACATGCTCGACATTACTACAGGAACCAAGAATTTCATCGCAAATGGTCTCGTGACGCATAATTGTTACGTCCCCCGTATTCTCCGAGCCCACCTCGCCCGCGGGGGCACCGTTTCCCAAGCTCGCCAGGTTTTCGACGAAGGTGCCATTCCGCGCGACCACTTCCTCGAAAACCTTACTGCCGATGCGAAAAAATACCAAGCGTGCAACATTACAGCGCAGGTAATGCTCAGTTTCACCACGGATCCTTACCATCCTGGTGACACGAGTCTGACCAGAGAGACGCTCGAGACGATCAAACGTTACGGGATGGGGATCTGCACCCTTACCAAGGGCGGAACTCGCGCACTTCGCGATCTTGATTTATTCCGGCCCGAGCGCGACGCCTTTGCAACTACCCTCACGAGCCTTGACCCGGAGTTCTCTGCGAAGTGGGAAAGGGGAGCGGCGCTTCCCAATGATCGTCTCGACGCAATAAGGGGCTTCCACTCCCGTCGCATTTTCACCTGGGTCAGTTTGGAGCCCGTGCTCGATACCGACGCGACGATCGAAATCATCCGCCGCACGTACAAATTCGTGGACCTTTTCAAGATCGGCCGCGTGAACTACTCCGGCCTCACTAAGAAAATAGATTGGAAGCGGTTTACGCACGACGTCTTGAAGGTCGTGAACGAACTCGGCGTCAAGCATTACATCAAGGCCGATCTCCAGCCCTTCCTGCCCTCCGAATATCACAACCCGATGCGGGTCGACCAGTTCCAGAAGCCGAACGGCCCGCGAACGATTCCCTTAGTTCAAATCGATCCAACAGAGAAGGCGGAAACGGGTGACGGCAAACGCCATCCGGACTGTTCGGGTACCTGACGTCGGCGGCTTACCAAAGCACAAGTGTTCGGACTTGAAAGGAAAAACATTATGCCCTGCGAAACTGACGATTGGGATGGTCATGTTTCCCCGCCGGATTTCTGGGAGTGGCTCAGAAAGCAGAGGCCAAAGCCCCAGAAGAGCGTTTCAGAAGGCCTCGACTCGTTGTCCAAGCACGAAGGGGTTCCTGCCAGCGATCTGTTGAACCCCTCTGTTTCGACGCATCGCGACTCGCCGCCCAAGGAGCCGATCTCGCCGAATCAGGATTAGGGACAGTTTCCGCACGCTGATCCTCTGAGTCTCATCCGGCGCGCTCCGAGACAGATATTCACGAATTTTGCATGGCTGATTTTGGCCATTTCCCTCCGCTTTCGAAAATTGCGTTGGAGTATTGCAGATGACTTTCGAACACCCAAGTGGCTCGCCTAATTCCAAGGGCCGCGCACCCCGTAATCCAGGTGAACAGTTCGGCCCGGATCGCCATTCCACAATCGAAAATGGGCAAGGGCAAGTCGGTCCGAAGAATGCAAAGAAGCCTTTGAAGGGGGAGAAAAAGACGATCGCGGATGCACTCGGAATTGCCGTTCGCGGGTTCCTCAGAGATTTCGGCGCCTTCGTCGACAGAACCGACGCCGGGTTCGCGTGCCTTCTAAAGCGGGTTGACGCAATCCTCGAATCCCAGGCCGAGAAGACCAAACTTCAAGCCGAACAGGAGGCGCTGGCGAAGATCGAGGCAGTTATCCGGGCAGTCGAGCGAGTGGAACGCGGAATCACAGGTCTGTCGAACCTGACGGGTGAATCCCCGCAGTTACAGGATGGCGCCACGACAGTCCTGCAGGAGACTCGCCAGGATCTGCTGGTCACGCTCCTCGAAGTAGAAGTCGAGCAGTACTCCGCTGCGCCGGAGGACACGTTCGATTTCGAAAAGCACAGTCCGCTCGATGCGGTGGCTTGTACCGAATTGTCGCGACATAACCGTATCGCAAGCCAAATCCGCCCCGGCTATCGCCGAATCCAGGACAAAAAAGTCATTAAGAAGGCCCTCGTCCGGGTCTTTGATTCATCACGTTCCTAGTTACAGGAGAAATCTATGTCTACGGCCAAAACACCACAATGCATGGGCCTCGATTTCGGAGGCGGCGGCATCAAGGCCGTCATCATCTACCCCGACGGATCGACGGAAAGAGTGAAAGATCCCCGGGGTGCGGAAGTAATCCGAACGGCTCTCTATCGCGGAAAAGACGGAAAACTTCTTTTCGGCGACGATGCCATCGATCAGGGGTTCATCGATCCTGCGAATCTGGCCACCGACTTCAAACGATACTTCGGAGTGCCGGACAAGAAGTACTTTGGCGGGACGGCGTCCGCCGAAGACGTTGCCGCGATGCTGATTCAGTGCATCAAGGAACTTGCAGAAACGCAAACCGGCCAGACCGTTTCCAACCTGTGTTACACAGCGCCCGCGAATTTCCCGGACTATGCAAAAATGGCCCTTCAGCGTGCAGTGACGCGTGCCGGCTTCACTCCCATCGAAGATGGGAGCGATGGAAGCGCACTTATCTTTGAACCAGCCGGCGCTGCCCTGGCATATGGACTCGAACACGGGCTCGAGCATCAGAACGTCAATATCCTCGTTGTCGACATTGGCAGCACGACCACCGACATCACGCAAATGGAATTCACGCCGGGGCAGGCGCGCGTTCTGAATAATCAGGGCATCACCGTCGGTGGCAGCAACTTTTTGCGTATCCTGACCGAAATCGCAACGGAGAAAGCAGCCAAGGCCGGCTTGCCGGTGGGTCCCGACGCGCAAGACCCGGTACAACGGCATGACACCGAAATGGCCGCAGAACGCTCCAAAATTGCGCTCTCAAAACTGGAAAAGACCCTCATTTCCATGCAGGCCGGCAACAAGCGTAAGACCGTGGAGGTAACCCAGCGGGAATACCATGAGCGGATTACTCCATCGCTCGAACAAATTGCTGCGGCTGCGGACAAAGGACTCTCGGAATCCAACCGAACCATTAAGGACTTTCAGCTCGTTGTGCTGGTCGGCGGCCCCACACGCGATCCTTATGTTCAGCAGTTTTTTGAAAAGCATTTCGGAACAAAACCGAGAGTGGACATCGATCCGTTGAGCGCAATTGTCAACGGGGCAGCAAAGCATGGCTTGTGGCTGCTGCAACGGCGCCAAACGGGCAATCGCGCGATCGGCATCGACCTGAAGGAGTGCGTGCCTCACCACATCGGCGTCCTTGTCTACGTCGGCGATGGGGTGAATCACCGCACCGAGGCGACGATCCTGATCAAAAAGGGGCTGCCCGTCCCTGCCAAAGTGACCCGGTCCTTCTATTTGGCTTTTCCACATGTCGGCAAATGCGATGTGGCGATCGTTCAGTGCGATCGCGAGGGCGCTCCTCCCGAAGAATGCTACACACTTGGCAGCGCCGTCCTAAAAGACCTTCCCATCGAGGTGGTCAGAACCGAGCGCATTGAGATTACGGCCGAGTTCTCGGCCTCCTCGATCGCCACGGTCACGGCCAAAGACAAGGTCAGCGGCAAGTGCCTTCCTGTGAAAATGACGAACGAGACCGGCCTTCGCCCCCGCGCAGCGTAATCGGTCTATGTTGCCCATTGAGGACAAGCGGACACTATTGTTCCGCGTCCTCAATGGGCTTGGAAAGGCCTGGTGAATTTGAGGCTGGTCCCATGATGCCCAAGAAGCGAGATCCACTCGTTGTCGTCCATTTTCGAGATCATCAGTGCGTCCTCGTACTGGGAAGCTACAAGGGCAATCATGGCGTTCCCATGATGTTGTTGGACCGGTACACCGGTGAAATCGTGGCGATTCCGACTGAAAAGGTCGGAGACGTCGAGCTAAAGCGTAACCAAGTTTTTATCAAGGATTACGGCCGCGACCGTGGCGTTCTCAAAGCGCTCGAGGAAGCCGGAGTGGTGCGCAATACGGGGCTGGGAAGACAAACCGGCCCCTCCCCTGCACCCCTTTGTGAGTATCTGATTCACATCCCCGAGTCATCCGGCGGACATCTCGCCCGCCGAATACCAGCGCGGGATCAATTTAGATCTCGCAACTTTCTCGGATCACTGGGCCCGGATGGTCGTGTCCTTTGAAGCGTGTCGAAGTTTTCTGAATATCGAAAGGTTCTTTATGTTCAGCGACAATGGGGGATTTCCCGATTATACGGCGCCTTTGGCCAAAGCCATGAAGGACGGATGGACCTGGGGTGTGAGGCTGGGTGCGGTCGCGGCATGGCTGGTCAAAGTTCTTTTAATCGCCGTGATCGCCACTGTTTTGGCCGTTAAGGATGGAATCAAGAGCTTCTTCCACCACTATGTTTCGCTGTGGAAGGCGTGTTCCTCGAACAGCAATGACGTGTAAGGGTTGTCTACTACGCCCATGGAGTGTGAAGTATGCCTGACGAAAAAAATGTTCTTCCTGCCGAAGACCGGCTGCATAAACTACATGACGTTTCCAGGAGCCTTGGCGTTTGCACACGAACCATTAGTGGCACGTGGCGACGTAAGGGGCTGGTGATCATCCAGGTGGAGCGTAAGCAGTTCATAAAGGAAAGTGACCTTCGCACCTTCCTGAACCGCCACCGGATTGAAAGAAAGGACGTAGCCAATGGCTAGTATGTACCGGGAAGATGGGGGGTTTACAATTCGCTTCGCCGATCCGAACAACGGGGAACGAAAGAAGATCCGGCTGGGTGATGTGACGAAAAAACAGGCCCAAGGCGTGAAATGGCGCGTGGAGCAGCTCTCCAGCGCCAAACTCACGGGCCATACGCCGGACGACGAAATCCTGAAATGGCTGGAGACGATACCTGATCTGCTCCACGATCGGATTTCGGCCGCGGGCCTCGCCCGGCCGCGGCAATCGGGGAAGCTGGGGCCTTGGCTCGCCAAGTATATGGAAGAACGCACCGACCTTAAGCCGGAAAGCCGCCGAAAACTCCAGCAGACAGTTGCCAAACTGGTCGAACATTTCGGCGCCGAGACTTCGCTTCGGAGTGTAACCCCGGAGGGAGCCAGCGAGTGGCGGGCCAAGATGCAGAAGGCCGGATTGAGCGAGGCGACCCTCAAGATCCACGCTGGCAATGCCAAGACGCTGGCGGCTGCCGCAAAGGAACGGCGGCTGACATCGGAAAATCCATTCCTGCACCTGCCCAGCGGCCCTACCCCTTCCAAAAATGAGCGGTACATCACTCCGGAGGAAGCCCAAGCGATCATCGACGCGTGCCCCGACCGGCGATTCCGACTGATCTTCGCGCTGGCTCGGTACGCAGGGCTCCGCATTCGCAGTGAAGGGTTTGCTCTCACCTGGCGGGACATCGACTGGGGCGGTTCCAAGATGCGGGTGAAGTCTCCCAAGACCGAGCGCCACGCCGGCCACGAAGAGCGGTGGGTACCGATCACGCCGAAGCTGTTGCCGATCCTCCGGGAGGCTTACGAAAACGCCGAAGAGGGCGCCGAGCGGGTGGTCCCGATCAAATGGACGGGGATGATTCCGGAACGAATGCTGGCCGCGGTAATCGCTGCTGGCGTGAAGCCGTGGCCGAAGTTGTTCCAGGCCCTTAGAGCAAGCTGCGAAAAGGAATGGGCAATGCGCTGGCCCCAATATGCGGTTAGTAGTTGGTTAGGGCACAGCATGAGCGTCTCAGGACGCCATTATCTCAATAAAATTCCGGTTGAATTGTTCGAACGGGCCGCTGGAAAGGTGGGGCAAATTCAGGGGCGCAAACAGGCGATTTTGGGCGGAATTGACGCGAAACAGAAGAATTCGGCAGAAGAGCAAATTGTCGAAAATTCCGCGGAAAACCGCGAAATTCCGCAACTTGCCGGCAGTTGCCAAGTGGGCGATGAGGGACTCGAACCCCCGACATCCGCGGTGTAAACACGGCGCTCTAACCAACTGAGCTAATCGCCCGTATTTGGATTTCAGCATACCGGGAGCGGTTGGGTTCGCCAAACGGCTCTTATGCTCCACATAGCAGAACGGCGAGGAGGCCTTTCTGAAAGTGGAGGCGGTTTTCGGCTTCCTGGAAGACGACGGACTGCGGGCCGTCCATGACGTTGTCGGTGATTTCAACGCCGCGGTAGGCGGGGAGGCAGTGCATGACAACGCATTGTTTGGGGGCGGCCTTGAGGAGGTCTTCGTTGATCTGGTAGGGGGCGAAGATGGGGAGGCGTTTGGCTTTTTCGGCTTCCTGGCCCATGGAGACCCAAGTGTCGGTGTAGATGATGTCGGCATCGCGGACGGCGTCCTTGGGGTCGCGGGCGCTGGCGAAGTCGAGGGTGGGGACTTGGCGCATGATGCGTTCGATGAGTTCGGGTTCGAGCTCGTAGCCGGCGGGGGAAGAGATGCGGAATTTCACGCCGAAGCGGGCGCAGGCGACCATAAGGGAGCGGGCAACGTTGTTGCCATCGCCGATGTAGGCGAGGGTGAGGCCATTGAGTTTGCCGAAGTGTTCTTCGGCGGTCATGAGGTCGGCCATGGCTTGGCAGGGGTGGGAGTAATCGGAGAGGCCGTTGATGACGGGGATGGAGGCGTGCTGCGCGAGTTCTTTGAGCTTGGAGTGTTCGAAGACGCGGGCCATGATGCCGTCGACCATGCCGGAGAGGACGCGGGCGACGTCGGGGACGGATTCGCGGGTGCCGAGGCCGATTTCGGAGGGGGAGATGTAGAGCGCGTTGCCGCCGAGGTGAACCATGGCGGTTTCGAAGGAGACGCGGGTGCGGAGGGAGGGTTTCTCGAAGATGCAGGCGAGGACTTTTCCGCGGGCGAGGGGGTCGTTGTGGCCGGTTTCTTTGAGCTGTTTCTTCAGCTTCTTTGCGACATCGAGGATGTGCTGGAGCTGGTCCTGGGGGAGGTCGCTGATGGAGACGAAGTCGGTTTTTGTTTTGATGGCCATGGTTTATCCCAGCAGAATTTCGGTGCCGACGCCCTGGTCGGAGTAGATTTCCAAGAGCAGCGAATGCGGGAATCGGCCGTCGATGATGTGGGCCTTCTTCACTCCGGCGTCGAGGGCGATGATGCAGGATTCGACCTTGGGGAGCATGCCTTCGCCGATTTCTTTCTGGGCGATGAGGTTTTGGATCTGGGCCTTGGTGATGGAGCGGAGGAGGGAGGCGGGGTCATCTTTTTTGGCGCGGATGCCGTGGGTGTCGGAGACGAGGACGAGCTTGTCGGCTTTGCAGGCGGCGGCGACGTGTCCGGCGGCGGTGTCGGCGTTGACGTTGAGTTTTTCGCCGGCGGCATCGCGGGCGATGGGGGCGATGACAGGGATGAAGTCGGCCTGGCAGAGGGCCTTGAGGAGCGGGGCGTTGACCCAGGTGACCTGGCCGACCTGCCCGATGTCGATCTTGGCGTCTTCCTCGCCGGGGAGGTACATCTTTTCGGCGAAGAGGGCGGTGGAGGTGAGGGAGGTGAGGGGCATGGACTTGCCGCCGAGAACATTGATGGTGTTGACGATGAAGCCGTTGATATCGGAGGAGAGGACGTGTTCGGCGATGGCGAGGGTGCGTTCGTCGGTGTAGCGGCGGCCCTGGACGAACTGGGCCTGGAGGCCGGCTTTTTTCATGGCGTCGGTGATGGCCTTGCCGCCGCCGTGGACGACTATGGGTCGCATGCCGACGGCCTGCATGAAGACGACGTCGGTGAGGACTTTGCGGAACTCGTCGTCGTTGTCCATGAAGGAGCCGCCGAGTTTGACGACGACGATTTTTTCGTTGAAGCGCTGGATGTAGCCGAGGGCTTCGATGAGGGCCTGGGCTTTTTCGATAATGGGCGCTTCGATGGGGATTTCCACGGCGGCGTTCGCTTTCTGCAAAAATGGGAAACGGATGAAGATACGAATGGGGGGGAGTGCGGTCAAGGGTTTTGGGAAGTGTGAAGGAGAGGTTAGCGGGAGGGGCGCGGACGGGGAGGACGGATGAACAACACGAAAACAAAAAAAGGCGGAATCATTTGAAGGGGGGAAGTGGGGTTTTCCCCGGTAGGGGCCCATGGGTGCGCCAGCTCCTGTGCGGGAGAGACGAATCGGCCGACGAGAGCGTCTGCCCGACTGGCGGAGGGTTTTGCTGGCGGCAGGCGGGCGTGGCGCGGCGGGGTGCGCCGGCATGTCTCAAGATTTGAAATTTCAAAGGCCATTCGCACGGGAAATGTTTGGTTTAACAAAAGGAATTTGTCTGAGTGTCGCGGGACGGACGTCGATAAATGAGCCACGAAAGACACTAAAGACACTAAAGACACTAAAGGGGTTTTGTTGGAAAGACGCCTAAGCAATGTACGGGGCGTGGGGGGTGTGACGGGAATTTTTTGCGAATCGGGTGTGAGCGATATGGTAACGCGCTCTGGGCACGCACGGGGCAGCCGTTCCCTCGACGATGGGAATTGTCCACAAATGAAAAGAATGGCCACAAATAAATGCGGGAGGGAAACGTCGCCGCTGCGGCGACGGCTAGCGGGGGATCAACGTCGAGGGCGGACAAGTGGGGGGTTGTGGCGTACAATCCCGGCGCTTTTTAATGCGTAAAGGAGTTGGCATGGCGATGGTGAAGTCGGAGAAGGGTGCGGGGAAGGGGAAGAAGGTTGGGCGGAAGAGCGGCGGGGGGAAGGCGAAGACGTTGGCGAAGCGGAAGGATGTGCCGGTTGCGGATCAGTGGGATTTGACGCAGCTTTATAAGAACGACGCGGCGTGGGAGGCGGAGTTTACGAAGTGGGAGGGGCTGATTCCGAATTATGCGAAGTACAAGGGGCGGTTGGGGGAGTCGGCGGCGGTCTTGGCGGAGCTTTTGAAGTTTGATGCGGATTTTGAGAGGACGGGGGAGCGGCTGGGGAATTATGCGTCGTTGAATGCGGCGGGGGACAATGGGGATTCGGCCTATCAGCGGATGAAGGGGCGGTTTCATCATGTGGCGGTGAAGGCGTCGGAGGCGGCGAGTTACATTCGGCCGGAGCTGCTGGCGGTTCCCGCGGAGAAGATGGAGGAGATGCTGCGTTCGCCGGAGTTAGCGGAATGGAAGCTGGCGTTGGAGCGGATTGTGCGGTACCGGCCGCACACGCTGTCGCAGCATGAAGAGCAGATCCTGGCGATGTCGGGGCAGATGTCGGATGCGTCGAACGAGATTTTCCGGCAATTGAATGACACGGATTTGAAGTGGCCGGTGATTGAGGATGAGAAGGGGGAGAAAATTGAATTGGGGCATTCTTCGTTTTCGAAGTTTTTGCATTCGCCGAAGCGGGCGGTGCGGAGGGAGGCGTTTCATGCGTATTACACGGAGTATGAGAAGCACAAGCACACGGTGGCGGCGAGTTTGAATGCGTCGGTGCAGCGGGACGTGTTTTATTCGAAGGTGCGGGGGTATCCGAGTGCGCGGGAGGGGTCGCTGTTTCATGACAATGTGCCGGTGGCGGTGTATGACTCGTTGATTGAGGCGGTGCATAAGCATTTGCCGACGAATCATCGGTATCTGGCGTTGCGTCGGCGGGCGTTGAAGATTCCGGACGTGCATATGTATGACACGTATGTGCCGATGGTGAGCGGCGTGGAGAAGGTGACGCCGTGGGAGGAGGCGGCGAAGACGGTGTGCGAGGCGTTGGCACCGCTGGGGGAGGAGTACACGAAGGCGTTGTATGGGGGGTTAACGACGGGGCGGTGGTCGGATCGGTACCCGAATGCGGGGAAATCGAGCGGGGCGTTTTCGTCGGGGGGGTTTGATGGGCCGCCGTACATCATGATGAACTACCAGCCGGAGGTGCTGGACCATGTGTTCACGCTGGCGCACGAGGCGGGGCATTCGATGCACACGTGGCTGGCGGCGCGGAACCAGCCGTTCCAGTATTACGGGTACACGATTTTCGTGGCGGAGGTGGCGAGTACTTTCAATGAGCAGTTGCTGTTGAAGCATCTTTTGGACAAGGTGACGAACAAGAAGGAGCGGGCGTACCTGATCAATCATGCGATTGATGAGATTCGGGGGACGATTGTGCGGCAGACGATGTTTGCGGAGTTTGAGAAGATCACGCATGCGCTGGTGGAGAAGGGGGAGCCGTTGACGGTGGATCTGCTGCGTGGGGAGTATCGGAAGCTTTTGGAGTTGTACTTTGGGACCAGGGGGGACAAGGCGGGGAAGAAGAGCGGGTTTGTGATTGATGCGGAGTTGGAACTGGAGTGCCTGCGGATTCCGCATTTCTATCGGGCGTTTTATGTGTACAAGTACGCGACGGGGTTGTCGGCGGCGATTGCGTTGAGTGAGCGGGTGTTGAAGGGTGGGGAAAAGGAGTTGCAGGAGTACCTGGGATTCTTGAAGGGCGGGTGCAGCAAGTGGCCGTTGGATCTTTTGCGAGGGGCGGGGGTAGATATGGAGAAGCCGGAGCCGGTGGAGACGGCATTGAAGCGGTTTGGGGAGTTGGTGGATGAGTTGGAGGAGCTAGTGTGAGGGGTTTTTAGGGAAGAATGATTCGGTATGGCCATCCTTACGGAAGTTTTCGCCTGAAAACTTCCGTAAGGAATAAATAAGCGAAGTTCACTTCCATAAGACCAGGAATTTCGTTGACCAGTCCCGATGCTTGGAGCAGACTGGCCGTGCCGGGGAGCGGTTCCAAGTTGAATGGTGGTTGATCCGCGAGGGTTGATGCCATTGCTCCGGGGTTACCCCGGGGGCGATTGATTTCCTGGTGCATGAAGCGCACGGTGTTCAGGACGCGGGTGCGTCCGGCTCACCGCGCGGGACGGGATTCGTTGGGCCGCTTTCCGGCATTTTGAAACACGGCGATTGAAATCGCCGGCTAAACTTTGCGATTGCGGCTTTTTTGTGGGGCGTGGGAGGGGTTCTTCGTAGAATCGCGGCATGTCGTTTCAAATTGTGCGAATGATTGAGGCGCTGGCGGGGGCGCTGGTGCTGGAAGAGTGGTCTGTGCGAGGGATTCGTGCGGGGCTCGCTGGCGTTGGGAAGACGCGGGGGATTTCGACGGCGGGGTTGGCGGGAGGGATCATCAAGGCATTTCCTGAGCGGCCCGAGGTGGAGGCGCTCGTTGCGTTTTTGGCGGGGGATGAAGGATTGCTGCGTTCGATGCGGGAGGTGCGGGCGGGGCTTTTGAAGCAGACAACGATGGAGAAGGCTCCGGCGGGGTTGCGCGGGATTGGGGTGCCGGCGATTGCGACCGAAATGGAGTTGGCGGAATGGCTGGGGGTGGGGTTGGGGCGGTTGCAGTGGCGGGCGGATGTGCAGGGGCGTAATCGGCGGTGGCGGCAGGAGGGGTTGTGGAATTACCGGTATCGGTGGGTGGAGAAGCGGAGTGGTGGCGGCTGGCGGTTGCTGGAGATGCCGCGCGGGGAGTTGAAGCGGATGCAGCGGCGGGTGCTGGAGGAGATTTTGAGCCGGGTGCCTGTGCATGAGGCAGTGCACGGGTTTCGGCGCGGGCGGTCGATCGTGACGAATGCGGCGGCGCACTGCGGGCGGGAGGTGGTGGTGCGGTTTGATTTGAAGGACTTCTTTTTGAGCGTGACGGCGGGGCGCGTGTTTGGGATTTTTCGGACGATGGGGTATCCGGCGGGGGTGGCGCGGATGTTGACGGGGTTGTGCACGACGCGGTTGCCGGGAGTGGTGTGGGAGGGGCGGCCGGATCGCGGAGACGGGGATTTTGAGTTGCGGCAGCGGTTGTTTACGCCGCATTTGCCGCAGGGGGCGCCGACGTCGCCGGTGCTGGCGAACCTGGCGGCGCTGGGGATGGATCGGCGGCTGGCGGGATTGGCGAAGGCGATCGGGGCGACGTGCACGCGGTATGCGGATGACCTGGTGTTTTCGGGTGGAGAGGCGCTGGGGCGGGATCGGAAGAGGTTGGAGCCGCTGGTGGGGGCGATTGCGATTGAGGAGGGGTTTGGGCTGAATTTTCGGAAGACGCGGGTGATGCGGGAATCGGTGCGGCAGAAGGTGACCGGGGTGGTTGTGAATGTGCGACCGAATGTGGGGCGGGCGGAGTTTGATCGGTTGAAGGCGATTCTCACGAATTGCGTTCGACAAGGGGCGGAGACGCAGAATCGGGAGGGGTATCTGGATTTTCGGGCGCACCTGGCGGGGAGAGTTGCGCAGGTGGCGGGCGTGCATCTGGGGCGGGGGGAGAAATTGAGGCGGCTGTTTGAGCGGATTGAGTGGCCAGCGACGTGACTCCGCTCAGCGTTACACACTGAAAAATTTATTCTGTTGCAACCGCGGCAACGGCGCTATCGTTGGAAGGCACGATGACCTTTCTTGCGAGGGAGCGCTGCTTATGACGACTGCGGCTGAGAATGTTTCGATTCCGGATGTGCTGCACAATCCGGTATTTGAGGCTTATTTTGCGGATCCGTTTTGTTTTTTTCATGACGGCGTGTTTTACGCGGTCGGCACCGGGAGGGATGAGGCGGATGCGTGTCCGGTGACGGGGAATGTGGTGCCGATGGTGAAGTCGGTGGATTTGCAGCATTGGCGGCGCGTGGGGCATGTGCTCAAGCAGACGGAGGAGGAGCGGGCCGGGTGTTTCTGGGCGCCGGAGGTGGCGACGGATGGGCGGCGGTTTTACATGTATTACCATCCGAATGGGAAGCGGGGGTTGAAGTTTCACATTCGGTGTGCGGTGGCGGATTCGCCGGAGGGGCCGTATGTGGATACGGGGCGGCCGATGACGGACCTGGCGAAGAATCCGTTTGCGATTGATGCGCATGCGTTTCGGGATGAGGATGGGCAGTGGTACATGTACTACGCGACGGATTTTTTGGATGTGAGCGACAAGGTGTTTCGGGGGACGGCGCTGGTGGTGGATCGGATGAAGTCGATGACGGACCTGGAGGGGAATCCGCGGACGGTGGCGCGGGCGACGCATGACTGGCAGGTGTTTAAGCGCGGGCGGGATATGTATGGGACGGTGGCGGATTGGTACACGATGGAGGGGCCGACGGTGTTGAAGCGCGGTGGGAAGTACTGGATGTTTTATTCCGGCGGCTGCTATGAGGATGACACGTACGGGGTGGATGTGCTGGTGGCGGACCATCCGTTGGGGCCGTGGCGGGAGCCGTTTCCGGAGCGGTCGGCGCGCGGGCCACAGGTGGTGCGGACGATCCCCGGGAGGATCCTGGGGCCGGGGCATAATTCGGTGGTCACCACGCCCGGAGGGGTGGATTATTTTGTTTACCATGCGTGGGACAAGGGATTTCGGGAGCGGCAGTTGTGGGTGGATCGGCTGGAGTGGACGGAGGAGGGGCCGCGGATTGGGCGGTTTGCGGAATGGATACGGGAGCAGAATCGAGTTCATTCGTAAACTTTATTACTGCGCCGGGTAATTAATCGTCTTGTTGCTCGTTTACTATGCCGAGGACTTCGCCGACGAGGGCGTCGGCTCCACTTTGGGTTTGCGGAGGCGTGTGATGATGAAGCGGATTGCGGCAGCGGCGTTGGTGATGATGATGGGGCTGTGCGCGGCGGGGCGCGCGCAGACGCAGCCGGGGGAGAGCACGAAGCCCACGATTTTCGTCTGCGGCGATTCCACATCGAAGTTCCACGGGGGCGAGACGACGGCGAGCGAGATGCAGGGGTGGGGAACGCCGCTGTCGGAGTTTTTTGATCCGGCCAAGGTGACGGTGAAGAACATGGGGCACGCGGGGACATCGAGCCGCACCTTTTTCGAGACGGACTGGCCGAAGGTGATTTCGCAGGTGAAGCCGGGCGATTTTGTGTTGATCGTGTTTGGGATCAATGACGGCGGCCTGGGGACGCCGCCGGGGCTGGGGGACGAGACGAAGACGATCACCGTGCGCGGGAAGACGATTCCGGATGCGCACACGTATGGCTGGTACATGTCGAAGATGGCGAGCGATGTGAAGGAGAAGGGGGCGCATCCGGTGCTGCTGACGGTGACGACGCGGAACATCTGGACGAACCCGGAAGTGAAGTACAAGGATGCGACGCCGGTGACGACGCTGCCCGCGGATTACGATCCGAAGCAGGACAAGATCGAGCGCGGCACGGGGAACGGGCGGTACGGGGAGTGGACGAAGGAGGTGGGGGCGAAGCTGCATGTGCCGGTGTTTGACCTGACGAATTATTGTGCCGACGAGTACGAGGGAATGGGGCGGGAGGCGGTGAACAAGTTGTACCGGGACCACAACCACACGTATGGGCCGGGGGCGAAGATTGTGGCGGAGGCGGTGGTCTCGGGGTTGAAGGCGTTGAAGGATTCGCCGTTTGTGCCGCTGCTGTCGGATGCGGGGAAGCAGTTGCCGACGGCGGATCGGAAGTACGTGAGCGAGAACGCTTCCGAGTAAAGTCGCATACCAAGCCCAGGATTTCCATTGACAGGCATCTTCAAAGTGTATAATGTACACCTACATAGTGTATAAAATACACGAAAGGAAGAAGCCATGTCCGCCACGCCTATCTACACTCAGCCGCTGACGCTGCTCACGGACCTTTACCAGTTGACGATGGCGTACGGGTACTGGAAGGCGGGGATGACGGACCGGCGGGCGACGTTTCACGCCTATTTCCGGAGCAATCCGTTCCAGGGCGGATTCACCATCGCCGCGGGATTGGGGCCGTTTGTCCAGTATGTGCAGAGCTATCGTTTTTCCGAGAGCGATCTCGAGTACCTCGGGACGCTGACGGGATATGACGGGACGCCGCTGTTTGATCGCGGGTTCCTGGATTACCTGCGTGGGCTGAAGTTGAAGTGCACGATCGATGCGGTGCCGGAGGGGACGGCGGTCTTTCCGTATGAGCCGCTGGTGCGCGTCTCCGGCGGGCTCCTCGAGTGCCAGTTGCTGGAGACGCCGCTGTTGAACGTGATCAATTATTCCTCGCTAGCGGCGACGAAGGCGGCGCGAATCGTCCAGGCGGCGCGCGGAGAGCCGGTGCTCGAGTTCGGCCTGCGGCGGGCGCAGGGGCCGGACGGGGCGATGACCGCAGCGCGGGCGGCGTACATCGGCGGGTGCGCGGCCACTTCGAATGTGCTGGCGGGCAAAATCTTCGGCATCCCGGTGAAGGGAACGCACGCGCATTCCTGGGTGATGTGCTTTGAAAGCGAGCTGGAGGCCTTCGAGACCTATGCCGAGGCAATGCCGAACAACTGCGTCTTCCTCGTGGACACCTACGACACGCTCGAAGGCGTGCGGAATGCGATCCAGGTCGGAGAGAAACTGCGGGCGCGCGGAAAGAAGCTGATCGGGATTCGCCTCGATTCCGGCGACCTGGCCTACCTGAGCATCGAAGCGCGAAAGCTGCTGGATGATGCCGGCTTCGAGGAGACGCAGATCATCGCGAGCAACGACCTCGACGAGCACATCATCTACAGCCTCAAGGACCAGGAGGCCGCCGTGAATGTGTGGGGCGTGGGAACCAAGCTGGTGACGGCGTTCGATCAGCCGGCGCTCGGCGGCGTCTACAAGCTCGGCGCAATCCAGGGAGAAAGCGGCGAGTGGCTGCACAAGATCAAGCTGTCTGAGCAGAAGGCGAAAACGAGCATCCCGGGCATCCTGCAGGTGCGGCGGTTCCACGCCAAAAACAGCGGCCAGCTCCTGGGGGACATGATTTTCGATGAGCTCACGGGGGAGGAGGGATTCCGCGATGACCGGACGATTATTGACCCGCTCGATCCGACGCGGCGGAAAATTGTGCCGGAGGATGCGACCAGCGAGGACCTGCTGGTGCCGGTCTTCAGGGAAGGAGAGCTGGTGTATACGGCGCCGCCGCTGGGGGAGATCCGGGCGCGGGCATTGCGGCAGGTGGAGGCGCTGCATCCGGGGATCAAGCGCAACATCAACCCGCATGCGTACCCCGTGGGTCTGGAGAAGCACCTCGATGAATTGCGCAACCGGTTGATCCTGGAAGCGCGCGGGCTCGCAGTCTAAAGGAGCGTGCGATGAAACTGTTGAAGCTGGCGGCGGCGGTGGTGAACACGACGCCTCTCGATTGGGAAGGGAACAAGCGCAATATCCTGGCGGCGATCGCGGCGGCGCGGGCGGAGGGGGCGTCGCTGCTCTGCTTGCCCGAATTGTGCATCAGCGGCTACGGATGCGAGGACGAGTTTCACGCGCCCGGCGTGCATGCGACGGCGCTGGAGGTGCTGGGGGAAATTGTGCCGGCGACGGCCGGGATGGTGGTGTCGGTGGGGTTGCCGGTGTTTTACCGCAATGCGCTCTTCAACACGGCGGCGCTCTTGGTGGATGGGCGGATTGCGGGGCTGGTGGCAAAGCGGTTCCTGGCGGGTGACGGGATTCACTATGAGCCGCGGTGGTTTCGCCCGTGGCCGACGGGGTTGGTGGAGCAGGTCGAGATCGGCGGGGCGATGGTGCCGGTGGGGGACATCCATTTTGATGTGGGGGGCGTGCGGATCGGCTTTGAGATTTGCGAGGATGCGTGGGTGGCGCAGCGGCCGGGGGCGTCGCTGAGCCTGGCCGCGGCGGACGTGCTGCTGAATCCGAGCGCGAGTCATTTTGCCTTCGGCAAGATCGAGACGCGAAAGCGGTTCGTTATCGAAGGGTCGCGCGCCTTCGGCCTGACGTACGTGTATTCCAACCTGGTCGGCAACGAGGCGGGGCGGGCGATTTACGACGGCGGCGCGCTCATTGCCTCGGGCGGGAAGCTGCTGGCGGCGGGAAAGCGGTTCACGTACCAGGACGTGCTGGTCACGCCGGCAGTGGTGGATATCGGCGCGACGCGGATGTCGCAGGCGCGCACGATGAGTTTCACGCCCAGCCTGGCCGAGACGCCGGCATCGCTCGTGAAAGCGGCATTTTCGTGGCCCGAGGTGGCGTGGCAGGCGAGTGCGCCGGTGTTTGAGGCGTGGGAGAGTTCCGCATACGTTAAGGAGGAGGAATTCACGCGCGCGATCGGACTGGCGCTGTTTGATTATCTGCGAAAGTCGCGGGCAGGCGGGTTTACGGTGTCGCTCAGCGGCGGCGTGGATTCCGCGGCGGTTTCCTGCCTCGCGGCGCTCATGATCGAAACCGCGGTGGCCGAGATCGGCCGCGAAGGCTTTTTGCAGAAACTCGCGCATCTCCCGGGACTCGCCGCGGCTCCCGATCTGCCGGCGCTCACGCAAAATCTGCTGACAACCGTGTATCAATCAACGGCCAACAGCTCGGCAACAACGCTGAACGCCGCAAAAACCCTGGCCGCAGCGCTCCACGCGGAGTTCCTGCACCTCGATGTCGATCCGCTGGTCAACGCGTACACCGCCCTGGCCGCCAAAGCGCTCGACCGCGAACTGACGTGGCAGCGGGACGACATCGCGCTGCAGAACATCCAGGCGCGCACACGCTCTCCCGGCGTGTGGCTGATCGCCAACCTGCGGAATTCGTTGCTGCTTTCCACGAGCAACCGGTCCGAGGCCGCCGTCGGCTATGCGACGATGGACGGCGATACCTCCGGCGGCCTGTCGCCGATCGCCGGCATCGACAAGGCCTTCCTCCGGCAGTGGTCACGCTGGCTGCAAACAAGCGGCCCCCACTGCCTGCACCCGATTCCCGCGCTCGCCAACATCAACGGCCTCCCCCCCACCGCGGAACTCCGCCCGCAGGAAAAGAAGCAGACGGACGAAGACGACCTGATGCCCTACGACCTGCTGGATGCGATCGAGCGGGCGGCGATCCGCGACAAGCGCATGCCGCTGGAAATCCGCGAGATGATGCACATGCAGTTTCCGCAGTATTCGGTGGAACAGTTGACCGGCTGGATCGAACGCTTCTTCCAGTTGTGGTGCCGGAACCAGTGGAAGCGCGAGCGCTATGCCCCCAGTTTTCACGTGGACGATGAGAACCTGGATCCGAAGACGTGGTGCCGCTTCCCGATTCTGTCCGGCGGTTTTGCGCGGGAGCTTGCCGCGATGAAAGCGGCGAAGGAGTGAGCGATGCCATTTTCCTACACATATGCCCGGCCCGCGCTCACCGTAGACCAGGTCGTCTTCGGCTTCGACGACGACGACCTCAAGGTGCTGCTGATTCAACGTGCGAGCCCGCCCTTCGAGGGGAAGTGGGCGCTCCCGGGCGGGTTCGTCGAGATGGAGGAGACGCTCGAAGAGGCCGCGCGGCGGGAATTGCAGGAGGAGACCGGGCTCGCGAATGTCTTCCTCGAACAGCTCTACACGTTCGGCGATCCGAAGCGCGATCCGCGCGAGCGCGTCGTCTCCGTGGCGTATTACGCCCTGGTGAAGCTGGCGGACCATCACGTGAAGGCCGCGACGGATGCGAAGCAGGCCGCCTGGTTTCCAGTCTCGGACGTGCCGGCGCTGGCGTTTGACCACGCGAAGATTCTCGATGTGGCCCTCAAACGCCTGCGGGCAAAGGTGCGGTATCAGCCCATCGGATTCGAGCTGCTGCCGCGGCTCTTCACCCTGTCGCAGTTGCAGCATTTGTACGAGACGGTCCTGGAGCGGAAAGTCGACAAGCGCAATTTCCGCAAGAAGATCCTCGCAATGGGCGGCGGCGGATTGCTGATCGATACAGGTCAGATTCAGCAGGATGTGCGGCATCGCGCAGCGCGCTTGTTTTCGTTCGATCAGAAAAAGTACCAGTCGCTCGAGAAGAAGGGGTTCAATTTCGAGCTGTGAGGCGAAGGAGACAACGATGCGCTACGTGGAAGCACCTGACACTTTTGAAGGCAACGGACCATCGCTGTTCCTGGCGGGCGGCATCAGCGGGGCGGCGCCGTGGCAGGAGGAGATCGTGCAACTGCTGGAAGGAACGGAGTGGACGGTGCTGAATCCGCGTCGGCGTGTATTTCCGGAGCATCCCGATGCAGCGCGGGAACAGATTGCGTGGGAGTACGTGCACCTGCGCCGGGCGACCGCGCGGCTCTTCTGGTTCCCGCCGCAGACGCTCTGCCCGATCGCCCTGTTCGAGCTCGGGGCGTGGTCGCGCGGCACAGAGCCGCTCTTTGTGGGGGTTGATCCGGCCTATCAGCGACGGCTGGATGTGGAAATCCAGTTGTCGCTGGCCCGCCCGGAGGTGAGGGTTGTCACATCGGTGAGGGCATTGGCTGAACAGGCGATTGCTGTTTTGGAAAAGAATGCCACGACCATCTAACGGTCGATACAGGTTTTCGGAAAGGACACACCATGAACGCACTAATCCTCGTCGACATCCAGAACGATTTTCTCCCGACCGGCGCGCTGCCCGTGCCGGAAGGAGACAAGGTGATCGCCGTGGCCAACCACCTGATGCCGCAGTTCAAGCATGTGATCGCGACCCAGGACTGGCATCCGGCGAACCATGGGAGTTTTGCGGCAAATCATGCGGGGAAAAAGCCGGGAGACCTCATCACCCTCAATGGCCTCCCGCAGATTTTGTGGCCCACCCACTGCGTGCAGAACACGCCGGGGGCGGAGTTCGCGCCGGGGTTGGATCGCGCCCGATTCACGCACGTCGTGCAAAAGGGAACCGACCCTGCGATCGACAGCTACAGCGGCTTTTTCGACAACGGCCACAAGAAGGCAACCGGGCTGCACGAGTACCTGCAGAGCCAGGGAATCCGCGAGCTCTGCGTCATGGGCCTGGCGACGGATTATTGCGTGAAGTTCACCGCCCTCGACGCCCGGCAGCTCGGCTACCACGTGGTGCTGGAGTTGAACGGTTGCCGCGGGGTGAATCTGAAGCCCGGCGATGTGGAGGCGGCCGTGGCGGAGATGGTGCGCGCCGGGGTGCGCGTGGTGGAAGAGAAGAAGTGAGGCGCCACGCTACTTCTCGATCGCGTGCACCCGCGTCTTTCCCGGCGCCGTTCGGGCGGGCGTCCTGGGCGGAGCGAACCCGTTCCAGAGAAGATCGACCAGCGTGCCGGCGTCCTCGGCGGCGGGGGGATTGCGGGCATCGAGCAGCCGGCGTTCCACGGTGCCGCGCACCGCATCCGCAATGAGGATCGCCGCCCGTTCCGCAGGAACATCACGGATCTCGCCGGCGCTCGCGGCCTTGGCGAAGAGCTCCGCAAGCATGCGCCCCTGCGCCGCCTTGTGCGCGGAAATCTCCTTGTGGTGAAGCTGCCCGCACGCCGGCTTGCCCGACTCAATCAGGTAGATGCGGAAAAAATCGCGGCGTTCGTCGCAGTATTCCAGCACGGCCGTGACAAAGGCGAGGAGTTTGGCCTGCAGTCCTTCGGCCGCGGCGAGGCGCTGGCGCTTGATTTCCCCCAGGGCCTCGAGGTCTTCGCGCAGGGCGGCCGTGTAAATGTCCGCCTTCGACTTGAAATAGAGATAGACAGTCCCCTTGGCAATGCCCGCCTCTGCGGCAATGTCATCGACGAGCGCCGCCTCGAAGCCGTCGCGCGCGAAGATGCGGCGCGCCGCGGCGAGAATCTCCGACTGGCGGAATTTCGCGACGAGCTGCTGCTTGGGTGAGGCGAACTTGGCCATCGTCTCTCTTCTCTGGAGTCCCGCGCCTCAGCGGCCGCGGAACATCCGCAAATTTACTCACACACACCGCGCGGGCCGCAATCACCCGGGCGCCGCACCGGTTTTGCCGGATAACCGTCTCCTGCCATTCTCGGACTGACCCATGCGTCTTGTCAACTGACTCATCGGTCAGTACGATGATAGGCTTGATGCCCTCGTGTTTCGACCCCCCTACCGTGGTGGCTGTATATGAGTAGCGATCCAGAGAATTCCGGGACTGCCGTCGAGGAGCCCCGGCGGCGCAGCGTGACGCAGGGAGAGCCCGTCAACGGCGCCCCGTTGACTGCTTCGGAAAAGCCGAAAGGGCGGCGGCGGAAATGGGTGCTGGGCATCGGCCTCGCCGTGATCGCCCTCCTCGGAATCGCCGCGTTCATCTGGTGGCTCGATGCCCGCCACTACGAAAGTACCGATGACGCCTTCCTCGATGCACACGTGGTGGAAGTGAGCCCGCGCATTTCGGGCCACGTCCTGAAGGTCCTCGTGAACGACAACCAGGAAGTGAAGGCCGGCGACCTGCTGGTCGAGCTCGATCCCTCCATGCTCGACAAGCAGGTGCAGCAGGCCCAGGCGAACCTCGACGCCGCAAAGGCCCAGGCCAACCAGGCCAAGACAAGCATCGAGTTGACGCAGAAAACCGCCGAGGCCGCGAAGCTGCAGGGGCAGGCGGGAATCACGGTGGCGCAGGCCGCCGTGCAGACGGCCGAGGCCGGCATCGCCCAGGCGGAGGCCCAGGTCACCGCCGACGAAGCGACGGCCCACAAGGCGGATCTCGACCTCCAGCGCATGCAGAACCTGCTGAAAACCGGCGACGTGACGCAGCAGCAGGTCGATGCGGCGGTGGCCGAGGAGGCGACGGCGAAAGCACGGCTCGCGGCCTCGCGGAAGGGGATTGCCTCCGCCAAGGCGCAACTCGACGAAGCCAAGGCCAAGCTCGCACAGGCCCAGGGCCAGTATGCCGAGGTGAACGTCGTCCCGGAGCGAACCGCCGTCAGCGAGCGGCAATACGACAGCGCCGCGTCGCAGATCGCCCAGCTCCAGGCGGCGCTGGACCAGGCCAAACTCGACCGCTCCTATGCAACGATCACCGCCCCCGCCGACGGGCGCGTCACGCGCCGTTCCGTGGAGCCGGGGCAGTACGTCGAAAAGGGACAGGCAATGTTCGCCCTGGTCCCCACAAATTTGTACGTCACCGCCAATTTCAAAGAGACGCAGTTGCGCGACATGAAAGTCGGCGACCCCGTGGAAGTAAAGGTCGATGCCTATCCCGGCGAGGAGCTCAAGGGGCACGTGGACAGCCTGCAGCAGGGCACCGGCTCGCGCTTCAGCATGCTGCCGCCGGAGAACGCGACCGGCAACTTCGTGAAGGTGGTGCAACGCGTGCCGGTGAAGATCGTCTTTGACGAACCGCTGAACAACAAGAAGGACTACGCACCGGGAATGTCGGTCGAGCCGAAGGTGAAGGTGCGATGAAGCGCGTGCAGGTGATCACGGGCCTGCTGCTGGCGGCGGCAGTGGGCGTGGCGGGGTGCGTGAATCAGCAGAAGGAAGTGCTGACGTATCGCAAGGTGCTCGACGGGCCGAAAACGACGGTGCCGTCGACGCAGCCCAGCGCGCCGGCCAGGCTCACGCTCGATGATGCGCTCCGGCTGGCGAACCGGCACAACCAGCAGTTGAACATCGCGGGGGAGGATTACGTCCTGGCGCTGATCGATGAAGCGCGGGCGGCGCAGAATTTCTTTCCGAGCATCAGCTTCGCCCCCGCCTTCACGCGGCAGGAGCGGTTTCGCTATCCCTCCTTCGGCGCGGCGGGCGGGGGCGGCGGCGGGGGAGGATTCAACTTCGCCGATTTTTACCCGCAGAATTACACGGACCTGCCGATCAACACTTCCCTGCGCACCGATGTCGTCAAGGACCTCTACGCAGTCAGCTCCGCCGCAAAGACCAGCGCCCAGCGCAAGGCCCTCCTGCTGGACCTGCAGCAAACGATCCTCCTGCAGGTGGCGCAGACTTACTACGGCATCCTGCAGGCGGAACAATCCGTGCGGACGCTGCAGACCTCCGTCGCCACGCAGGAAGCGCGCGTGCAGATGATGCAGCACCGCCTCGGGCAGGGGATGGCGCGCCGCGTGGACCTCCTGCAATCCCAGGCCGATGCCGCCTCCGCGCGGGTGCAGCTCACCGACGCCCAGGACCAGGTGGCGCGCGGGCGGGCCGCATTGGCCACGCTGCTCGGCGTCCCGGCCGTCGATGCCCCCCTCGACGATCGCTTCACCCCGCCCGACCAGGTCGATTCGCCGGAACAGCTTCTCGCCACCGCACGCGCCCACCGGCAGGATCTTCTCGCCGCCGCGCACGCGGTCAACGCCAGCGCCGAAGCTGTCAAATCCGCATGGGGCGAATACGCCCCCACCATCGGCCTCAACCTGAACACCTTCCTCTACCGCGAGAGCTTCCCCCAGGACAGTTGGTGGACCGCCATCATCACGGTCAACCTCCCGCTGTTTGAAGAACCGCGCATTCACAGCGACGTCCGCTCCGCCTACGCGCGCCTGCGGCAGAACGTCGATCGCGCCCGCTACACCAACCAGCAGGTGACGGAGAACGTCCGCGTCGGCTACGCGGATTTCATCGCCAGCCGCCAGCGCATCAAAGACCTCGAAACGCAGGCAAAATCCGCACAGGACGCCTACGACGCCGCCACCCGCGCCTTCACCGCCGGCACCGCCACCAACCTCGACGTCCTCACCGCCCAGGACACCGCCCTCTCCGCCCAGCTTCGCCTCGACGACGAACGCTACAACCTCAAGCTCACCTACCTCGCGCTCCTCCGCGCCACCGGCATCCTCGACCGCGCGGCCATTGAGCAGGTTGCCGCACACAGCGCCGGGCCCACGGAACCGGCCACGACCCGTCCCAGCGGTGGCACATGACCGCCGCCGCCTTGCCAGCTCCCGCGCTCGCCCGATCCAGGCCGGCCGTCAACCCCTGGCTCATCGCCGTCGTCGTCTCCATGGCCACCTTCATGGAAGTCCTCGACACCTCCATCGCCAACGTCGCGCTCCCCCACATCGGCGGCAACCTCGGCGCCTCCCAGGATGAAGCCACCTGGGTCCTCACCTCCTACCTCATCGCCAACGCCATCGTCATGCCCATCTCCGGATGGCTCTCCTCCGTCATGGGCCGCAAACGCTTCTACATGTCCTGCGTCGCCCTCTTCACCCTCTCCTCCTTCCTCTGCGGCTTCGCCCCCTCCCTCGGCTGGCTCCTCTTCTTCCGCATCCTCCAGGGCGCCGGCGGCGGCGGCCTCGCCCCCTCCGAACAGGCCATCCTCGCCGACACCTTCTCCGCCAAACAACGCGGCATGGCCTTCGCCGTCTACGGCATGGCCGTCGTCTTCGCCCCCGCCATCGGCCCCACCATCGGCGGATGGATCACCGATAACTACAACTGGCGCTGGATCTTCTACATGAATGTCCCCGTCGGCCTCCTCTCCCTCTTCCTCTCCAACCTCCTCGTCACCGATTCCGACAACGCCCGGCGCGAGCACGAAGCCATCTGGCGCCACGGCCTCAAAATCGACTATATCGGCTTCCTCCTCGTCATCGTCGGCTTCGGCGCACTCCAGATCATGCTCGACAAGGGCCAGGAAGATGACTGGTTCGGCTCCAACTTCATCATCACCATGGCCGTCACCGCCGCCCTCGGCATCGCCGCCATGATCTACTGGGAAACCATGGTCGCCAGGGAACCCATCGTCGATCTCTCCCTCCTCAAAAGCCGCTCCTTCCTCTTCGCCAACATCCTCATGTTCTCCGTCGGCTTCATCCTCACCTCCACCACCCAGCTCCTCCCCCAGTTCGTCCAGCAGCTCCTCGGCTACGACGCCACCCAGGCCGGCCTCACCCTCATGGGCGGCGGCTTCACCCTCATGCTCATGATGCCCATCGCCGGCCAACTCGCCGGTCGCGTCCAGCCCAAATACCTCCTCACCGTCGGCATCCTCGGCACCGCCACCGCCATGTACAACCTCTCCCGCATCAACTCCGGCGTCCCCTTCTCCACCATGGCCTTCGCCCGCATCTACCAGTGCATCTGGCTCCCCCTCTTCTTCATCCCCCTCAACACCATCGCCTACTCCGACCTCCCCCCAGGCAAATCCAACAACGCCTCCGCCCTCCTCAACCTCTCCCGCAACCTCGGCGGCGGCATCGGCATCTCCCTCGTCATCACCATGCTCGCCCGCCGCTCCCAGTTCCACCTCGAACGACTCACCTCCCACCTTACCCCCTTCGACCCCCCCTTCCAGCACCAGCTCCACGCCCTCACGCACTCCTTCGGCGGCGACTCCACCGCCCGCCGCCAGGCCCTCGGCGTTATCTACAACCTCGCCAACCAGCAGGCCGCCATGCTCTCCTACGTCGAAGTCTTCTTCATCACTTCGATCGCCTGCCTCCCGATCGCCGCCCTGACGCTTTTCGTGAAGCGCCTGAAACGCGGCCAGCACGTGGAGGCTCCGGTTCATTGAGCCCCTTCCGCCGCTTCCCCCGCCGCGGCTGCAACTCGCCCCCGATCCACTCCCGCATCAGCCCCGGCAGCTCCGCCGACCACTCGTCCAGCCCGTGCCGCACTCCCGCCTTCAGCAGCAGCCTCTTCGGCTCATGCGCCCATTCATACACCTGCCGCGAGCACTCCGCCGGGAGAATCTCGTCATCCAGCCCATGCGCCAGAAGGAGTGAACAGCGCGGCCCAAGCTCCTCAACCGCATCCGCGCCGTACGTCTGCGTTGATAACGGCACGCACGTCCGCACCACCGGCGACAACGCCGCCGCCTGGATCACCACCGCCCCGCCAAACGAATGCCCCACCAGCGCCACCGCAGAAACCCCCGCCGCCTTCAGCAGATGAACCCCCGCCAGCACATCCAGCACACACTCCTCCAGCTTGTTCGCGCGGCGGTACTGGATGCGCAACGCCGTCAAACCCTCCCGCTGCAGCTCCGCCGATAGCCGCGGGTAAAGCCAGCCGCACACCGGCGTGTCGAACCCTCCCCCCGCGCCGCCGACGAAAATCACCCCTCCTGTTGCACCGGCCACCGGGTAATAACGCATTTCGACCCACCCCCGCGTCGTCTCGACATGTACCGGTTCAAACCCTTCACGCCCCCGCGCGCCGCGGCGCGCACCGAGGATCTCCAGCGAATACCGCACAATGTCGCCCGTCGCCTGCGTCGGTCGTTTTTTCATCGCTTCGCTTCCCGCTGCCGCCTCAATGCTCGCTTCCCGCATCCTGCCGCCCGATGGCGACGCACATCCCGTGCGTCCGCGCTTACTCCCGCCCATGGCTCGTTTGCCCGGGCCCCGGCAACGCATCGCCGCGCTTGGCCATCTCCGGCCGCGGCGTGTGATCGTACTGCGGGGCCGGCCGCAGGTTCTCCTGAATGTTGACCGGGCCAAACGCATCCGGCTCGCGCAGGTCCGTGGGCCGCTTGCCGGCATCTTCAATCGGGCTGGTCAGCGACCTGTCCGTCGCCCGCTGCCGCGGCTCTTGATTCCCCATGATAACTTCTCCTGGACGATGAAACGGAATTTCCCCCGAAATGCCAGCAACGCAGATGCCCGTCCCCCCACCCGCCGCAAATTCTCCACCACGGGGCCCCTCGCCCTGCTTCAAATGAGCAGCAGCCGCGAGACAAAATCACCCGGCCCCCGCCGCCCGATACGCACAACGCCGCATCCTCGGCACGCACTTCTTTGACAACTTTCCCCGACGCCCACTACTCCCCGATCACCTTCACCAGCACCCGCTTCCGCCGCAGCCCATCGAATTCCCCATAAAAAATCTGCTCCCACGGCCCGAAGTCCAGCTTCCCCCCGGTGACCGCGCACACCACCTCCCGCCCCATGATCGACCGCTTCATGTGCGCATCCGCGTTGTCCTCCCCCGAATCATTATGCCGATACTGATCGTGCGGCTTCTCCGGCGCCAGCTTCTCCAGCCACCGCTCCCAATCCCCCAGCAGCCCCCGTTCGTCATCATTGATAAACACGCTCGCCGTGATGTGCATCGCATTCACCAGCACCAGCCCCTCCTTCACGCCGGCCTCATCAATCGCCTCCTGCACCTCCCGCGTGATGTTCACGAATCCCCGCCGCGAACCCACATTGAACCACAGTTCCTTGCGATAGCTTTTCATGCCGATCTCCCGAAAGCCGCTACCGCCCATCCTAATCCTCCCGGCGCATAAAAAAAGAGCCGGCGCCTTTCGCGCCGGCTCGTCATGTTCCCGTGTGTCGCGGTGGGCTTGCTTACTTCGCCAGCATCCCGCTCTGCTTCGCATACTCAAACACCCCGCCCGCCTCGATGATCGGCGCCACATCCCCCAGCGGCTTCAGCTTGTACACCACATTGTTCTGCGTCGTGTTCGTCAGCGTGCTCTTCTGCAGGTCGATCACCAGCTCATCCCCCGTCTTGATCTTGTCCACCAGCGGCGTTTCCGTTTCGAACGGCACCAGGTATCCGCCGTTCACGCAATTCCGGAAGAAAATCCGGGCATAAAACTCCGCCACCACCGCCACCGCCCCCGCCTCGGCAATCGCCAGCGGTGCATGCTCACGCGAGCTCCCGCACCCGAAGTTCTTCCCCCCGATCACAATCGTGTACTCCGTCTTGAACGAATCCTTCGGCACGAACCGGCGGTCGCCGTACGGCAGACCGCTCTGGCCCGCCGGAACGCCGTCCATCGCATACATGCCAAAATACTTCCGCTCTTCCGGATCGCTCGGGTTATATGCCAGGTATTTGGCAGGGATGATCTGATCGGTATCGATGTTGTCGCCGATCACGAACGCTTTTCCGCGGATTACGGTGTTCATTGCGCTTCCTTCAAACAGGGTGCCAAGCCCAGCAGTCTAGGGAAAACGCAGGTCGCAAACAAGCGGCAGCACCAACGCGCACGCTACGGGATCGTCGGATCCCCCACCGCCGGAATCGTCACCGTTTTTCGCATCCCCGCATATGCAAACGTCACCGTCCCCGCGTTCGTCGTATTCCCCGCCGTGTACGCCAGATCAAACGGATCCGTCGTGTCGTTCGCCAGCGTCACCGACATCGTCACCCCCTGCAACTCCGGCTGCGAAAGCTTCACCACGTACGTCCCCCCCGCGCTCATCGCCTGCGGCACAACGTTCGTCCCCGTCGTCTGGTACACCTGGAACGTTCCCGCGCTCTGGCTGAACCGCACCCCGTACGTGCCGTTGGCCGAAATCGAGAGCATGCGTGCGTAACGGATCGCCGTGACCGCCTCGCGCGCCGCGCGCTCCGCGCGGAACGTCGCCTCCGTGTTGCCGATCGCATCCATGCAGATCGTCGCGCAGATCGCCAGGATCAGCACGACAATCAGCGTTTCCACGAGCGTAAATGCCTGCCGTCGGCGCATAAAGTTCCCGAGCCACGTACACAACCACTGTTTTTATCGACCGTCCACAGGCCCGACTGAAGCCCTATCCGCCCGGTCCACGCCGACCCGAAAAGTAGCGCCGGGATTTCGGCCAGGCCCGCCGCTTTCCGCTTAATTCCCCCTCCGGAGCGACCGATTATGGAACCATGAGGATCTTGGACCGTCGTTTCCGCTCCAGCCGCCGCGGCAGCGCGCTCGTGCTCGCCGTGCTCGTCTCCGTCGTCATCACCGGCCTCGTGCTCACCATCGCCTGGGCCGCCGGCGCCGCTTCCGAAACCACCGCCAACGCCGTTCGCCTCGACCAGGCCACCATGGCCGCCGAATCCGCAGGCCAGCTCGCCGTCTGGCACTTCAAAAACAACAACTCCTGGCGACAGGCCACTGCCCCCTCCTCCCTCCCCACCATCACCATCGGCTCCGGCACCTACACCTACGCACTCACCTGCTCCGATGCCGGCGCCAGCGCCACCCTCTACTGGCCCTTCGATGAAAACGGCGGCAACACCACCGCCGACACCTCCGGCCACAACAACACCGGCCGCCTCACCGGCGGCGTCTCCTGGCTCTCCCCCGGAAAGTTCGGCTCCGCCCTCACCTTCGACGGCTCCTCCGGTTACGTCGATGCCGGCGCCAGCACCTCCACCAACATCACCTCCAGCGTCACCATGGCCGCCTGGGTCCGACTCAACACCGCCGGAAACGACCAGAAAGTCGGCGGAAACCAGGATGGCTCCGCCGGCGGCTACAAAATGTCCATCTACGGCCTCAAGGTCGAATTCGAAGTCCGCGACGCCAGCAACAACCCCTGGCTCAATCGTTCCGCCGGCATGTCCCCCAATCCCCCCGGCACCATCCTTACCATGAACACCTGGTACCACGTCGCCGGCGTTTACGATGCCCAGGCTCACACCATCGCCACCTACGTCAACGGCCTCCCTGACCGCGTTCCACCCGATCCCGCCTGCTGCAACCTCCCCGCCAACGCACTCGCCTCCACCACCGGCCACTTCATCATGGGCCGCGAACCCTGGTCCGGCTCCCTCGGCTCCACCCGCTACTTCAACGGCGCCATCGACGACGTCCGCATCTACAACCGCGCCCTCAGCGCCGCCGAAATCCGCACCCTCGCCGACAACTCCGTCCACATCCACGCCCTCGCCTCACGCCAGAACGCCGGCCTCACCGCCCCTTCCAGCGCCGTCGATTTCATCTGCTCCGCGCCCACCCCCTCTGCACCCATCGCCCCCGCACTTACCGTCGGCGGTAATCTTCAGCTCTCCAATGTCACCGTCGCCGGCGATGTGCAGGTCGCAGGAAATGTGAACGTCAACACCGCTTCCACTGTCAACGGCCACGTCACCTACGGCGGGTCCTTCAGCGATCCCCACCATTCCCTCACCGTCACCGTCAACGGCCAGGCCACCTCCCCCAGCAAGGTCGCCAACTCCGCACCCACCCTCGATTACGCCACCCTCCAAAGCCTCAAGTCCCTCCCCGACGGCGTCGCAGGCACCGGCAAAACCTACACCTTCACCCCACTCTACGACGGTCACGTCCCCCTCATCTCCGTCAATGGCGACGTCACCGACCCCATCATCGACACCTCCCAATCCGCCGGCACCCTCCTCATCAATGGAAAGCTCACGTTCACCAGGCCCGCCGTCTTCGGCTCCCCCTACCCCGTCTACATCATCTGCGAAAACAGCTGCACCTCCTCCAATTCCCTCGCCAGCCTCACCCTCAACGGCGCTCTCTACGTCAAGGGCAACTGGACCCACTACGACGCCAACATCAACGGCGACGTCTGCATCACCGGCAGTGTCACCGACAAAACCGTCTCCTCCAGTTCCTTCACCGTCGGCGGAATCCCCTGGTTCGACCCCCGCGTCAACGCCGCCGCCGTCCCCCAGCCGGTTTACTACACCGCCTACCAGGGGACCAACCCATGACCCACGTGAAACCCACCGCCCCCCGCGGCTTCACCCTCATCGAGGCAATGATTCTCCTCGTCGTCGTTTCCATCGTCGCCGTCGGCGCTGCCGTCGGGTTGCAGTCCACCGTCAAGGTCCCCGACCAGACGGAACGCTTCCTCGTCATCTCCTCCGAGCTCACAAGTGAAATGGAAACCTGGCGCTCCGTCGCCTTCGGGGATCCCCCCTGGCCCTCCTCCCTCCCCTATTCCGCCAGCGACACCGTCACCCTCTCCGTCGGCGGCGGCTCCATCACCTGCAACCGCACCGTCAATATCCGGAAATGGGACCCCGACCACCTCAGCACCAACACCACGCCCCAGGATGATTTCGTCCGCGTCCAGATCTCCATCGACGGTCAGTCCCTCGACTGCTACTTCAGCAAACCCCTCTGACGGAGCCCCTCATGCACCCGCGCCGCCGCGCCTTCACACTCCTCGAACTCATCCTCGGCCTCGTCATCATGGCCATCATCAGCACCGCCGTCTGCGCCCTCACCACCGGCTCCATGAACGCCGACCGCTACATGCGCGCCTTCACCGACTCCCAGTCCGAAGTCGAATTCGCCATGCGCCGCATCACCAACAACATCCGCGAAGCACAGACCGGCTCCATCACCTTCACCGCCACCACCCTCAGCACCCTCACCCAGGCCGACGCCGCCCACGGCTGCTCTTCCGGCGCCACCGTCAGCTACGCCCTTCGCCCCGACCCCTCCAACGCCTCCCTCCGCATCCTCGTCGAAACCGACCAACGTTACGGAACCAACACCCTCGTCCACAACGTCCAGACCTTCTCCGTCTCCCAGGTCAGCGGCTCCAGCGACCTCTACCAGATCGACCTCGTCGCCGGCGGCACCGACCAGGCCGCCCGCCACTTCAAAGTGCTCGCACGCAACTAAAAAGCTGTTGTCTCGAGTATCTTTCGTGGCGATCGATCTTCCCCTGAACAACGTCTCGCACCACGATTGGGTCCTCGCCCACGCTTGCGTCGTCGCGAACCGTGCACACAACACATTGCATCCCCCGCATATCCGGCCGCCACGCGGCCATTCAATAAGAGCTCTTTCAAAAACACAACTCTTTCGTGTCTTTGTTGTCTTTCGTCGCCAATTGATCAGTTTTTGAAACAGCCTCGAAGTGAACCTCGATAATTGATGTTTTGAAGCAGCCTCATAGCGAAGTCCCCCCCCTATCGCCCCCGCGTCACTTCTGTGCCGCTGCAATCCCCGCCGCCGGCACAAACACCAGGATCGTCTCCGCCGGCGGCGCTTTCTCCAGGTCGCTCAGCCACAGGCTCCCCACGCTGAACCGGCTCCCCTTCGGGTCCTGCGGCGCCACCACGAAAAATTCGCTCGGGCTCAGCGTCGCCGCCATCTGCAGATCCGAAAATGTCTCCTCCGAGGTGAACGCCCCGCCCGTACCCGCCAGCCCGTTCGCCACACCGCGCGAACTCTCCGTCACCACCGGCTCAAGCTGCACCACCAGTTGCGGCACCGCCTGGCCCCCCTTCTGCGTCACCCGCGTCTTCCGCATGCTCAGCCGAAATCCGTCATCGCACCGGTTGAACGTCCGCCCCTGCTGCTCCAGGTCCCGGTCCACCGACACCACGATCTGGTCCGCAATCCCCGTCCGCGTGATCACGTTGATCGTCGATCGCCCATCCGTTTCGCACGACATCTGCTGCGTCTCCGCCCCCGGCACATCGATCAGCTTCGAAATGTCCCCCCACCGCGCAATCGGACCAACCCCCGCCCGCAGCCCGTTCTGCGCCAACAGCACCGCCGTCTTCGAATCCATCGCATCTTCATTCAACTGCGACCACACCTTGTCGTTCCCGCTGAACGTCCCCACCGGCAGCGAAATCCGATACACGATCATCCGCGCCGGCAGCGCCTGCAGGTCCTTCGCATTGTTCGCATTCCCCGGCAGCGGCGTCGCCGCCGTCTTCTTCCCCGTCGGCAGCTTCAGCATGTCCAGCCACCGGTTCCACAGCTCGCACCCCGACGTCCCCATACACGCCACCCCCAGGAGGGTCGCCAGCACCACCCGCCGAACGCACATCGCTGTCCTGTCCATCGCGCCATCCGATCTGTGCAACACAAAGCTCCATTCTACGGCCCCCAGCCCGCCCCCCAAGGGTTGCAACCAACCGCAGATACGCGATTTTTCCTCTTCCCTCGCCGCCCCCGCCGCCCCGCCCTTCGCCCGCCCCCTGCCCGAACCTCCCCCACGACCGCGAATTATGAATACTTCGTCCCCTGCATGGCATATCTGCTGAAAGATCTACGTGGTTTTGCGTCTATTTTATGGCCATGCCACGTGTCTATACTTGTAGTAGACAAAGATGTTCTCCTGGGAGGTGCCCTATGTTGAACCGTCTCTTCGACCGTTTCCCCCTCGTCGCCAGCGTCGCCCTCGCTTCCACCCTCGCCGCCACCGCTTTCGCCGAGAACATCCCGCCTGCCCCCCCCACCGCCCCCATCGGCGTCACCACGCCGCAGCCCCAACTGGCTGAGCCCGCCACCGCACCCCAGGCACAAACACCCCAGCAACCCCAGGCCACCGCCCCCGCGCAAACCCAGCAAAATCAGCTCGCTCCCCCGGGCCCCAAGGTCCTCGTCATCCCCTTTGCCACCCTCAATGTCCCCGAAGGCGACGAATGGATCGGCCGCGGCGTTGCCGAAAGCGTCGTCGCCGACTTCGGCCACGCCCGCGCCTTCTCCCCCGTCGCCTTCAAGGGCCAGCTCCTCGTCGAAGACAACGCCACCGCCATCTCCCTCGCCCACAAGGCCAACGCCGATTACGTCATCCGCGGCGCCGCCCAACGCGTCGATCAAACCCTCCGTCTCACCGCCGAATTCATTGATGCCCGCAACGGCGACACCCTCGCCGCCGCCACCGTCACCGGCAACGGAAAAGACCTCCTCAAGCTCGAAGACGACCTCTCCACCCAGCTCCGCACCAGCGCCATGCCCATCGTCGCCGCCGTCGAACAGCACCAGATGAACTACATCCCCGGCAACTACCTCCCGCCGCCCCAGGCCGCCGACAACTCCAGCGGCTCCTATTACCCTGGCTACGACAACCAACCCGTCTACACCCCCACCTACACCCCAACCTACGTCCCCTCCTACCAGCCCACCTACTACGACTCCAGCTACGCCTACAACGGCTACCCCAGCTACAACTACCCCTATTACCCCTCCGCCTACAGCTACCCCTACGGCTACGGCTATTACCCCTCCGTCGTCTTCTTCGGCGGCTTCGGCGGATTCTCCCGCGGCTTCCACGGACATGGACACGACCGCGACGACCATCACGGCAACGGCGGCAACTGGAACCACGGCAACAATGGCAACTGGAACCGCGGCAACTGGAACCAAAACAACGGCGGCAACTGGAACCGCAGCGTCGGCGGTACCCTCATCACCCGCGGCTCCCCACGCCCCATCACCGGCCCCTTCGGCAGCCCCAACGTCGGCTTTAACCGCGGCGCCGTCCCCGCCGGATTCAACACCAGCTTCCGCCCAGTCTCCGGCTTCCACCCCGTCTCCGGCAACGTCTCCCATTTCGGCGGCGGATTCTCCGGCGGCATGCGCTCCGGCGGCTTCTCCGGTGGCGGCGGCTTCCGGGCCGGCGGTTTCAGCGCCGGCGGCATGCGCGGCGGCGCCGGATTCGCCGGCGGTTTCTCCGGTGGCGGCCACCGCTGAGATCGCCCCCTCCCCTCGTCCTCTCAAGGCCCACCCACGCGTGGGCCTTTTTCGTCAACCTCCCTTCCCACTGGACCGCCGCCCCCGCCGGCCCCATACTTCGCCCATGATCCCCGGCCCACGGGCCCGCACCAACAAACCCACCCCGACATTCCCCGCATTTGAGGAGCAATCATGCCCGACTGCATCTTCTGCAAAATCGCCGCAGGCCAAATCCCCTCCTTCAAGGTCTTCGAAGATGACCTCGTCTTCGCCTTCCTCGACATCACCCCCCTTATGACCGGCCACACCCTCGTCGTCCCCAAGGCCCATCACGCCACCATCATGGAAATCCCCCCCGACCTCCTCGCCGCCATCAACCTCCGTATCCCCAAAATCGCCCGCGCCGTCCTCCAGGCCACCGGCACCAAAGCCTGCCACCTCCTCGTCAATAACGGCTCAGAGGCCATGCAGTCGGTGCATCATTTGCATTACCACATCCTTCCTAGGGCCGCCGGTGACTCCTTCCGTATCCCCTGGAATGCCTCGCCAATCGACAAAGCCGCCGCCCCGGCCCTCGCCGCCGCCATCCATCAGGGAATCGCCTCCTAATACTGCCACGTGGGACATTATCGGCCCATACACCTATGCGAAATAATACGCTCCGCCCATGCGTTCCCCCCATGCGTTAGCGGATTGCAAAGGACACCCCCCGTGTTACACTAGTTCGGAAAATCAGCATGACCCGGGGGAATCGAGGGTCTTCCAATGCTGACAACGAGGGTTCTCGGAGTCTTATAGGCTATGCCGTCGATGATCGAGGCTATACATTGGGTCTTGGTCGGCTGTTACTTGCTGACACTTGGGATTTTGACGGTCTACGGGCTGCACCGCTACCTGCAGGTTTACCTCTACTTCAAACACCATGAGAAAATTCCTCAGCCCGCCGGTAAGTTCGCCGAACTCCCCCGCGTCACCGTCCAGCTCCCCATGTACAACGAAGCCTACGTCGCCGAACGCGTCATCGAAGGCGCCTGCGACCTCGACTACCCCCGCGAAAAACTCCAGATCCAGGTCCTCGACGACTCCACCGATGAGTCCGCCACCATCGCACGCGACTGCTGCGAACGCATGCGTCGCCTCGGCCATAATGTCCAGTACATCCACCGCACCAACCGCCAGGGCTACAAGGCCGGCGCCCTCGCCCACGGCCTCACCCAGGCCACCGGCGAATTCGTCGTCATCTTCGACGCCGACTTCGTCCCCACCAAGGACATGATCCGCCGCTCCATCGACTTCTTCACAGACCCGAACATCGGCTGCGTCCAGACCCGCTGGGACCACATCAACCGCTCCCAGTCCATGCTCACCCGCTGCCAGGCCATCTTCCTCGATGGCCACTTCATGATCGAACACACCGCACGCAACCGCTCCGGCCGCTTCATTAACTTCAACGGCACCGCCGGCATCTGGCGCAAAAAAGCCATCGAAGACTCCGGCGGCTGGCAGCATGACACCCTCACCGAAGACGTCGACCTCTCCTACCGCGCCCAGCTCCGCGGCTGGCAGTTCATCTTCCTCCCCGACCTCCTCGCCCCCGCCGAACTCCCCCCCGAAATCACCGCCTTCAAACAACAGCAACACCGCTGGACCAAGGGCCAGGTCCAGACCGCCGTCAAACTCCTCCCTTCCATCCTCCGCGCACCCCTCCCCTGGCGCGTCAAACTCGAAGCCTTCTTCCACCTCACCAACACCGCCGTCTACCTCCCCGCCATCCTCCTCTCCCTCATCCTCTTCCCCGTCTGGTACGTCGACCCCGACCTCTTCAACTCCAGCAGCAAGCTCACCGCCATGGTCATCGCCTCCTTCTGCGGCCTCCTCACCGCCTCCGCCGGCACCTTCTACATGCTCTCCCAGAAAGCCGTCGGCCGCTCCCAGCTCGCCACCTTCGGACTCGTCCCCTTCCTCATGGCCATCGGCATGGGCATCTCCGTCATCAACGGCGTCGCCGTCCTCGAAGGCCTCTTCGGCCGACGAGACACCGAATTCGTCCGAACCCCCAAGTACGGCACCTCCGGCACCACCGGCGCCGCCGACTGGAAAAAGAAAGCCGGCAGCTTCAAAAAGAAACTCTCACTCCTCCCCTTCATCGAAATCCTCCTCGGCCTCTACCTCGCCGCCTGCACTACCTTCGCCGTCCTCTTCAAAGCCGCCTGGGGCACCATCCCCTTCCTCGTCATCTTCGCCTTCGGCTACCTCTACGTCGGCACCCTCACCCTCCACAGCCGCTGGCTCTCCAACAAAGCCCAAAAAGCCATCGAAAAACCCGCCGAACCCAACCCCGAAGCCCTCGCCGCCTGAAACCCCGTCGGCTAGTCACTCTTGGATGCCCGATCAACAAGTGGGTACCCGCCAACGCTTGCGTCGTCGCGAACCGTGCATATAACACACTGCACACCCCCCCACCGAATCACACCCGATTAATCTCCTCCAACGCCCGCCGCGTCGGTGTCATCCCCGCCCCCGCCCGCTCCGGCGCCACAAAAAAACCACCCACCACTTTCGCCGGTTCCTCCATCCACTCCCGCAACCACGGAATGTACTCCAGCAGCCCGCACCCCGCATGCGCAAAACACAAATGAACATGCACCTGGCACATGTCCCCCACGTGCGGCACCACCGGCAAACTGTAACACCGCGCCATATCCGCCACCTGCCAAAACTCCGTCACCCCCGCCAGCCGCACCACGTCCGGCTGCACGTAATGCACCGCCCCCGCATGAATGAAATCCCGAAACGCACTCGCCGTGTACAACTGCTCCCCCAACGCAATCGGCGTCCCAATCGCCTGCGCCAACCGCCGATGCCCCTCCACATCATCAAAATAAATCGGCTCCTCCACCCACGTAATATCAAAATCCGCAAACCGCCCCGCCACCTGCATCGCCTGCGGCAACGTCCACCGCCCGTTCGCATCCGTCATCACCCGCACCCCCGGCCCCACCGCCTTCCGCACCGCCTCCACCCGCCGCAAATCCTCCATCGCGTCCGCCTTCCCCACCTTGATCTTCACCGCCCGATACCCCTCCTCCTCCACCATCCGCTTGCAATCCGAAACCAGCGTCTCCATCGACCAGTTAATCCACCCCCCATCCGTGTTGTACGCCTCCACCCTCTTCGTCGCCGACCCGCCCAGCAACTTCCACAACGGCACCCCCGCCCCCTTCGCCTTCAAATCCCACAACGCAATATCAATCGCCCCCAACGCCAGATGCGTAATCCCGCACCGCCCCACCCAATAAATCTCCGGCCGCTTGTGCAGCTTCTCCCACAAATACAACGTCTCCGCCGGATCCTCCCCAATCAACAGCGGCCCAAACGCATTCACCGCACAATCGACAATCAACCGATCCGTCGGCAAATGCGCATGCGTCCCCGAAAACCCATACCCCACCAACCCCGAATCCGTATGAATCGCCACCCCCGGCGCCCCCCAGTGACTCAACTTGTGCGTGCTGTCCTCAATATGCCCCCGCGTCACCGGCGCATGCAAAATAATCGGCTCGAGTTTTGTAATCCGCATCACCACCTCCTCAAAGAACAATTCAAATCCTACGCCAAAAGTGAGGCCGACGCCCCCGTCGGCCAATCTCCCGCACATCCACCCATCGCCCCCGCACAACAAACGGACCCTCACCAACGCTTGCGTCGTCGCGAACCCCGCATATAACAAATCCCACATGCCCACCCCCATTCCCTATGAACCCCTCCCCCAAGCCATCCGCTACGAAACGGACCCCGACGGAGCCCTCCACATCTTCATCCCGCCGCAGCCCACCGGCTTGGCCGGCCGAAACAGAGTTTCCTGGGCGGTCGCTTTCCTCACCCCTCCCACATTGCTCATCATCGCCAACTGCATTTACCCCGGCCTCGTCACACTTGAGTCTTCCGCGGCTGCCGCGAGCTGCCTCGGCATTGTCATGTTCGCAGCCGCCGCCCTCGTCGATCGCAAATTCACTCTCAGCATCTGGATCGATGCCACGCCGACACACCTGACCGTCCGACGGCGGCGTGGCACGTCCGTCTCCGTCCGCACCTACGCCAGAGAAGCCCTCCGCGCCATCGACGTCATTCACAAGCGACTCGACAACGATATCCCGGACGAATGGCGCGTCCGCCTCCTCGGCCGATACGAATGGGAAATCCTCTTCAACCACCTCTCCCGCGCCGACTCCGAACAAATCGCCAACCGCCTCCGGACCGCCCTTCAACTATAAACGGGGTCAAACATCGTTTCCTCTCCCTTCTCCCTCCCTTGCGAAACGGGGTCACACCTCTTTTCTCTTGCCTTGGCCGCCGCCCTCCCCTATCCTCCCCGCATGGCACGAAAACCCCGCAACTTCATCGGCGACACCGTCTACCACGTCATGAACCGCGCCACCGCACGTGCCCGCATCTTCCATTCCTCCGCCGACTACGCCGCCTTCGAAACCGTCCTCCAGCAGGCCGTCGCCCGCTTCAACCTCCGCCTCCTCTCCTACGTCGTCATGCCCAACCACTTCCACCTCGTCCTCTGGCCCCGCAAATCCGAAGGAGAAACGCTCTCCTCCTTCATGAAATGGCTCCAGCAAACCCACACCCAACGCTGGCACGCCTCCCGAAAATCCGCCGGCGAAGGCCGCCTCTACCAGGGCCGCTTCAAAGCCTTCCCCATCCAAACCGCCTGGAACGAATTCCACCACCTCCGCAAAGTCTGCCGCTACGTCGAACGAAACCCTCTCCGCGCCAAACTCGTCCCCGCCGCTGAACGCTGGCAATATTCCTCCCTCCACCGCCGCCTCAACCCGCGCCCCGACGCCCCCCCGTTCCTCGCTACCTGGCCCGAAGGCGCTTACCCCGGCCACTCCCGCTGGCTCGCCGCCGTCAACCAGCCCCGCTCCCCCGCCGAACAAAAAACCCTCGACGAAAGCCTCCGCCGCGGCCGCCCCTTCGGTGACCCCTCCTGGCAAACCACCGCCGCCAGATCCCACAACCTCGAACACACCCTCCGCCCCCCCGGCCGCCCCCCAAAAACCACCCCCTGAAAAACGGGGTCAAACATCGTTTACCCCCCCCCGACCGTTTCGAAAAACGGAGCCAACCCTCTTTCTTTCCCCCTCGCCTCCCCCACCCACCTCCCGCTATCATCCCAAATTCCCCGACCCTGACCCCGGCCCAACCGCCCCCATCACCCATCGCCCCCGCGCACGGACCCCTCCAAGAAAAAACACCTCCTCCGCCCCCACACCCACCTCCCCTTCGCCGCCGCCATGGCCCTCGGCTCCCCCGGCGTCCGCGAATTCGTCGCACGCACCCACTTA
>JBQCGD010000100.1:0-5811 GCA_051955985.1 Phycisphaerae bacterium | reverse complement strand
TAAAAAAAATTTACCCCCCCCCCCCCCCTTCAGCACCCCGTCCCCAAAATCTAAAATCTAAACTCCAAAATCCAAAACGCCGCCCTTCCCGCCCCGCCTCAACTCCCCGAACCCAACGTTCCGCGTTTTGTGTTTTGAGTTTTGTCTCCCCCCTCACCCCACCCGCTGAAAACTCGCCGACCAGTTATCCCCCTCCGCCGCCTGCGGCTTCCGCCGCGCCACCGCCCTACCATCCACCACCGCCACCCCATAGCTCCAATGAAACGCATCCCGCACCGCCGGCACCACCCCAAATTCCGCACTTTTCGGTACTTTTTCCGTACCAAAACCAGTCCCAACCGTTCCGTTTCCGCCCCGCGCCGACCCCGTCGAGGCCCCCAGACTCGTCTCCACCGTCCGCCCCGCCGCCCGCGCGCGTGCGAATTGCAGCGCCGTCATGCCCGTATTGATCCCATCAATCGCCATGCACACTCCTTCCCCCTTCCCAAAGCAACCCCCATGCACCCTGCCCCCCGCACCCGTAAAGAACCCCCAACCCACGCTCCCACAATCGCTTACAACAAGTGCAGGCGCACACCGCATGTAGCGGTTATAACGACGGCTTCCCAAACGCCACGCCGCGCTCCGACGCGCTGTCGCTTTCCGCATACAAGAGGCTACAAATCAACCCCTTACGGATGAGCCGCCCGCCCATGCTGATGTCCGACCTCGACTACCACCTCCCCCCCGAACGCATCGCCACCCACCCCGCCTCCCCGCGCGACCACTCCCGCCTTCTCGTCTACGAAAAATCCTCCAACTCCCTCCACCACAAACACTTCTACGACCTCCCCACCTTCCTCAAACCCACCGACCTCCTCGTCGTCAACGACACCCACGTCCTCCCCGCCAAGCTCGAACTCACCAAACCCACCGGCGCCAAAATCCCCGGCCTCTACCTCCACGAACTCCGCCCCGGCCTCTGGCAAGCCCTCCTCAAAACCCGCGGCCGCGCCAAACCAGGCGACACCCTCCTCGCCACCCCCTACACCTTCAAACTCCTTAACCGCCTCGACGACAAAGGGATGTGGGAACTCCAAATCACCCCCCCAGACCCCGCCCCCACCATCCTCCACGCCATCGGACAGGTCCCCCTCCCCCCCTACATCGAAAAACAACGCGCCCACACCCACGACACCGACACCGCCAACGACAAATCCCACTACCAAACCATCTACGCCAAGGACACCGGCAACTCCGTCGCCGCCCCCACCGCCGGCCTCCACTTCACCCCCGAACTCCTCCAAACCCTCGACTCCCAAGGCATTAAACGCACCACCGTCGACCTCGAAGTCGGCCTCGGCACCTTCCTCCCCGTCGAAACCCCCACCCTCGAAGAACACCCCATGCACACCGAAACCTTCTCCATCCCCCCCACCACCATCCAGTCCCTCCGCGCCCAGCGAGCCAAAAACGCCAGAATCGTCGCCGTCGGCACCACCGCCGTAAGATCCCTCGAATCCGCAAGTTCCGACATCCTCGCCCAAACTCCCCCACAGGAAATCCGCCGCCCCACCGACCTAAAAATCTCCCCCGGCTACCACTTCCAACTCACCGACGCCCTCATCACCAACTTCCACCTCCCCCGCTCCACCCTCATGGCCCTCGTCGCCGCCTTCCTCGAACCCCACGGCCTCCAAAAACTCAAACACCTCTACACCCTCGCCATCGAAAACCAATACCGCTTCTACTCCTACGGCGACGCCATGCTCCTCCTCCCGTGACCCTTACACCCCTTTTCCGTCCCATATCAAGGACCGCTCAGCGAGTCACCCGCTTGATGCTGACGACCACCCCCTCCGGCGTATCCATGTAGACCAACCACAACGATCCGTCCGCCCCAAAGTGGAACTCCAGCGACCCGTATTTCCAAATGGCCGCCCGCTGCGCGTGCGAGCCCGCAGAGTGATCGTCTGGATCCCCAAAAATGCCTGCAATCTCCTGCCGATCCATGCCAAGGAACAACGGCGAAATGTTCCCGGTTCGAGAGAAGGCATCAAACCATTGCGCGAAAACAGATGAGGGCATCTCGAACTCCCGTCGCAATATCATTCATCAGCTCGTCAGCCGTTCTCGCTTGCGCCGTCCGGCGTATTCGCATCCCAGTTGATAAAGCGATTCGCAACGTCTGGCGGATTTAATTCCACCACCCAACGCTCCACCAATTTTGGCGGCACGTCGCCGACCAACAGCAACGTGATCTTGGAACGGTCCGGACCCAAACCAAATAATCCCTCCTTCTCTAACCTTTGAAACCCGCTTAAAACCGCGTTCCAAAGCTCGCCGACCCGAGCCTCATACTCATCGCGGGGCCCATCAATATTCGCAATCAATGCCTTGTTAATCTCCTCAAAATGCTCGGTACCTCCTGGAAAGAAGCCCCATTCCCCGTATGACCACCGCATCCCGGCGCGAGTGTATCTCGATCCATACTTCTCTCGATAACGCTCAACCGTCGACGTCAGAGCGTCCTCAGTGTTTGCGGCTCCGTATAAGAACTGAAGGTCACTGTCTGTGAACACGGCGAATGCGTAAAACCTCCGCCCAGGGTTTGCACGGACAATCTCCGAAAACGTCACTTTCAAAGCCGAATACACGTGGTCGGCAAGGTGGTCAAGCAGAATCGACGTCATCAGACCCTCGGTGTAAGGCACGACGTTCTCGCAACAACGCGACTGCGAGACCGATCCGTAGAATGATACAATATTGAGCCGCAATGCCGGACTCATCACAGTGGGGAGCTATGTACAACCCGAACGCCCCTCGGTCACAACTGCCTCTGGCACCCAGACCTCGCGGCCGCCATACGAGCACCGGTAATAGTCGCCGAGCGTGTGCGTCAGCAATTCGACCGGTTTCTCCGTCAACCGAAGAATTAACTGCTCGAAGTTGTCCGCAAACGCAGGCATGTACGCATCCGAGTGCCGGAACAGAAAAATCTTCCCCGCGTACTCCCCTTCGAGTGCAATCACAAAACCGTCGGCAGCATTCGGAATGTAGCCGATCGCCACGCCTTTCTTCAGCCGCGCCGGATCGTATTCATCCGGACATCCCGCGATCCATTCCTTAAACGACTCCGTCGCCTCCTCCCACCGCTCCACCGCCAGAATCTCGACCCCCGTCAACTCCGACCGCTCATCCTTGTAAAGCGAGAAGCCATTGCAGGCGCGATACACCGGCAAAAATTGCTCCGCAAAATTCCCCACATGCTCCCGCATCAACCGCTCCCCCTCCTTACTGATCCCCGGATGGAGCACATGCGTGACATGATTCAAAATGCGCTCATCCGCAGAGGGATACGGCGACTTCGGCTTCGCCACATTGATCGCCTCCTGGTCTGCAGACAACGGACGACACGAAAAACACAGCGGCCTCGCCGCAAAATCTTTCAGGTGCTGAAGAACCTTGCCCTGATGCATGTCAATATTCCTCTCCCTGCCACTAGCCGCCCGATGGAAATCGGCGGCCGCACGTGCGGCGCTCAAAAGAGTTTCGTGCCCGAAGTATCTCGTGCGGCAAATTTACGTTGATCCCCGCGAAGCGGCAAACGTCACTTTCCCAATTTAACTTGGCCACAAGTTAGTATAAAATAAGGGTAGCAAAAAGGGGAGGGAAATCATGCACCAAGCTGCCAAAAAGTGGAGCCGACGCCCCCGTCGGCTAAGTTCATGCGCCCGGGGGGGCGCGCCAACCAATCCCTACTATTCCCATAGGAGATGGGGGAAGATTGCCAACCCCGCGCACACACTTTGGCACTCTTCCCCTTGGCATCCTTCCCTCACTCGCGCGAGGGAGGGTGGCAAACATTCTGGCAATCTTCAGCTGGCGCTATCAAAAACGCGGTTTTTCAAAACCGAATTCTGGCAATCTACCCCCGCGCTGCCAGAAACCCCGCTCGCCCTCCAACGTGATCACCTTGGGCTGGCGCGATGAAAAATGCGGTTTTCAAACACCCGAACGTGATAATCTTCGTGTGGCGCTATCAAAAACGCGGTTCACGCCATAACCCCCAGCTATAATCGAACCTTATGTCCCAAACGCCCAACAACCTCCCCCCGACCCCCGACGAGTCCTCCCTCGACCCCGAGGCCCTCGCCGCCTACGAGCCCCTCCCCCTCAACCCCCTCGACGACGTCGAAGACGACACCACCAGCTTCGAAACCGACCCCATCATCGAAGAAAAGAAAGACGAAGTCTCCCTCCCCCGCCCCACCGAGCCCGACTCCACCCGCCTCTCGCGCCTCCGCGAAAAAGCCAAAACCCTTCCCACCTCCCCCGGCGTCTACCTCATGAAAGACTCCCGCGGCGTCGTCATCTACGTCGGCAAGTCCCGCTCCCTCCGCGATCGCGTCGGCTCCTACTTCGTCCCCTCCGCCGACCTCGGCACCCGCGGCAAACAACTCCTCCTCGAATTCGTCACCGACTTCGATACCCTCGCCGCCGACTCCGAAGTCGAAGCACTCCTCGTGGAAAACCGCCTCATCAAGGACATCCAGCCCCGCTTCAACGCCCGCCTCCTCGACGACAAAACCTACCCCTACCTCGAAATCACCACCCGCGACGATTACCCCGGCGTCTACATCACCCGCCAGCCCTCCTCCACCGGCACCAAACTCTACGGCCCCTTCACCTCCTCTTCCGCCCTCAAGGAAGCCACCCAGCACCTCCAGCGCGTCTTCAAGTTCCGCACCTGCCACCTCGAAATCCTCGAGGAAGATCTCAAGAAGCGCTTCTTCCGCCCCTGCCTCCTCTACGCCATCCGTCAGTGCACCGCCCCGTGTGCCGACAAAATCTCGCGCGACGCCTACCGCCAGGACATCGACCGCCTCAAACGCTTCCTCGACTCCAAGGGCAGCGAAGTCCTCCGCGAAATGACGGGCGAAATGGAAGAAGCCGCCAAAAATCTGCAGTTCGAAAAGGCCGCCACCCTCCGCGACCAGATCAAAGCCCTCCGCCAATTGAATGAACGCTCCAGCACCTCCACGAACAAAACCATCCAGGCCGAAGTCTTCTTCCAGGACCACCGCGCCGGCCTCAAGTCGCTACAGGAAGTCCTCGAACTCCCCGAACCCATCCGCTCGATCGAAGGCATCGACATCGCCCACTTCCAGGGCGAAGCCACCGTCGGCTCACTCGTCTGCTTCATCGACGGCCGCCCTTTCAAGAACGGCTACCGCCGCTTCCGCATCAAGACCGTCACCGGCGTCGATGATTACAAATCCATCCAGGAAGTCGTCTCCCGCCGCTACCGCGACGCCGGCACCCACCAGGAACTCTACCCCGACGTCATCCTCATCGACGGCGGCCTCGGCCAGCTCCACGCCGCCCAGGACGCCTTCAACCAGATGGATGTCCGCCCGCCGATGGTCATCTCGCTCGCCAAGCGCGAAGAAGAAGTCTTCGTCCAGGCGAGAAAAGGCCCCATCAAGCTCTCCCGCACCAACGCCGGCCTCAAACTCCTCCAGCACATCCGCGACGAAGCCCACCGCTTCGGCCAAAGCTACCACCACCTCCTCATTTCCAAGAAGCGCTTCGAACAGGAAGTCGCCACCGGCAAACGTCCTCCCAAGTCCCCGCGTAAAAAGAAGATCAATCCTGCCGTCCCCACCAGCGAACGCATCGCCGCCGCAGAAGAAATGAAAGTCCTCACCGTCGACCAGATCAAAGAAAAATCCCGCGACCTGGGAGGCACCCCCGCCGACACCCCCCCCCAAAACCCCCCACCCCCCCCACCCCGCGACCAAAAGCGCCCCCCCCACACGAAGCCCCAGA
>JBQCGD010000099.1:0-41440 GCA_051955985.1 Phycisphaerae bacterium | reverse complement strand
TCCCCAACCCAACCCTTCCCACGTCCCCCAGCCCACCCAAATTCCGAGAAAAACGCGCCCCTGCCTCAAAGATTCCCGCATCGGTCCCGTTCAACGCTTTTCTCAAGTCCACGAAAATCCCCCGCCCCCCCCGATCCCCCGCTTGCGCACCACCTCGCCTCCCCTAATAAAGGGAGGCAGCAACCCCTTACCGGACCCTGATAGTCGCTGATCGCGACGGGCGTCAAACAAAACCCTGCACGTGTAAAGCGTGATGCCCAATCGCGATGCGGGGATTGACTCGAACACATTGTGGTATACCCTTAGGGGGTATCGGAAGCGATGAAAGGAGCGACACCATGCAAAGATTTGAAGTAGCCATCGATGGCATGCACTGCGGCGGATGCGTCAACCGGGTCACCACGGCGTTGAAGGGGCTGCCAGGCGTAACCCTGGAGGCCGTCAACATCGGTTCGGCAAGCGGTCGCTTTGATGAGCAGGCCACGAACGTAAACGCGATCGTTCAATCGCTCGGAAAGCTCGGCTTTGACGCCCGAGCCACTCAAGGGCCCGCGTCGCCCGGCGGATGCTGCGGCGGATCATGCCATTCGAGTTAATTTGATCCCGGAGGTTCCCATGGCGAAAGCAGCCGAATCCGCTGTTTCGTGCGCCTGCGCCGTCCCTGCGGGGGAGCGCAAAACGGCGGTTGTTGATGTCAAGCTCAAAGAATCCAACCTCACACGGCTGAAGCGTATTGAAGGTCAGGTGCGCGGGCTACAGCGTATGATTGAAGAAGATCGTTATTGTGCGGACGTTCTCACGCAGATCGCTGCGGTTCACGAGGCATTGCGCGGCGTAGGCCGCAGCCTCATGCGGCATCATCTCAAGCACTGCGCCACCAAGGCGATAAAAAGCGGCGGATTGCAGGGGGAAGAGATGTACGACGAACTGATCGATCTCATGTACAAGAGCGCGCGATGAATCGGGGCGGAGTTCGAATATGACAGCACATTCACCTTCTCCGGTAGCAGAACGCTCGGCAGCGCCGACGGACTTGGCGCGGATAGATCTTCCGATCGGGGGCATGAGCTGCGCCGCGTGCGCCGCGAGGATTGAAAAGGTGCTTTCCCGCACGCCGGGGGTTCGCAAAGCGGGGGTGAATTTCGCGACGGGGCGGGGCAGCATCGAATTCGACCCGACAGCGATCGGGATCAAGGACCTCCGATCGGTGGTTCAAGAAACCGGCTACGAACCGGCGGAGCTTTCCCATGCCGATTTCGCCGTCGACGATTCTGCCCGGCCTTCCGGCGCCGCAAGCCCGCTCGAGTCCCGGCTTCGAAGAGTTTCCGGGGTCGCGGACGTCAACTTCAACCTGGCCACGATGCAACTCGGGATCGACTACCTCGCCTCAATGGTCGACCCGCATGCATTGCGGAAGGCCATTGAGTCGTTTGGATATCGCGTAAAGGAAGCGAACGCTCCCACGCGGCCGAGTGAAGATGCAGAAGCGGCCGCCCGTTTCGCAGAATACCGCTCGCTGCGTGCGAGGTTCCTCGTTGCGTTCATTCTCAGTATTCCGGTGCTGGTGATCGCGATGTCTCACGGTAAAGTGGCGGCGTTCAATGCGCCGTGGATCCATTGGCTGGAACTGGCGCTTACGACGCCGGTCGTTTTCTACGCAGGATCCCGGTTTTATGCCGGGGCCTGGGCCGCGTTCCGTCACCGCGCTGCCGATATGAACACGCTGATCGCAGTGGGGACCGGCGCGGCGTACGTTTATTCCGTTCTGGCCACCATTGCTCCGCAGTTCTTCAGCAAATCTGGGAGCTCGCATCATGCGGCGGTGCCGGTTTATTACGAGGCGGCCGGCGTTATTCTCGCGTTGATCCTGCTGGGGCGTATGCTCGAGGCGCGTGCCAAGGGAAAGACGGGGGAAGCCATCCGCCGCCTCATCGGGTTGCAGGCTCGCACGGCGCGCGTGGTCCGCGAAGGGCAGGAATCGGATGTGCCGGTCGAAGATGTTGTGCCGGGAGACATCGTTGTTGTGCGTCCGGGGGAAAAGATTCCGGTCGACGGTCGCGTGCTCGATGGTGCATCCGGTGTCGATGAATCCATGCTCACCGGCGAGAGTCTTCCGGTGGAGAAACGCTCCGGCGATGACGTGTTCGGCGCCACCTTGAACAAAACGGGATCGTTTCGGTTCACTGCGACGAAGGTGGGGAAAGACACGGCGCTGCAGCAGATTGTGCGGCTTGTGCAGCAAGCGCAGGGAAGCAAAGCGCCGATTGCACGGCTGGCGGACGTGATTAGCGGGATTTTCACGCCGATCGTGTTGTGCATCGCCATCGCGGCGTTCGTGGTCTGGTTTTCCGTGTCGCCGCCGGATGTGCGGCTCGCCCGGGCGCTGGTGGCGTTTGTCTCGGTTCTGATTATCGCGTGCCCGTGTGCGTTGGGCCTGGCGACGCCCACGGCCGTGCTTGTGGGCACCGGACAGGGCGCTCAACTGGGCGTGCTCATCAAGGGCGGCGAGCCTTTGGAGACCGCTTACAAGATCGACACGATTATTCTCGACAAGACGGGAACGATCACGCAGGGGCGCGCGGCACTCACGGACGTGGTGTGCCTCGGGGGTATGTCGGAAACTGAATTGCTGCGGCTGGCCGCGTCGGCGGAAAGGAAAAGCGAGCATCCTCTCGGCGCCGCGGTGGTGGACGCAGCGCAATCGCGGCAGCTTTCGCTGGAGGAGCCGGTCGCGTTTTCCGCCGTGGCGGGGCACGGCATTAGCGCGACGCTTGGCGGCCATGAAGTGTTGATAGGCAACTCGAAGCTGTTTGCCGACCGGGGGATTCTGCTTTCGAGCCTTGGGAACCACGCTGACGAATTGGCAACGGCGGGAAAGACGCCGGTCCTCGTTGCCGTCGACGGGATGCTTCAGGGGGTTCTTGGGGTGGCAGATCCGGTCAAACCGGAATCGGTCGAGGCGATTCGGCAGCTTCGCGGGATGGGCATCGAGGTGGCGATGGTCACAGGGGACAACCGCCGCACGGCCGAAGCCGTTGCACATGCGGTCGGGATCGATCGGGTGTTCGCCGAGGTGCTTCCCGCCCAGAAAGCGGCGCATGTGGAATCGCTTCAGCAGGAGAATCGGGTTGTCGGGATGGTCGGCGACGGCATCAATGACGCGCCCGCCCTTGCCCAGGCAGACGTGGGGATCGCGATCGGCACGGGCACGGATGTGGCGATGGCCGCTTCCGACATTACGCTGATTCGCGGGGATCTTCGGGGCGTGGTCACGGCCATTGAGCTTTCCCGGGCGACACTTCGCACCATCCGGCAGAATCTCTTCTGGGCGTTCGTTTACAACACGATTGGCATTCCGTTGGCGGCCGGCGTCTTTTACCCGCTCACGGGCTGGCTGCTTTCGCCCGTCGTGGCCAGCGCCGCGATGAGCCTCTCCAGCGTCTCGGTTGTCACGAACAGCCTCCGCCTGCGGCGTTTTGGCGGCAAGCAGCGAGGTGCGTGATGGATACTCCTGCCATTGCTGTTGCCGTGACGGGAATTGCGGCGATAGGTTTTGTCCTCTGGTATTTTTTTGGCGAGAGACGTTAGGCACCGGCGTCGTGGCGATGGTCGTCCAAATCGTTCTTCAGGGCGTTTTCGAGATGACGAGGAGCGTCGTTCCCCATGCAGGCAGTTGCAGCGGGAGGATGGTTTTTCCATCGCGGCTCGTCGCATTGGTCCAGGGCTGAATTTTGCCGGTGTAAGTGTCCCAGCGCTGCACGGTCCGGGCGGACGTGCGAGAGCTGACGGTTGCGTTGACGGACAAGGGTTGCTCCCCTTCGTTGAAGAAGAAATAGAGGTCGGCATCCTTCAGCCGCCGATGGTTATACCTCAGCCAGGTCGTCGGCTGATCCGTCGCGACGTCCGGCTCGGGCAATTTGTGCAGAACGTCGGCGGTGACGTCGGAAGTGGGTTCCAGCGTGGCCCAGGAGATATCGGCAGGTCCCGTGGCTGTAAGAAAATTCTTGTCCATGACAAGCCGCGGAGAATTTCCGAAAAAGATCACCGTGCCGCCGGAATCAGCGAAATCGTGCAATTTCTGAAGAGACGCCTTGGAGATGGCATCGACCGGAGGGACAAGAATAGCGCGGTACGACTGGCCGCTGAGATTCACCAGCTCTTTTCCGCGAAGGGCAAGGGATTTGGAAATTGCGAATTCATCGACGTAATCCAAGTCTCGCTGGTGCTGCAAAAGAGAATGGACGATGTCGAGGAAGGCCTTGTTCGCTGCTTCATCCTTAAACCAGAAACTCGTGCTCGGGATGTAGACGCCAATACGGGCGGTCGGGCGACCTTCGCCCAGCACATAGAGTGTTCGGTTCACATGGAGAGACAGTTCGGGGAATCCGGCGTCGGCATAGAAGCCGTGGAGCGGGCCGATGCTCTGGAGTCCCATGTATTCCACGCGGTTAATCCCGAGGGACATCAGGTGGTTGAGGATCCAGCCTGCCTCCTTGATATCGGGCTGCGGCCGGTAAGCGGCAAAGGCTTCACACATCGCGCGGGGATGGCCATTGAGGTGGGCGGCGGAGGATGCGAGCTTCGGAAAATCGGCAACCTCATCATGCCATATCTGGTGCCAGATCGTATCGACTCCGGGAACCTGAATATTGCGCATGCATTTGAAAAAGTCGCCGTCGGCGATGGCGAGCATGGGGAGAATTTCCTCGTGCTCGATGTGCATTTGCATCTCAAGGTGGTTTTCGGCGCACCAGTTGGCTTCGGTCCCAAAGAAGTTCTCTCCGAAAAGGTCGGACCAGACGTCGCAGTAGTCGGCATAGGCTCGATGGGCCTCGTCCAGGCTGACCGGACCGGAAGATCGATCGGCGCGGCTGCTGATGGTGATTCCTGCGACATCGCCCAGGTATGGGCGAAGGTCGTAGCCCTTGCGTTTGTTGAACTCCTCCAGAAGGGCAGGCGACCATGGATTGAATCCATAAGCAGGCTCGTCTCCGCGGAAGCCAAGCACCGTCTTGCCAAATTCATCGCCGATCGCCGCCTTGTACGCATCGAAAGTCCAATGCGCAAAGAGGTGATCGGCCTCCGGATCGAGATAATCCATGAGGGAATGTTCCGTTGTCTTGCCCCCGCCATTGTTTGCGGAGCGGGTTGGGCCCGAGCGATACCTCCACATTGGCTGCACGATCTCCCAATGGCCGTCGGGAACTTTCCAGTCAATGGTGTTGGAACTGGGTTGGAGGAGTTGCGCCGCGTGGGTGTCAAGGTTGAGCGCGAGCGTGCAGATAACCTGCGGGGAAACGGTCGTGGTGAATTGCTGGCCGGCCGTCACGGGGGTGTGCCGGGAGGTAAGCGCCATGCTTCGGAGATCGGGGCGATCTTTTGTGAATCGGCCGCCTGCAAAGCCGGAGGGATAACCGCCATCGTCATCGAACCAGAGCCGCATGTTGCGCTTTTTCGCTTCCTGGACCAGCGTTTTTACCGCATCAAAATACTCAGCAGAGAGATAGGGAGATTTCCCGCGGACCGGTTCCACAAAAACGGCCTGCACATGGACGGCTTTGGCGTGGTCGAGGAGGGCCTCTATGTCTCCAATGGATCGCGACGTGCTGAAGCCGCAATCGAATTGGGCGCTGTATTCCGGCGGCGGAGCAGGGAACGCGGCGGCAAGTTCTGCGGCGGTGGGATCGGAAATTTTCTGCCAGGGGTATTCCTCTGCCGGCAGCGTGCCTGCAAAGAGGAGGAGAACGGCGAGCATAGCGGCGGCTTTTTTCATAATAGTCCCCTGGTGAGACGGTGAGCGGTGAAAGGTGATAGCTGCTGCCGTCAGCGATACTGGTAGAGACGCAATCGGATGATGACGGGTGCGGCCGGGTCCAGGAGAGAGGCGGAATCGCGGCCAGGTCCGAGCGGAATCTCTGTTCCCGCCTGACGGTGGGCGGCAGCGCCAGAGATGTCGTAGCCGAGTCCCATGAGGTCGTCACCGTTATATCTGTGCGTGGGAACCCAATGCCCATTGATGAACGTGCCGCGATCGATCGACGCCGGAGCGGCGATCCTGCCATTGGGTATGCGGGGCGAAACGCGAAATGGGTAGCGCCCATTGGTGGCCAAGTAATACTCCGCAGGCCCCGTCTGGATCATGACGATGTAGTGACCGTTCAGGAAATCGAGGCCGATTCCCTCTTGCCTGCCAACCGGAAATGGCGCGGAAGAGGGCTGGCCGGCGCGAGCCGAGGGAGCGGGTCGCGATTTACGAGTTGCATCGGGGATGGAAAAGTCGAACGTGTAGTCGCCCATGTCCACCTTGCCGGGATTACGGCCGTCTTTAATCGAGAGCAGTTTGACAGCATCAGGCTTTCCCTGAGCTTGTGCGATTGCTCCGGAGAGGCCGTTGACCAACTGGTATGCGGTGGCGAACGGGCCGTCCGGGTTGATGGTATCAATCCCGAAAGGAGAAAAGCAGAGGGCATCAAGCTTGGTAAAGGCGTCCCAGCAGTTATTGGCATCGGGTCGGGTTTCCGGATTGAAAGCCGGATTTCCGTTGGTGGCGAACGTTCGTAAAACCTGAAGGTAGTCGGGAGTGTAGATATCTGGTGCGAGGATATCGACGGCGGGTGCTGCCGCCCGCCACACGTCCTGAACGAGCGGTTCGGGGCCGCCGCTGGGGTAATCGCCAGGTCCGCGGTCCATTGGCTGAACTATCCAGGTATTGACGTACATGGGCAGCGGGTATTCGCGTTTTCCAGCGGCTGCGACGTATCCGATGTAGCGGGCATAGTTCCATGCCATGAAGAGTTCGTCGGTGTGATTTGTCAGCTCAAAACCAGCCGGCCGGAGGGATCGGTTCGGACTGTTGGGGACTGGCGGATCGACGCGTGGAACATTGGTGCCGAAGACCTGCTCCCAGGATCCATGGGAAGCATCGCCATGGACATCCCAGAGTCGTTTGAGATCGGGATTCAACGTTTCCGAGTGGCGCCGAAAATATCGAACGAGTGAAGATGGCACAGGCTGAACGAATGCGGCATTTGCTGCGGGCGAGAAATCACGACTTGAACCCAGTACGCCCACTTCATTTTCCACCTGCACAGCGATGACGGTGTGGTCGTTAGAATCCACGTGCCGGAGGTGCCGCATGACCGCAGCGAAGGCGCGGGCGTCGGCGTTGCGGTTGTTGATGCTGAGAGTGGAGAGAATCTCGAGGGAATTGCCTTGGGCGTTCACGACGCGCGGGAAACGGGTCTGATCGGCCTTCACCCACTCCGGCACATAATGAGACATCCCGTTTTTCCAACTGCCCATCCAGAGAAACACCAGGCGCAGGTTGTTTTCCCTCGCAAGCTGAAGTTGATAGTCAATCATGGAGAAATCAAAGCGACCTTCCTGCGGCTCAATGAGATCCCAGGAGATCACCGTGAGCACGGTGTTGAGATGTGCACGGGCGAGGCGGGACATCACCGCCTTCATCCAGACTCGATCGGCGGAACTGGAATTATGGACCTCTCCCGCCACGCAGATGAATGGCCGACCGTCCACTATGAGCTTGGTCATGCCGTCCTGCTTCTCCAGATGAGGGGCGCGGCTGTCCTGCGGGCTTGCGACGCAACCTGTAAGTAGGGGGGTGCAGGCGAACAAGCACAGTGCGAAGAGGCGGTATTTCATGAAGGATTCCGTCAGGAGGTGCAGAGAAATTACGGCGCTTTCGCGGGCTGGGTTGTTGCGGCCCGTTGTGCATCACCAGAAATTGTCGGCAGCGGCTCGCCGGCAGTATTGACCACATGGAGGCCGGAAGTGTCGACCCGTTCGGTGTGGTTGATGCGAAGGGGCGTATCGGCGGTGACGCTGCAGTCGATGAAGTGAACGTCCGTGATCGGTGTCGCCGGCAAACCCTCCATATGGCCCGCGTGTGCGGCAGTGCCGGAGACGTTGATCAAGAAAATATCCTTCATGGTCGTGGGGTGCGGAGCGCCGGGGTTGTTGATCCGCATATTCCACGCAAGGTTGAACTCAAATGCCTGCCCCACGTGGTCGATTTTGTAATTGCGATAGACGATGTGGTCGATCGTTCCGCCGCGGGTGGGCTGCGTTTTGAGCCGCACGGGCGCCCAGTTGCCGTCATCACACGTGCAGTCGCGGACCTCCACATGGTGAATACCGCCGCTGACTTCCGATCCAATGGCGACGCCACCCTGCCCGTACGCAAAGTGGCTATTGGTGATCAGGATTTCCTCGGATGGGCGATTCACGCGGCGTCCGTCCTCGTCCTTCCCGGACTTGATTGAAATGCAATCATCGTTGGCTTCAATCGTCGTGTGGTCGACGCGCACGCGCCTGGAGGAATCGATGTCGATGCCGTCGGAGGAAGGAATCCGGTGCAGGGGTTCGTGGATCTGGAGGTGATCCACGAGTACGTCGGTGCAATAAAGGATGTGGAGGCACCAGATGGCCTGGTTTTGCAAGTGCAGGCCTTTGATGGCGACATTGGAGCAGTTGGTGAAATTGAAAAGCCGCGGCTTCATCAAGGTGTTGCCTGGAAGTCGCTGCGGCGGGGGATTTTCTGGTGTCGGTGTAAGAACCGTTCGGGGGCTGGTGAACACCATCATGGGGGGAGCAGGCCGGGAGGTCCAAGGCGTGCCGGCCGGGGCGGTGCTGCCCGGGTTACGTCGTCGCCGCACGCGGGGGAAGTTTGCAAGCCAGAGATCGCCCGATCCGTCGATGGTGCCCCCGCCGGAAACGGTGATTCCACTGACGCCGATCACATTGACCAGGGCCGCCATCACGGGCCGCTCGATACCTTCGAAGCGCGAGTCAATGACGGGGTAATCCTTGACCTCGGTGGAGCCCTTTAAGATGCCGCCCTCCTCGATGCGCAGGCTGACCGGCGTGCGAATGAAAATGGCCCCCGAAACAAATGTTCCCTTCGGGATAACAACGGTTCCGCCGCTCGGCGTCGCTGCAGCAATCGCCTTCTGAATCGCCTCGGTGTTCACTGTTTTGCCGTCGCCCACTGCACCAAAATCGGTGATCCGGAAGTCCGCACCCGCTGGTTTTAATTCTGGGGCCGGAAAATCGAGGGGCGGCGGGACATTGACAGCAAGGCATACCGAGGCAAGCAGGAGGTAGGAGACGAACGAGACGCTGCGCAGCATTCAAGCCCTTTCATTGACGGTTGACCCACACAGGGCGCCTCATTCCTCATTTAATCAACGCGACGTGCAGGCGATTGATTGCAGCGTACTTGGGCAAATGGAATGGTGGGCGTCGATGGCGTGGCCGACCGCTGCAATGGCATCATTGGCGGGGATGGCGCATGGGTATGTTCATGGCGAATGTGAATCGCCGCATTCGACGCACGAGAAGCTTCCGGCTACGCTGAACAGTATGAAGGTGCTGCTCGTCGAAGATGATCAAAACACGGTCCTGTACCTCGTCCAAGGCCTGACGGAAAATGGATTTATCGTGGACGTGGCTGGCCGGGGCGAGGAAGCACTTCACCTCGCGCGGGCCAATCAATACGACGTGATCGTACTCGATGTCATGTTGCCGGGGGGGGATGGGTGGTACGTGGTTCAGGAGCTTCGGAAAGGGAGCAGCCGCGTTCCGGTGTTATTTTTGACTGCCCGCGATTCCGTTGAGGATCGCGTACGGGGTCTCGAATTGGGGGCGGATGACTACCTGGTCAAACCGTTCGCCTTTTCAGAATTGCTGGCGCGGATGCGGTCGCTCCTGCGAAGATCGGCGCAGGTAACGTCTGAAATGCTCCGGATCGCGGATCTCGAGATCGACCTGGTGCGTCACAAGGTGCACCGTGGCGGGAATCCGCTGGACCTGCGGCCCAAGGAGTTTGCACTTCTGACCCTCTTGGCGCGACGCAGTGGGGAGGTCTTGTCCCGGACTTTTATCGCCGAGCAGGTGTGGGATATGAATTTCCAGGGGGAGAGCAACGTGGTCGACGTGCATGTGCGTCGCCTGCGCGCCCGCGTAGACGAGCCTTTCGACAGAAAGCTGATCCACACTGTTTGGGGCGTAGGCTATGTCCTCGAAGACCGCCATTAACAGTCACACCCGACGGGTGGCCATGCGGCGGCCGTTGAGCCTGGCGGCGCGGCTTGTCGCCGGATTCGCGTTCGCCGCCTTCGCGCTTCTGCTGACGGCGTGCTGCGTGCTGTACTGGGGGCTGGATCGGAATCTCGATAAGGAGGATAACCAGTACCTGGGCGATAAGATCGCGACGATCGCATCCGTGTTGCGCGCTGATCCACTGCATCTCGAGGCACTTCGAGAAGAGGTTGAGCGAGAATCCCAGCAACACTACTACCCCCCGGTACTGATCCGGGTACTGGATCAAAAGGGGAGTTTGCTGGCCGAAACGCACAGCATGGAGCAGTTGCTTCCCCGGGGGATGTTTCCGTCAGCCATTCTCTTTGGCTCTCGTCCGCTGGCAACAGAAGAGAAGGAATCCACTGAAGGTCGCCCGTTCGATCTTTATACCGCGGAAATCCGTTGTGCGCCGGATGCCGCCTACATTGTTCAGATCGCGCTGGATCAGTCGCAGGAGGAGCGGCTGCTCATTGAGTATCGCCGGGTATTGTGGATCGTGCTGGGGGTGGGGCTGATCGGCGCGTCCTTTTTGAGTTACCTGATTGTGCGGCGCGGGCTCCGACCCATCTACGGGATGGCGGTGAAAGTGCGTGCGATCGGTTCGGAAAACCTGGATGCGCGTCTGGACACGACCGGCATTCCAGCGGAACTTGCTACGCTAGCGGAATCCTTCAACGACATGCTTCTCCGCCTGGAAGGTGCGTTCAACCGGTTGTCGCAGTTTTCAGCCGACATCGCCCACGAACTTCGCACGCCCATCAACAACATCCGGGGCCTCGTGGAAGTGGCCCTCAGCAGCACGGCGCCGGCGGCGGAGCGTGAGCGGCTGCTCGCGGCGAGCCTTGAGGAGTCCCAGCGGCTGTCACGTCTTATCGATGATCTTCTTTTTCTCGCGCGTGCAGAGAATCCGCAAACGCAATTGAAACTCCAGCCCGTGGACATCGCCCGGGAACTGGTGCGGCTGCAGGAGTTTTACGAAGCGGCGGGGCGGGAGATGAATGTTTCGATTGAACTGGGGCCGCACGACTCCATGGAAATCCACGCGGACCGCGTGCTTCTCCAACGTGCCATCGGCAATCTCATTGAAAATGCGCTGGCACATACGCCTGGTGGGGGGCGCGTCCAACTTGCGTGCAAAGCTTGCGGCGGGGAGGTGCATGTGATTGTCGCCGACACAGGAGAAGGCATTCCCGCCGAACATATCCCGCTTGTGTTTGACCGTTTCCACCGGGTGGATCCATCGCGTTCGAAGGCATCTGGTGGGATGGGGCTCGGTTTGGCCCTTGTGGAGGGAATCACCAAATTGCACGGCGCGCGGGTGGAACTTCACAGCCAGGTTGGGGCAGGCTCGACGTTTACACTCATCTTCCCCCGGCAATGACGGCAGTTATGACAAGGATGTCATACATTTGTCACAAGGCGTTCATTTCTGTCGGGTACCGTCGCATGTATGCGACCGACGGCGATCGTTCTTCTTCTGTTGACACTTGGGGGCTGCGCCCGATACCAGGCGCGCCCGATTCAACCGGTCAGGTTGGAATCGGATTTCCACGGGCGGACGCTCTCAGATCCCCGCCTGCTTGCGTATATCCAGCGGCACCCTCTATCGTCGAAAGTGGCCTCTGAAGGTGCTTGGGATCTCGATAGGCTCACTCTTGCCGCATTGTATTACCATCCGGACCTGGTCGTCGCACGTGCCCAGTTGAAGACCGCCAAGGCAGGAATCCGCAGCGCCTCTGCATTGCCGAATCCGAGTGTGAGCGTGTCTCCAGGCTGGGAATCCGTTCTGCCGCGTCCGCTCTATGGCGCCGCGTTGGACCTGCCGATTGAAACCGCAGGCAAGCGGGAACGCCGCATTGAAGAGGCTCGGGCGCTCAGCGATGCAGCGCGGCTGCGCATTGAACAAGTTGCCTGGAATATCCGGGGGGCAGTGCGGTCAGCGCTGGTCGATTTCTTAATCACGCGGCAACAAGTGGAGAGCCTTCGCGCCGAAGCGGATGCGCGGGCAGCGCTGGTGAAACTGGCGCAGCAGCGTCTGAAGGTGGGGAAGGCTTCGGGGCCGGAAGTGGAATTGCTTCGCCTGGAATCGACCAATGCGGCGCTGGCTCTACGGAGTGCAGAGGGCCGGGTGGGCGAGACGCAAGCGATGCTCGCCGGCGCCATCGGTATTCCAACGGAATCTCTGCAGGACGTTCATATTACGTGGGCCGCCCTGGAGCATATTCCCGGCAAAGAGTCTCTTTCGGCTGCAACACTTCAGAGCGCGGGATTACTCAATCGGGCGGACATTCGTCAATCGCTCGCCGAATATGCGGCGGCCGATGTGGCGCTGCGCCTGGAAATCGCCAAGCAGTATCCCGACGTCCATCTCTCGCCGGACTACGCTTTCGATGAGGGGGTTCACAAGTACACGATTGGAATGTCCCTCACGCTGCCATTGTTCGATCAGAACCAGGGCCCGATCGCGGAGGCCGAGGCCAGAAGAGAAGAAGTCGCCGCACAGTTTCTTGCATTGCAGACCCGGATCATCAGCGACACGCAAATTGCGTGGGCGCGCTACCAGGGTGCGTATGAGACGCTGAACGTGGCGGACCAGGCGCTTTCGCTGGCGGAAAAGCAGCAGGACGCGGTCAAGCAGGCGTTCGTTGCGGGCGCGGGCGACCAGGTGTCGCTCGCGGGTGCAAGCGTCGAAACGGCTGTTGCCGTCCTTGCACGGATTGACGCGCTGCGGGGCGTGCAGTCGGCGCTCGGGGCCCTCGAAAGCGCGACCCAGCATCCCCTTGGGTCAGATGTGGATCCGGCAACCAGCGCCGCCGTCGACAACCGCGGAGAACACGGATGAAGAAACTTGCGATACAGTCGATTGCTTCACTTTTTGTGGTTTGCGCTATCGGGGGAGGAGCCTGGGTGATCTGGCATGCTATCGCGGACCGGTCGTACGCGGCGCCGGCGACGCAGCCCTCACGCGTATCGACGCAGAATGGCGAGACTATCATTTCACTGAGCGCTCAGGAAGAGTTGCAGAGCAACATTCAGATTGAACCATTGGAGAAGAGCGTTTTCAAGCCGGAATTTGTCGGTTATGGAACCCTGATGGAGCACCCGGCCGCGTCGTTGATGTTGCGAGCGCCTTTCGCGGGGACACTGCGCCTGCCGGAGGGAAATATCTGGCCGACGATCGGCGACGCGGTCCGGGGTACGGTCGCGTTCGTCGATCCCCGTTATACGCCGATGGAACACGTGGATGTAATCTCTCGCCTGACTTCGGCAGAAGCCGATGTCACAACCGCTTCGTCCGCGCTGGCGGCGGCGCGGTCGGAATACGAAGCGGACGTCAAGCTGAACGCGCTTAACAAAAATGTTTCTGATCGGACAGTGCAAGATGCGAGGGCGGCGATGGAGCAGCAGGCCGCCAAATTGGAATCGGCGACGCAAACAGTGTCTCTCCTGCAGAAGGCCCTTGCGGCTACAACGCAACCGGCGACGAGTTCTGCGCTATCGCTCAAGAAATCGTGGCAGGTCGCGGAGGTCGGCGCGCGTCCAGGTGAAAACGTTGATGCTGGGCAGATGATCCTGCGACTGGCGAACTGGCATCACTTGATTGCGACAGTTGGCCTGCCTTCGGGCGAAAACATTGATCCCAATCAGATGAGTGTGAGGCTGTTCGTGGAAGGCCAGGAAGCTCGCCCGCTTCAGGTTACTCACACGGCGTTGGCGCCCTCGGTGGATCCAAAGACGCTGGGGGAGACATTTGTAATCCAGGTGGTCACGGGCGCTGGGCGGGTGCGGCCTGGTGCTCCGGTCGCCGCGGTGTTCACTCCTGCCGGCAAAGGTCAGGAGGGAGTGCTTGTCCAACAGAATGCGGTCGTCTGGCACGACGGCAAGGCGTGGGTGTATGTCGCGGTGCAACCGCACCAGTTCACTCGCCGGGCGGTTTCCACGGAGACTCCTTGGAATAGCGGATGGTTCATTCCGCTTTCTGGCTCCCGCCTGAAGGTCGGCGATCAAATCGTGGTGCAAGGGGCTCAGCAGCTGCTTTCCGAGGAATTCAAACCTGTGCTGCCCGCTGGCGGCGACGTGGACGACGATTAGGAACTCCCCCCTATGCTCAATGCGATTGTCCGCTTTTCGCTGCGTTTTCGCGGGATCATCGTAGCGCTGGCATGCGCGCTGATCATCTATGGCTTCTATGCCGCCTACCAGTCGAAGTACGACATCTTCCCGGAGTTCGCGCCGCCGCAGGTAACGATCCAAACCGAAGCCGCCGGGCTTTCCCCGGAACAGGTCGAAGCGCTCGTGACGACCCCGGTGGAAAACGCAGTAGCGGGCGTGAGCGATGTCGATTCACTTCGGTCTGCCTCCATTCAGGGCCTCTCCGTTCTGACCGTCACGTTCCGGGGAAATGTCGACATTTTCCGAGCCCGCCAGGCGGTTGCCGAGCGCCTTACCACGGTTACGGGCCAGTTGCCGCAATCGGTTCAGGCCCCTGTGATGAATCCGCTTACCTCTTCCACCAGCGTCGTTCTCATCGTCGGGATGACGTCCGATGCTCGCTCGTTAATGGACGTGACCACGGCTGCGAACTGGATTGTCCGGCCGCGCCTGCTTGCGGTTCCCGGGGTTGCCAAGGTGGTCGTTCACGGCGGCGAGGTGAAACAGTACCAGATTCAGGTACACACGGACCGCCTGGTCCAGTATCACCTCGGGATTGAGGATGTACTCGCTGCGGCTCAGCGGGCGACCGCCATCAGGGGCGCAGGCTTCATCGACACGGGGGACCAACGAATCATCCTTCAGAGCGAAGGAGCCGTCAGCACTGTCTCGGAGCTCGCGAAGACCGTGGTCGTTGCGGGAACCGCCGGTAACGTCACGCTCGGCGACGTTGCGAACGTGACCACCGCGCCCCAGCCGCCCCAGGGTGCCGCATCGGTCCAGGGAAGCCCCGGTGTTCTGGTGATCGTCTCATCGCAATACGGCGCGAACACTCTGCAGGTCAACAATGCGCTGAATGCTGCCATTTCTGAATTGAAGCCCAGTCTCGCGCAGGAGGGAATCACACTCAGTGCGCGGATCTTTCGCCCGGCACGCTTCATTTCATCAGCGCTCAGCGACCTTCGGAGCGCACTGCTGCTGGGCGCTGGACTTGTCATCGTGGTCCTGTTCCTGTTCCTTTTTGAGTGGCGCACCTCGCTTATCTCCTGCGCGGCTATTCCGCTCTCCTTGCTCACGGCCGTGGCGGTGCTCCATTTCCTCGGATTCGGGCTCAATACGATGACTCTCGGCGGCCTGGCAATCGCCATAGGCGAGGTGGTCGATGATGCCGTGATCGACGTGGAAAACATTCTGCGGCGGTTGCGGGAGAACGCCCATACGGGATTCCCTCGTAAGCGGTTTCGCGTCGTCCTTGATGCGTCAATCGAAGTGCGTCACGCCGTCGTGTATGCCACCTTTGCCGTGATCCTCGTGTTTCTCCCGATTCTCACCATGTCAGGAGTCGCCGGCCGCCTGTTTCGCCCGCTCGGCGTTGCTTACATTCTGGCGGTGCTCGCGTCGCTCCTCGTCGCGCTGACGGTCACTCCGGCCCTTTCTCTCTTTCTCCTTCGCAAGCATCATCCGCAAGAACGCGAATCATTGGTGGTCACTTTTCTTAAGAGGCACTATGTTCGATTGCTCAGGCAAGTCGAGGGGCAGCCCTGGCTTGTCGCCGGATCGGTGGCTCTCGCTGCCGTAGCAGGATGCGTCGCTGTTCCCTTCCTCGGCGGCGATTTTCTCCCCCAGCTCAATGAGGGGCACTTCATTCTGCACATGAACATGGTCCCGGGGACGTCCCTCGCAGAGTCCATGCGCGTCGGTCGGCAGGTGACGGAAGATCTTCTCAAGCTGCCCTTCGTGACCTCTGTCGCGCAGCACGCCGGTAGAACGCAGGAGGGAGACGACGTTCCGGGCCCCCAGGAAAGTGAGTTTGAAATCGATCTCAAGCCTCTCAGCGGCCCCGAAGAGGCGGCCGCTATGGCAGAAATCCGGGGCATTGCCGCCGCTTATCCCGGCGTTAACGCGTCCGTGAATACGTTCCTCGTTGAGCGCATCGACGAAACGCTTTCCGGCCAGAATGCCGCCGTGGTCATCAACATCGTGGGTGATCATCTGGACGTGCTCAACCAGGAGGCGGCTGCGATCGCGCAAATCCTTTCAGGGATCAAAGGTGCTGTCAATGTCCAGACGCAGACGGCGCCCGAGGTGCCCCAGCTTCAAATCAAGCTGCGAGAGGCGAATGTCGAACGATGGGGTTTTAATCGCGCGACATTGCTCGACGATATTCAGATGGCGTTCCAGGGCATTCCTGTCGGCGAGGTCAACCTCGGGCGGGAAGTGTTCCAGATCTCGGTCATTCTCGCGCCGAAGGAGCGCGACAGCCCCTCGAAAATCGGCGATCTTCTCGTGCGCAACACCGCCGGCAGCTATGCGCCCCTGCGCCAGTTGGCCGACATCAACGCAGTTCCTGGACGTTACATGATTCAGCACGACGGCGCGCGGCGGATCCAAACCGTCATGGCGGACGTGGAGGGGCGGGATGTCGCGTCGTTCATGAAGGACGCCCGTTCTCAGATTGCCGCAAAAATCCATCTCCCCCCCGGCACCTATCTGGAGTTTGGCGGCACCGCTGCGGCGAGCGCTCACGCCACCAGAGAACTGCTCCTCTATTCCGGCTTCTCAATTCTCGGCATCATGCTCTTACTTTCCGTCGTGATGGGGAATTGGAGAAACCTGATGCTCGTCCTCATCAACTTGCCCCTCGCGCTGGTTGGCGGCGTTGTCGCGATCCTCGTCACCGGGACCGGCCTGTCGCTCGGGGCGGTCGTCGGTTTCGTCACCCTCTTTGGCATCACGCTCCGCAATTCGATCATGCTCATTTCCCATTATGAACATCTGGTGCGCGTGGAAGGGCAGCCGTGGGGGTCGGAGACGGCGCTTCGCGGGGCTTCGGAGCGACTCGCTCCCATATTGATGACGGCGCTCGTCACTGGTTTGGGACTGCTTCCTCTCGCATTGGGCAGCGGTGATCCTGGCCGGGAGATTGAGGGCCCCCTGGCGATTGTCATTCTTGGCGGTCTCGCGACCTCGACCGCGTTGAATCTTCTGGTGATCCCGACGCTTTCGCTTCGCTTTGGACGCTTCGGACTGCCTTTACATGACGAGTGAATGTTCTCCGCATTGCTGGCACATTCTACGTGCAGACGTGTGAGTTTCGGGTTCGTTGATGGATCGGTGACGAACCTTGAGGGTTGCCGCTTCGCGTTGCATGAACGTTTTAGCCGATGTAAAAAGAGAAGCCGTTTTCATCTGCGTTTCACAATTCGCGAGTACGCTGCGTGTCTGTGGCTGGCCGTTGCGGGTGGGGCGATGCAATTGGCCGGGCTGGTGTGATAAGGAGCAGACGTTGTCGAAACGCACCTGCCTGAGTCTGGGATTTTGCGTCTGCGTCCTCGTCGCAACAAGCGCCTGTCAACGCTACACGGCCAAACCGTTGAACGACCAGGTCGTCGCTCAACGCCTCGCCATGCCCGCGCAGGCGCAACTCCAACGGGAAATTAATTCCATCCACAATCCGCTTATGCCCCGCATTTCGGTCAACCTGGAATCGGGTCTGACACCAGCCATGTCGGGGGCGATCGCCGTCGCCCACAATCCAACCGTTGCCGCCCAGCGGGACACCATGCTGGGGGCGGAGGCGAACCTGTTGCAGGCCCGTATCCTTCCCAACCCGCAGTTGACGGCAAACGCGGATGTGCCCTTTGGGCCTGGTTCCGCCGGAAATGTGGTCGCCTACGGGCTTGGCTTGGATTGGGAGTTCACCTCCCTTATCTCGTACAAGGCACGCACCCGGGCGGCAAGGGCGGGCGCGGAAGAGGTGCGGCTCGACGTCGCCTGGACGGAATGGCAGGCGGCCGAAGCGTCAAAAATGGCCCTTTATGATGTCGTTGCAATTCGAGAACAACTTGCCCTGACCAGGCAATTGAACGCTGTCTTGACGAAAGTCGCCGATCAAGCGCGTGCCGCACTGCAGCAGCACAACATGACGGCGCCGGACGCATCCGCCGCAGAAACTGCCGCCCAGGACAATGCGGTGCTCATCGCAACGGGTGAGCGCGACCTGGCCGACGCGCAACTCGCCCTCAATCAGGCGCTGGGGTTTCCTCCTGATGCGGAAACGAAGATCGACCCGAGCGTGACCCTGCCGATGCAGATCGATCCTCCAGACATCGAGAAAGTCCTTGCGCATCTCGACACGCGCCGGATTGATCTGGCCGCGCTGCGTCGGGGCTACGAAAGCCAGGAGCAGACGGTTCGTGCCGCCATCCTGGGACAGTTTCCAAAAATCTCACTGGGGATTTCAAATACGCGTGATTACGGCGACTTTCTGACACTTGGGCCTGCGCTTACCATCGACATTCCGATCTTCGACCGCAACCAGGGCGTGATTGCGGCCGCGCGGGCAACACGGCAACGATTGTTCGACGAGTACATCGCCCGGCTATTTGAAGCCAGATCCAGCGTCGCCCGGGCTGTTACGCTCATTCATTCGCTCAATGAAGTCATCAAGGCTCAGGAAAAAGAGGTCCAGATGCTGCGGAATTTCGTTGCGGAAGACGAGAAAGCGCTCAAGAGCGGCAATCTGGATGCGGCGACTTATTTCACCGCCGCTGTGAATCTCTCGCAGAAGCAGGTCGATCTGGTCAAGCTTCGCCAGGATCTGGTACATGCGGAAATCAGCCTGGAAATTGCGGCCGGTGTCGTTCTGCCGATAAATCCAAACCCATCGCCACGCGAGGGAACCCGATGAAGAAGAAGTTGTTGAGCACGCTCCTGATAGCTCTGCTGCTCATCGTGGTGGCGGGTGGCGCCTTCTGGCTTGGGCGAGATTGGAAGGCTCCGCCGCCCGCCGCAGAGGAAGGCGCCGATCAGTCCGAAGGGGCCACCGAGGTTCAGACTGCCTTGATCCGCGAAGGGACCATTACGCAAACGGTGCAGGCCTATGGGGCGATGCAGCCCAAAGGAGGCTCATCGGTCGTTGTATCGATCCCCTTTGATTCTCGCGTGCTGCGAGTCTTGACAACCGTGGGGGCGCAGGTGCAGCCGGGGGCTCCTGTCGTCGAAGTAGGACCGACCCCGGATGTGCAACTTCAGCTGCAACAGGCGCAGGACACGCTGACCGCGGCCACGCGTGCGCTTGCACAGGTGAAACAACGGTTTCAAGAACAGCTGGCGACCAATGCCGACATGACGGCCGCGGAAGCTGCGGAAAGGTCAGCGCATTCGCAACTGGAAAGCCTGAAGAAACGAGGTGTGCAGACGACAAAGCAGGTCCCCGCGGGCGTCTCCGGCACCGTGTCCCAGGTGAACGTGCAGCCCGGCCAAGTCGTTCCCACAGGTACGGGCATGATCACCATTGCGCCCTCGTCTGAAATTGAAGCAATAGTCGGTGTCGAGCCCTCACTCGCCGCTCGCCTCGCTCCTGGCGAAGCAATCGCGCTCCATCCGGTCTTTGGATCGCAGAACAGTGCGGAAATCATGGGAAAAATCCGTCAGATCGGCGAGCAGGTGAACACGCAAAGTCATCTTCGGGATGTCTCCATCATCCCGCCCGCCGAATCGCGTCTCCTTCCAGGGGCATTCGTTATCGCCGATGTCCCGCAGGAAACCAGCACCGGATTGATCGTTCCCAGGAACGCCGTCACGTTGCCCGACGGCAATCCGGTCGTCTTCACTATTGCCGATGGAAAAGCCAGGAAACACTCCGTCACCCTTGGCCTGACAAATGGCGATGAAATCGAGATTCAAGGCAAGGATCTTCATGCGGGCGATGTTGTTGTGACGCAAGGCGCTCTGGAACTCGATGATGGCACAGCCGTGAAAGTTCAGGAATCCCCCGCGACCGAGCCGTCGAACGCCGCCACTGCCGCATCGCCTGCTACGCCGGCCACTTCTCCGCGGGCGGAGGCGCCATGAGTGCACCCCGCTGGGCATCCCACCATGTGCGTTCGCTCGTGTTTCTGGTTATCGCGCTGATTGCCGCCGGCGTCTTTGCCATGCTGTCGCTGCCGGTGTCCCTTTTTCCGCATGTGAACTTTCCACGCATCCGCGTCAACATCGATGCGGGCGATCGACCCGCCGAGCGCATGGAATTCCAGGTGACGCGTCCGGTGGAACTTGCCCTCCGTGGTATTCCGGGCGTGCAGCAGGTCCAGTCCACCACTAGCCGTGGGAGCGCCGAGGTCGCTATCACGTTCGAGTGGGGTCAGGACATGACCGCGGCGTATCTGCAGGCGCAGGCGGAAATGAACCGCGTGCTCGTCTCGCTCCCGGCGGAAACCACGTTCCAGATCCGCCGGATGGATCCGACCGTGTTTCCGGTCATCGCCTACAGCCTCACTTCTGAAAAGCGTCCTCTCACCGATCTTCGCAACTTTGCCCAGTATTCGCTTGTGCCGGTGCTCTCGAAAGTCTCCGGCGTAGCCCGCGTGGGTGTCGACGGAGCTGGACATGCCGAAATTCACGTCGTCCTGAGCCCGGCCAAGCTCGCCGCACACGACCTTACCCTCTCGGACGTCACTTCCGCGCTCTCCCGGGCAAACGTGCTTTCCGCCGTAGGCCATGTCCGGGAGTTTCACAAGCTATATCTGGTGATCGCTGATGCGGCCCTCCTGACTCTCGACGACATCCGACGAATTCCGCTGCGTGCCACCGCTGGAGGCGTTACGACAATCGGCGATATCGCCGACGTCCAGGCGTCCACTGTGCCTGAGTTCATACACGCCACCAGCAATGGCCGCGACTGCATTCTTGTGAATGTCTATCAGCAGCCCGCGGGCAATACCGTGCAGATCGCCGCCGGAATTCGTAATGCACTGAACAGCATGAAAAGTGCCATCCCCCCGGATGTCGCAATCGTCAAATGGTATGACCAGAGCGATCTGATCACGCAGTCTGCATCCGGCGTGCGCGATGCGGTGCTCATCGGCGTGGGACTCGCCGCGCTGGTGCTGCTCCTGTTTCTCCGCGACTGGCGCATGACCGTCATTGCTGCAGTCGCCGTGCCCGTGGTCCTCGCGATTACTGCCCTGATTCTCTATGTGCTCGGACAATCGCTGAACATTATGACCCTCGGGGGCATGGCGGCTGCAGTGGGCCTCATCATTGATGATGCAATTGTCATGTCCGAACACATCGCACGCCGGCTCCACGTGAAGGCGCCTTCGGGCAATCCATCGCCCACCGGCGAACGCGTGATCGCTGCCACAAGCGAATTCACGCGGCCCCTCATGGGATCATCGCTCTCCACAATCATCATTCACATCCCGCCGGCATTCCTTGTGGGCGTCTTCGGGGCTTTTTTCGGAGCGCTCTCCCTGGCGATGGCTTCCAGCCTCATCATCTCATTCTTTGTCGCCTGGCTCGTCATCCCCGTTCTCGCGTCCCGCCTCCTCAAAACCAGCCACGTCGATACGGAAAGTCGCTTCGCGCTCTTTGCGGATCGTGTCTATGCCGGCATGATGCGCCAGGTGATCCGGGTTCCCTGGCTCGCGATCGTTCTCGCGGTGCCGGTGCTGCTCTGGGGATATCTCGCCTACTCGCGCGTTCCGAGCGGCGTGATTCCCAGCGTCGATGAAGGGGGATTTGTAATCGACTACGTCGGACCGCCCGGCGCATCGATTGCCGATATGGACCGACTCCTCTACAAGGTCGAAGCGATCCTGCAGAAAACGCCGGAGGTGCAATCCTATTCCCGGCGCACAGGCTTCAGCCTGGGCGGAGACATCAGCGAAACCAACAATGGCGACTTCTTCGTCCGGCTGAAACCGCTGCCCCGCCGCTCTCTGGATGCCGTCATGGACGATGTCAGCCAGCAGGTCGCCCAGCAGGCGCCCGGCCTCGAGATCGAACCTGCAAAGCTGATGGAAGACCTCCTCGGCGATCTCACTGGCCGCCCGGAGCCGGTGGTTGTGAATCTCTTTGGGAATGATGAACAGCGGCTCATTTCCTTGGCGCCAAAGGTCGCCAATGCCCTGGGCACGGTGCCGGGTCTTTCGTCCATCGTGAACGGTGTGACGCCCGCAGGTGATGCGCTGGAACTGAAAATTGATCAAACGAAAGCGGCGCTTGAGGGATTCGATGCACAGACGCTCGAACAATCGCTCTCCGACGCGATCGGCGGAACGGTCGCAACGGATGTACAGGAAAATGAGCTGACCCTCGGCGTCCGCGTCTGGACGCCCGCCAATGTTCGAGACACCAGCACCGGCCTGATGCAACTGCCCCTCCGCGCGCCGGATGGCCATTTGGTGCCGCTCGCCCGCGTCGCCCATTTGGACGTCGCCGCCGGCCAGCCGGAAATCAACCGGCTTGACCTCGAACGCGTGGTCGCCATCACTGCCCGCAGCAGCCGCGATCTCGGTTCGACGATCCGGGATGTAAAGGCGGTGCTGGATCGTCCCGGCGTCATCCCCGCGGGAGTCCGCTACACGTTGGGCGGCCAGTATAAAGAACAGCAGGCGGCGTTTCGTGGTACGTCCATGGTAATCATCGCCGCAATCGTGCTTGTGTTTGTACTCCTCCTGGTCCTCTACGAACGCGTCCGGGTGGCGATCGCCATTCTGCTTACGACCGCCCTCGCCATCGCCTCCGTGCTGATCGCCCTGCGTATTACCGGTACGGAGCTCAACATCAGCTCGATGATGGGCATGGTCATGATCGTGGGCAACGTGACTGAGGTGGCGATCTTCTATTTCTCCGAGTACGCCGACCTCCAGCCTTCGGGGGATCGCAATGAGCGGCTCATCGCCGCCGGAACCCACCGGCTCCGCGCGATTGTGATGACCACGCTGGCCGCGATTCTAGCGCTCCTGCCTTTGGCGCTGAATTGGGGAAACGGCGGCGAGATGCTCAAACCTCTCGCGATCGCCATCATTGCGGGTCTGGCGGTTCAACTCCCGCTGGTGCTTATCGGTTTGCCCTGCTGGCTGGTGTTGTTCGGCCTTGACCGCTCGGAACGACCGGAATCGCCCCATTGAACGGATCGCCGGTTTCATAAATCCATTGCGGCGGTTTTATGAGCCGCTCTCGAGGGCAGAGGTTGTCTCCATTGATTCGCTGAACTTTTCCCTCCGTCGCCTGGCGAGATATCCGTAAATCGTGAAGCGATCAACATCCAAGCTGGGCGCCGCAAACATCAGGCTTGCCAGGTACCCGACGCCGAACAGGATAAAGTGCGGGTAGACCTGCAACATGTAGGGGTCCTGTGTAAAGTTGAGGTGATGGAAGCCGGTGAGTTTGTTGAGGTCCAGGATAATCCGGCCGAGCGCCTTGCTGTGGGAGGTGAAGAAGCCCCAGGCGCAGAAGAGGACGGTCGCGCCGATGCCAATGAGTGCTCCTTGCCAGTTGGCGCGACGGGTGAGGTATGCGAGCGCGAAAAGCCCCGCGAGGCCACCGGCGAAGATGGCGTAGAGTTCAAACACGAATCCGAGGATGGCGCCCTTGTTGAATACCAGGTAGAGGATGGCAACCAGAACGGCGGCGACAGCGGAAGCGACGACCGCCAGTTTGCCGATCCAGAGGCGTTCGCGATCCGTCGAATCGGGGCGGAGTCGGCGGTAGTAGTCTTCCATGATCACGGCGGCGAGACAGCTTAAATCCGAGGAGATGGCGGACATTGCCGAGGCAAGAAGTGCGGCGAGGACGAGCCCGCTCACACCGGTTGGGAGCTGCGTGGTCATGAAATGGGGGAAGACTTCATCGCTCTTGAGCGCGTGGCCGGCGGCATCGACGAGCGGGAGCTTGGTGATCTTGTAGAACGCCCAGAGGAGCGAACCGATCAGCATGAACATGGTCCAGGTGGGGATGCACAGAAAGCCGCTGGTGAGGGTGGCTTTAATCGCGCCGCGATCGGAGTTGTTGGCGAGGTAGCGCTGGATCATCGTCTGATCCGTGGAGTATTTCTGGACGGCGTAGAAGATGCCATTGATGGCGAGCACCCAGAAGCCGCGGATCTGGAAATTCCAATCGTAAGGACCGAGGCCGATTTTGTTGTTGTTCCACGCGGTGGCGAGCACGTGGCCGGGGCCGCCCTCGGGTTTGAAGAGCAGGACGGCGAGGACGAGCAGGCCGCCGGCGAGAAGGAGGAAGCCCTGGACAACGTCGGTCCAGATCACCGCTTCCATGCCGCCGATGAGGGTGTAAACGAGGGTGACGGAGACGACGATCAGGATGATGGGGAGCATCGGCACGCCGGTGAGGGCGTTGAACGCGATGGCCAAAAGGTAAATGACTGAGCCCGTTTTGGTGAGGTTGAGAACGGCGAAGGCGAGCGAGGCATAGAGGCGGGAGCCGTAGCTGAAACGGCGTTCGAAATACTCGTAGGCGCTGATGCCGATGCTGTGCCGGAAGATCGGAACGATGAACCACACGGTGGCGAGGAGCACGACCGGCACCATCAGGCCCTGCACGAGGAGAATCCAGTTGCCGCCGAATGCATATCCGGGATACGCAAGGAATGTGACGCTGGAAATGATGGCCGCGAGCATGGACATGCTGAGCGCCCAGAGGGGGATCCGCCCGCCGGCGGCGAAATAGTCACGGGTGTCGCCTTTGTGCCGTGAACTGTACATGCCGATGTAGACCATGACGACCATGTAGATGAGGATGATGCCGCCATCGACGATCCAGCGAAGCGAGCTGTTCGCGGCGGGGGCGGTGGATTGGGCGAGGAGAGGAAACACCAGATGGGAGAAGGAATGGAGCATGGATTCCAGCCTCTAAATGGGACAACATTAGACCCGTGCCGATAAGGGAGAATGGAGGAAGTCTCCGGGCCACGGGTAACTTCCCGGCTTGAGGACAATGCGCAGACGGCGGCCGTTTCGCTGTGACTGCATGGCAACAACGCCGGGCGCGAGATTTCCCAGCACTTCAAATTCCGTGCATGCCAGCGACTCGCGGATCGCCGCTGCCGTGGCGCCGCCTTCGATCACCAGCGTGAGGTCCTCTGATGTTGAATCGAGGAGGCGGCGCACCGTTTCCGCCATGCAGCAACGGTACGCAACGGCGCGGTCGGGCGAAATCGCGTGCCGAATGCACAGGATCGTTCCCCCGCCGGGCTCGTGAAGTTGGGCAGCCGCCTGTTGCGCCCAGGATGCTGCGCAGTCGAGTTCCGGTCCGCCTTCAGGCATGGGGGAGACGGGCACTCCGCGGTGATGCCATCGCTCGACGAGTTCGCGACTGGATGCGACAGCGCTTCCACATGCGACCAGCATTTTCCCTGCGGGCATGGGGTTGATCGGCGACCGCGTGCGGGCATGCCCGCGAACAGCGAGGAACGCGCGGAAGAAGTCCGCTCCGCCGGCGCACAGACAATCTTCTCGATTTCCGATCATTGCCCATTGCCGCACGTCATGTTCGCTGGCGGCATTCCCCACGGTGATGCCCTGCGCGCGAATGCCGCTCGCATGATCCCCGATGTGCAGATCTGGAGCGTCAGAGGGACCGCCCAGCAACGTCCGAACGTCGGCCGAGGTGCGGGGATATTCCGGGTCACTCTGAAACGAGGTCTGATGCAGCGGAACGCCGTCGATGAGATACCGGCCTCCGATGATCGTTCGCCCCTTGGACGGGTTTTGCGGAACCAGCAGAGCGGCCGGGATGCGGAGCATTTCCTGGACTGCCCGCAGTTCCGAACGGATCTGTCCGCGCAGGACCGAATCCGTCTTTTTGAAGAGTGTCGTCACCTGCCCGAGCCCCCCGAGAATGCCCTTCACGCGGCGCTCCGCCTCTTGATCGGACATCGGCCGGCTATCGGTATCGATGACGAGCAAAGCGGCATCGCATTGTTCCGGCACGGTCGTCGCCAGTTCCGTCTTCAATCCATGTTCGACGCCGATCGCCGCAATTTCCGCGGCTCCGGTGAAATCATCTGCCAGCACCAGCAGGGAGGGAGCAGAGTGAGCCGCGAGTGTCGATGCCATGCAACTATCCGCGTTCTGGGGGCCAGCGCCTTACTTCTCGCACCTGATCACTTCCGTACGCCCGCACGTGGGCCTCGCCGCTGATGTGCCATTTTGGCGGCATAAGAAATCGCATCCAGCAAACTCGCTTCCGACGCAATGCCTCGTCCCGCGACATCGAACGCTGTGCCGTGATCGACAGACACCCGGATGATCGGCAGACCCAGCGATACATTGATTCCCTTCACCGCGTTCCAGACGCCCTTCGCAGGATCAAAGGAAAATCCACGCATTTTCACGGCAACGTGCCCCTGGTCGTGGTACATCGCGATGCATATATCGAATTCCCCCTTGCCGCCCGCGGCCCGCGGCAAGAATGTGTCCGCCGGATAGGGCCCGGAAGCGCGAATCCCCCGGCCCTGCGCCTCCTTGATTGCCGGGATGATCGCCGTAATCTCCTCATCGCCAAAAAGCCCGTGTTCGCCCGCATGAGGATTTATTCCCGCGACGCCGACATGTGGATCCGGAATACCAAGATCCTTGCACCCTTGTGCTGCCATTTCGATGACGCGCAGCACCCGCTCTTTTGTGCACCGTGCCACTGCTTCCTTGAGCGATACATGCGTGGACACATGCGCAACACGGAAATGCCCTTCTGCCAGCATCATCACGCTCTCTTTGGAACCCGTGTAATGCGCGAAAATTTCCGTGTGCCCCGGAAACTTGTGCCCCGCAAGATGCAACGCTTCCTTGTGAATCGGGTTCGTCACCACCCCATCAATCTCGTTCGCCATGGCCAGCTCAATGGACCGCGTGATCGCCTGGAACGCCGCTTCGCCGGCAGCGGCAGACACCTTGCCCAGTTGGAGCTTCTCCGCGTCGACGTTGTGCAAGTCGAGCACATCCATCACTCCGGGTGTGCCTTCGGACTTCCCGGGAGAATCCACCACCTTCAGCTTGAGGCCGAATTGCATGAATGCCAACGCATTCCGCATCACACCGGCGTCCCCGACCACTACCGGACGGCATTCGCGATAAACCTCCGCCGCACCCGCCCCTTCCAGCGCCTTGATCGTGATCTCCGGCCCAATACCGGCCGGATCTCCCATCGTGATCGCGAGAATCGGACGTTCATCCGCCATGCACTCTCCATCAGCCTTCAACGGGAATCACGAATTGTCCGGAACCAGAGGCGGCAGCACCATGTTCGTGCACAATCCCTGCTTCGCCATCAGATTCTTCATCGCGGCGATGCACTGCCCCAGCAAGCCCTTGGACATGTACGAGGCGGCCACCGCATCCAATTCCCCCTGCAATTCCTTTACACGCCCCCAGTCTCCCTTGCCGGCCCGGGCTTCCATAGCGGTGCGCCACCACTGGGCCCACAGTACCGGCGCCAGGTTCGCACCCGATACGACCATTCCCGCTGCTCCGCGTTGGATTCCCTCCGTCGCAAGCAATCCGCTCCCGATCACGAAGGAAAAATCATCGCGGGGGCCTGTCGATTCCAGCATCTGGAGAACCCGCTCCCGATCGCCGTCTGAGTCTTTCATTCCGACCACCTTCGGGTGATCCGCAAATGCTTTGACAACGTCAATGGGAATCGACACTTTCGTGGTCTGCGGAATGTTGTACAACATCAGCGGGCCAGGCACCGATTCGACGAGGACGTCGTAGTATCGCCGGATTTCCGCTGGGCCGATGGGGTAATAAAACGGCGGATGCGCGACGAACGTGGAGATCCGTCCGTTCGAAGCATCTAGAAATCGCTTGGATTCGTCGATGGAGTCCCTCAGGCAAATGCCGGAAATGTTCACGTAGAACGGCGCATTGCTGCCCAGGCTTGTGAGGGCCTCCGCCGTTGCAGATACGAGTTTCACCCGCTCTTGCACGGGAACGGAAAGTCCCTCGCCCATCGTGCCCAGGATGAACACCCCGTGCACGCCGCCCTTGATCAAGTGGCTCACGACGCGGTGAACCGCATCGCGATCAATCCGACCGTCCATGGTGAACGGGCTGCCCATCGGCACGATCACGCCGCTGAAAGTCTTCGCGGCCTGGGGAACACTCATGCAAGCACCTTCCGATAAATCGCAACTGCATCCTCGTAAGTCACCGGCCGGATATTTCGATCGAGAAGTCGCGTCACTTTCATCGCGCCGGCCGCCATGGCAGGAACGGCATCCGCCGGCACCTCCAGCGCCGTGAGCGTCCGCGGAACCCCGCAACGCTCCATAAAGTGCCGGATCATCTCAATGCCATTCCTGGCCGTCTCTTCCGCCGTTGCACCGCGCGACGCGCCCATCGCGACCGCCACCTCAGCGTATCGCTCAGGTGTGGCCGACATGTTGAATTCCATTACCGCCGCCAGCATCACCGCGTTCGAGATGCCGTGCGCGACCTGATACACGCTCCCCAGCGGATACGCCAAAGCATGCACCGCCCCCGTATTCACCGGCCCCAGACACATCCCGCCATAAAGGGCTCCCAGCAGCAATGCGGATCGGCCCGCGACATCCTCCGGATTCTCCATCACCCTGAGCAAATTCCTCGCGATCAGCCGAATCCCCTCGATCGCATAAAGATCGATCATCGGATGTGCGAACTTGCTCGTGTAGGCCTCGATGCAATGCGTCAGCGCATCGATCCCCGTCGAAGCGGTCACGCCGCGCGGAACCGACAGCGTCAGCAGCGGATCAAGGTACGCTGCATCCGGCACCAGGTGCCGCGAGATGACCCCCACCTTCAAATTCTCTGCTTCATCCAGCACGATTGCGTTCGGCGACACTTCCGAGCCGGTCCCTGCCGTCGTCGGTACGCACACCAGCGGCAGCACCCGGCCGGCCACCTTGTCAATCCCGGCGATCGCCCGGATATCCACGGTGCAATCGGCCGTGCCCAGAACCGCCACCAGCTTCGCCAAATCCATCGCCGATCCACCCCCGATTCCCACCACCGCCTCAATGCGATGCTCTCTCGCAATTGCCGCCGCGACGCGCACATCCGCCATGTGCGGCTCACGCCGCGGCGCCTCCAGCCGCACCGCCTGCAGGCCTTTTCCCTCCATCGTCGTCTCAATCGCCGAGGCATCAATCGCCGGATCCGCCACCACCAGTACCCGCGTTCCCGCCGCACCCACTATCCCATCCGTTGCCACCCGTTCTGCCATCCCCGGCCCAAACGCCAGCAGTCGCGGCAGATAAATCCCCACAGGCGTTTCCAGCGTCATCGTCATTGCATCCGCCATCGTTTTCTCAACGCACCGGCAACCAGACAGTCATGTCATAATCCCCACGATTGTCCCATGCATAATACGGAATCAATTTGATCGGAATCTCGCGCGCCGTCGCCGCACCGATTTCCCGGTAAAGCGCTCCCGTTGTGTTCCGGGGAATCTCCAGCCCCGTTCCTGTCAGCGTCACTACCATCGCCCCCGCAATCTCCTCCCTCTCCGCCCGAAACTCCCGGTGTTTCCCGTCCAGCCCCACTGCCACATCCTCGACCTTCACGTCCTTCGGCAAATCCTTCCCCTCCAGGCAATACACGACCGGCCCATACTTCACCGCCACCTGATTCGCCGTCTCTTCCACCAGCGGATTCGCCTCCCACATGGTCGCCCCGTACTGCAGGTTCAGTTCGATGCTGTCCCCCGCCTTCCACGCGCGTTTCACTTCCGCATAGGTTCCCGGGGTCAGCTTCTCGGACGGAACGGCCACCTCCCCGTTGATCTTCAACGTCGCCTCCCCTGCCTTCATCCACCCCGGAATCCGCAGCTTCAGCCCAATCTCCCGCTCAGGCGCTGCATCAATCGTGATCTTGATCTCCCCCGCCCACGGATAATCCGTCTCCTGGTGCAACTTGATCTCCCCGCCGCCGCTCTCCTGCGTCCAGTGCGTATCCAGCGTGCTCCCCCCGTACAGATTTACCCACACCGTGTCTTTCGACAGCGCATATATATAGTTCTGCGCCTCCGCGATGGTCCTCACCAGGTTCGGCGGACAGCAGAAGCTCGATGGAATATTCGGCACCCGTGTCCGCGACCACCGCAGCGGCCAGTGATAATCCGCCATCTTCCGCAGCGGATTCGCGTAAAAATACTTCGTCCCGTCAAGGCTGATCCCCGCCAGCACCCCGTTGTAGAGCGCCTGCTCAAACAGGTCCGCGTAGCGTGCATCCCCCGTCACCTCCAGCATTCGGTACGTCCACATCGCATACCCGATCGTCGCACAACTCTCGTTGTACGCCGTCAGGTTCGGCAACTCGTAATTTCGCCCGTACGCCTGTGCTGTCAACTGGATCGCCGTGTGGTTCTTCGAACCCTCCGGCGACGCCGCATCGTACTTCGCCCCTGTCATCCCGGTGATGTACAACTTGTGTCGCGCGACATCATCCGCAATCAGTTCGAGCGGCTTCATCAGCGTCGCGTCCCCATCCTCCGCCACCACGTCCGCCACCCCCGCATACAGATAATTCGCACGCACCGCATGCCCCACCGCCTCCGTCTGCTCCCGGAACGGCACCCGATCCTGGTTCTGATCCGTCCCATTCGTCACCAGGCCCCGGATGTTGATCATGTCGTTCGCCAGCTTCAGATACTGCGTATCCCCCGTCGCCCGGTACAACTCCACCGCCCCCATGTAGTGCGAAGGGCAGATCGCGTTCTTCGCCAAGTCCGCCGGCGCCCGCTTGCAGAAGTCTTCCATGTAAGCGGCCGACTTCTCCGCCAGTTTCAGCATCGTCTTCTTCCCCGTCGCGCGATAATGCACGCACGCCGCGGTCATCAGGTGCCCCATGTTGTACGTTTCAAAATGATCCGGATCCGAAAACTCCTTCTGCTTCTTCCCCTGCCGCACCGCGATCATCTGCTGCGTGAACAAATACCCGTCGCTCCGCTGCGCCTTCGCAATCACCGGGATGATCTCGTCCATCAACGCATCAAGCTTTGGATCCTTCGTCACCGCATACATCTGCGCGACCGCTTCGAACCATTTCAAAAAATCCCCGTCATTGAACGGCGGCCCGCCGGTCTTCCCCGCCTCAAGCCCCGCCGCCGCCCGAAAATTCATCCACGCCGAACTTTTCTTGTCATCCTCAAACAGGCTCCACATGTACGGAATCATCGACTGCCGGCACACCTCGAACCGGTCCCCCCACAACCCGCCTTCCCATCGCACGTCCCCCATGTCCGGCATGTACATCTTCGCGTCCGGCGACTTCGACGTATCAACCAGCGCCTTGTCCCCCGCATAACTCTCTGGAATGCGTACCGTCACCATCAGAATGCCGACGGCCAACGTGCTGAGGAGTTTCCGCATGAGGTTCCCAAATATGTGGCGTTCCGCACCTTAGCGAGTACGTCGCGCGGTCTACTCTGCCAGATTCGTGAGTGTACTATCTCTCAAAAGATCCCGGAACGCCGGCTCCAATCCCGCCGCAATTTTGATCCTCTCGGACACATTTGGCCCATTATTCTCCCAAACATTCCCCGGCCCATTCGCATTCTTCAAAAACTTCTCCGCCGGACACCAGTTCTCCTTCACCGTAATGTGCGACGACCCCTCGTCCGTATACAAATAAAACCAGTGCTCCGGCCGATCCACGTACGGCGACATCACAATGTGATCCACGCAATTCTCACTCACCACCGTCCCCGGCTGATTCGACAACGTATAAATCCCCGCCGTGTCGCACATCCGCGTCGCAACATGGTCCAGCCGATTCGCATGCACCACATTATCCCGCATCGCGTTCGGCAACTTCGTCCATCCCCAGCCCAAGCTGATCCCCGTGTAAGAAACGTTGTTCACCTCGTTGTGCTCGATCGTCACATTCCGCACATACCCCGCCGCAATCCCTACGCTCCCCCAATCCTCATTCGCCGCATCCGTCACCAGGTTGTTCGCAATCCGCTCCCGCTGGCACACGATCCGTTCATCCGACGGATCGTACGGCACATGATTCTCAATCGGTCCCTCCTGAAAACACCCCATCTGAATCCCATTCCCCCCAATATCCCGAAACAGACACCCCTCAATCACGTCATCATGCGTCCCCGACACAAAATCCAACCCCGACGCCGCCGTATGCTCAAACCGGCACCGCTCAAAGCGTATATGCTCCGCCCCACTCACCGTGACCGCCGCCGGAACCCGCACAATCCAATTCTGGTTGTCCAACCCCGGATGATACGAAGTTCCCGCCGGCTTGATCTTGTACGACTCCGTCATCGGCATCCCCGCCTGGATCGGCACGTCCCCCTGCTCCGAAGGCCGCATCCACGTGCTGTACGCAAACGAAAGATTCCGAAACGTCACATTCGTCACCGGCTGATCCACCGTCCCCGCCACCGTCATCAGTTTCTCCACCGCCGGAGCCACCACCTCTGCCGTCCCCATCTCCTCCCCCTCGCGCGGCCAGTAATACACCCGCCCCGAATGTGAATCCTGCCACCACTCCCCCGGCGAATCCAAAAACTCCACCGCATTCGCCAGAAAAAACGCCCCACCCCCTTTCGGCGGCAAAATCGGCTGTGGCCACGGATGCTCAAACTCCAACGCCGACTCCGGCTCCTGAAATCTCACCAGCCCCTCCTCCCCCTCCACCCGCACCGATTTCAACCGCAAAACCGCAATCTCCCACTGCTGCTGCAAAATCATTTCAACGCCCGCCGGATCATGCACCCCCGCCGCCACCTCCGCCGGAATCCCCGCCTCCTTCTCCTTGCGATCCCACGACACCAGCCGCGCACAAGTATCCCCGTTCGGCGTCCGCGCCCGCACCGCCTTCTTCCCATTCACCCACAGTTGGCGAAACCGCAGCGGATTCCCGCAAAACACCGGCCCATCCGACACCCACACACGCCCCTCCGCCGCCGCCGGCAACCCCTCCACCCGCCCCGCCTTCTGCCATCCCCCCAGCACCACTCCCCCCGAAATCACCGCCCGCTCCCCGCTCGCCCCCTCAATCACCGTCGGGCTCTCCGCCTTCCCCCCATCGTAAGGCGTCACCGATAGGGGGGTCACCAGCGGATACGTCCCCCCCCTCAAAACAATTCGCACCCCCGCCGCCGCACGCGCATCCCGCGTCCGCCGCAACGACCGTTCCCTCCGCAGCGCCTCGCCCACCGTCAGCAGCGGCCTCCCCTCCGTCCCGTCACCTGCATCATCACCCCCCGGCGACACCCAGATTTCCGCAGGGCCGCTCGTCTTGACCGGTGCCTGCCCCAGCGCGTTCTCAATCGGGTGAAAGCATACTGCCGCCGCAGCGATGAAAACGAAGGCCGGGATTTTCATAACCAACAATCCACTTTTAGACGTGCAGATGCCGCCGCTTATGATAAAGCCACTCACCGACGCTGTATTGCGGCAAAATTGCGAAACACCCCCTCCACCCAATTGACCCGCCCCTCCACCTTTGTACGATCTTCTACATCACCTCCGAAGCGCCTCGCGCGCGAAAGGATCCCCCATGCCCAAGAAACTCGGCCTCGGCGTCCTCGGTGTCAGCGAGGGCCGCAGCATCATCTCCGCCGCCCTCAAAAGCGACCTCTACAACCTCATCCAGATCTGCGACATCAACGAAGACCTCGCCAAATCCCGCTGCAAGGAATTCGACTTCCACCGCTTCACCACTTCCTACGACGACCTCCTCAAAAACCCCGACATCGACGTCATCGGCATCTACACCCCCGACCACCTCCACGCCGAGCACGTCATGAAAGCCGTCGCCGCCGGCAAAAACGTCATCTGCACCAAACCCTTCCTCAACAACCTCTCCCAGGGCCGCGAAGTCCTCGACGCCGTCCGCAAATCCAACAAACGCGTCTTCGTCGGCCAAAGCTCCCGCTTCTTCGCCTCCTTCAAACGCCAGCGCGAACACTTCAACACCGGCGTCTTCGGCGAACTCAACACCATCGAAGCCTCCTACCACGCCGACCACCGCTGGTTCCTCGAAAAAAAATGGGCCCTCACCGACGCCTTCAACTGGCTCTACGGCGGAATCTCCCACCCCGCCGACCTCGTCCGCTCCTACATGCCCGACATCTCCGAAGTCATGGGCTACGCCTGCCTCTCCGCCAACGGCAAAAACGCCGGCCTCAAACACCCCGACACCTTCCACTTCGCCCTCAAATCCGCCCACGGCTCCATCGCCCGCGTCAGCGGCTCCTACACCACCCCCATCCCACCCGAAACCCGCGACAGCGGCATGACCTGCATCCTCCGCTGCGCCAACGGCGCCTCCCAGGCCGACTACAAGGAACTCCGCTACGCCTGGAAACTCGGCGACCAGACCGTCATTGAAACCTTCGAAGACCACGAAGACTACTACTTCCGCTTCGGCGGCCGCACCCACCACGCCGGCGAATACCAGAACTACATCGAATACTTCGCCCGCTGCATCGAATCCAACCAGAAAGCCTCCCCCGACGTCGAAGAAGGCCTCGTCACCATGGCCCTCATGCAAGCCATGCAGGACGCCTACGAATCCGAAAAACCCGTAAAAATCGCCGACGTCCTCAACCGCTACAATCTCAGCGAGCTCGCGAAATAACCCCACCGTTTAGCCGCGAGCCGAAGGCGAGCGCTCCCGCTCCCGATCAAGAAGGACCGCCCCCATGGCGACCCCGCCCAACATCTCCGCACCAAAACGCGACGCCGCCGCGCCCGCGCTCTCCTACGCCGCCCCCACGCCGACAGTCTCCTACTCCACCCGCCTCAGCTACGCCCTCCCCGACGTCGCCGGCCAACTCGTCTTCTACACCATCGGCGTCTTCCTCCTCAAGTTCTACACCGACGTCTACGGCATCGCCGCCGCCACCGCCGGCTGGCTCATGTTCATCCCACGCATCACCGACGCCATCGACGCACCCGTCTGGGGAATCCTCTTCGACAAAACCAACTCCCGCTGGGGAAAAAACCGCCCCTGGTTCCTCTGGCTCGCCCTCCCCTTCGCCACACTCGGCGTCCTCACCTTCGCCGCCCCCGACCTCTCAGGCTCCGCCAAAATCCTCTACGCCGGCTCCACCCTCGTCCTCGTCAACATCCTCTACACCGGCATCAACACCCCCGTCACCTCCATCCTCTCCGCCCTCACCTCCAACCCCCAGGAACGCGTCACCCTCACCTGCTGGCGGATGTTCGGCTCCAAGGCCGGCGTCTTCATCGTCGGCAGCTGCACCCTCGCCCTCGTCGCCTTCTTCGGCCACGGCAACGACCGCCAGGGCTTCCTCCTCACCATGCTCCTCTACGCCATCATCGCCGTCGCGCTCTTCATCATCGCCTTCCTCAACCTCAAGGAATCCGCCGTCACCAAGGAAGAACAAAAACCCCTCCCCATCAAAGACTCCCTCGCCGCCGCCAAAGGCAACTGGCCCTGGATCATCATCTGCGCCAGCAGCCTCTTCTTCTGGATCGGCTTCATCGCCCGCATCGTCTCCGTCTCCTACTTCTTCCAATACGTCGTCGCCACCCCCAACTTCAAAAATCTCACCGCCCTCGCCGCCACCCTCGACGCCATCTCCCTCCTCACCGTCCTCTTCCTCCCCTGGTTCTGCAAAATCACCTCCAAACGCAACGTCTGGCTCCTCGGCCTCCTCGGCATGGCCGCCGGCCAGCTCCTCCTCTACGCCGGCCTCCGCGCCAACACCTCCATCCCCCTCATCTTCTCCGGCTGGATCTTCGGCTACCTCGCCAGCGGTGTCGCCATGGCCATGCCCTTCTCCCTCCTCTCCGACTCCGTCGACTACGGCGAATGGAAAACCGGCATCCGCGCCCCAGGCTTCCTCACCGCCATCGGCGCCGCCTTCTGCCTCAAAGCCGGCATCGGCCTCGGCGCCGCCCTCCCCGGCTGGATTCTCGGCGCCACCGGCTACATCCCCAACGCTCCCCAATCCCCCTCCGCCCTCGCCGGCATCAACCTCGCCATCATCTGGATCCCCTTCGCCTGCTTCCTCCTCGGCGCCATCCCCGTCCTCTTCTACAAGAAATTCGAAGCCCTCGAACCCCAAATCCACGCCGACCTCCACCACCGCCGCGCCCAACTCGCCGCCAACACCGAAGAAGCCCCACCAATCCTCTAACTCTTTCGTGTCTTTCGTGCCTTTCGTGGCTAATTTATAGTCGTCCCGATTTCGAACCCGAGGAACCATTTTGTCCCGCATCACCGCCACCTACCTGATCGAAACCCCGCTCCCCGTCGAGAAAGCCGCCGCCTCCCTCGCCGGCGAACAATCCTCCGGCACCTTCGTCGAAGTCCCCGGCGAAACCGCCGAACTCAAACAACGCTTCGCCGCACGCGTCGAACAAATCACCCCACTCGACACCGTCGACCACCCCGCCCTCCCCGGCTTCCGCACCAAATCCAACACCCCGCAAAAATTCCAACGCGCCAACGTCACCGTCTCCTGGTCCATCGAAAACATGGGCCACAATCTCCCCACCCTCTGGTCCACCATCGGCGGCAACCTCTACGAACTCTCCCAATTCTCCGGCCTCAAACTCATGAATCTCCAACTCCCCCCCTCCTTCGCCGAAAACTTCCCCGGCCCCGCCTTCGGCATCGCCGGCACCCGCAACCTCACCTCCGTCCAGAACCGCCCCCTCATCGGCACCATCATCAAACCCAGCATCGGCCTCTCCCCCCAGCAAACCGCCGACATCGTCAAAACCCTCGCCGAAGCCGGCATCGACTTCGTCAAAGACGACGAGCTCATGGCCAACCCGCCGCACTCCCCCTTCGACGACCGCGTCGATGCCGTCATGAAAGTCATCAACGACCACGCCCAACGCACCGGCAAAAAAGTGATGTACGCCTTCAACATCTCCGACGAACTCGACGACATGCAACGCCACTACGACAAAATCCTCGCCGCCGCCGGCACCGCCGCCATGATCTCCCTCAACTCCGTCGGCCTCTCCGCCACCAAAAAAATCTGCGACCGCCGCCAACTCGCCATCCACGGCCACCGCAACGGCTGGGGCGCACTCAACCGGCACCCCTTCCTCGGCATCGAATTCCCCGCCTACCAGCAGCTCTGGCGACTCGCCGGCGTCGACCAGCTCCACGTCAACGGCATCGCCAACAAGTTCTGGGAATCCGACGACTCCGTCGTCCGCTCCATCGAATCCTGCCTCCGCCCCCAATTCCCCGGAGTGCAAAACGGCGAACGCCTCATCCTCCCCGTCGTCTCCTCCGGCCAATGGGGCGGTCAGGCCCCCGAAACCTTCCGCCGCACCCAAACCCTCGACCTTCTCTACATGGCCGGCGGCGGCATCATGGCCCACCCCGACGGCCCACCCGCCGGCGTCCGCGCCCTCCGCAAATGGTGGGAAGCCGCCGTTGAAGGCCTCACCGCCGAACAAGCCGCCAACAAATACCCCGACCTCGCCAAATCCGTCGCCAAATTCGGAAAGGCCTGATCATGGACAGTTCCCTTCTGCTGGCCTTCTACGGCGACGACTTCACCGGCTCCACCGACGCCCTCGAATTCCTCTCCCGCGCCGGCGCCAAAACCGCCCTCTTCATCGCCCCGCCCACACCGGCCCAACTCGCGCAATACCCCAACCTCCAGGCCCTCGGCATCGCCGGCGCAACCCGCGCCATGCCCCCCGACGCCATGGAAGCCGAACTCCGCCCCGCCTTCACCGCCCTCAAATCCCTCAACCCCCGCCACGTCCACTACAAAGTCTGCTCCACCTTCGACTCCTCCCCAACCATCGGCAGCATCGGTCGCGCCATCGACATCGGCGCCGACATCTTCCAAACCAAAACCGTCCCCCTCCTCGTCGGCGCCCCACCCCTCGGCCGCTACTGCGTCTTCGGAAACCTCTTCGCCCGCATGGGCATCGGCACCGCCGGCGAAATCCACCGCCTCGACCGCCACCCCTCCATGTCCCGCCACCCCGTCACCCCCGCCGACGAATCCGACCTCCGCCTCCACCTCGCCAAGCAAACCAACAAGAAAATCGCCCTCTTCGACATCCTCCAACTCGCCCTCCCTGAAGCCGATTCACACGCCGCCCTCCATCAACTCCTCGCACAAAACCCCGACATCCTCCTCTTCGATCTCCTCTACCCCAATCAACTCGAACGCCTCGGCGCCCTCATCGATTCCCTCGCCACCGCGCAGACTCCGCTCTTCTCCACCGGCTCCTCCGCCATCGAAATGACCCTCGGCGCCCTTTGGTCCGCGAAAAACAAACTCACCCCCAAACACGACTGGCCCAACCCCGGCCCCGCCTCCCCGCTCCTCGTCCTCTCCGGAAGTTGTTCCCCCATCACCGCCAACCAAATCGACCACGTCATTAAATCAGGTTTCGCCGAAGTCCCCCTCCCCACCCCCGAAATCCTCGCCGAAGCGGTAGGGGGGCAAACGGCTTCTTTCGACAAAACCATCACCGAGATCACCACCCACCTCCGCGCCAACCGCAGCGTCATCCTCCACAGCAACCTCGGCCCCAAGGACCCCCGCAAAACAGCCATCACTCCCCTCACCGCCCCCGCCATCGGCAACGCCCTCGGCCAAATCGCCCGCACCGCCCTCGAACAAACCAAACTCCGCCGCCTCATCGTCGCCGGCGGCGACACCTCCAGCTTCGCCGCCCGAGCCCTCGGCATCGAAGCCGTCGAAATGCTCGCCCCCCTCACGCCTGGCGCCCCCCTCTGCCGCGCCCACGCCCCCAACTCCCCCGCGCATAACATAGAAATCAACTTCAAAGGCGGCCAAGTCGGCCCCGAAAACTACTTCACCCTTGCCCTCGAAGGAAAATCCCTCACCCCATGACCCCGCTCCCACCCCCAACCTCTCGCACAACACTTGTGCACCCGATAACGCTTGCGTCGTCGCGAACCATGCACACAACACATTGCACCCCCTCCGTGCTCTCCGTGCTTAATTCCGAAAGGCCCGCAAAATGAAACGCAAAACCCTCGCCCTCGTCCACACCTCCGCAACTCTCGTCCCGATGTTCGCCCAACTCTGCAAGCAAAAACTCCCCAACGTCGAAACCTTCAACATCGCCGACGACTCCCTCGTCCGCGCCTGCGCCGCCGCCGGCGACCTCACCCCCAACATCGCCCGCCGCGTCGCCAGCCACATCCAGGCCGCCGAAGCCGCCGGCGCCGACGCTATCCTCGTCACCTGCTCCTCCATCGGCCCTGCCGTCGAAGCCGCCGCCTTCTTCACCGGCGTCCCCCTCCTCCGCGTCGATCAACCCATGGCCGACCAGGCCGTCCGTACCGGCAAACGCATCGGCGTCATCGCCACCCTCCCCACAACCCTCAACCCCACCACCGACCTCGTCCGCCGCCGCGCCGCCCTCGCCAACAAATCCGTCGAAATCACCGCCCAACTCGTCGAAGGTGCCTTCGACGCCCTCATGGCCGGCGACAGCGCCAAGCACGACGCCCTCATCACCACCGCCCTCCGCCAGCTCGCCACAAAATCCGACGTCATCCTCCTCGCCCAGGCCTCCATGGCCCGCGTCGTAGATGCTCTCCCCGAATCCGACAAATCCATCCCCATCCTCGCCAGCCCCCCAATCGCCATCGACCACCTCGCCACCATCCTCTAAAAACCCCTTTCGTGTTTTTAGTGTCTTTCGTGGCTAATTTATTCGTCTAAATACGCAAATGAGAGCGATGCAACCCCTCCGTAAACTCTTCCTCGCTATCGCCGCGCTCGGCCTCCTCATCCTCCTTGCGGGACTCCTCCTCCACCGCCCCGACCTCTGGCAACCCGCCGCCATCACCGCCGCCACCTCCCTCGCCCTCGGCATCGCCGCGGTCGCCAGCCTCCGCACCTACCAGTTCACCCTCTGGATCATCGCCGCCGTCGCCGCCGCCATGCTCTACCCCAACGCCTTCCAGCACTGGGGCAACCTCAACCTCCGCAACCCCTGGCTCATCCTCCTCATCGTCCAGGCCGTCATGTTCGGCATGGGCACCCAGATGTCCCTCCACGATTTCGCCGGCGTCGCCCGCCAACCCCTCGGCGTCCTCGTCGGAATCGTCTGTCACTTCTCCGTCATGCCCCTCGTCGGCTTCGCCCTCACCAAACTCTTCCACTTCCCCCCCGAAATCGCCGCCGGCATCATCCTCATCGGCTCCTGCTCCAGCGGCCTCGCTTCCAACGTCATGGCCTACATCGCCCGCGCCAACATCGCCCTCTCCGTCACCGTCACCGCCATCACCACCATGATCGCCCCCCTCATGACACCCCTCTGGATGAAACTCCTCGCCGGCCAGCTCGTCGAAGTCCATTTCCTCAACATGATGGTCGAAATCATCCAGATCGTCCTCGTCCCCATCGCCGCCGCACTCATCCACGACTACCTCAAGCACGCCTCACGCAACGGCCGCATCCTCATCCTCATCCTCGCCCTGATCGGCGCCGCCTGGCTGACCTTCCTCCCCCTCGGCGGCTGGAACATCATCACCGCCAACGCCTCCCCCAACGCCCGCCTCGCCCTCTCCCTCCTCGGCTTACTCCTCGCCGCCCCTCTCTTCGGCCTCATCTACCACGCCTTCACCCGCCTCCTCCCCAAACTCGACCATTACACCCCCATCGCCTCCATGTTCGGCATCGTCTACTTCACCCTCGTCACCACCGCCGCCGGCCGCGACAACCTCCTCCAGGTCGGCGCACTCCTCTTCGTCGCTTCCATCCTCCACAACGCCGCCGGCTATTTCTTCGGCTACTTCCTCTCCCGCGCCGCCCGCCTCGACAAAAACTCCGCCCGCTCCGTCGCCTTCGAAGTCGGCCTCCAGAACGGCGGCATGGCCACCGGCCTCGCCTCCGCCATGGGCAAACTCGCCACCGTCGGCCTCGCCCCCGCCATCTTCTCCCCCTGGATGAACATCTCCGGCTCCCTCCTCGCCAACTACTGGCGCCGCCGCCCCGCACCCACCCCCCAACCAACCCCCACACAACCCCTCACCACGCCCCAATAATCTGAATCCCTACTATTCCTATAGGAATAGGGAGGAGACCGCCATTGACGTACCCACACTTGGCGGACTCCCCCCTCAATACCTCGATGACTCCATCCTTTGGCAAGATAGGCAACCCGCAACCCTAATTTTCAGGCAAAAAACGACAGATTGCCAATGACGTACCCACGCTTGGCAATCGCCCCCCCAACGCCCTGCCCCCCCGCCAACACCTGCGTCACCGCCCGTCGCCACCCCGCATGCACCCGCTCCGGCTCGGCAACCGGCATCGTCGGAAGGAACCGCTGCTCGGCGGAGGGCAAACCCGCAAGCGCCTCCACATCCCGGTGAATCCCGAGCCCCACCGCCCCTGCCAGCGCCGCTCCCATCGGCGAGAAGTCTGGTGAATTCGAGAC
>JBQCGD010000098.1:0-7105 GCA_051955985.1 Phycisphaerae bacterium | reverse complement strand
ATCATCCGACATCACATCAATCTCCCCCCCCTAAACCCCCGTAAACCCCTGGGTGTTCGTCGCCCCATCCACATACAAAACCCCCCCCCACCCCGCGCCCCCCCCCGACCACTGATAATCAAAACACGACACCGTCCCATTGTGGAACACGTTCGACGTGACATTGTCCACCCCCGGAACCCCCACCGTCGCACTGTTCACCACGTACCCCCGCACCCCGCCCAGCACGCTCGCCAGCCCCGCCTCCGTCGTCGGCGATCCCCCCGCCGTCGATACGCTCTGCACCTTCGGCCACGACGGCCCGATGCTCTGCGTGAAATCATCCACCAGGATGCTCGCCCGCGCCGCCACACCCATCATCCCCACCACCGCCCCACACATCGCCGCGCGAATCAATCCCGACATCTCCAACCTCTCTCTTCTCGATTCCGCAGCCCCGCGCCAACACGCCCGCGGCTGCCTGAACTGTGCTGTTCCCTCCCTCTATACCCCCAAAATCCCCCGCCGCAAATATCTATTTCCAATGATTTTCTATATGTAAAAATGGGCGATTTCCCGCCCGCTCGCTCCTTCCCCATCCTCCCTCACCACCCGCCCCTTCTCATTTTCCCGCCGCCGTTTCATTAAAAGAAAATGAGCCGCCCCCCTCCCCCTCCCCTCCCGCTTCATCCCTTCAACACCCCGCCCCCATCACTTGAAAAACTCCCGCCGCGCCACCGTGCAGATCGCCACCACCGCCGGATGCTTCAACTTCCGCTCCGGCGAAATCGCATAATACCGCTCCCGCACCCCATCCAAGTGCCCGATCGGCTTCACATTGTGCTGCGCGCAAATCTCCTCCTCCACCAATGCTGACGCCGGAAACAACGCCCGCCCCGTCTGCCCAAACGTCTTCAGCAACGCCGAATCCTCAAACTCCCCCAGCACCCGCGGATGAATCCCGTTCGCATCGAAAAACTGGTCCAGCGACCGCCGCAACGCCGTGTTCCGCGTCGGCAAAAACATCGGCGCCCCGTCCAGGCACTGCGGAAAATTCTTCCCATACTTTGCGATCAGATTCTTCCCCCCGAAAAACGTGATCCCCGACTCCCCCAGTAAATGGTTGTACGCCCGCAACTGCGCCCCCGCCCCGATCGGTATGTCCGACAAAATCATGTCGATCCGGTACGTCGCCAGCTCCGCCAGCAGCCGATCGATCTTGTCCTCGTACGCCACCACCGTGCACGACGGCTCCATCTGCAGCGCAGGCTCCAGCAACGCCACCGACACATGCTTCGGCACCGCGTCCGAGATCCCCACCGTCAGCTTCGCCGGCCGCGTCCCCGGCCCCAGCTTCACCGCGTCCAGCAGCTCCCGCCCCAGCGTAAAAATGTCGTCCGCGTACCGGAAGACAAGCTGCCCCATCTCCGTCAAAACGAGCGACCGCCCGCGCCGCTCAAACAGCCGATCCCCCAGCATGTCCTCCAGCTCGTGAATCTGCGCCGAAATTGTCGGACTCGACAAATGCAGTTTCTCCGCCGCCCGCGCCACGCCTCCCTCCCGCGCAACCGTCCAGAAATACATCAGGTGGTGGTAATTCAGAAATGGCATGCGACGCTCCGAAAAACGTGACGCTCAGTAGTTCCGTACAGTCTACCCCTCTGATTCGAATTTTCCTATCGACTTACCCCTGTCTTAGAAAAACTCAGTGTTCCTGGCCCTGCGATCTTTGTTCCGCAGAGTTCCCCCACAATCATCCAAAACCATGCCGAATCCGTCCCTTTCCATGCCTTCGGCGTACCAATTGCATTCCTCTTTGGTGCAAAAACCGTTTTCCCAACCACTGAGGGGATTCATGGAATTCGGACCTTCACTCAACAACCCGCTCCTCCAGGCAGCCGTCAGCGTCGGCGAAACCACCATCCGCCACGCCTGCGATTCCGCACGTAAACTCCACATCCACGTGGAGATGGAACAATTCCCCGACGGCCGCGACGCCATCCGCGTCACCCTCCGCTCCCACGACGCCTTCGGCGGCTTCTGCATGCTCCTCCGCAACTTCTTCGACCACACCCTCCTCAACCGCGTCGCCCGCCACGCCTGGCAACGCCGCATCCCCTGCGGCCACCCCTCCCCACGCGCCCTCCCCATCCCCATTCCCGCCACCCTCAACTGAACGCCCGGCTCGACGCTCCTCACGAAATCCGACAGCGGCATCCCCGTCCACTCCACCACGTGAATTGCCCAACGCCGCGCGCCTTCCATAACGCTGCCGCCGCTTTCCTTCTCGACTCGCCACTCCGCGATCGCCATGCTCTTCTACCAGCACAACAAACCTGTCGCCGCACTTTCACACCCTCACGCCCGTAAACCGCCAGGCGCATCCCCCGGCGAGTGCCACGCCCACGCCTTCTACATCAGTTGATGAACCCCACGCACAAACAACCTTCGCCTCCCAAAGGTCCCAGGCGCGATTCGATTTGATCCGCCATTCGTGCTCCGGCATTCGTCATTCCCTGACACAGCACTCCTTGACACTCGCCACGCTCATCGGCATCATTGTCACATGGAAAACCTACCTAATCCGTTCGACCCCTCCACCAAGATCATCGGCGAAGCAATCACGTTTGACGACGTGCTCCTCACGCCCCAACGCTCGGACTTCGTCCCCGCCGACGCCGACTGCCGCACACGCCTCACCAAGTCCATCGAACTCAACATCCCCCTCCTCTCCGCCCCCATGGACACGGTAACCGAAGCCTCCCTCGCCATCGCCCTCGCCCAGGAAGGCGGCCTCGGCTTCATCCACAAAAACATGCCCATCGACCTGCAATGCCGCGAGGTCGAAAAGGTCAAACGCTCCGAGAACGGCATCATCTTCGACCCCGTCACGCTCCCCCCCGACGGCTCCGTCGAAGAAGCCCGCCGCATCATGCGCGAACAAAACATCTCCGGCATCCCCATCGTCGTCAACGGCGCCGGCGGCACCGGGGGGGGGGACGGTGAACTCGTCGGCATTCTCACCCGCCGCGACCTCAAGTTCCACGAGGGCAACGACAACCGCCCCGTCCGTGAACTGATGACCAAAAACAACCTCGTCACCGCCCCCGCCCAGACCACCCTCGAACAGGCCGAACACATCCTCAACTCCGCCCGCGTCGAGAAACTCCTCCTCGTCGATGACAAACGCCACCTCGTCGGCATGATCACGATGCGCGACATCGACAAAACGCATCAATACCCCCGCGCCTGCAAAGACTCTCGCGGCCGCCTCCGCGTCGGCGCCGCCGTCGGCGTCAAACAGTTCGACCGCGTCGCCGCCCTCATCGAAAAAGGCGTCGATGTCGTCGTCGTCGATACCGCCCACGGCCACTCCGCCAACGTCATCGACTCCGTCCGCGAAATCAAAAAGAAATTCGACATCCAGGTCGTCGCCGGCAACATCGCCACCGCCGAAGGCGCTCGTGACTTGATCGACGCCGGCGCAGACGCCGTGAAGGTCGGCATCGGCCCCGGATCAATTTGCACCACCCGCATCGTCTCCGGCGTCGGTGTCCCCCAGGTCACCGCCATCTTCAACGCCATCAAAACCGCAGGCCCCGCAGGCATCCCTGTCATCGCCGACGGCGGCATCCGCCACTCCGGCGACATCACCAAGGCCATCGCCGCCGGCGCCTCCTGCGTCATGATGGGCTCCCTCTTCGCAGGCCTCGACGAATCCCCCGGCGAACTCGTCATCCGCCGCGGCAAACGCTTCAAGTCCTACCGCGGCATGGGCTCCATGGGCGCCATGGTCCAGGGCTCCGCCGACCGCTACGGCCAGGCCAAAGTCAAAGAATCCTCCAAGCTCGTCCCCGAAGGCGTCGAAGGCCTCGTCCACTACCGCGGCCCCCTCGGCGACTTCGTCTACCAGATGGTCGGCGGCCTCCGCGCCGGCATGGGCTACTGCGGCGCCAAAACCATCAACGAACTCCGCACCAGGGCCCGCTTCGTCAAAGTCACCGCCGCCAGCATGATCGAATCCCACCCCCACGACATCCAGATCACCCGCGAATCCCCCAACTACTACACCGCCGAACACGACGGCGAGTAACGTCCGAATCCAGAAGTGGGTGCCACGGGTTAAGCACAACCTCGGTGCTTAACCCGTGCCTTCTGGGCTCTCATTTGCGTGTTGAATCCCTGCTCCCTCCTCACGTCCGCGGCAACCGCTCCCGCGACCACGTCACCCCCTCCTTCACCACCTTCGCTGGATTCCCTGCCACAATCGCATGCTCCACCGTCACCGACTTCGTCACGATCGCGCCCGTCGCAATAATGCAGTCCGAAGGAATCCGCACCCCTTTCAGCACCACGCAATGCGCCCCGATCCACACGTGGTCCCCAAACGTCACATCCTCCGCAAAATTGATCCGCTCGCCCGTCGCGCACTCCATGATTGAATGCGAATCCCCCGTCCGGATATCAATGTCGTACGACAGCATGCAATCCCGCCCGAACGTCACCTTCGATCCCGGCTCCGTCAACGCGATCCCCGCCCCCTCCGACGTTGTCTCATCCCCGATCTCCAGCACCGCCCCCGAATCCTCAATCCACAGCGTCGTGTTGCGCAACTGCACGCGCTTCCCGATCCGAATCGTGTGCCCGCTCCCCGCCATCACGATCCGCGAGTTCGCCAGGATCGTCCCCGCCCCGATGATCACCGTATTGTTGTCCCCATTGATGTCGATGGCAAACGATTCCACCGGCGTCGAAGCAATCTCGATCCGGTTGTTCTCCCCTCGAATGTTCCGCGTAATCCCATCGGTCACCGGCTTCACCGGCGCCGGCTCCTCCCGCTTCACCTCCGCCACGGGCGCCGCCGCCGGCTGCGCACCCGCCAATCCCGCACACGCGTTCTTCAAACGCTCAATAATTGACGGCATAAAAAACGTCCCCGCGCTCGATCAAAATCGTACGCGGGAACACTACTCCATCCCCCCACGCGCCGCCAGTTTCCTGCTCACTTCCGCCGCAGAATATCCGCCTTCTTCGTGTCATACTCCGCCTGGTTGATCGCCCCCTTGTCCAACGCCGCCTTCAAATCTATGAGCTCCTGCCCCGTCGTCGGCCGTGCGCTCGTCTCCGACCCTCCAATTGCAATGCAACCGCTCATCGTCGCCAGCGCAGCCGCCAGCAGGCACACAACCACCGTGCGTTTCATCGAAATCTCCATATCAGTTCCGAAAACGAACCATTCTCACAACCGCAGGTCAGCAGGCGATTTTAACCGCCGCCGCGCCCGCGGCACCTTCTCGCAAGAGAACTGCCGGGAAAATAGACACTCCCCCTACTCAACCGTTAGTCCCTCGCTTCCCCGCCGCCTTCTCAATAAACAGATGCCGCACGGTCCGCGTCTCCTCGCTCCACGTAAGTCCGCTCTGCTCCGAAAAATGCCGCAACATCGCCGCCCGGTCCTCCCCCGTCGCAAACGGCGAGTCTTCATACCCCACCCACGGCCCCTTCACCACAATCACCATCACCCCAGCCCGCCGATGCAAAAGCACAAACACAATCTGCGTCGCATCCTCCGCCGTCTGCACATCTCCGAGTTGCCGATACGCCGCCGCAAATACCCACCGCGCATGCCGCGCCACCAATTCCCCAAACGCCCCCGCCTCCCGCGCTGCATGCGCCGCCACCAACTCACGATCATCCAACTCCGACGACATCACCACCTCATTTCAACAGTCCCCATGTCCACGGTCTCCCAACTTGAGACACTCCTTCTCACCATTTTTGCTCATCGCCTGCCGTTGGCTCACTCCCCCATGAGCCGCCCTCGCTTCGCATTCTCGGACGCTCCCTTTCCTGCCTAACCGCTTTCCTTATCTCATCTCAGAAGATACGTATGCCTATCCACATATTCTTAACCGCCGCCCCTGCCACCGCCCACTTTAAATCAAACCGTCCCCCCATCTGGCAAACCCTTTGCGGTATTGCCTGTCTGACATCGCGGCACTTCTAGGGCGACCACCGCCCGCCAGGAGGACATCCCATGAAACGCACCCTTGCACTCGTCTTGCTCAGCTCCGCGCTCGCCGCCTGCACCCAGTCCAACCCCTACGCCGACCAATACGGCAGCGCCTACAACAACTACCCCACCACTTACGCCCCGCCGCCGCCGCCCCCGGTCCCGGGCGGCGCGAACTACGACAATTCCGCACCCGCCGGCTCCGAAGCCGCCCCCCAGCCCTACACCCCGCAATATGCCCCCGACGCCGTCGTCGGCGGTGTCGAACCCCAATACGCTCCCGACAGCACCTACCCCCAATACCCGCAATACGCCGAACCCTACCCTCAGTACGCCCAACCCCAATACCAACCCACCTACCCCGTCTACCCCCAGTACGGCTACTCCGAACCTACCTACGTCCTCCCCAATGACTCCTACTATGACTATGGCCTCAATCTCTGGGTCGTCCCCTCCAGCCCCCGCTGGGATCGCCGCCACTGGGAATGGGCCCGCGATCACCACCGCGACTGGGCCCACCACAACGAATGGATGCACGACCCCCACAACCGGTCCAACGGCCATCGCAATGGCGATCATGACCGCGGCTCCCCTCCCGCCCATTTCAACAACGGCCGCCCGGCTCCCGGTCGTGATAACCAGCACCCCGGCACCCCCGGCAACACCCACACGCCGCCCCCTCACACCCCCACCGGCACCCCGCACCCGACCCCGCGCCCCACCCCCACGCCCGCGCCCAACCCCGCCCCTCAACCCCACATCAACACGCTCCCACCGTACTCCACCTACAACCGCCCAGCCCCCGCTGCCCCCTCACACCCCTCGTTCTCCACTCCAGCACCCCGCGCCCAGCAGCCGTCGGCCCCCCGAACTCCCACCCCCGCTGCCCCCTCTCCGCACGTGAATACCCCCGCACCAGGCCCCATCTTCCACGCCAACCCTGCCCCCACCCCCGCCCCCGCACCGCACCCCATCATCACCACCCCGCCAAACTCCACCTACGCCCCGCGCCCAGCCTTCACCCCCTCCTCCCCCACCGCCGCCCCTGCCTCGCCCCACATCGAAGCCCCTCGCCCCTCCCCAGGCCCCATCGCCTCTCCGCACATCGAAGCC
>JBQCGD010000097.1:0-5736 GCA_051955985.1 Phycisphaerae bacterium | reverse complement strand
CCCCCACCACCGCCTCCCCCACCGCCGTGCTCCTAGCAAAAGGCGCCACCAAGCTTGCAACGGGGTCCATAGCAAAAATCGCAATCGCCTCCACTACCACCGCACTCCTCCTCGCCGGCGCCTCCGCCACCATCATCCATCAAAAGCTCCTCGTCTCCGCCCCCGCCATGACGCCCGCCGCCTCGGGCGGCGCGGGGCGTTCGCTCGCACCTGCAATCCTCTCCTCCCCCTCCACCCGCACCATCCCCCACGACCCCATCCCCACCATCGAAGTCCGCGACCTCGCCACCAACACCCCTCTCCCCGACACCTCCATCGAAATCAACGCCAGCAACACCGAAACCCTCCCTCCAGTGACCCTCCCCGCCGTCCACGGCCAGCCCTCCACAACCGGCACCATCACCCTTCCCTACCCGCCCAACACCAACCGCATTATCACCATTACCGCCTCCAACCCCGGCTACGTCCCCGTCATCACCACCTGGAAACGCCCCTTCCCCGCCGACCCCGCCCCCGACCACTTCACCCTCAAACTCGAAAAAGCCATCACCATCGGCGGCACCGTCCTCGACTCCCAAAACCACCCCCTCCCCAACACCACCATCTTCGTCCACATCGCCAAAAACTACACCCCCGACACCACCGTCACCCCCTTCATGCACACCACCACCGATGCCCATGGCCAATGGAACCTCAATACCATCCCCGAATCCTGCAACTCCATCTCCGTCGGCGCCTCCCACCCCTCCTTCCTCGACGACTCCGGCATCGTCGACTTCACCCCTTCCCTCGCGACCGACCCACCGCTCGACCAAATCCTCCTCAACTCCCTCCGCAACCGCTCCCACACTATCGTCATCGACCCCGGCATCCCCATCACCGGCACCATCACCGGCCCCGACGGAAAACCCATCAATGCCCTCATCACCATCGGTGCATGGAACGAAAGCCAAGCCTCCGCCCCTGATCTCCGAGCCACCGACGACGGCCGCTTCCAGTTCGGCGCCCGCCCCAACGCCCGCATCCCCCTCACCATCCACGCCCCCGGCCTCGCCACCCTCACCACCGCCATCGACGTCGCCGCCGCCCCCATGAACCTCAATCTCTCCCTCCACGCCCCCCAACCCATCACCATGCACATCGTCGACAACAACAACGCCCCCATCCCCGGTGCCGCCATCGCCATCAGTTTCTGGATCGACAAGGCCGCCCACCGTTACGCGCGCAACATCCGCCGCACTCTCATCACCGACGCTCAGGGCAACGCCACCTGGCCCGAAGCCCCCGAAACGGATGTCGCCGCAAACATCTCCGCCCCCGGCTGCCTCGACCGTTCCGAGTTTCCCCTCATTCACAACACCCTGAACACCATCCTCCTCAACCCCCGCCCGCTGATCCGGGTCCATGCCGTCAACGCCGATACAAATCAGCCCCTCGCCGATTTCCGCGCCATCACCGGAATCGCCGACCATCGCTACCACGACCACATCAACTGGCTCAACTACTTTCAGTACACCAACACCGCCGCTCCCCGACCCGACGGAGTCCGCATCCTCACCCTCTCCCAGCAACACGACCTCCTCTTCGTCCGCGCCTCCGGCGACCGCTTCGCCCCCACCGATTCCCCGCTGCTCCCCCTCGATGGACACGACTACGAAATCACCCTCCCGCTCCACCAGGCCGAACCTCTCGCCGGCCAACTCTTCGACACCGACGGTCTCCCCCTCGCCAACACCACCGTCGAACTCACCACCGATCTCATCGACATCTACGGCAACCACCACGACCACGCCGATCACGACCCCGCCCACTTCGCAACCACCGACAAAGACGGCAACTTCACCTTCCCCCCACAAGCCGACCCCTACGCCCTCCTCGTCGTCACAGACCAGGGCGGCGCCATCACCAAGACCAAAAAATTTCAACCCACCCGCGCCATCACGCTCGCCCCGTGGTGCTCCGTCACCGGCACCGTCCTCTCCCACAACGCTCCCGCCAAAGCCGGCATCCCCATTCAAGCCGAAACCATCTCCTACTACCCCACCGAACCCAGCGTCAGCCCCCACTACTCCACCACCACCGACGCCGCCGGCCACTTCACCCTCACCCATCTCTTCCCCGGCGAATACTCCCTCCAAGTCGACCCCGACTTCTCCCAAAAAGCCCGCATCGAAAAACGCTTAAAACTCCGCCCTGGCCAATCCGCCACCCTCACCCTCACCCTTCCAGAAAACCCCTGAAAGCCCGCAGGCCGTCCAAGAGGCGGCGGAAACTCCGCCGGCGGGGGTGAAAAAAACAATTCGCAATTCCCCCTAAATCTGTAAAAATCTCCCAACCCATTCCCGTCCCCATCCCCCTACCGCACACCCCCTCCCGCCATGACCACCGACCATGAACTCCTGACCACCTGCCTCACTCTGTCGCAAAATAAATAACATGCGACAAATCGCGCACTTGCCCCCGTGCAAAGCGCGCCCAAACGCGCGTAAAAACGTCCAAAACGGGTCCAAATCGGTGCTAAAAGCGCGCAAAGGACCTCCTTTCACCCCCCTCGATGCCCCCCGTGTCACCCCCTCCACAGCCCCCCATCATCCGAGCGCCAAGACCATTTTCCCGCCACTCCAACTGAATTGCGCGGCTGGAATGATCGATACAACTCCTGAGAGGCGAACCCTTCCAACGGAGTGCAATCGATGTCCGGCAAAACTGCTCATAAGTCGCGAAATAATGAAGAGATACAAAATGACGGCCAGGCTGTGGAGCAGGCGGTCGAGGCGACGCAGGAGTCGCTCGACAAGGTCCGCGACATCCTGTTTGGCTCCCAGATGCGCGATCAGGACCGGCGATTCGGTTCGCTGGAAGAGAAGTTCTCCCAAGAGTTTACGGCCTTCCGCGAGGATGTCCGCAAGCAGCTTTCCTCGCTCGAACAGTTCGTCACCGCCGAACTCTCGGCGCTGACCGCCCGGATCACCACCGAATCCAATCAGCGGAATGAAGCTAACAACAATATCAGTAATGAGTTGCGCAGCACTTCCCAGCGCCTCGAAGGGCGCGTGAACGAGTTCTCCCAGCAGCACGCCCATGCCGAGTCGGAGATCCGCAAGTCGCTCCAGGAGCAGTCCAACACCGCCCGCGAAGAGCTCAAGGCGGTCCATGCTGAGCTGTATGCCCTTGTAGAGAAAGTAGTTACAGAACTCAAAGGCGCCAAGACGGATCGCGCGGCGCTCGCCGGGCTGTTCAACGAGATGGCCGGCCGTCTGCAGGGATAATCGCGGCGTAAGCCAAGGAACAACAAGCAGTTGCAATGAGTGCGACCGAAGAAATCCTCGCCCGTGCTGCGGAAGCCACAGAAGGGGGAGGACTGGAGGGCCGCGACCTCGCCGCGCTGCGCGCGGTGCTGCTGGGTCCGGAGCGGGCGCAGTTACGTAACCTCTTGAAAAGACTGGATGATCCAGCGATTCGTGCAAGCGAAATCGCGGAAATTTTGCCGGAGATTCTGGCGCTGCGGGCGGGAGATTCGGGCGTGGCGCAGACGCTGTCGCCGATCGTGGGGGGCGCGCTTGGCGAAGCCCTGCGGCAGCGGCCGGAACTGCTGGCGCGGGCGGCGCGCAAAGCATTATGGCAGATGATGTTGTCGCCTTGGAACTGGGGGCGTGGGTTGTTTCGGCGGAAGGGGAAACCGGCGTGCATCGAGCAGCTTTACCTGATCGAACGGGGGAGCGGGGAAGTTCTTGAGAAGGTGATGCAACCCCTTGCAGAGAATGATGATGCGATCGAAGAGGGGCGGCGGATTGCGTCCATGGTGACGTACCTTTTGGCATTTTTACGCGATCCGGACCACCTGATGCGCTATGCGGACCTCGGGCGGATGCGGGTGGAGCGGCTGACGTACGGGTTTCATGCCGGCGCGCAACTGGTGTTGCTGTCGGTACTTCGGGGGGATGAGGGGATGGAGGGGGAGCTCGATCGCTGCCGCGACATGCTGATGGCGGCGGATCGGGAGTGGTTCAACGGCAAGCGCGGCCAGGCCGGCTGGCTGCCGCCGCTGGCCGGGCAAAAGCGGGTTGAGACGCTACAAAATGGGGCTGACGCGGTGGGGTGAGGAGGAGGGGATTGGGGAGGGGGAGCGGCGGACTTTGGGCAGGTTTGGTACTGTTTGGGTACCATTTGGGCGCGGTTTGGGACTGGTTTTGGCGCGTTTGGGGAGTGGAAGGGCACCTTTTGGCGGGGGCCTTGGGGAGCGGTGAAGGGGTCCTGTGGGGGGAGTGGTGCCCTGTTCGCACATCCTTTTTGGAACGGCCTGTGAAGCTGGGTAATTTCATTAGTCGTGTGGGTTACGGCGGTAGGTGTCGCGCATGGCTTTGACCTTGTCGTGACCTTCGCGAATGTTGCGGTATTGGCGTTCGACGAGGTCGCGGGCGTTGGAGTTGCCGACGGCGGTGAGGGCGTTTTCGTAGACTTTTTTGATGGAGTCTTCGCCGCGTTCGGCTTCGCTGAGAATGGACTTGGCATCTTTGCCGGTGAGGGCTTGTTTGGCGTCGATCCACCAGCGGTGGATGGCGGCGGACATGGAGCCGGTGGAAGTGGGTTGTTCGCCGGCGGAGCTGATGAAGGAGCGGAGCTCGGCGGCGTTGTGAGCGCGTTTCTGGCTGAACTCGGCGAAGAAGGTTTTGAGCTGGGGATCGCTGGTGCTGTCGGCGGCTTCGAGGAAACCTTTCTGAGAGTCGATGTTGATGCTGAGCAGGTCCTGAAGCTGGCTGAGGGCGGGAGAGTTGGAATCCATGACGATGTCTCCTTTTGTCGGTGCGCATCTGGCGGGGAATGCGCACGGCTGACGCACGGCCGGTCGAGCGGGCCGATGAAACGTTTGAGATCCGCCTGCATGAGGTGGAGGGGCAAAGGGTGGGCCAGCAGCGGCGGAGAAATGTGGGATTGCGGGAAGTGCGGGGAGGAGCACGATAGAGGCATTGAGTCATCGGGTCATCGGGTCATTGAGGGATTGCAGAAGGAAAGGAGAAATTTTAATGGAATTCGGTCCACATTTTTGAGGAGGTGGCTGTACAAGGGTGATGGAAGGAGGCGCTGTGACGGTTTCGAGTGAGCGCTTGAGTGATGCGGAGTTGCTGCGGCGGTTTGCGCGCGGAAGTGGTGACGAGCGGGAGGGGGCGTTTGCGGAGATCGTGTCGCGGCATGTGGGGTGGGTGTATGGGGTGGCACGGCGGATGACGGGGGATGCGGGGCTGGCGGAGGATGTGGCGCAGGGGGTTTTTGCGGCGATGTCGCAGAAGGCGGGGAAATTGGCGGGGCATCCGTGCCTGGCGGCGTGGTTGTTTGAGGCGACGCGGCTGGGGAGTTCGACGTTGATGCGCGGGCGGCGGCGGGAGGAGGAGCGTGTGCGCGTGGTTGCGGAGGAGGCGGTGATGCGGGAGTCGAGGGAAGCGGTGGATGCGGAGTTGGTGGAGCGCGTGGATGAGGTGGTGGGACGGTTGCGGGAGGGGGAGCGGCGGGTGGTGTTGCTGCATTTTTATTCGGGGATGAAGGTGGAGGAGGTGGCGCGGGAGATGGGGATGAGCGAGGGGGCGGTGCGGAAGCGGCTTTGGCGGGCGGTGGAGAGGATGCGCGGGTGGTTGGGGGTGAGGGGGGATGCGGCGGGGGTCGGGGGGATGGTGGCGGGGGCTGTGGGGGTGAAGGCGCCGGGTGGGTTGGGAGCGCGGGTGGTTGCGGGAAAGGGGAGTG
>JBQCGD010000096.1:0-8034 GCA_051955985.1 Phycisphaerae bacterium | reverse complement strand
GGGGGCCGGGGCGGGGGGGGTTGGGCCGGGCGCGGGGGGTGGTGGCTACGCCGGGGGGGGGGGCGGCGCGCGGGGTGGCGGGGATTGGGGGGTCGGATGCGTGTGATTGGACGGGGGGGGGGATGCCGTTGGTGTGGCAGTGGAATCATAATCCGGATGATGGGGAGTGGTCGGTGACGGAGCGGGCGGGGTATTTGCGGTTGAAGACGGGGCGGGTGGATTCGGAGTGGGTTGGGGCGCGGAACACGTTGACGCAGCGGATGTTTGGGCCGACCTGCGCGGGGAGCGTGGCGATGGAGGTGGGGGGGATGAAGGACGGGGATGTGGCGGGGTTGGGGGCGTTGCAGAAGAAGTATGGGTTTGTGGGGGTGAAGCGGGAGGGGGATGCGAAGTTTGTGGTGATGGAGGGGGTGGAGAGGGATGGGGCGTTGGAGGAGGGGCGGGTGGCGTTGGGGGATGCTTCGCGGGTGTATTTGAAGGTGAGCGGGGATTTTCGGGAGAGGGCGGATGTGGCGCGGTTTTATTATTCGTTGGATGGGACGGCGTGGAAGGAGATTGGGAAGCCGTTGCACATGGTGTATACGTTGCCGCACTTTATGGGGTATCGGTTTGGGTTGTTTCATTTTGCGAAGAAGGCGGAGGGGGGGAGTGTGTATTTTTATTGGTTTCGGGTGGGGAAGTGAGGGGGGCGGTGGGACGCCGATGAATTTTGGGGGTGGGGGGTTACACCGCGAGCGCAGAGGGGACAGAAGGGCAGAGGCGGGCACAGAGAGCGGGATTGGGAGGTGAAGGGGTGGGGGATTTTTGATTATCGATTGGGGGAGGGCTATTGGGCGGAGGCGGATGGGGATTCGAGGTGGGCGAGTTGGTCGGAGAGGAAGTCTTTGGAGGGGAGTTGGGTGCCGTTGGGGAGGCGGATGAAGTAGGGGGTACCTTCGCCGGAGCCGCCGGCGGAGCAGATGCGGATGAAGTCTCGTGCGGTGTGGATTTCGGAGGATTTCCAGGCCCATTTGCCGCGCATGAACTGTGCGGCGGCGGAGGCGTCGTAGGGGGTGCCTTTGCGGATGAACTTGGCGCCTTTCATGTCGGCGACGATCTGGATGAGGGATTCGATTTTTTGTTTTTCGGTGAGGGGGTGCGGGGTGGAGGTGGCGGAGGCGGAGGTTTTGGCGGCGGGGGGTTGGGAGCAGGTGGTGAGGGAGAGGAGGAGGAGGGGGAGGAGGATTTTGGCGGGGTGGGGCATGGGGAGGGTGTTTCTCATTCTTGCGTGAGAGAGCAGAAAACATGGCCGACGGGGGCGTCGGCCCCACTGTTGAGTTCAGGAGTTTATGAAAAATGAGGGTGGGGGTTCAAGGGCGGGGCGTTTGAGGAGGGTTGGGGGGTCAGCGGATGGTTTCCCAGACGAGGTGGGAGAGTTCGGGGAGGATGAGTTTGTTCATGGCGAGGTCGACGGCGTTGGGAGATCCGGGGATGGAGAAGACGATGGTGTGTTTGGGGTCTTCGGGGGAGGGGCCTGGGGAGAGGATGATGCCGGCGGTGGCGCGTGAGAGGAGTGCGCCGGAGCCGATGGCGTGGTAGGAGAGCATGCGGAAGATTTCGCCGAAGCCGGGGAGTGTTTTAGTGAGGGCGGAGGAGACGGCGTCGAAGGTATTGTCGCGGCGTGAGACGCCGGTGCCGCCGTTGAGGATGATGGCGTGGATATCGGGGCGAGTTGCGAGGGATTGGAGGAGGGAGGAGATTTGGGCGGGGTCGTCTTTGGAGATGGCGTAGAAGGGGTGGGTGTGGCCGTGGGATTCGAGGAGGCGGCGGATGAGTTGGCCGGATTCGTCTTCTTCGACGGTGCGGGTGTCGGAGCAGGTGATAACGGCGCAGGCGACGGGGCGTTGGCCGGCTTGTTGTTTGTGGTCCTGGTAGCCCATGATGGAAACTCGAAACGCGAAACGCGAAACACAAAACGTTTGTTTGCGGGTGGGGGCGGGGTGGGAGGGGGTGGGTTTGGGCGAGGGGGCCCGGAATGGCCCTCGATTTCCATCGGGGGCTAGGCGGTTGGGTCAGGAGCACTATACTACGGGGAAGGAGGCGCGTCATGGATCGGTCGATGATTGAGCGGTATGCGAGCGGGGCTGGGGAGCTGGAGAAAGCGATTGGGGGGTTGAGGAGGGAGGATTTCCTGGCGGTGCCGGTGGCGGGGACGTGGTCGATTCAGCAGATTGTGATTCATCTGATGGATTCGGATTTGATTGGGGCGGACCGGATGAAGCGGGTGATTGCGGAGGAGAATCCGGCGATCATCGGGTACAACGAGACGCTGTTTTCGCAGAGGTTGTTTTACGAGAAGCTGGATCCGTTTGTGGCGGCGGAGGTTTTCCGGAAGAACCGGGAGCTGATGGCGGTGATCCTGCGGAACGTGGGGGAGGAGGCGTTCAGGCGGGTGGGGACGCACAATGAAAGAGGGCGAGTGACGTTGGAGGAACTGGTGGCAACGTATGTGCAGCACCTGTCGCACCATCTTGGTTTTTTGCGACACAAGCGGCAGTTGCTTGGGAAATGAAGAGGAAGCGGCGTGCCGGGGAAGAACCTGGCGCGGCGAGCGGCGCGGCGAAGCGGGTGAGTCATGGGCGATGGCGTGCAAGGGTCGTTGTTCGGTGGGCGGGGCGAGGTGAAGGGGGCGGGTGCGCGCGGGAAGGGGAAGAAGAAGGGGTATGGGGGCGGGAAGGGGAAGGTGAAGTCGCCGTTCCGGCGGGAGTTTTCGGCGGGGTTTATTTTGTATCGGGAGACGCCGGGGGGGCCGGTGTTTTTGTTGCTGGATTACGGGAAGCACTGGGATTATGCGAAGGGGCATTTGGAGGAGGGGGAGACGGCGTGGCAGGCGGCGGTGCGGGAGCTGCGGGAGGAGACGGGGATCCGGCAGGTGGATCGGGTGACGCGGTTTGAGCGGGACATGCATTACGTGTTTTTCTCGCCGCGGAAGGGGCGGATTCATAAGACGGTGACGTATTTTCTGGGGCGGACGCGGACGGAGGAGGTGGCGATATCGGAGGAGCATACGGGGTATGCGTGGATGTCGTATGAGGATGCGATGGAGCGGCTGACGTATGAGAATGCACGGGAGCTTTTGCGGGCGGCGCATGAGGCGCTTTTGAATCATCCGCGGTGAGTTCCCCCCCCCCGACGACGGAAACACGAAGGGATGAAGGGACGAAGGACCACGGAGGGGTGGGGCGCAAACGGGGGTCTGGGGACTGGGGTCTGGGGTCTGTGAAGTTGTGGCACCGTGAATTTGTGAGCACAGGGGATTGAGGGGCGGGGGTTTTCAGTGGCGTTTGAAGTATTGGATTTGGCGTTCGTGTTTTTCGGCGGCGGCGCGGGAGTTGAAGGTGCCGAGGTTGCGGCGTTTGCCGGTGGCGGGGTTTTTCTTGCGGGAGTAGAGGCGGAATTGGCCTGAGGCGAGTTTGCGGATCATGAGGGTTTCCTCCGCGTGCGTTCCTGGCATTGTAGGCGCGGGAAGGTGAATCGGCTGCGGCCGATCGTTGGCGATGCCACGCGCGGGGCAAAAAGGGAACGAAGCCTGTGACACGTTGCAGGCTTCGTTCGGTAGTTCGGCGCTTTTGGGAGTGCGCGAACGGTCAGGTTGTTTTCCGCCAGTGGGATCGCGGCGGGCTAGTTGTTGTCGCTGGGGGTGATTTCGAGGGGCATGGTGACGATGGCGATTTTGTTGGCGAGGCGGTCGGTGACGTTCATGCGGAGGGTGTATTTGCCGACGGGGAGGGTGGCGGGGAGGGTGATTTTTTTGACGAGGTAGAAGTCGTGGCGGTGGTTGAAGGAGCGGTCGTCGACGTCTTCGGGGTTGGGGCGGTAGACGAGGAGGCCGTCGGAGGTGATGAGGGATTCCTGCTGGGTGAGCTTGGTTTCGAACTGGCCTTCGGGGTCTTTCCGGGAGGTGAAGTTGGCGACTTCGCAGTAGAGGATGACGGTGCGGGCGGTGCCCTGGGGGAACCTGGGGTCGACGGGGGTGTAGACGCCGAAGGAATCGACGCGGGAGGCGAGGGCGAGCTTGGGGAGGGTGAGGTCGTGGTCGCCTTTCCAGCGGGAGGCGGCGTCGAGGAGGGGGGCGGCGCGGTCGGGGAGATCGGCGGCGGCGCTGGTGGGGGACATGCCCTGGAGGGCGGCGAGGAGATCGGAGAGGATTTTTTGATCGGCGGGGGAGAGGGTGGAGGCGAGGGCGGTGTTGGGGGCTTTGCCTTCGGCGGTGTCGAGGAGGGCGAGGGCGAGGGTGGTGCTGAGGGTGGGGCGGGTGGCGATGCGTTTGCGGACGATGGCGAGGGCTTCGTCGTAGGTGGGCTGGACGCGGACGATGATGGGCTTGGGGGCGGGCATGGTGGTGGGGGCAGCGGCGAGGTGGGGCTGGGTGGTGGGCGCGGCGGCGGGTTGGGTGGTGGCCTGGGCGAGCGGGGCGGGCTGCGTGGTAGCGGCGGCGAGACTGGGTTGGGTGGCGGGGGGGATTTGGGCGCGGGCGGGTTGGGTGGTGGGGGTGTTGAGGGAGGGGAGGGCGTCGGCTTTGCGGAATTTTTCGGCGTCGAGGTTGTCGAGGGCGGCGTTGATGTCGGCGGTGTAGTTTTTGATGCGGTCGGCGGCGAGTTGCTGGGGGGTGAGGGGGGCGGGGGGATCGGGCGGGGGATTTTGCAGGGCGGCTTTTTCGGGGGCGGGGTGGGAGGCCATGCATCCGCCGAGGAGGGTGGTGCCGCTGGCGAGCGCGAGGGCGGCTGCGGTTTTGGCGAGGCGGTGAGGGCGGGGGTTGTCGGGGGTGGTGGGCATTTTGTCCAATCCTTGGAGCCGGGGGTTCCCGTCCTGGGCCGGCGTTGCGGGCAAGATGCCCGCGATACTGTTATCTGTCGTCGGCGCAGAGTTCGACGACAAATTTTTCGAGGTTTCTGCGAGGCTCCCCTAAACTGGATTTGTTGGCGAGGTCCATTCTGAGCATGGCGTCGCTCCAGCGGGCGGCGCCGTCGAGTCCCCATTCGCGGGCGAGGGAGAGGACTTTTTGGGCGCGGTCGGGGGGCCAGATTTTCAATTCTTTGCCGATGGCGGCATCGGGGAGGCGGCGGTCGATGAGCTCGCGGGCCTTAAGGACCTGGTGGAGCCAGACGAAGACGGCGCCTGTCGCGGTGTACTCGATCTTCGGATCGAGGGCCCAGAGTTCATCAATTTTCTTTAATGCGGTGGGGGCATCTTTGGAGGCGAGGGCGTTGATCATGTCCCAGATTTGTTGTTCGTGCTGGAAGCCCACGAGGGCGGAGACGGCGGCGGTGGTGATGGCGGGGTTGTCGGGCTGGTAGAGGGAGAGCTTGGCGAGTTCGTTGTCGAGGCGCTGGAGGTCGGGGCCGATGAGGTCGGCGAGGAGGTTGGCGGCGGGGGGATCGATGGTTTTGGCGTAGGCGTCCTTGGCGCGTTTTTGGATCCAGGCGGGGGTTTGGTGTTCCTTGATGGGTTCGGCCCATTTGACGGCGCCGATTTTGTCGAGGGATTTGTGGAGGCGGGTGGTTTTGAGCCAGGAGTTGAAGACGAGGACGAGGATGGATTCGGCGCTGCCACCGGTGGCACTGGCGGCTTCGGTGGCGGATTCGACGTAGTTTTCGAGGATTTCGCGGTTGGAGAGTTTGCCGTCGTCGTCGCTGTCGGTTTTTTTGAGGAGGGGATCGGCGGGGTCGACGATGGTGAGTTTTTTGGGGTTGAACATGGAGGCGGTGCGGGCTTCGTCGAGGACGGTGGCCATGGCGCTGCCGCCGAGGGAGGCGGGGTCGAGGCGGACGAGGCCCATGCCGGGGTCTTGGCCCTGGAAGAGTTGCTGCTGGATGTCGGCGAGGTGCTGGTTTCGGAGGAAGAGTTCTTCGCCGGCGAGGATGATGACGGGGGGGAGGGCGGGTGGTTTTGCGGGTGATTTGGCCATGAGGGGGATTGTAAATGACGAATGACGAATGACAAATGACGAATCAATGTTCGAATGACGAATGACGGAATGACCGAAACGGGGGAACCGCGGAGGGTGCACGGAGAGCGCGGAGATTTTTCAGGAGGCGGGTTTTAGTTGGGCGTAGATGTTTTTTGGGGGAGTGTGGAAGTATTTCAAGAGCGCGGGGCAGAGCCAGGCTTCGTGGGGGGTGGTGGAGGTGGGGAGGATGCAGGTGCAGAGATTGCCGCCGGAGTCGGGGCGGAGGTGGGTGAGGTGGAGTTGGTGGCCGGGGAAGGGGGTGGCGGAGAAGAGGAGGAGGAAGTCGTTTTCTGGGTTGGGGAGTTGGAGGAGGGCGAGGGCTTTTTCGATGAGGGTGTCGGCGCCGGCGACGAAGGGTTCTTTGTCAAGTGGTTGTGGTGTTTGTAGGGGCGGATGAGGGAGATGGCGTTCATGGGGGATTGTAGGCGGATTTTTCTATCGACAATTGTGTGATGTTTGTGTAAATGCACGGAACGATACTGGAGGTGAAGGTGGATAATGAGCCGATTCGATTGAGCCACGCGGAATTGCTGTTGCTCGATTTGGTGGAGGAGTACAGTGCTTGGGTAAAAGGTGTGGTAGATGGCGATAGTTGGGGCAGCAACAACAAACGGGGAAGCAATTCATACTCGGCGGACGTGTGGGGGGATGCCTTTGCGCGATTGGGAGAGCATGGGTTAGTGGAATTCTATGAGGAGCGGTTCGGAGATGAGGAGGTGAGGCTGGTCAAGCCTACGCGCGAAGATGTGATGCGGGAACTGACGAGAACGGACATCTCGTTTAATTATTTTGATCAGCGTAAGCCAGAGCGACCGGTCTGCGTGTACCGACTGACGCCGGCGGGTGGCGCGGTGTGGGAACAGTTCGCAAGGCCACAGTGGAACCAGTACGTCGATTGGGGAGAAGAGAGCGACGACAATGGGGAGAATTCTCATGGGGTGGCGCGCTGTGTTACAAAATGGCCGCTCGAGCGGTTTTTAGCGTTGTCGAGCCAGACAGGCCTCCGGATTGATATTCACTCGGTGAGTTGGCGCATGGAGAAAGACTGGAAGCCACGATATTGGAAGGCGGTCATGGAGGCTTACGTGGTGGAGTACCGGGTGGTGGAGCAGAAGACACCAAGTTGGGATTCAATGCCCTGGGGACTCGCGCGATTGCTGTACGAATGGAAAACGAAGTTCTGAGAGTGCGTGATCCCGGCCAAGGCCGGAGCTATATGGGTGTTAGGAGTTCCAGGATTCGTCGTCGGCGTCGTATTCCTTTGCGGCTTGGGCTTGTTTCCAGAGGTCTTCGAAGGTGGGGCGGACGAAATCGTTGAGGCGGGTGGAGAAGTTTTGGGGGAGGTTGAGGGTGGTGATGAGGGCGATGACGTCGGCGAGGTCTTTTTGGCGGGCGGGGGCGGTCATGCCGGAGGCGAGTTTGAGTTCGATGAGGGGTTCGAGGTGGAGGTAGCGGATGCCGTCGTGTTCGAAGGAGACGGGGGCGGGGTCGGGGAAGGCGATGGGTTTTGGTTTGCCGTCGCCGGGGTAGTTGCCGGTGATGAGGAATTCGATTTTGACGCCGGTGTCGGCGTCGCGGAGGTTTTTGCTGCCTTGGAATGGGGGGATGTAGCCAAGGCCTTCGAGCTGCTGGTGGATCTTTTTGAGGTCTTCGCGGGTGACGAGGATATCGACGTCTTCGGTGAAGCGGCGGACGCCGTGGTGGAAAAGGGCCATGCCGCCGACGATGGCGTAGGGGATGTGGAGGGCGTTGAGGCGGTCGGCGATTTTGCGGAGGGATTTTTGGACGTCGCCTTTGCCTTCGAAGAAGATGCTGCCTTCGGTCAAAGCCCACCTCGGGTTGTTGGAGAGACGTTGTTCGTAGGGGATTGGTTGCGTCGGGGCGGATGGTCGAACGGCTTGGGACATGTGGACAGTATACCGTGGTGGTTGGGGTGTTTGGTGGTGGGGATCAGGTGGGGAGGGGGGTGGGGAAGGGGAGGTGGAGGAGGCGGGTGGCGGGGTCGCCGCGGAGGGGGGTGGGGGGTGGGAGGAGGATGGTGGGGA
>JBQCGD010000095.1:0-88588 GCA_051955985.1 Phycisphaerae bacterium | reverse complement strand
CGGCCTCACCTTCCCCGAAAACAACCCCATCCTCCCCTCGTCCCCCGGCGCCCCAACCTCCCAACCCTGAGCCCGATCATGCCCGAAGACATCCTCAACCTCCCCGTCCGCGACTGCCTCGCGTCCTGCGCCGAGAGGCTTGCAACCCCCGGCGGCGGCTCCGTCACCGCACTCGCCGGCGCCCTCGCCGCCTCCCTTGCCTCCATGGCCCTCGAATACACCATCGGGAAGAAAGCCTATTCGGCTTACGAAGCCGAGTTGCAGTCCGCGAACATGCAGTTCGTCACCGCCAGCACGCTCTTGCAAGATCTCGTTGAAGAAGACATCGCCGCCTACGAGTCCCTCTCTCAAATGCTCAAACTCCCCGAAGCCGCTCGCCTCGCTCATCCGGCTTACACTGCTACCGTCGTCGCTGCCATCCGCGGCCCGGAAACCGCTGGCGCCATCGCCGCCAACATCCTCGAACGTTGCGCCACCCTCCTCACAAAAACCAACAAATTCCTCCTCTCCGACCTCGGCATCGCCGCCGTCTTCGCCCACGCCACCGTCCACGCCTCCGAACTCAACGTCCGCATCAATCTCCCCCTCCTCCCCAACAAGGAAGAAGCCGCACAGCTCAAACAAAACCTCTACGATCTCACCGTCAAAGCCGATAAAACCTACGAGGAAATCCGCAACTTCATGCTCAAAACGTTATGACCCATATCCCCGACAACTCCGACCCCCGCGACTACATCCTCGACCTCTCAACCACTCCGCACCCCACAGAACCCGCCCCCCAAGTCGAAAATCGAAATTCACAAATCGAAAATCCCAAGGTCGAATTCCTCTCCATCCACTTCAAATGCTGCAACATCTACGCCCCCATCTACAAAAACGCCGCCGCCACCGCCTACGCCGGCCACTGCCCCCGCTGCCACCGCCCCGCCCAAATCCAAATCTCCCCCACCGGCTCCCCCTCCCGCATCTTCGAAGCCGGATGATCCGTTCCGCGGACCTGCCTATTGATTCCGCCACAAAAAACCGATATAAGTAAAACCATGATGACCCAGAACCTCCTCCTTCCGCTGCTTCTTACTCTCCCCCGACACTCGTAGGGTCATCCGACATTTGCTGAATCCGGAACCCCGCGAGTGACCCTCGCGGGGTTTTTTCTTTTTCGGAGATTGCGTAACTCCCCCCGCCGCTCGCACAAGGTTCCCTCACCGCCCTCCAGCGCGTATCCTGTTGGGCTCGAAAAATAGGAGTCCCCCATGGCCACCCAGCCCGCTTCGACCGATGGCGACCCCACCGCCCCGCCCACCATCCGCATCTTCGACACCACCCTCCGCGACGGCGAACAATCCCCCGGCGCCTCCCTCAACCTCAAGGAAAAACTCGAAATCGCCCGCGCCCTCGAACAGCTCGGCGTCGACATCATCGAAGCAGGCTTCCCCATCACCTCCCAGGGCGACTTCGAAGCCGTCTCCGCCATCGCCGCAGAAATCACCGGCTCCACGATCGCCGGCCTCGCCCGCTGCACCGAAAAAGACGTCCGCCGCGCCGGCGAAGCCGTCAAGCACGCCAAGAAAGGCCGCATCCACGTTTTCTGCGCCACCTCCAAAATCCATCGCGACTTCAAATTGAAGAAGGCCAAGGAAGAAATCATCCGCATGACCCAGGAGAACGTCCGCCTCGCCCGCGAATACGTGGCCGACGTCGAATTCTCCCCCGAAGACGCCTCCCGCACCGAACTCGATTACCTCGCCGAAGTCGTCCACGCCGCCATCGAAGCCGGCGCCACCACCATCAACTGCCCCGACACCGTCGGCTTCGCCACCCCCGCCGAACACAAAGCCATGTTCGAATACCTGATCAAGCACGTCCCCGGCGCCGACAAAGTCATCTTCTCCGCCCATTGCCACAACGACCTCGGCCTCGCCGTCGCCAACTCCCTGGCCGCCGTCCAGGGCGGCGCACGCCAGGTCGAATGCACCATCAACGGCATCGGCGAACGCGCCGGCAACGCCTCCCTCGAAGAAATCGTCATGGCCCTCAAAACCCGCCACGACTCCTTCCCCTTCTCCACCCGCATCAACAGCAAAAAGCTCGTCCCCACCTCGCGCCTCGTCAGCTCCCTCACCGGCCTGCACGTCCAGCGCAACAAGGCCATCGTCGGCGAAAACGCCTTCGCCCACGAGTCCGGCATCCACCAGGACGGCATGCTCAAACACAAGTCCACCTACGAAATCATGACCCCCTCCGACGTCGGCTGGGCCCAGTCCCGCAACGTCCTCGGCAAACACTCCGGCCGCCACGCCTTCAAGACCCGCCTCGATGAACTCGGCTACCGCATGACCGAAGAGGAACTCAACCGCGCCTTCGAAAAATTCAAAACCCTCTGCGACAAGAAAAAAGAAATCTACGACGAAGACCTCGAAGCCCTCGTTGAAGACCAGCTCGAAGCCGGCGAACAGCTCTTCAAAATCAAGAGCCTCCAGGTCATCGCCGGAACCAACGGAATCCCCACCGCGACCGTCACCCTCGTCGATTCCAATGGCGATGAAATCACCGACGCCGCCACCGGCGATGGTCCCATCGACGCCATGTTCGCCGTCATCCAGCGCATCAGCCACGTCAGCGCCCAGCTTGTCACCTACAACGTGCGCAGCGTCACCGGCGGCAAAGACGCCCAGGGCGAAGCCACCGTCGAACTCGTCCACTCCGAACGCAAAGTCCGCGGCCGCGGCGTCTCCACCGACATCCTCGAGGCCAGCGCAAAAGCCTACCTCGCCGCCATCAACCGCATCCGCACCATCAACAAAAAGACCGTCAGCCAGTCCACCCCGATGTGACGGCCACAAAACCGCGGCGAGCGTATAACAGACGCCCCCGCCGCCACACGACCAGGCTCGCGTAACATGCGACCGGTAGAACCCGCCTTCGGGCGGGTTTTTTATTGCGCCCAGTGGAGCCGACGCCCCCGTCGGCCAGTCCGTTCGCCAGGCCAAATGTCGCGATCCCCGATGGAAAATCCCCTTACGCCGTCAAGCGCTTACTCGCCCACAAATGCGCCGCCGCCAACGACCGCCACGGCCGATACCCCCGCAAAATCTTCTCCGCCCGCTCCACCGAAATCTTCCCGCGCGCCTTCCGCAGCCGCGCCATGTTGTTCCGCACTGCCGCATCCCCGTGCAGCGAACAATCCGCCGCCCCGATCCCCCGCAGCATCGTGTAATGCGCCGTCCATGGCCCAACGCCCTTGATCTTCAACAATTCCCGCTCCACATGCGCATGATCCACCTCCTCCCGCCAGGTTTCGAGCAGCAGTTCGCCAACCTCCACCATCCGCGCAATCCGCAGAATCGTCCCCGCCTTGGCGCGCGAAAACTTCAACTTGCCGAGTTCCTCGTCAGTCACCCGCAACGTCGCCGCTGCATCCGGATAGCACCAAAGCCCACTCGAATGCCGTACCCCCGCTGCCCGAATGAACGCCCGACGCAGGGTCAGCGCAAACCCCACCGAAATCTGCTGCCCCATCACCGCCCACGTAATCGCCTCAAATACCGTCCCGGTCTGCGGAATCCGCAGCCCGCGATGCTGCCGCACAATTTCCCCCAGCATCGCATCCTCACAAACCACCTGCTCAAACTCCGAAGGGTCCACCCGCAATCCCAGCATGCTCTCCGCCATCACTCGAAGCATCCGCTCATCCCCCGCGTTCCACTCGCCGTCCGCCAAAAACTCCAACCGCGCCCGCCGCTTCTGCAGAACAATCTCCACCACCACCGCCATCCCGCGCACCGTCACCCCCTTCACAATCCGATTCCCCTCCACACGCTCCGCCAGCGCCTCCACATCGCGCCCATGAAATCGCAAAAATCCTCCCCCCGATAATCTTCCGGCAACACACAATTGAACCGCACAGCATCTCCTCAATAAGCTTCCACCATCATAGGCACCGACCGGGGTGCCACGGGTATGGGACAACCTCGGTCCCACACCCGTGCCTCATGTGCACGCAACAACCAATTGCACCCTCCCAACTTTTCGAATTCAAAAGCAATCCGCGCCTATCCCCGACCGCTTCGCATCTCGTACAACTCCCCTATGATCACTAGGCTCTGTCTGAAAACTCCGATGCGGTCGGATTGGGTCAGAAACAGGTCGGATGCGAGGACGCAGGGAGGAGGCATATTCGCAAATATTCCGACGACCGAGGACGACGCAGACGGCCTGTTTCTGGCCCAAAACGATCCCGTCCGAGTTTTCAGACAGAGCCTGATCTCTTTCAAAGGTGCCCAATGTCCACAACCCCTTCATCGCCCATCTCCGAACAAACCGCCTGGCAAGCCACCCTCGCCCGCAACCCCGCCTACGACCACCGCTTCGTCTTCGCCGTCCTCACCACCGGCATCTTCTGCAAACCCTCCTGCCCCGCAAAACGCCCCCTCCGCAAAAACGTCCAGTTCTTCACCACCCCGCAATCCGCCCTCAAAGCCGGCTTCCGCCCCTGCCAACGCTGCGAACCCCACTCTCCCGCCGGCACCCGCGCTCATCGCGCCATCCACGCCGCCATGTCCCACCTCCGCCAACACCCCACGCAAGACTTCTCCCTCGACGCACTCGCCCGCCAAGCCAACCTCTCCAAATTCCACTTCCTCCGCCTCTTCAAAATAATCGCCGGCGCCACCCCCCGCGCCTACCAGCGCGCACACCGACTCCACAACCTCCGAACCTCCCTCCGCATCAATACCCCCGTCACCCGCGCCCTCCAGCAAAACCGCATCGCCCCGCGCTCCCAATCCCTCGGCATGACCCCCACCCAATACCGCCGCCGCGGCTCAGGAACCACCATCCACTTCACCACCGCCCCCTGCTCCCTCGGCCGCATCCTCGTCGCCACCACCACCCGCGGCATCTGCGCCGTCCTCCTCGGCGACACCGACCAATCACTTGAATCCGAACTCCGCGAAGAATTCCCCGCCGCTACCATCTCCCGCGAAAACCCCACCCTCCGCCCCATCCTCCGCCACCTGCTCAAGACCATCGACAAAAACCACCCCTTCCCCGCCTCCATCCCCACCGCGCCCCAGGGCACCGCCTTCCAGCTCCGCGTCTGGCACGCCCTCCGGAAAATCCTCCCCGGCCAAACCCGCACTTACACCCAGCTCGCAAAACAAATCAACGCCCCGCGCGCCACGCGCGCCGTCGCCAACGCCTGCGCCAAAAACAAAATCGCCATCCTCATCCCCTGCCACCGCGCCGTGCGCGCCGACCAGAAACCCTCCGGCTACCGCTGGGGCCTCCCCCGCAAATCCGCCCTCCTCCACAATGAAACCCGCCGCCCCGCTCAACGCTTACGCGCCCCCACGACGCGCCGCGACTGATCCGCCTTCTCGACCGCCAGGTGCCGCGCAATCACCTCCTCCACCAGCACCCGCGCCACCTGGATCGTCCCCGATTCCCCCGTCACCGCCCGCGTCACATACGCCCCCTCGATCACCAGCCCCAGCTCCCGCGCCAGCGCCCCCGGATCCTCCACCGCCGCCCGCTCCCCCAGCTCGTAAAAGAAATCCTCCAGCCCTCGTTTGTGCCGCAGCGCCGCTTCATGCGCCGGATCGTGCGGCAGCGGAAACTCGAACGCCGCGTTCACAAAAATGCACCCGTGAAACTCGTCCGATTCCATCACCTGCTCTACCACATCGATCACGCTGCGAAGCTGCCCCGCCGCCGACGGGCCGCCGTGCTCGCGCACCATCTGCCGGAATTGCTGCTGCAGAAATGAATCCACATGCTCCAGCACCGCGACCATCAGATCGTCTTTGCTCTCGAAATGCTTGTAAAACCCCGCCTTGCTGATCCCCACGTCGGTAAGGATCGCATCGATCCCCACATTGCGGAACCCATCGCGATAAAAACGCCGCTTTGCCGCTTCAATCAGTCGCTGTCGTGTCGCAACCGGCATCGGATCACCCGCATTCCCTCCCTCGCGGTAGACCCGAAGTCAACCAAAAGTGTACCAGAGGAAGACTGATTCAAAGAAACAACCCGCCAATACTGTAGGACCTTACAGGGCTTCTTGAAAGGAGATTATCATGAAGCGATGGATATATCTGGTGTATGGAATCACCTGCCACGTCCTTTTCCTGGTCATCTATGCCTGGATGGCCGCATTCGTAGGCAACTTCGGCTTCGATTACATCCGCACCATTGACAGCCCGCCCATCAGCCCCCTCCCGCTCGCCATCCTTGTCGATGCACTTCTGATCGCCGCTTTCGCCGTGCCCCATTCCGTCATGGCCCGCCCGGAATTCAAAAAATGGTGGACCCGCTTCGTTCCGCAACCCATCGAACGCAGCACCTACGTTCTGGTCTCCAACGCACTCATGGCGCTCCTCCTCTGGCAGTGGCAGCCCATCGGTGGAGTTCTGTGGGACGTCCAGAACCCGGTCGGCCGCTACATCCTCCTCGGTCTCTTTACCTTCGGCTGGCTCAAAGTCCCTGCCGTCAGCCTCCTCATCAACCACTTTGATCTTTTCGGATCCCGCCAGGTCTGGCTCCACTTCTGGAACCGCCCCTACCGTTTCCTGCCCTTCCGCACGCCCATGGTCTATCGCATCGTGCGCCACCCCCTCTACGTCGGCTGGACCGTCGCGTTCTGGGCCACGCCGAAGATGACCGCCGCGCACCTCCTCTTCGCAACGCTCATGACGCTCTACATCCTCATCGCGATTCCGTTTGAGGAACGCGATCTCATCGCGCACCACGGCGATACATACCTCAATTACCGGAACCGCGTGGGCGGGCTCCTTCCCCGGCTCGGTAAACGCGGAGTCACTCCCGAAACCGAGTCGATCGCGCTGTCCGCGCCCGCCTTGACCTCGAAAGCACCGTGATCTCATGCGGGCTCACCATGGACATGCTGATCCAAATGCGGCGGGGGGAGGTGTCGTGATTCGTCCTTCGAATTCGGCATCCCCCCTCCTTTCCTGTCACCCGTTCACCACGGTGAACAGCGTCGCCTCCGGCTTGCAGCGCAAGCGAATCGGATACGAATACCCCAGCCCGCGTGAAACAAACATCCACCGCTTCTGCACCAACTGCCCGGCCACAGCAGGGAATTCGAACAACCCCTTCAGGTACTCGCGATGCTTCGAGGGCACGTACATCGGCCCCATGATCGGAAAATCCGCCTGCCCGCCATGCGTATGCCCGCACAGCATGTACTGCCACGGATACGGCGCCAAAAACTCCACTCCATCGGGATTGTGCTGCAGACACAACACCGCGTCCCGTACATCCACCCCCGCAAACGCCTCCCCCGCGTCCGCCTGCTCGGTCCACATCTCATCCAACCCCACCACCACCAGATCCGCCCCGCCCCGCGTCACCCGGTGATTCTCGTTCCGCAGCAAGCGCACGCCCATGCGCTCGATCAACGCCACCTCGCGCTTGTGAATCGTTCGCTTGGCCGACCGCTTCCCGTTGTGCCGCCAGGAATACTCGTGGTAATCATGATTTCCGAAAATCGCCACCACACCGTCCGGCGCCCTGGCATCGATCAGCATTTTCAGCAGCGGTTCCAGCAGTTCATTGTTCCCCACGTCGTAATCGATCAAGTCCCCGGTGATCACCACCAGGTCCGGCTTCTCCGCCAGGCATTTCTCGATCACTTCGCGCAAATACGATTGCTTCACCCGCCCTACGTGCAGGTCCGACAATTGCAGAATTTTGTACCCGGCAAATGCCCGCCCATGTTCATCCGCCCACCGCAACGGCATCTCGCGGCGCGTCAACTCCCACCGAAACGGCGCCACAAACCGCGGCCAGATCATGCACGTCAGCACCATCTTTCCGATGTTCGAAATGATCGTGTTGAACTTCCGGTTGATTAAAAACAACCGCTCAAACCGCCGCCCCTTTGACAACGTCACCGGATCAAACTGCGGTCGAAAACGCGCCCGCCTCATCGAGAAGTCAACCGAATGATGACCGAGGTCGTCGCCTGGATGAACTTTCCGTTCACGTGCGCCGGATGATATCTCCAATGCTCCAGGATCTGCCGCCGCCACAGTTCGTCCAGATCCGCTTCCCCCGAGGATTCCGTCAGCTTCACATCCACCAACCGGCCGTCCGCCGCGACCGTCACGTCATATTTCATGTGATCGTGCTTCGGCGGCGCCGTCAGTTTGATGTCCAGATCGGGCGTCTCGTACGGGAACGGCTCAGGCAAATCGCCGCCCATCAGGTGACCATGCCCGCGCCCCGCTGCGCCCCCCTTCCCGTTCCCACCGCTGTCGTTCGCCCACGAGATCGGCGCTTCGTCATCGTCCCCCGACCCGCCCGCGCCAGTTCCTCCCACGCTTCGCACCAGATTCGATGCCGTAGGTGCACCGGCAGCAGCAATAACAGGCGTCGCACTTTCCGAATGGTTCGGCGGCGAAATGATCGGCTCCGGCGGCGCAACCACCCTCGGCTCGGGTGGCGTCACCTTTAACCGCCCCAACGCCGTCTCCCCGCTGGGAATGGCGATGATGTCCGGATCCGGCTGGTTCTCCAGCGTATTGATCGCCACCGCATCACGACTTGGCAGCGGCTGCACCACGGGGGGCACTTTCGGCAAAGCCACGCCCGGATCCGCATTCGTCCCCCCCACCGCCGGCGCAGGCGACGCACTCGGCGTATTCGGCCCGTCCGTCGTCATGATCCCCCCCAGCCCCGTCTCCAGCGAATGCCCGCCCGCCCCGCCGCGCTGCGGCGCCGGCATCAGCAGCGCTCCGACCCAGAGCACGCCGATGATCACCGCGTGATACAAAAACGCGCCCACCACCGAGACCAGCGCGGCAACGGAAATCACCGCCCCGGTACGCACCAGGATCAGCCGGTGGCGCGACGCCTCTTCTTCCAGCGCGTGAAAATCGACCGGCTTCCGCGCCGGTACAATTTTCAGCAGAAGTGGGTCAATTTCCGTACTTTCCTGTACATCGCCCCCCGCGGAACCGTCCTCTTCGGGCACCTTTTCGGTTCCCTCACCGCCCGAGAAAGCACTCGACAGCACCACCTCCAGCGATTCGCCGGGCTCTTCGAGAGCCGTCCCGCTTGTCATCTCATGGGCCATGAATCGCCCTCCAACCGGCTTCCCCGCGCCGATCGGCTTCCTTAGGACACAAGTTCCAGAATCTTATATTTTAACGTTCCCCGCGGCACATTGACATTCACCGTCTCGCCCACCCGGGCCCGCATGAGGGCTTCTCCAAGCGGGCTGCTGGCCGAGACTTCCATCACTTCGGAATCCAGGTCCATCTTTCCGACCTGCCCGACAATGCGCACCGTCTCCACATCATCCGTGGTCAGGTCCTGCAGTTTGACCGTGGACCCGAGGAACACCATGTCCTCCGGCACCGCCGAGGTGTCCACCACCATCACGTTCCGCAGGCGATCTTCCATGTTCTTGATGCGCGACTCGTTGAGCGCGTATTCGTCGCGGGCGGCGTGATAGTCCGCGTTTTCCTTCAAATCGCCCTTTTCGCGTGCTTCGGCGATGGCCCTGGAAATGATGGGACGGCGGGCGATCAGCTCTTTGAGGTCCTCTTCCAACTTGGCCTTTTCCTGCTGGGTGATCATTTGCGATTCCATGGATATACCTCACGAGCGTTGAAAGGGGCCATTTTAAAACGAAAAAATTCAACGGCGGGATCGCTCCCGCATTCGTCGAAGCACGATTCAGCTATCAAATCCCCCACCGAGCCTTCACGGGACGTTGAGAAATTCCTTCATGTGCTGATCATACACGTCCTGGGCTGACTTTTCCGTCAGATTCAGCCGGAGTTCGTTGATGACTTTTGTACCTTGGCCGATCCATTCCCGGAAGCAGGGGCCGCAGACGGAGTTGTGGATCTGATCGCCAAGTTCGCCGGAGAAGGGAGGTTCCGGCATTTTCGGCGCGATGCGGCCGCAGCGCGAGCATTTGATTTTGCCGCCCGCGAGGTCTTCGGGAGTCAGCGTTTCGGCTTTGATTTCCGGTACCGGCGCCCCCATTTCCTTGAGCATGGCGGCCATGTCGTTGCGGGGCATGAGGTCGCCGCGGTCATTCGCGATCTTGTAACCGCGGGTGAGGGTTTCAATGGCGCCGTTCTGGTCGCCGCTGGTTTTCTGGGCCATTCCGAGAAGCGAATAGGCCTTGGAGAAGCCGGGGTTGAGGGCGAGGACGCGCTGGAGGGCGGGGATGGCTTCTTTGGGCTGGCCGCCGTCGATGTAGGCGCGACCGAGGGAGAAGAAGCCGAGTTCGTTGGTGGGGTCGGCTTCGGTCATGGCCTTGAAGCGGTTGATGCGATCCTGATCGATCATGTTGGTCAAACTCCTTTGCGGCGGGTATTGTAGCTGTAAGTTCGGGTGAAGGCCACGGTAAGGACCGGCAGGTTGCGTCGGGGACGTCAAAAGGTCGGGGTCGAACTCATGCGACCTTTTCGGACGTCCGATGGAAGAATGAGAGCCCTTTTCAGAAGCTAAATTATAGCGGATACTTGGGCTAAGCCGATATTTCCAAGGGTGAAAGAATAATGGCTGATCAATCAGACCAGATCGACTGGCAACCGCGCCTGGGTGAGCAGTTCGTGTACGCGGGCAAGCATTACGATCTTGCCAAGGCGAAGGAACTGATCAAGGCGACGCCGCGCCCTGTGGAAAAACGTCCGATCTCGCAGTTTAAATCGATGTATTACGAAGCGGTGAAGATCGATTGGGACAAGGCGGAGAAGACGGATCCCGAGGTTCCGCTGATTGTGGCGACGGAGGAGGGGGGAAAGACGATGCTGATTGACGGGTGGCATCGGTACGCGAAGTCGCTCCGGCTGCGGGCGGCGGAAGTGCCGGTCGTGGTGCTGACGGAAGATGAGACGAAGTCGATTCGCCGCTGAGTGGTAAACGGTTTTGGTTTGCGGCTGCGGGGGTGGGTTGGTCGATAGTTGCTGCATGCCTACGCGAACACCTGTTCCGACACAATATGAACTGGAAGTGCTTCCGAACCAGCCGGTTGGGAAGTGTGAGCTCATTGTGAACGGGGAGCACTTTGTGCGGGTGGTGAAGTATGGGATCGTGCGGGCGAAGGTGTCGCTGGACATCATGACGGCGGACTTCAAGGCGATGCTGGTGCCGAAGGGGAGAAGAGGGGCGGAATCGATTGTGCGGGTGTTTCGGCGGCTGGCGGAGCGGGGGGTGGAGATTCGGATCCTGCATGCGGGGACGCCGAGTTCGGCGGCGTTGCTCGAGTTAAGACGGGAGTTGCCGGCGAACCTGGTGATTCGGCGGTGTCCGCGGCTGCATGCGAAGGCGGTGGTGATTGATGCGCGGGAGATGTATTTGGGCAGCGCGAACCTGACGGGGGCGGGGCTGGGGGCGAAGGCGGATGGGCGGCGGAATTTTGAGATGGGGGTGTGGACGACGGAGGCGGTGATGATTGAATCGGTGCTGGGGGAGTTCAATGAGCTGTGGGAGGGGCGGCAGTGCGTGGGGTGCAAGCGGAAGGATGTTTGTCCGGTGCCGCTGGAGGAGCCGGAACTGTGAGGGGACAGATTGCCAAGTGTGGGTACGTCATTGGCATCCTGTCGATTTTGAGCTGAAAATGAGGGTGGGTGGTTGCCCAGATTACCAGGACGGGATAGGGAGGAGACCGCCAAGTGTGGGTACGTCAATGGCGGTCTCCTCCCTATTCCTATAGGAATTGTAGGGATTCAGGGTTTTCGGGGGTGGGATGGGGGTTTTCCGCTGCGGACTCCGTGGAATCGGCGATACTATTGCGACATGGCTGATACGCGGCAGGTCGTGGTGTGGGCGCTGGAGCGAGGATGCACGTTGCGCACAGGGGAGGCGGTCGCGGACATTGGGAAGGCGTTTGGGGCGGTGAATCGAGTTCGGTATTGCTGCGAGTGCGTCGATGGAAAGCGTTTGGAGGGGCGGTATCCGGCGGTGGTGGGAGATGTGTGCGTGACGGGTTTGACGAATGAGGCGGAGCCGCCGAAGGGGACGAGCCATAGGGGTTTGTGGTATCCAAATAGCGGGATGCTGGTTTCGGAGACTTTGAAAAGCGTTGGCGGGATAGAGGGGGTGAGCGGGATGTGTGGGAGTTGTCCAGCGCATGTCCGGGTCGGGCGGGCGGCGGGGTGCGTGGGGGTTCTGCGATTGGAGGCGAGGTCGGACGAGTTAGAGAGAAGCATTCGGGAAGCGGTGGAGCAACTGGGGTTGGAAGAGGCCATGCGGCAGCACTTTTTGCCGACGCGGCCGATGTGGTATGGGCTGTGGGTGAAATCGCCGCTGAGCGCGGAGGCCGCGGGAATTTTGCGGCGCGTTCTGGAGGAGGTGCTGCGGTCGTTGGCGGGCGAGCGGGCGGAGGAAATACGGGGATTTGTGAAGGCGCTGGCCGCGGCGGAGGGAGGGCAGCGGCTGCATGTGGTGTTTGGTGCGCCGGGGCATACGGATTTTGGGGCGAAGTGGAATTGGCCGCATTGTCCGCGGTGCAAGGCGCAGTGGAAGGATCAATTTCTAAAGAAGCCGGTGGATGTGACCTGCGCGGTGTGTGGGGAGAGGTACAGGTGGCGGGACGAGATGCGAAATGAGCGGGAGGATGTCTGGGAGGATCGGCCTGGGTTGAGAGAGATGCTGGGAGAGGGGTTCGCGGCGTGGGCCAAGGATTTCTTTGTAGCGGCGGGATACGAGGAGCGGGTGGCGGCGGAGATCGTGCGATTGACGGAGGAGAAGGTGGAGCGGGAACGGGAGCCGGGGGTAAGGGAGGCGCAGATGGAGGCGCGGCGGGTGAGGGATCGGGCGAGACCGCGCGTATTCTGGTTGGTTTGTCTTGGGATATTTGTGGTGAGTGCGGGGCTGGGGATTTGGGTGACGATGGGGTGGGGATGGGGGGAGGGAGTTGGGATGTTTGTGGGGAGCGTCCTGTCAATTGGGACGGCTGCCGGGCAGGTGGCGGAACGGCAGAGTGCGGGGAAGCTTGGGCGGTGGCTGGAGAATAAAGAGTGAATGTTGAACCAAAATGGGCATGCTCATGGGGCCTTCTCCCAAGGGCATGGCACCGGGAATTTCAGTCCTCGTCTTCAACCCAGATGCAACCCGAGCGGTCCTTGCCGATGACCAAGACGCCGGTGTCAAAGGTGGCATCAGTAGCAGGGTTCCATTCCGTCGATCCGGTCTCCCAGCCGGTCCAGCCATTACTGTAGAACTTTGCCTCCGCGCCGAATTGCTCAAGGAACTGTTGCGCCAGTTCTTTCGCACGTTCCTCTGCCATTATTTGGTGGCTGTAGGCCATGTCTTTGTGCAGTATCGAGGCAGCGAGCGCAGCTGCATTGGAGGCAGTGATCGGCGCGAATGCCGATGGGTCGTCATGCAGTCCAAATGCCCTCGCGAGTTCCAAGACGTCTTTTTGGGCAACACGAGACACACCGCAGTGGACAACACCACAGTTGCGTTCCGCGAGAATGTCGTCTACGACAGCCATAACGCTAGCCGGATCACAGACCGGTGTTCAGCGAGCGAGCGGGCACCGACCACTTTACGGATCACAAGGACCGTAACGCCGCACGGTCCGCTGCAACGTCTGGTTATCCCGCATGGGCTGGGAGTGGGTGGGACCGTGCTTGCATGGCTGGCGCGAATGAACTGACAACGCCGACACCAATCATGGCCGCTCCAAGGAGCCAGCAGCCTATGCGGTAGAGGTCGCCGATTTCGCCCTCCCACGGCGCGAGAGATGCGCCGTGCGTGATGGCCTGGGTTTGCAGGTAGACCCGCCAAGCGGTCGAGACGACGGGCAATGCTACAACCGCGGCACCTGCGACAATCAGTGTAATCGCGATGGAGGATTTCATATGACTCCTTTTGCGGGATTTTCAGGGACGGTGAGCACGACCACTTTGAAATCGTCGGCAGGGGCGGTGAATTTCACAGTCAGTTGCCCTCGACGCCGGCGGCGATGAGTTCTTCTTCGGAGACGCGGTTGTCGAGGACTTCCTTGGCGATGGATTGGGCGTCGTTGGCGTAGCGGCCGTCGGTGGTGATGCGTTCGAGGGCCCAGCGGATGGCGGGGTCCTGGCGGAGGGGCCAGCAGTGGTAGATTTCGTAGTTGTTGACCTGGCGGGGGTTGAGGAGGAGGGGGATGAGGCGCATCTTGGTTTCCATGGGGGTTTCGTGGGCGTGGCCGCCGGCGCCGGAGATGGCTTCGATGTTGTTGATGGCGCCCTGGCCTGCGACGCTGCGGATGACGGCTTTCTGGGCTTCGGTGGCGCTCATGTTGGCGGCGTCGCTGACGTCGTATTCGGCGATGCCGGTGGTGGCGTAGTGCTTGTTGCTGTCGTTGACCTTGTCGGGGGGTGTTTCGAGTTTGGTGCCGACGTGGAGGGTTTCGGGGCCGACGTGGACGAGCATGGTGCTGTCGTTGGTGGGGTCGTGCTCGATTTTCATGTCGGCGGGCCACTGGGGGTCGAAATTGTTGAGGTATTTGTAGATTTCGTGAAAGAGCTGGCGGTAGTGGCCGAGTTCGTCGGAATCGTCGGCGTGGTGGGCGGAGGGGGCGAGGAGCGCGTAGGCCTTGTCGTAGCCGGGGTCGTCGCCGACGGCGATGTCCTTGAAGAGTTGTTCGGCGAGGTCTTGCCGGGAGGTGGGGAAGCGGGTCCAGGCGGGCGGGGGCGTGGGGCGGGTGAGGCGCCAAGTGAAGAAGCCGGCGATGGCGAGGAGGAGAAGGGCGCCGAGGATGATGGGCGGGGATTGCCAGAGGGGCGGGTTGGCGGCGGATTCGGCGGCGGCGATGCGTTTGGCGGCGGAGGTGCGTGCGCCTTTGTAGGAATCCATCTGGGCGACGTCGAGTTTGCAGTTGACGCAGGCGGTGGCGGTCCTGGGGACGACAGCGCCGCAACTGGGGCAGCGGCGGACGGTGGAGGTGGGTTGGGACGGCATGGTGTGGTCCTCGGGGTTCAGGGCCTGGGGGTTGGGGACTGGGGTCTGTGGGGGTGAGCGTCTGTGCGCCGCCTGCGCAGGGGGAATTGCGTTGGGGTGGGCGGGAGATGGGGGGGCGCTGACGCTGCGGATTCCATGGGGTCCTCAGGTGGTTGCGAGATCGACGTAGGCGGTGGGGACAGGGTCGCGGAGTGCGAGGGCCTCGACGACGGTATTGAGTTCGGCTTCTGCTTCGGCGGGGGACTGGGTGGTGAGCATGGTTTCGAGTTCGACGAAGGCGCCGAGGTCGGCGACGAGGTCGATGTGGATGCGGGTGGATTTGTAGATGAAGAGGTGGCGGGTTTTGATGAGTTCGCGCGGGGAGCCGAGGGCGTGGGTGAGGGTGGTGATGAGGGAATCGGCGTTGGCGACGGGGGCGATGTGGTAGTCGGAGGTGCGGGCGTTGGCGGAGTCGGGGCGGCGGTAGGAGATGAGTTCGCCGCCCTCTCGGCCGCCGATGCGTCGGAGTTTGAGGCGGGCGTTGGGAGCGGGGAAGAAGTAGTCGTGCTGTTCGAGGAGTCCGCGGTCGGTGGCGCCGAGGCGTTTGGCGGCGGCTTCGGCGGCGGCAAGGTCGGAGCAGCGGAATTTTTGTTCGAGATTTTGCATGGGCCCTCCCGCGCGATTGGGAACGACATGGCCGACGAGGGCGTCGGCCCCACTCTTCTGCTGTTCAATCATATCCGGTTTGGAGGGAGAGACCCACTTATTCTTCGGGGGGCGGCGGCGGGCCCTGGGGTTGTGCATTGGCGGTTTGGTCGGAGGGGGCAGGGGATTCGGGAGGAGGCGGCGGAGCGGGAGTTTCGGCGGCGTGCGGGGCGGGGCGAACTGATGCGGCAGCGGGTGCGGCGGCGGGGGCCGGGGATTGTTCCGCGGCGGGTTGCTCGGCGCCGGTGGGGTTGAAATGAATGGGCGCGGCGGGAGGGGCGGACGGGGCGGCATCGGAATAGGCGCGCTGGGGGGAATTGAGATGGAGGTCGACGGAGGGTACGACGCTGGAGACGGCGCCGGCGCGGAGGCCGAGGAGCAGGGTGCCGAGGGAGATGACGAGGGCGAAGAAGAGGAAGCGGAGGGAGGGGAGGGCGGCTTCGGGATCGGCGAAGAAGATGAGGAGGGGCTGGAGGAGGAGGCGGGTGAGAGGGCTGGTGTGACGGGGGAGATCGGCGAACTGTCGCGAGGCGACAGAGACGGCGGCGGCGTAGCCGAGGATCAGGAGGAGTGCGGAGACGAGGAAGAAGACGGGGCCGCCGATGAGGGCGGATTCGCTGCTGGAGGCGTAGACGACGATGAAGATGAAAGCGGAGAGGAGGAGGAAGAGGTGGCGGGAGGCCCAGAGGGTGGCGAGGACGCCCTGGTCGAGGCTTTCCTGGATGGCATCGAGGCCGAGGAGGGAGAGGAAGAGCGGGAGCCTGGCGCCGGCGACGCGGCGGTAGAGTTCGGGGCTGGGCGGGGGAAGGGGCTGGGGGGCGGGTTCCGGGAGCTTGATGGGGGTCTGGCAGTTGGTGCAGGTGAAGAGGGAGCCGGCGAGGTCGTCGGCGAGGACGAAGGGGGAACTGCAGGATGGGCAGACTGCGTGGATGGGCATGACGCTCTCCGTGGGTGCGAAAATCCACACATATTCGCACCGGTCCATAGCTTCATCGTCACAAAACTGGTGCCGATAAAGTGGGATTCACCCATTATTAAGACGGAGTGGGGAAGGGGTTCTTTCAGAGACGGGGGGTGAAAAAGAAACCGCCGGGAAGAGGGTTGGTCTTCCCGGCGGTTTGGATTTGGAGGGGGAACTGCGTCCACGCGCACGGCCTGCGGGCCGTCACGGGGGGACGCCCATGCCACATGCAAATTAGCTCCAGCGGATGAGGCCGGGTTCCATGCGGAGCTGGACGTTGGGGTTTCGCGGGAGGGCGCGGACGGCGAAGCCCTGCTGGCCGCAGGACTGTGCGATGATTTTGCCGGAGTAAGTGTGGATGGGGTACTCGGGGGGCTTTTTGTCCTGGGTGGAGAGCTTGGTCATGGAGATGCTCTTGGCGTTGCAGATGTTGCCGGCGGCGTCGATGGGGCCGTAGTAGAGTTCGATGTTCACGTCTTCGGGCTTGATGGGGCCGAGGGAGACGCTGGCCTGGACGTCGAGGGTGGAGCCGGCCATCATCGGTTCGTTGTCGTTGGCCTTGACGTCGAAGATCCAGACCTTGCCCCACTCGGAGGAGAGGCGGGATTTCCAGTCGGCGAGGGACTTGGCGCCGGAACCGTGCTGTCCGACGAGTTTGACGCAGAGATTGTGGGCGGGGAGGTAGAACTTTTCGAAGTATTCCTGGTCCTGGCGGCTGGTGTTGAAGAAGGAGCAGACGGTCTGCATGGATTCCTTCATGCGGTGGATCCACTTGCGGGGGAGGCCGTCGGCGCCGCGTTCGTAGAATTCGGGGATGACTTCTTTTTCGATGAGTTCGAAGAGGGATTCGGAATCCATGTGGTCCTGGAACTCGTCGTTGTTGTATTCCTGCTCAGTGCCGATGGCCCAGCCGGCCTGGGGGTTGGTCTTGTAGGCTTCGACCCACCATCCGTCGAGGATGGAGAGGTTGATGCAGCCGTTGATGGGGCCCTTCATGCCGGAGGTGCCGGAGGCTTCCATGGGGCGTCGCGGGGTGTTGAGCCAGACGTCGACGCCCTGGACGAGGTAGCGTGCGACGTTCATGTCGTAATCTTCGATGAAGACCATGCGGTTGCGGACGTCGTCGCGTTTGCAGAAGGCGATGATGTCCTGGATGAAGCGTTTGCCGCCGTCATCGCGCGGGTGGGATTTGCCGGCGAAGATGAACTGGATGGGTCGGTCGCGGTTCTGGAGGAGCTTGATGAGGCGTTCCTTGTTGCGGAAGAGGAGGGTGGCGCGTTTGTAGGTGGCGAAGCGGCGTGCGAAGCCGATGGTGAGCGCGCCGGGGTCGAGGATTTCCTCGATGCGTGCCTTTTCGGCGGCGGTGGAGCCGCGGCGTTCGAACTGCATGTGGAGACGTCCGCGGACGAAGGCGATGAGGTGTTCGCGGCGGCGTTCGTGGGAGCGCCAGAGTTCGGAGTCGGGGATCTTGGTGACGCGGTCCCACATGGCGTAGTTGGTGGGTTTGTCGGACCAGTTGGCGCCGATGTAGCGGGAATAGAGCTGGGAGAATTCGTCGGAGAGCCAGGTCTGGGTGTGGACGCCGTTGGTGATGGATTTGATGGGGATTTCGGGCATGGGGACTTCGGGCCAGATGCGTTGCCACATGCGGCGGGAGACTTCGCCGTGGAGGGCGGAGACGCCGTTGCAGTGCCAGGCGGTGCGGAGTGCGAGGACGGTCATGCCGAAGGGTTCGTGGGTATCGCCGGGGTTGATTTTGCCGAGGTCGAAGAACTGTTCTTTCTTGAGACCGAGCTTGGTGTAGTAGGGGGCGAGGTAGCGTTCGATGGTGTCGAGGGGGAAGGCGTCGTTGCCTGCGGGGACGGGGGTGTGGGTGGTGAAGACGTTGGAGGCGGCGACGAGTTCGAGGGCTTCATTGAAGGAGAGTTTTTCTTCTTCCATGAGGACGCGGATGCGTTCAACGGAGAGGAAGGCGGAGTGGCCTTCGTTCATGTGGCAGACGGTGGGCTTGTAGCCGAGGGCGGTGAGGGCGCGCATGCCGCCGATGCCGAGGAGGACTTCCTGGCGGACGCGCATGTCCTGGTCGCCGCCGTAGAGACGTGCGGTGATTTCGCGGTCTTCGGGGCGGTTGGAGGGGACGTTGGCGTCGAGGAGATAGAGGGAGATGCGGCCGACCTGGACTTTCCAGATGTAGGCTTTGACCTTGGAGTCGGGGTATTCGAGTTCGATGGTGACGGGCTTTTTGTCGGCGCCCATGACTTGCTGGAGGGGGAGGTGGAAGAAGTCGTTTTCGGGGTAGGCTTCCTGCTGCCAGCCGTCGGCGTTGAGGGACTGGCGGAAGTAGCCGAAGCGGTAGAGGAGGCCGACGCCGACGAGGGGGAGGCCGAGGTCGGAGGCGGACTTCATGTGGTCGCCGGAGAGGATGCCGAGGCCGCCGGAGTAGATGGGGAGTGATTCGTGGAGGCCATATTCGGCGGAGAAGTAGGCGATTTTGGTGGCTTCACCGCCGGGCTTGCTGCCGTAGTTCTGGGTATACCAGGTGGGGGTTTCCATGTAGTGGCGGAAGTCTGCGAGGATGCGGTTCATGTGGGCGAGGAAGCCTTCGTCGGCGGCGGCGGAGGCGAGTTTGTCCTGGGAGACGAGGGAGAGGACGCGGACGGGGTTGTGGTTGGTGGATTCCCAGAGATCGGGATCGAGACGGCGGAAGAGCCCGCTGGCGTCATAGTTCCAGAGGGTCCAGAGGTTGTAGGCGAGTTCGGTGAGCGCCTGGAGTTTTTCGGGAACGGCGGGGACGACGACGAAACGACGGATGGAAGGCATTATCACTCCTTTGACACCCTCTCTGACTTTTCAAACTGCAGCAGGAGGGAGTGTAAACGACAATTGTGGGTTTGGGAACAATTGTGAACCTTTCTTATCGGTCAAACCGGACGGCACATTAACAAGGAGCGTGCCGGAAAGTCGCGGAGGGGAGAAGATGCCGATAAAAAAGGCGGGAGGGTGACAACCCGCGGCGGAGCCGCGACAATACGCGCATTCCTACTTGTAAGAAAGGGCGGGTTTTATGTGGAGACGGTTGTCGCATCTGAGTTTCTGGCTGGGGGCGTCGGTGTATTTTGGGGGGCTGGTGGCGCTGGGGGCGATTGCGGCGCCGGCGGTGTTCTATGCGGCAAACCACAGCGGGATGACGATGCCGGGGATCGGCCCTGCCCTGGATATGGGCAACCAGGTGGGGGGCGAGATTTTTGGGGAGGTGTTGAACCGGTTTGTGCTGATCGAGGTGATTTCGCTGGTGCTTCTGGGGGTGGGGATCGGGGTGCCGATGGTGACGCACCGGCCGATGCGGAAGAGCACGTCGCTGTTGTTTTCGCTGTGGCTGGGCGTGGTGGTGCTGATGGTGTACACGGCGGCGTACCTGCATCCGAAGATCTGGCATGAGCGGGAGGTGCTGCGGGCGTCGGCGATGACGCGGCCTGCGGCGACGCAGACGGCGGTTCCGGCGAAAAATGCGGTGGTGGCGGCGTGGCCGGAGAAGGAGGAGTTTGATTCGCTGCATGCGCGGGCGGAGACGTTGGCGCGGATCAAGGCGTATCTGCTCTTGGCGATGATCGTGGTTGGGTCGATGCGGGGGATTACGGAGTCGCCGGTGCAATTGCGGAAGAAGAGGGTGGCGGCGGTGGAGGGGACGCGGGGGTGAGGGGAGTAGCCCCTCCGTTGCCCGCGCCGCCTGAGGCGGCGGGCGTCTGCTGGCGTGGAGATTTTATGGCGAAAGAGTCGGTTGAGGCGAAGAAGACGCGGGCGCTGCGGATCATCGGCGTACTGAAGAAGACGTATCCGACAGCGCATTGTGCGCTGGATCATCGGAACGCGTTTGAGCTGCTGGTGGCGACGATTCTTTCGGCGCAGTGCACGGACGCGCGGGTCAATATGGTGACGCCGGTGCTGTTCAAGAAGTATCCGACGGCGGAGGCGCTGGCGAAATCGTCGAAGGGGGATGTGGAGAAGATTATTCAATCGACGGGGTTTTTCCGGGCGAAGGCGAAATCGATCCGGGCGACGGCGGCGGATATCGTGGAGAAGCACGGGGGGAAGGTGCCGCAGTCGATGGAGGAGTTGACGGAACTTCGCGGGGTGGGGCGGAAGACGGCGAACGTGGTGCTGGGGAATGCGTTCGGGCAGAACGTGGGGGTGGTGGTGGATACGCACGTTTCGCGGTTGTCGCAGCGGCTGGGGCTGACGGGGAACACGGATCCGGTGAAGATCGAGCAGGATCTGATCAAGCTGGTGCCGCAGGAGGAGTGGACGCTGCTCTCGCACCTGCTGATTTTTCATGGGCGGCAGATTTGCGTGGCGAGGAAGCCGCGGTGCGAAGCGTGTCCGGTGCTGGCGGATTGTCCAACGGGGCAGAAGCTTGTGGCGGAAGCGAAGAAGGGGAAACCGGCGCGGGGGTGAAATCAGCGGGGCATCTGGAGCTGCGCTTCACGATCGGAGGGGAAGCAGATGGCCTGGACGGCGGGGTGATTGGATTGTTCCGTGAGGGAGATGGCGTAGAAGTGGCCGCGGGCGTCCTCGGTGGCGCCGACGAGGCGGAGATCGTAATTGCGCTGCGTTTCGCGGACGACGACGGAGGGGAACGGGACGATTCCGCGGCCCTGCTGTGCGACCGAGAGCATGAGGGCGGTGTCGTCGAACTCGCCGAGGACGAGGGGGTGGAGGCGTTGGGAATCGAGCCAGGCGTTGACGGACTGGCGGACGGCGGTGTGGTCGGAGGGGAGGAGCATGGGCGCGCCGTGGAGGGAGCGGGGGAATCGGCGGCGGGTGCGCTGGGCGAGGGAGGGTGCCGCGAGGAATGAGATTCCGCAATCGACGAGGAGGTGGTTGAAGCCCTGCATGTGGACGCCGGTGCCGATGGGGGCATCACTGAGAACGACATCGACGCGGCGGGCGGCGAGATCGGTGAGGAGGCGGTCGGCCTTGTCCTCCTTGCAGACCAAGCGGATGGTGGGCTCCATGCGGAGCGCCGGGCCGAGGAGATGGCGGACGACGGTCTTGGGGATGACATCGACGATGCCGACGGCGAGTTTGAGGGCTTTTTTGGAGGGCTGCTCGTCGAGGGCGTTGAGCATGTCGCGTCCGAGCTGGAACATGTCGTTGGCGTATTGGAAGGCGACCTTGCCGGCGTCGGTGAGGCGCAGGCCGCGGCCTTCGCGCTCGAAGAGGCGATGGCCGAGATTTTGCTCGAGTTCGCGCAGTTGAATGCTCACGGTGGGCTGGGAGACGAGGAGTTCCGCGGCGGCGCGGACGACGCTGCCCTCGCGCGCCACCATCCAGAAGTAGTAGAGATGGTTGTAGTTAAGCGATTTCATGGCCGGCACCTCCATATTGATTTAACCAATAGGATAGCTTGAAAGTTCATATTTTACCTATGTAGCCGCCATTCCTAACATGAAGAGCAGCGTGGCGGCGAGCCCCTGCCGAGGACCCGGTCGGAATTTCGGGAAATCCATTTCACGAGGTGCGGCATGATTCTGTTTCACCAGGCCAGAGGCTTTTCGCTGACAGGTGCCCTGCAACAGCGGCTGGAAACGCGCATCTGGCATGGGCTTGGCCATCTGGCGCCGCGGGTGGTTGAGGCGCGGGTGAGGCTCGATGACATCAACGGGCCGCACGGCGGGCAGGACAAGCGCTGTTCGATCGTGGCGAAGTTGACGGAGAGGCGGACGCTCGTCGCTCGCGCCATCCATCGCGACCTGTATGCGGCGATCGACATGGCGGCGGAGCGCATCCGCTCGGCGGCGGAACGCGTCGTCCGGCGGCGCAGCAGCCGCGAGCGCAAAGGCCTGCATCGGCCGAGCGCCGCGTGGAGCAATCGTCCATCGTTTAACGCGCCGCAACGGTTCGGCTCGTCTCTTCCCACGGGCGCGTGAGAGCGCCAGCCGACGCGCAGGGTCCCGAGCGGATTCGCGCGGCATCAACGGAGGTTTGTCATGGAACCCAGGAATGATCTGAGAATTCATCTGAGCATTTGCCGGGACACCGGCGTCCCGTGCGCCAGCGTTCCGTGTGCCAGCATCTGGGAACTTGTGGAACACCTGGCGCGGCACCGCACGCGGGTGCATTACAGCTACGGCCCCACGCATTTTCACGTGTTCTTTCTGAACCTGGATCTGCCGGCCGCACGGCGTCTGCTGGAGGACTGGGCGGCGGGCGCGGGGCAGCCGGAGGAATCGGCAGCAGACGCGCGAATGGCGGAAGCGTTGCTGTAAGGTCTGCCCTTCCCCGGATGGAGCGCCGTCGGCTGTATGCAACGGCGTCTCCTCCACGAAGGCGGAGCCCGGGAAGCGATTCCTGGGCTCTCGCTTTGTATCACCGGTCGCGGCGACTGATTTGAAGGAAGGCGGTCGCCGAGCCGGTGCTACTTCTCCCACGTCAGGCCATAGCCACGTTTGAAGAGAGGGTCGGGGTCGGAGCCGCCGGGGGTGTGTCCGACCTCGCGGGGCCAGTTGAAGGAGAGTTTGCCGGTGGGCTTGGCCTTGCCGAGGAGGACGTCAGCGACGCCTTCCCCTTCGGAGCCGGGAAGCCAGGCGGCGACGACGGCATCGGCCTGGTCGAGGACATCACCGAGCATGATGGGACGGCCGGAGAGAAGGACGACGACGACCTTTATGCCGGAGGCTTTCATCGCTTTGAAGGCGGCGACGTCCGCTTCGGCGAGAGTGAGCTGGGCGCGATCGCCGCGGTATTCGGCGTAGGGCTCTTCGCCGATGACGAGGACACCGACGTCGGCATTGGCGGTGTTGGCGGCATCGGCGGAATACGTGACCTGGGCGCCGTCGCCGGCAACTTTCTGGAAGCCGGCGAGGATGGAGGTGGCGCCTTCGATGCGCTGGTTCATTTCGCCCTGCCAGCTGATCGTCCAGCCGCCGCACTGCATGCCGACGTTGTCGGCGCCGCGGCCGGCGATGCAGATGCGCCTGGAGGTGGCGATCGGAAGCGTCTGGCCGTCGTTCTTGAGCACGACGAGCGATTCCTGGACGGCGCGGCGTGCGACTTCGCGATGCGCGGGCGAGCCGAAGGATTTCCAGAGGTTGCGGTCCGCCAGGACGTGGGGATTCGGCCCCATCAGGCCGGCGGCGAATTTGACGCGGAGGATGCGGCGGACGGCATCATCGATGCGCGACATTGGAATTTCTTTGGAATCGACGAGCTCGTGCATGACGCTGTAGAACTGGGGGTATTGCTTGGTCATCATGACCATGTCGATGCCGGCGTTGATGCAGGTGGCGACATCGGATTTGTAATCGGGGGAGACGAGATCGATGGCATTGTAGTCGGAGATGATGAAGCCTTCGAAGCCGAGTTCCTTCTTGAGGAGGTCGGTGAGGAGGTATTTGTCGGCGGAGCACTTCACGCCGTTCCAACTGCTGTACGACGGCATGATGGTGGCGGCGCCGGCGGCGATGGCGGAGATGTAGCCGGGGAGGTGGGTGCGGCGGAGGGTGGCTTCATCGACTTCGGTATCGCCGCGGTCGAGGAGGGCGTGTTCTTTCTTATCGCCCGTGCCGTAGGCGGTGCCGCCGTCGCCGACGAAGTGTTTGACGCAGGCGACTTCAGCGAGGGGATCGCCGAGGCTGTCGCCCTGGAAGCCGCGGACGGCCGCAGCGCCGAAGAGCTTCACGAGGTCGGGATCGTCGGAGAACCCTTCGTAGGTGCGGCCCCAGCGGATGTCCTGGGGAACGGTGACGCAGGGGGCGAAGACCCAGTTGATGCCGGTGGCGCGGACTTCCTCGGCGGTGACGCGTTCCACCTGCGTGACGAGAGCGGCGTCGCGCGTGCAGCCCATCCCGATCTGATGGGGGAAGACGGTGGCGTTGGGAATGTTGTGGTGGCCGTGGACGGCATCGACGCCATACAGGAGCGGGATGTGGAGCCGCGTGTTGAGTGCGTGCTTCTGGTAACCGTCGACGAGGTCGGTCCATCCTTCGAGGTTGTACCTGGATTTGTCCTTCGGGCCGGAGCCGCCGCCGCTGAGGAGGGAGCCGAGGAAAAATTTTTCGACATCGGCGGGGTCTTTGAGGAAGGCCTGGTCGGGCTGCATCATCTGGCCGATTTTTTCGTCGAGGGTCATCCTGGCGAGGAGTTTGTCGATGTCAGGGTCGAACTTTTTGTAGTCGGCCTGCGATTCGGCGTGCGCAACAGCGCCGCAAAGAAGCAACATCAGGAAACAGGACAAGCGCCGGGTGACCATTCGTTTCTCCAGACCAGCCATTTGTGAGGTGAGGATATCCTACACGCTGAGATGGGGGTGCGTGTTTTCGGTTTGCGACAATCCATCTACAATATGGGCATGATCGGGTTCATCACACGTCGTAAGCGGATGAAGGGCGGCCTGTATTTCGGGCCAGCGGGGTGGAGCCCTGCGGAAATCGAAGGCTTCGCAGAGCCGGAGAATGGGGATACTCCCCCACCGAAGCAGTTGCCGGAGGATCGGGGGGAGCTGCTGCAGCTTCTTGACAACATTCAGTTGGGTCGGACAAGCGCGATGCTCCCCTCGCTTGCGGAGCAATTGCAGGAGCTCTCCGGGCGGCGCATGCGGGCGCTCGTGCTGAACCTGTTGCCGACCCAGCCGGAATATGCACTGGCGTCGGCGCTGAGCGAAGTGGCGATTGCGGACATCCTCGCGGGGCTGGATGCGGTGCAGCGGCACGTGCGGGCGAAGCGGGTCATGATTGCGATGGATCGGCACGACTACCGGTTGCGGCGGTTGTGGCGGCGGGCGAACCGGTCGCGGCGGTACACGCTGGTGCCGCTGGTCAACCGGTACCCGCAGGCGCATCCGACGCTCCTGGTGTGGTCTCTTTTTGCGAAGCGGCTGCCGGTGGGACGTGCGCCGGTGCGGGCGAATCGGATGATCATCGACCCGGTGACATGCTGGGCGCTGGGGCGATACCTGCGCAGCGGCGAGGCGTTCAAGCGGCGGCCCGTGCAGGTGTACGCGCCGACGCGCGAGCGGCCGGAACCACGGATTACGCTGGTGGAGATCGGCGAGGCGGCGACGATGTTGTGCGAGCGGATGCGCATTCCGCTGCTGCACCGGCAGGTGATCGTGAACGGGCTGCTGGCGGGGGAAGAGGTGGACCCGGTGCATTTCCGGATCCAGCCGGATACGGATGCGATCACGGTGCGCGAGGTTCCGGCGCTGGAGACAGCTTCGCCGTGCTTTGCGTGCGGATGGTGCGTGGATGTCTGCCCCACGGCGCTGAATCCGGTGAACCTGCTGGACCTGGCGGAGCATGCGCAGCAGGCGGCGGGCGGGACGGAATCGGCGGCGATCGCGGGGCTGCTGCGCTCGCATGAGGCGCGGGAGTCGCTGCACTGCGTGGGGTGCGGGTTGTGCTCGTATGTGTGTCCGACGCGGTTGCCGCTGACGCAGCAGACGCTGCGGCTTCGGACGTGGGTGGCGGATGCGGGGAACCGACACGAGGGCGTTCGAAGGAGCCATGTGTAAGACCGTGTTCGGCGGATACACTACCCCCGCATGACGATTTCACCCGCGAAAACCAGTCCACGCCATCCGCCGAGCGCCCCGTTCATTGTGTGGCCGGTGGCGCGGCGCGAGTTTTACCTGTCGATAGAGCTGGCGCTGCTGCCGGCGATCCTGTTTGCGATCGTCATTTTCGGATGGCGCGTGCTGGCGATGCTGATCGGGTCGCTGGTGGCGGCGACCGTGACGCACTGGGTGCTCAAGCGGTTTACGCGGCGCGGGCGGTCGCTGGTCTATTCGCACACGACGGCGGCCGTAATGATCATGATCGCGCTGTGCGACCCGGGGTGGCCGATGCTGGTCATTTCGGCTGCGGCGGCGCTGATTCCTGCCGTGGTATGGCTGATCGGCGGGACGGGGCGGGAGCGGATCCACGTGGCGGTGGTCTGGGCGGTGCTGCTACAGGCGGCGGCGACGCAGTTGCAGCATCGGCAGGGGGAAATGGCGCCCGGGGCGATCCTGGCGCGCGACCGGCTGGTTATGGGGGACATTCGCAACGCGCGCGCGGCGCCGCTGTATCACTGGCCGGCTTCGTCCGAGCTCAGCGGCGATGACGCGGTGCAGATCGAACGCCCCCAGCAGGTGGCCTACGACACGTTTGATGGACTTTCCGACAAGCTGCGCACGGCGCCGCTGCGGCAAAACCCGGCGGACCGGACGCACGTGCTCACGCCGGGCACGCGGTCGGCGATGCAGAAATTTCTCGATCAAGTGCTGTCGTCCCGATTGCCCGCGGTGGAAATGCTGATCGGGGGATTCGTGCCGGGGCGGATCGGGTGCGTCTGCGTGCCGCTGCTGATCATCGGGGGGCTGTATCTTGCGTACCGCTACATTCTGCGGCCGAAGTCGGTGCTGATGTTCCTGGGCGCTTATGTGATCGGGATGGGCCTCGTGGTGTTCTGGCCGAGAACCGTGGCGCACCTGGGGCTGCTGGGGCTGTGGGGAACGATGAAGTCGATTGCCGGCGAACTGCTGACGCTGATGGAGTATGCGTTCTTCAATTCCGACATTCTTTTTGCGTCGATCTTTGTGCTGGCACTGCCGGGGACGCAGCCGCTGACGCGGCGCGGGCGGCGGGTGTTCCTTGTGTGCGCGGGGGTGCTTGCGGCGCTGATCGACCGGGTGAACGGGGGGAATCTTCCGGCGGCGACGGCGGCGCTGTGCGTGTTCATGCCGGCGGCGCCGTTTTTTGATCGGTTGTTTGCCAAGAAAAGCTGGTTGTCGCGGGTGCTGTGAGGGGGGCCGCTGCGACGCGCAAGGAAAGTTGAAGCCCCGCATTCCTGCACGGGGCTCCGTTTAATTTGCCGTCAGACTTTGAGCTGCACTTTGCGCTGCAGTTTGCCGGTGTAGCGCTGGCGGATGGGGTCGATCGTGTGCTTCACGAATTCGTCCACCTGCTGGACGCTGCGTCCGACGTAGAGCATCGGGTTGAGGGACTTGGTGACATCGGTGCCGGCGAAGGCGTCGTCGCTTTTGAGGCGCGTGAGCAGGTCGTTGGGTTTGCCTTCCTGCTTGACCTGCTTGGCGGCTTCCTGGGAGTGGCGGCGGATGCGTTCGTGGAGTTCCTGGCGGTCGCCGCCGGATTTCACGCCGTCCATCAGGATGTTTTCGGTGGCCATGAAGGGGAGTTCGGCATCGAGGCGCTGGTTGATGACCGCTTTATTCACCACGAGGCCGCGCGAGACGTGGATGAGGATGTCGAGAATGGCGTCGGCGGTGAGGAAGGCTTCGGGGATGGTGATGCGCTTGTTGGAGGAGTCGTCGAGGGTGCGTTCGAAGATTTGTTCGGCGGCGGTGTTGAGGGGATTGCCGACGAGGTTCATGAGAAAGCGCGAGAGGCCGGTGACGCGTTCAGTGAGGACGGGGTTGCGTTTGTAGGCCATGGCGCTGGAGCCGACCTGTTCTTCCTCGAAGGGCTCGTCGATTTCCTTGAAGGCCGAGAGCATGCGGATGTCGAGGGCCATTTTGTGGGCGGCGGCGGCGAGGGTGGCAAGGGAGGAGATGATCTGGGCGTCGACGACGCGGGAGTAGGTTTGGCCGGAGACGGGGTGGACGCGGGAGAAGCCGAGGCGTTCGGCGACGGCGAATTCGAGCTTGCGGACTTTTTCGTGGTCCCCTTCGAAGAGTTCGAGGAATGAGGCCTGGGTGCCGGTGGTGCCCTTGATGCCGCGGAGCATGAGGGTGGAGAGGCGGAGTTCAATTTCGGCGAGGACGAGGACGAAGTCGTAAGTCCAGAGGACGGCCCGTTTTCCGACGGTCGTGGGCTGGGCGGGCTGGAGGTGGGTGTAGGCGAGGCAGGGGAGGTCGCGGTACTTGGAGGCGAAGGTGCCGAGGGCGTCGATGAGGTTGGCGGTCTTTTGGGCGAGGAGGGTGAGGGCTTCGCGGGTGAGAAGGACGTCGGTGTTGTCGACGATGTCCATGGAGGTGGCGCCGAGGTGGATGATCGGCTTGGCGGCGGGGGCGACTTTCGCAAAGGTGTGAAGGTGAGCCATGAGGTCGTGGCGGACGCGGGCCTCCTGGCGGGCGGCTTCGTCGAAGTCGATGTCGTCGAGGTGGGCCTTCATTTCGTTGATCTGGTCGTCGGTGATGGGGAGGCCAAGGGATTTTTCGGCTTCGGCGAGGGCGAGCCAGATGCGGCGCCACGTAGAGTGTTTGCGCTGGGGGGAGAAGACGGCGATCATTTCCGGCGAGCATTGCGCGCGACGAGGGGGGATTCGTAAACATCGTATTTGCGGGGGGAAGAGGCAGCTTCGGACATGTGAGCACCGTAATAACTCAGGGGAATCGGAAAGACGCTGAAGCACGGGGCCTCAGTGGCCAGATGGTAACACAGAGAGCAAAATGGGCAAACGCTTTGCGCTGCTCAGCTTCTGGGCAAATCCGGATCGCGACGGTGTGGACCTGCAATCTTCGGTTCTTTTTAATACAATGCGAGACTTTGCCGGCGTGCAGACCGGCGTTTTCATGGATGGACTGATGAACAAGAAGTGCCTAGCTCCGCTGGTTCTGTTCGCACTGTGCCTGTGGCTTCCCGGGTGCATGGATATCACGGGGCGCGGGCCGGCGCCGCTGGCGAAGACGGTGGGGGTGGCGACGCATGATTATCCGCGGGTGGGGCATGTTTACTGCATGCGCGGGTGGCTGGGGATTTTCTCAACGGGCATGGATGCGTTGGCGGATGAAATCAACAAGCAGGTGGGAGCGCCGGCGGTTTCCGTGGCGGATGAGGAATGGCGGCGGCTGAAGGGGTGGCTGATCGACGAGTACTCGGACGGAAAGATTCATGGGCCGCTGGTGCTGCTGGGGCATTCGTGGGGCGCGGATGATTCGATCCGGGTGTGCGAGGAGTTGAAGCAGAAGAACATTTCGGTGGACCTGCTGGTGCTGATTGATCCGGTGACCCCCCCACCGGTGCCGTCGAATGTAAAGCGTGTGTACTGCGTGTATAAGAGCCATCCGGCGACGGATGCGGTGCCGTTCTGGCGCGGGGTGCCGGCGACGGTGGCGGATCCGAAGGTGACGCCGATCACGAATATTGATCTGCGGAAGGCGAAGGTGGGGTTTGATACGGAGTCGATCGATCACATCAATATTGAAAAGAACGAGGGGGTGCATCGGATGGTGATGGAACAGATTAAGGAGGTTTGTCCGACGCGGGTGGCGTGGGAGCAGGCGCACGGGGGGGACCTGAGCATCAGCCAGCGGCCGGTGATGGACAAAGGGCCGGCGATGCCGTGAGGGTTTGTGGCGGAGAATGGGAACAATCTCAAGCATGTGGAAGTGGCGATTGCGATCGTGTTTGATCGGGCGCGCGAGAAGCTTTTGATTTGTAAGCGCAAGAAGGACACGGTGTTGGCGGGGTATTGGGAGTTTCCGGGGGGGAAGTGCGATGCGGGGGAGAGGCCGGAAGCGTGTGCGTGCCGGGAGGTGATGGAGGAACTGGGGGTGGAGGTGCGGGCGGTGGCGGAGCTGGCGGTGATTGAGCATGTGTATCCGCATGCGCGGGTGCGGTTGCATCCGTTTGTGTGCGAGTGGGTTAGGGGCGAGGTGCAGTTGCTGGCGGTGGATGATGCGAAGTGGATTGATCCCGGGGAGGCGGTGGGGTATCGGTTTCCGGAGGCGAATGGGGAACTGGTGAAGCGGGTGGCGCGGGGGTTTGAGGCGGTGTGCCGGAGAGACGATATAATCGCGTGAACGCTCGGGTGGCGAAACTGGCAGACGCGCGGGTCTTAGAAGCCCGTTCCGAAAGGAGTGCAGGTTCGATTCCTGTCCCGAGCATTTAAGACGTTGCGGCTTGGGGGGATAGGAGGGGTTCGAGGAGGGTGCGGAGGGCCTGGCGGGCGCGGTGGAGGCGGGTTTTTACGTTGTTTTCGGTGGTGTCGAGGAGTCGGGCGACTTCGGCGGTGTCGAGTTCTTCGATGTCGCGGAGGAGGAGAATGGTGCGGTAGGCGTCGGGGAGCTGGTCGATGGCGTGGCGGACGAGGGCGCGGGTTTCGGATTGTTCGAGGGCAGCGTCGGGGGCGGTGACGGCGGGGACGGGCTTTTTGTAATGGCCCATCCAGTCGAAGGTTGGGAGCAGTTCGTCGATGGAGGTTTCTTTTCTGGCGGCGCTGCTGCGGAGCTTCATGAGACAGGCGTTGACGGTGATGCGGTGGAGCCAGGTGGAGAGGCGGGAGGATGCTTCGAATTTGGGGAGTGATTTAAATGCTGAAATGAAGGCCTCTTGGAGCGCGTCGTGGCAGTCGGGTTCGGAGCGGAGGAAGCGGCGGGTGACGGCGAGGAGGTGGGGGCCGAAGGTGGTGACGATGGTGGTGCAGGCGGAATGATCGTTGGCGATGGCGCGTTGGACGAGGGCGGCTTCCTCTTCGCGGGTGATGGATTGTAAGGTGGCTTGGTTCATGGGTTTGCGGCCTCCAGGAGGGCGGAGATGAAATCGGAGGGATGGGTGAGGCGGGCGCCTTTCTGGAGGAGTGAGCGGAGGAGGTGGGCACCGGCGGCATCTACGAATGCCAGATTCTTGAGGTCTAATTCGATGTTGGAAGTGGTTTCAGGGGCGAGGGTTGTGGCGAGTTCATCGACCCAGGGGCCGATGAGTTTGCCTTCGAGGCGGTAGTGGGATGGGGAGGTGGGGGTGATGCGGAGCATGGCGGTTCCTTCGTGAGGGATGCCGTGCTATTGCGAGGGGTGTGCCGCGGGAGGGGAGGGGGTTATTGGTGTATTCGTTATTAGTTTATTAGGAAGGGGTTGCGCGCGGGATTATTTTGCGAGCGACTTTTGCAGGGAGGGAGGTGGTCACGAGATTTCGTGGGTTTTTACGAGGGGTCGTGGGAGTTCACTGGTGGAGTTTTGTGGCCGCGTGCGCGGGGTAAGTGCCGGTGGTTCGAGGGGTTGTGTGACCGGCGCTTACGCTACGGGTTCCCTGGGCGTTTGAGGCCTAGTTTTTGGAGGCGGGAGCGGAGGGTGTTGGGGTGGAGGTCGAGGAGTTTGGCGGCGCCGCGGGGGCCGTCGATGATCCAGTTGGTGCGGGTGAGGGCGGTGAGGATGTGGTCGCGTTCGAGGGATTTGAGGGAAGTGTCGGGATGGTTTGGGGCGGTGTGTGGACGGTTTTCGACGGGTTTTGGACTGATTTGGGGGTGGTTTGGTGCAGAAAGGTGGGGGGTTTGGAGGGGGTCCGGAGGGGTGGGGAGGAGGTCACGGTCGACCTGGAGGGGGGTGTTGTCGGGGGTGAGGATGACGGCGCGTTCGAGGACATTTTCGAGTTCGCGGATGTTTCCGGGCCAGGGGTAGGACTGGAGGAGGCGGAGGGTGTCGGCGGAGATGCCGGGGATGAGTTTGCCGATGCGGGTTTTGAATTTGTCGAGGAGGAAGGAGACGAGGAGGGGGATGTCTTTGGGGCGGTCGCGGAGTGGAGGGAGGTGGATGGGGAAGACGTGGAGGCGGTAGAAGAGGTCCTGGCGGAATTTGTTTTCGGCGACGAGTTTTTTGAGGTCGCGGTTGGTGGCGGCGATGAGTCGGACGTCGACCTTGATGGTGGCGGTGCCGCCGACGCGTTCGAACTCGCGTTCCTGGAGGACGCGGAGGAGTTTGGCCTGGGTGTCGAGTGGGAGTTCTGCGACTTCGTCGAGGAAGATGGTGCCGGTGTTGGCGAGTTCGAAGCGGCCGACGCGTCTGGCGATGGCGCCGGAGAAGGCGCCTTTTTCGTGGCCGAAGAGTTCGGATTCGACGAGGCCGGAGGGGAGTGCGGCGCAGTTGATTTTGATGAGGGGTTTTTGTTTGCGGGGGCCGGCGTTGTGGATGGCGCGGGCGATGAGTTCCTTGCCGGTGCCGGTTTCGCCGAGGATGAGGACGGAGGCGTCGGTGTTGGCGACGCGTTGGACTTTGTCGAGTGCGGCGAGGAGCGCGGGGGAGTTGCCGACGATTTCTTCGAAGTTGTGGGCGGCCTTGATTTCCTCCTGGAGGTAGAGGTTTTGTTCGTGGAGGGTTTTCTTTTCGCGCTCGGCGAGGACTTGCGCGGTGATGTCGATGAACATGGTGCGGGTGAGTTTTCGGCCGGCGGCGTCGGCGCCGGCGGTGATGGGGCGGGACCACCATTGGACCCAGAGGGGTTGTCCGTTGTCCTTGCGGCGGAGTTCGAGGACGGGGATGGATTGCTCCCGGCCCTGGGCGAGTGCGGCGAGGGCTTTCTGGACGGCGGCTTTGTTTTCGGGGGTGTCGGCGACGAGGGAGAGTCCGACGGTGTGGGGGATGTCTTCGGGGGTGAGGCCGAGGAGATTCATGGCGGTGCGGTTGGCGGAGACGAAGCGGGTGTCGGCATCTTCGTGGACGTAGGCGATGGGAGCTTCTTCGTAGAGGTCGCGGAACTGTCGTTCGCGTTGTTCGAGTTCGCGTTGCATGTCGAGGCGTTCGAGTTCAGCGGCGGCGCGGGAGGCGAAGAGCTGGAAGATGGAGAGGCGGCGGGGCTCGGAGGGGAGGGGTTGTGTGTCGAAGACGGCGAGGTGGCCGAGGTGTTTTCCGTTGGTATCGATGAGGGGGACGCCGAGGTAGCTTTCGACGTGGGACTGGACGAGGAAGTCGTCGGTGGGGAAAGAGGCGGCGACGTTGGCGGGGTAGTGGCAGAGTTTTCCTTTGACGACGTCTTCGCAGGGGGTGCCGGCGAGATCCCACTCGATGTTTTCGCGGAAGGAGTCGACGGCCCAGTAGGCGATGGCTTTGACGCGCGTGGGGGCGGTGAAGACGGCGACGAAGGCGTAGTGGACGTTCATGGCGGCGGCGAGGTTTTGGGTGAGGGAGCGGAAGAAGTCTTCGCCGGTGGAGCGTGCGGTGGCGAGGACGAGGGTGCGGAGGAAGTGGGAGTCGTCTTGGGCGGTCATGGGCGCGTCCGTGTGGGAGGGGATGGGGATACTATAACCGAGGAGTGTTGTGATGCATGGGGGGGGAGTTGGATTTGGTTGCGGGGACGGTCCCCTCCCGACGACGACGTAATCACGAAGGGATGAAGGGGTGAAGGACCACGAAGAACGGCGGGGGGTTGGGAAGGGGATATGTGTGTGGGTGGTTGTTCAACACAGAGGGTACCGAGGGCACAGAGATGCACAGAGAGTGGTGGGAGCGGGTTTTTGGGCGGGAGGATGGCGGGCGTTTGCGCGGGGGTGGCTGGGGGTTTCAATCACTGGGGTTTGGGGAGCGAATGGACGAGGGGGCGGGGGAAGGGAATCACGGAGAACACGGAGGGCACGGAGATGCACAGAGGGTGGTTGGAGACGGCTGGTTCAATTCCTGTCCCCCGATTCTCCAGGACAGAAAGTTCTTTGACGTGCGTTTCGCATGAGCAACGAAGCACGCGGATTCCAAGTGCTCAGCCTCCCCCTGTCCCGGTTGTTTTCTATCCGATGGGATGGTGGCGGCGACGGCGCGGGACCAGCAGGGTGCCGCTCGCCAGGAGGGCGAGTGTTGAAGGCTCGGGGGCGGGCAGGGCGTTGAAGGTGACGTTGTCGGCGGCGAAGATCGGGTTGGTGGTGGGGTCGCCGTAGCGGATGACGTGCATGCCGGGGAGCGCCAAGGTCCAGGTGGCGGTGCCGTCGGAGATGTGGGTGGTGGAGCCGAGGAGGTGGTCCGACAGGTCGAAAGCGTACATGGTGATGGACTGGCCGCTGTTGACGGGGTTTTGCAGGGAGAAATAGTCGGTGGTGGCGTTTTGGGAAGGGTGTGCGGGGTCGACGAACTTGAACGCGAGGAAGGCGGCGTAGTTGAACTTGTGGAAGCCGTTGATGCCCACGACGGCGTTGGGCGGGCTGGGGGCGGCGGAACCGAATTCCGCGACGCCGACACCGTCGAAGGGGTTGAGGGAGTTGTTGAAGGCGGTGATCTGCAGGCCGTAGGCGGATTGAAAGTGGTCGTAGAGCAGGATGGAGGCGGTGGGGACGTCCGCGCCGTTGGAAATGTTGGTGGCTCCCGGGAAGTTGTCGAAGCTGAGGGTGACGGCTGCGCGGGAGGCGCCGCCGGCACAGGAGAGGAATAACGCGGAGACCGTTGCGATTTTCAGCATGGGGTGCTCCGAATGGTACAGAAGGGAATGTACCCCCGGTTTTGCGAGAGTCAAAGGATGTGGGGAAGCGATTCTGAGGATTTCTCTGTGTCCGGTTCACTGCTGCCGGATGATTACATGCATATATCTGAAGAATGTCGATAGGTTTCGCATCTGCTGTTTGTTCACCTCGAATTGTGCTTTGACTCGGTGCGTTGTCCATGCAGAGTGCATTCAAACGTGCGCAAGAGAACGGTGGGTGTCGTCTTGCCCCGCGATGGTGGCGGCCGTGTGGGAGGAGCATGGGGATACTCTAACCGAGGAGACTTGCGAGGCGTGGGACGGGGGATCGGATTTGGTTGTGGGGAGGGTCCCCCCCCCCGACGACGACGACGTAATCACGAAGGGATGAAGGGGTGAAGGACCACGAAGAGTGGCGGGTGGTTGGGAGGGGGATATGCGTGGAGCGGGGGTTTTGGTTGAAAGGGGGCTTCACGGAGGTGGTTCTGTTGCGTTTCGCGTGAGGGGATGGAGATGCGCGTGCGGGGGTGGTTGTTCAACACGGAGGGCACCGAGGGCAGAGAGATGCACAGAGGGTCGGAGAGGATTTGGGTGGGAGGTGGGGGTCATTTGGGGGCGGACTTGGGGAGGAGTTTGATTTCGGATGGATTGGGGGAGGATGCAATTTGTTATATGTGGGGTTCGCGACGACGCAAGCGTGGGGGAGGGATGGGGTGTTGAGCGGGAGTTGGGGGAGGGGTTGTGCGGGAATGGCCGACGGGGGCGGCGAGGGTGCGGGTGGCGGTGTGGCGTTGAGAGCAGGGACGGTTTATGTGCGGAGTTTGCGGTGGAGGAAGGCGGCGGAGAGGCCGGCGAGGAGGAGCATGGAGGTTGTGGGTTCGGGGGTGTCGTATTCGACGGCGTAGCTGATGGGGATGCCTTCGCCGATGATTTGGGGGACGTCCTGGTAGTCGTTCCAGCCCCAGCCCTGGGTGGCTTGGACGTCGAGGGTTCCCTGCTGGTAGAAGGCGTAGTCTTCGCCGTTGCCGTCGGCGGAGTTGTTGGGTTCGTGGAGGAGCCAGCGGGTGTAGTTGACGGGTTGGCTCGTGACCCAGAGGAACTGGCCTTCGGTGACCTGGTCGGTGAAGCCGATCCAGGTGAAGTTGGTGGGGAAGTGGGAGGTGACGAAGTCGAATTCGGATTGGGAGGAGAAGGTGGCGAGGTGGCCGGGGGTGGCGAGGAAGGTGGAGGATTGTGCGGCGGCGTTGGCGGCGGACCAGGAGATGCCGGCGGGAGGGGTGATGACGTCGTAGTAGTGGCCGTTAGCGGGGTCGAGGAGCGGGGCGGCGAGGGCAGCGGAGGAAGTGAGGGCGACGAGAAGGCAAATGGGGAGAATGGCGGTGGTGCGCATGAGGGGCCTCCGGTGAGAGTGATGAAGAAGGGCACTGGGAATCTACACCGAAAAGGAGGGAGGTCAACTTCGTTGGGGACGTAAAAAAAAGAGGGTGTGGGTTCATGGAGTCCTGTACACTGGTGTCAGCAAAGTTGTGTTTTGATGTGGAGATGGTGATGCCGGCATTTTATGAGATTATGTGGGTGCGGAAGTTTTATGAGCCGGCGGAATATTGGTATCGGTTGGGGGATGGGGGATTGATGGAGATGTGGACGGAGCCGGTGTGGTGTGAGCGGTGCGGGCGGGTGACGGCGGGGGAGGATTTGCGGAGTGTGGAGTTTTATGAGGAGGAGGTGCGGCGGTATGAGCGGTTGGCGGGGGAGGTTCGGGAGGAGGTTGGGAGGGTTGAGAAGCGGGAGGCGGGGGGGGAGGGGGATCGGGCGACGCTGGAACAGAAGCGGGAGATGGAGCGGCGGCGGGATTGGCGGGCAGGGCGGGTGAGTCCGGCGAAGTGCACGGAGTGTGGCGGGGCGGAGTTGATTTTTTTGTGCGCGGGGCCGGCGACGAAGATTGCGGGGGATGAGATTGTGGTGCGGGCGTGCGGGTTTTATGAGGGGACGGGGCCGCGGGTGGTGTTTGATGCGGAGGGGAAGCGGGTGGGGGATGAGCGTGGAGGGTCGGGGATCTGATTGGCGGGGTTTTGTGGAGGGAGGGAGCTGGGAGAGTTGGCGGGCGGTCGTGGGGGGCGGGTTATTCGAGGATGCCTTCCTGGAGGAGGGTGGCTTCCTGGCGGAGGGTGAGGAGGGAGGTGAGGTCCTGGCGGGCCTTGGTGAGTTGGCGCTGGGCGGACTGGCGGGCCTGACGGAGGGAGTTGAGGGTGTTGCGGAGGTCGGAGTCGGGGGTGTTGGGGTTGCGGAGCTGGAAGAGGAGGTTTCGGCGCATGTTGTTGATGTCGGAGCCGCGGAGGTTGCCGTCGACGAGTTGCTGGAGTGAGAGGACCTTGGAGAGAGCGGGGACGATGACGAGGCAGTCGTCGTCGGAGAGGTTGAGGAGGGATTTGAGTTCCGGGGTGGCGGGGCGGTTGTAGCGGTTGGGGTTGGTGACGTCGGCGGCGAGGGAGGAGGCGGGGTCGATGTGGACGAAGACTTCGTCGCCGGGTTCCATGACGTCGAGGAAGGAGCCGGAGTCGTGGCCGAAGTAGTAGCGGGTTTTGTCGTTGAGGTTGACGGTGAGCTGGTTGCCGTTGCGGTCGAGGAGTGTGAAGCAGCGGTGGTTGGGGGCGATGTAGGAGATGGTACCGCGGAGGCGGGGGAGCTGGGGGACGAACTGGGCGTTGGCGCTGGGGGTGAGCGCGGCGAGGGCGAGGAGGGCGGCGGTGAGGATGGGGCGGATGCGGGGCATGGGGAGTCTCCTGTTTAAGAATAACGTTAGGACGGGCGGGGGATTTCATGCGGGGTTGTGAGGATTTTTGTAATGGATGAGTGGGGAAGGCGCGGGGGTGCCGTTGGGCGGGTAGATTGGGAAGGGGGTGTAACCGGCGGGTGGGGTGGGGCATCCAAGGGGTGGAGTCGGTTCTTTTGCTATAGAAACGGGGTTTTGCGGTGAATTGCAAGCAGGTGGCAGAGTTTCTGGATCGGTATTTATCGGGGGAGCTGCCATGGGGGCAGAGGCTGATGTTTGATGCGCATATTGCACTTTGTCGTAATTGTAAGAACTATATTGCGGGGTATCGGGCGGCGATGAAGGCGGCGAAAGGGGCGATTGGGGGGGGGATGCAGGAAAAGGAGGAGGCGTTGCCGGGGGAATTGGTGGAGGCGATTCTGCGGGCGCGGCAGGTGTGAGGAGGGGTTTGGGGCGGCGGGAGGGGGGAGAGTGTCTTTTTTTGATGTTTTTTTTGCGCAGCGAAAAACCCACGTGGCGGGGCCAGTGGGTAGTGGTGGTGCGGGTGGTCAGTTGCGGGACTGGGCACCGAGCCAGATGCGGTCCTTGGCGGCGTAGGTGGCGGGGTTCTGGGCCTGGTGGTGGGAAGCGTCGCCGGTGAGGGCATAGGGGGAGGAGGAGGTGGTGGAGGAGCAGCCGCCGAGGGTTGCGGCGAAGAGTGCAGCGAAGAGGGAGAGGGCCAGGAAAGAGCGAAACATGAGAAACTCCTTAGAACAGAGAGAGATTAGTGAAGCGCGACGATGCGATTCATACATGCATTGGATGCAATGCAGAGGGGAGCGGTTACGTTGCTGTATAGAAAAACAGGATGGATTACTTGAATTCAATGGAAAGTGTTATATAAAGAGGGACTACCCATTTGTTCTAAAGGGAACTTTGTCATGAAAACAGCGGTCAGAGGCGGACAGAAGGGCGGCGCCCTTCCGGACAATGCATTGGCGAAACAGGCGATTGAAGCAATCCAGCGGATTGAGAAAGAAGCGCAGCAGAAGAAGCTGGAGCAACTGGAGAGTTTAAAGCAGGCGAAGGCAGCGATTATCGAACGGTTGAATGAATTGAATCATCAACTGGGGCAGATTGACAAGGCGGTGGCGGCGATCACCGGGGAGCCGGCGCCGAGCCGGGAGAAGCGGGAGCGGCGGGACTGGAGCGAGACGCGGGAGCGGGTGGGGCGGTGGATGGAGGCGCGTCGCGGGGAGAAGTTTGCGGCGGGGCAACTGGTGAAGGAATTTCCGGAGCTGGAGGGGCAGGTGGTGAGCATTTTCCTTCGGCCGCTGATTGAGGGCGGGAAGGTGAAGACGGATGCGTCGGAGGGGATTCGTCGGACGAAGTATTTTGTGGAGGGGGAGTAACTTCCCCCCCCCACCGGGGACGGCGACGACGACGACGGAAACACGAAGAGATGAAGGGACGAAGGACCACGAAGGGTTGCTTTGTGGTTTCGTCTCTTTTTTTGCGCCGTGGGGTGGGGAGGAGGGGTAACCCCGCGCCGCCCGAGGCGGCGGGCGTCGGATTGGGGTGGGGATTGAATATGTGTGGAAAAGAAAAGACCCCGGGTTTTTGGGCCGGGGTCTTTGGAGCTGATTGTGTAGCTCCCTCAGGCGTTTTTGCGGCGTTTGAGGAGTGCGGGGGCGGCGAGGGCGAGGAGAGCGAGGGAGGTGGGTTCGGGGGTGGGGCTGGCGGGGGCGGCGGCGGCGCCGTTGGGGTTGGAGACGCCGAAGTTGTTGAGGACATCGGAGAGGTCGGTGAGGTTGATGGTGGCGGCGCCGTCGAAGTTGCCGTCGGTCCAGGCGTTGGTGGTGAGGCCGAAGTGGTTGAGGACGGTGGAGAGGTCGGTGAGGTCGACTTTGCCGTCGGCATTGGCGTCGCCGAGAAGTTCCTGGGAGACGAGGATGGAGTTGGCATCGACGTTGACGCCGCCGAAGGTGGACTTGTTGAGGACGGCGTTGTCGAGGACGGCGATGCCCATGTTGGAGGGGAGGACGGAGTCGAAGATGCCGGCGGCGTTGGCGTTGGATTTGGCGAAGGCGACCTGGTCGCGGGTGGTGGCGAGGGTGAGGGAGTGGTTGGCGGCGTCCTGGATGATGAGCTTGCTGTTGGTGAGGTCGAGGGGAGAAGTCCAGGCGCCGGTGGAGCCGGCGAGGGCGAGGGTGTTGACTTTGCTGACGCTGGGGGTGGCGGCGTTGCGGATTTTGAGGGAGCCGTTGACGTTGAGGGTGTTGATCTGGAGGCCGCCGGAGTTAATGTTGACGTTGGGGTCGATGGTGAGTGTGCCGTTGCCGGAGTAGGAGCCGATGGTGGAGTTGTTGGTTCCGGAGGCGGCGTTGGGGGCGAATTCGAGGGTGCCGGAGAGGGCGCCTGAGCCGGTCCAGGAGCTGGCGGAGCCGGAGAGGATGTTGGTGTTGATGCCGAGCTTGTTAACGGCGAAGGAGCCGCCGGATTCGGTGATGTTGTTCTGGAGTTCGAGTGAGAAGTTGCTGGTGGCGGAGGGGATGCCGTTGATGAGGGGTTCGAGGGTGATGTCGCCCTGGATGGAGATGGGGCTGTTGATGGCGCTGACGGTGGCGGTGACGTCGCCGGCGCCGATGACGTTTCCGCCCTTGAAGATCATTTTGCGGGTGATGTTGGCGGGGTTGGGTTCGTAGAAGAAGGCGACGGTGTTGGGCATGTAGGTGATGGTGGAGGTGCCGTCGTCGGCGATGTTGGCGTTGCGTTCGATGGAGATGCCGCCGGAGTTGACGACGATCTGGCCGGAGGTGACGAGGGTGTTGGTAAGGATGGCGAAGAGGGAGCCGGCGGGGGCGTTCATGTTGAGGGTGAGGGTGTGTCCGGCGAGGTCGAGGTTGCCGGCGATGTTGCGGCCGATGTCGAAGCGGAATCCGGAGAAGGTGGTATCGCCGGCGAGTTGGATGGCGTTGAAGGCGTTCTGCTGGGAGACGCCGGAATTGGTGATGGCGCCGAGGCCGTTGACGCCGGTGCCGGAGACGATGAACTGGCGTCCCTGGAAGTTCATGGCGCCATCATTGGCGACGAGGTCGCCGCCGAGGTCGAGGGTAGCGCCGTTGGCGATGGTGACGGGGAACCCGGAGGTGGAGCCGAGGGAGGCGGCGTTGACGATTTTGGTGATGCCGGAATTGAGGCTGACGGCACCGGTGAAGTTGTTGGCGCCGCCGAGAGAGACGGTGGCGTTGCCGGCGGCGACGGTGAGATTGCCGTTGCCGGTGATGGGGTTGGTGAAGGAGATGGAATCAGTACGGGCGAGGAGGAGTGTGGAATTGTTGATGGTGACGTTTCCGGGGCCGATGGAGCCGGCGGAGGTGCCGCCGCCGACGTTGAGGGTACCGCCTTCGACGTCGGTGCCGCCGGAGTAGGAGTTGTTGTTGGTGATGGTGAGGGTACCGGAGCCTTGTTTGAGGAGGCCGATGGTGCCGGTGATGGCGCCGGAGCCGGCGAAGGTGTAGTTGCGGGAGGCGTTGACGGTGACGGAGCCGGGCTGGAGGTTGCCGGAGATCTGGACAGGGTTGTTGTTGGTGGAGGTGTCATCGAAGGTGACGCGGTCGAGGTTGAAGAACTTCTGGGAGTTGCTGGAGGTGTCGCGGAAGTTGGAATCGCCCTGGAGGGACCAGTTGCTGCTGACGTTACCGATGTAGGTGAGGTCGAGGGCGGCGGAGCCACCGACGGAGACCTGGATGGAGCCGGGGGTGGTGTTGGTGGGGAGGACGGTGTAGGTGGTGCGAGCGCCTGCGCCGGCGACGTTGAAGTTGGACTGGTTACCGGTGAGGCTGCCGGAGTAGGTGAAGAGGGTGTAGGTGTTGCCGACGGCGGCGCCGGTGCCGAGTGCGAGGATGTTGAGGCCGATGGAGCCGGTGAGGTTGAGGTTGCCGGAGACGTTGACCTGGTCATTTCCGGAGCCGGGGGTGGGGCCGAGCTTGAAGGAGGCGGAGGAGCCATTGTTGAGGGAGAGGTCGTTAGAGAAGTTGAGGGTTCCGGCGGTGATGGTGTTGCCGAGGGTGAGGGAAGCGCCGGAGCCGAGTGCGACATTTCCGGAGATGGTGGCGGGGGCCGCGCCGCCGCCGCCGATGCCGGAGCCCGCGCCGGAGATGGAAAGGGAGGAGAGGGCGGAGGTGAGGGTTCCGCCGCCGGCGATGATGAAGTTGGGAGCGCCGGTGATGTTGACGGAGGAGGAGATGGAGATGTTGCTGCCGGCGATGGTGGCGGCGTTGGAGAGGTTTCCGCCGGCGAGGCTGATGTTGGTGATGGGGGCGTCGAAGGAGCCGATGTTGTGGCCGTTGATGTTGAGGGTGCCGGCGTTGAGGTTGAGGGTGGAGGTGTTGGGAGTGGAGCCAGTGGTGGTGCTGGCGTTGCGGATGTCGCAGGAGATGTTGGCGGTGCCGCCGTTGATGGTGAAGGTGCCGACGGCGGGTCCGGCGGAGGTGGTGGTGGTGCGAGCGGAGAGGGAGAAGGAATTGGTGACGTTGAGGACGCCGGTGGAGGAGGGGTCGGTGCCGAGGGTGAAGGTGCCGTTGGCGCCTGCGGCGATGGTGCCGGCGGTGATGGAGCCGAGGGTGAGGTTGGCGGCGGTGAAGGTACCGGTGTCGAAGGAGAGGGTTCCCCAGCCGTTGGTGCCGTTGCTGGAGCCGCCGCCGGCGAGGGCGCCGACGGTGACGGTTCCGGCCTGGATGGTGACGTTGTGCTGTGCGAGGTTGAGGCCGCTGACGGGGGAAAGGGCGCTGCCGCCGTTCTGGTAACGGCCGACGGTGATATCGGCGGTGGAGGCGCCGCCGGAGATGCCGGCGATGGTGAGTGTGCCGGTGGAGGAGGCGAAGGCGACCTGGCCGTCGCCCTTGTCATTGCCGATGGCGAGGAGGTTGGTGTTGAGGGTGTTGGTGCCGCTGCCGAGGAGCATGGAGGAGGGGAGGTTGTTGTTGGGGTTGTTGTCGTTGGAGCCGGAGTTGTCGGCGAGGGTGTCGCCGACGCGGATCTGGGAGGCGGTGATGGTGTTGTTGACGGCGAGGGTGAGGTTGGCCTGGGCATTGCCGGCGCCGACGAGGAACTGACCGGTGAGGGAGGCGACGGTGCCGTTGCCGGTGTAGGAGAAGTTGGTGAGGTTGGAGAGGTCGAGGGAGACTTTCGGGTCGGTGCCGGAGGCGGAGTTGGTGCGGGCGACGCCAACGGTGAAGTTGCTGTTGCCGCCGTTGACGGTCATGGTGTCGCCGGAGATGGCGAGGGAGGTTTGGGTGCCGGCGTTGGGGATGGTGTAGAGGCTGGGGATGCCGAGGGTGAAGGGGCCGTTGACGGTGAGGGTTTTGCCGGCGGCGATGGAGAGGGTGTTGGGGGAGGCGAGGGTGTTGTTGTTCTGGGTGAGGAAGCCGGTGGTGGTCATGTTGCCGTTAAGGACGAGAGCTCCGACGGCGGTGCCGACGGAGGTGTTGCTGACGACGGGTCCGAAGGAGATGGAGCCGGCGAGGTTGGTGTCGTTGTTGTAGACGAGGGTGCCGCCGTTGATGACGGTGCCGCCGGAGTAGGTGTTGGCGCCGCCGAGGACGAGGGAGGTGCCGGCGGCACCAGCGAGGGTGAGGCCGGCGGTGCCGGCGAGGGGAGCGTTGATGGTGGCGGTGCCGGCGTTGACGGTGATGATGGGGGTTCCGGTGAGGGTGAGGGGGCTGCCGGTGAGGGTGTAACCCTGGTTGAAGGTGAGGCCGGCGGCGGAGAGGCCGGTGACGGAGAGGGTGACGTTGGCGGGGGCAGCGACGCCGAAGACGGCGGTGTTGCCGTTGGTCCAGGCGACGTCGGCGGCGCCGTTGGCCCAGTTGGCGGCGGAGAGGTTCCAGTTGCCGTCGGCGTCGGAGCCGGTTGTGGTGTGGGCGGGGTCCCAGGTGAGGTTGTCGGCGCGTGCGGCGGGGAGGAGGGTGGCGGCGGGGGCGACGGCGAGGAGCAGGAGCGCGGCGTTGCGGGCCGAGCGGGAGGAGAGACGGAGGGAAGAACGGGAAAGAGCGCGATTCGACATGTTCGTATTCCTCAGAGACGCCGTGAAATGACTGAAAAGGCGCGGGTGCGCCTGGAGACTCAGGGCTAAGGGTTTGACGGAGCGGGAGGTGGTGGTTGGGGATGGGGAGGCGCGCAGGACGGCCTTACTCTCCGCTCCGCCAGGGTTTATGCACTCGGGCGAGAGGCCCGAGTAGGTGAATGGATGTGTCGACGAAGGAAACATATCACGGGGGCTGCGCGGGGCCACGCTACCTTGCGCCAAAGGTTCTCCATTTTGCGTCAGGGTGGGAGGGGGGGAGGAATTCAGAATTCAGCGTTCAGAATTCAGGGTTGCGGGGGCGTTTGCGGGGGCGGGGGAGTGGCGGTGGAAATCGGCGGCTGGCGTGCGCGAAGGGGTGTGGGGGGGTGGTGGGGGATTGAGAAACGTGAATTTTTTTGGGGGCGGTTGGGGGCGGGGGCGTGTTTTGGTTGGGTGGGGTTTGCGGTAGAATGGCTGGTCTGTACTTAACCCCCCTACCGGTGCCAGGAGCTATTGAATGATTGCCCGTCGGAAAACGCGCCAAGTGAAAGTTGGGAATGTCTTGATTGGCGGGGATGCGCCGGTGTCGGTGCAGTCGATGACGTCGGGGTATACGCATGACATTGATACGTGCGTGGCGGAGATCAACAAGCTGCACAACGCGGGGGCGGATATCGTGCGGGTGGCGGTGCCGGAGCGGAAGGATACGGAGGCGCTGAAGGAGATTTTGAAGCAGGTGAAGGTGCCGATCGTGGCGGATGTGCACTTTCATTTTCAGCGGGCGCTGGAGGCGATTGAGGCGGGGGTGCAGAAGATCCGGTTGAACCCGGGGAACATCCAGGACCGGGCGCAGGTGGAGCAGGTGATCGACGCGTGCAAGGAACGGGGGATTCCGATCCGGGTGGGGGTGAATGAGGGGTCGATCATTGAGCGGAAGGACAAGCAGAAGCGGATGAAGGAGCTGGGGGGGGTGTTCTCGGGGAACAAGCATGGGCACTTCCTGGCGATCATGATCGCCAAGCTTGAGGAATACCTCGATATCTTCTACGCCAAGAATTTCTATGACATCACGATCAGCGCGAAGTCGATTGATCCGCTGCTGGTAATTGCGGCGTATGAGGAGATTTCGAAGCGGTTTGATCATCCGCTGCACCTGGGCGTGACGCATGCGGGGCCGAAGGAGACGGGGACGATCCGGTCGGTGGTGCCGCTGGGGCATCTTCTGGCGCAGGGGATTGGGGACACGATTCGGATTTCGTATGCGAACGATCCGATTTATGAAGTGCAGGATGGGCTGGAACTGCTGTACATCCTGGGGCTGCGGACGCGGAAGGGGGCGGAGTTGATTGCGTGTCCGAGCTGCGGGCGGATCCAGGTGGATTTGTTTACGCTGACGCAGAATGTGAACAAGGCGTTGAAGGAGCACATTCATTTGCCGATCAAGGTGGCGGTGATGGGGTGCGTGGTGAACGGGCCGGGCGAGGCGGAGGGGGCGGATGTGGCGATTTTTGCGGGGGATCGGAAGGGGATTATTTACGTGCAGGGGCAGAAGGTGGCGAACATTCCGGAGGAGCAGATCCTGGAGCGGCTGCTGGAGGAGTGCAGGAAGTTCCAGGAGAAGGTGATCAAGGGGGAGGCGAAGCTGGGGGAGAAGGTGGTGGAGATTTTGCCGCCGGATCCGATTGGGGAGTTGGGGTCTGGGTATGCGAAGATTGAGGCGGAGAAGGCGGCGGGGCGGGTGGGGTTGCCGGTGATGAAAGGGTAAAGCCGATATAATGGGGTGGCGCCAACACGAAGGAGTTTTCCGATGACACTGCTGGATGCGAAACAGGTCAACAAGAGCTCCTCGCTCGCGGAGCTGCGCCATTTGCCGGAGGGAACTCACCGCATGTATGCAATTGCCTTTGACATGGACATCGAGGCGCTCAGGAACAGTTACGGCGATCCGTATAATGGGGCGTATGCGGAGATCAAGAAGGTGCTGGCGGGACATGGTTTTTCGTGGCAGCAGGGTAGCGTGTATTTCGGTGGGGAGAAGATCAATGCGGTGACGTGCGTGCTGGCGGCGATCGATTTGTCGCAGAAGCTGCCGTGGTTTGCGGCGTCGGTGCGAGATATCCGGATGCTGCGGATCGAAGAATTGAACGACCTGATGCCGGCGGTGCAGCAAGGCTCGTAGCCGATTCGGCATTTCGATTTGAAATGGTGCGCAGCGAAGGACGTCTTGGTTAAAGAGAATCTGCGGCCTTGGAGCGTTTCGATGGCGAAAGCAATTCGGCTGGCTCTTTTTCTGACAATCACATCGGCGGCAGTGACGGCGTTTGGGGGCGTGACGACGGAGCCGGATCATTTGTGGGAAGCGCAGCAGAAGGTGAAGGATCTGCAGGCGCAGGTGGAGAGTTTGCAGGGGCAGGTGGCGCAGCTGCAATTGCAGGTGAGTTCGCTGCAGACGGAGAACGGGGCGCTGAAGGCGAAGCTGGAGGAGAAGGATGAGGAGTTGCGGGCGGCGGCGACGCAGCCGATCAAGCTGACGCCGGAGGCGATCAATCCGCCGGATTTGTTGAAGGACTATCCGCAGGACCGGATGCCGGCGTATGGGGATGCGACGAACAACCTGCGGATCCAGGCATTGAACCAGTATTTGATGGGGAAGTTTGCGGGGAAGCCGGTGATTATTACGGGGAAATTTCAGAGTGCGACGGCGAGCGGGATGCGGGGGTTCACGGTGACGGTGCTGCCGCCGGTGCCGACGACGATGCCGCGATGGACGGTGACGGCGACGTTTCCGGTTTCGGCGACGGACGAGATTTTGAAGTTGAAGCGGGATGACACGGTGACGTTTTCGGGGACGATCAGCCGGATTGCGTACGCGACGCCGAACGCGCGGTACACGAGCCTGGCGATTTTTTTGAAGGATGCGGCGATCGCGAAATGAGGCGGGGTTGCGGGGAGGGAGGCGGTGGCAGAAATCGGGGGGAGTGTGCTGCTTTAACAGTTGCGTTCAGCCCGTATAATGATCGATTCTCCCGCCTTGAAGCTGGTGCGTTGGCGGGTATCTCTTTTTCGAAGGACCCACGGATGAACCCGATTGAGCAGAACGATCCCACCCTCTGGAAGGCTATTCAGGATGAGACGCGGCGGCAGGAGACGACGCTGGAGTTGATTGCGTCGGAGAACCATGTGTCGCCGATGGTGCTGGCGGCGGCGGCGACTCCGCTGACGAACAAGTATGCGGAGGGGTATCCGGGGAAGCGGTATTACGGGGGGTGCCAGTTTGTTGATGTGGTCGAAAATCTGGCGCGGGATCGGGCGAAGGAATTGTTCAAGTGCGAGCATGTGAATGTGCAGCCGCACTCGGGGTCGCAGGCGAACCAGGCGGTGTTCCTGGCGGCGCTGCAGCCGGGGGACACGATCATGGGGCTGCACCTGGATCATGGGGGGCATTTGACGCACGGGAAGTCGGTGAACGTGTCGGGGAAGTGGTTCAAGGCGGTGCATTACACGCTGAACCAGCAGACGGAGCGCATCGACATGGCGGAGGTGCGGCGTGCGGCGCAGGAGCACAAGCCGAAGTTGATCATCACCGGGGCGAGCGCTTATCCGCGGGAATGGGAGTGGGGGAAGTTTGCGGAGATTGCGCAGGAGGTCGGGGCGCTCTTGATGGCGGACATTGCGCACATTGCGGGGCTGGTGGCGACGGGGCTGCATTCGTCGCCGGTGCCGGTGGCGGATTTTGTGACGACGACGACGCACAAGACGCTGCGTGGGCCGCGGTCGGGGATGACGATGTGCAAGGGGGATTGGGCGAAGAAGATAGATTCGGCGGTGTTTCCGGGGCTGCAGGGCGGGCCGTTGATGCACATCATCGCGGCGAAGGCGGCGGCGTTCGGGGAGGCGTTGAAGCCGGAGTTTAAGACGTATTCGGCGCAGATCATCAAGAATGCCAAGACGCTCGCCGAAGAGTTCACGAAGCGCGGGTACCGGCTGGTGACGGGCGGGACGGACAACCACCTGATGCTGATCGACCTTCGCGCGAAGGATGCGAACCTCACGGGGGCGGCGGTGGAAGGGTGGCTGCAGGCGGCGGGGATCATTGTGAACAAGAACATGGTGCCGTTCGATACGCGGAAAGCGATGGAGACGTCGGGGATTCGGGTGGGGACGCCGGCGCTGACGACGCGCGGGTTGAAGGAGGAGGAGATGAAGAAGGTCGCTGCGTGGTTTGATGCGGCGGTGCAGACGGCGGGGGATGGGGCGAAGCTGGAGAAGATTCGGGCCGAGGTGGAGGAATTCACCAAGGCATATCCGTTGCCTCATGTGACTGTTGAACTGGCCCACTGATTGAGGAGTTTTTCCGCATGCGTCATCGCTTTTTCTCCGCGTTGCTTCTGGTTGCGGGGCTCGCTTCGTGCACGCAGGGTCCTGAACGTCATTCGCCGGTGAATGAGGCGGCGTATCCGGGGCGGATCAGGCTGGCGTGCGTGGGGGATTCGATCACGCTGGGCGCGGGGCTGAGCGAGAACACGTACCCGGAGCAGCTGCAGCGGATGCTGGGCTCGAAGTACGAGGTGCGGAACTTCGGCGTGAGCGGGGCGACGCTGCTGACGGCGGGGGACAAGCCGTATGTGCGGCAGGAGCTGTATCGGCAGTCGCTGAGTTTCGAGCCGGACGTGGTGGTGATCATGCTGGGGACGAACGACTCGAAGCCGCAGAACTGGTCGCACCGGGAGGAGTTCTCGCACGATTACACGGCACTGGTGCATCAGTACAAGAAGCTGACGTCGCATCCGCGGATCTGGCTGGCGTATCCGTGCCCGGTGACGGGGGAGAACAAGTACAAGATCCGGGAGGCGCCGGTGGATTCGGAGATCGGGATGATCTATGCGGTGGCGCGCAACACGAATTGCGGGCTGATCGACGTGCACAGCGCGCTGGAGCAGCACACGGATGATTTTCCGGACACGGTGCATCCGAATGCGAAGGGCGCGGGGTATATGGCGAGCGCGGTGTATCGGGCGCTGACGGGGAAGCCGTACAAGGGGACGGTCCCGGCGGAGGCGGCCGCGGCGCGGCGGTGATCAATCGTCGTCGGGAGCGCCGGATTCGTCGGTGCGGTGCTCGTTGAGGAGCTGCTGCTTGTTGCTGGTTTGAGTGGCGGAGCCTTCTTCTTCGGGCGCGCGGCTGGGGTCGTCGGGAGCGCGGCGGGCGAGGGATTCGTCCGGGCGGTCTTCGGATTTAATGGATTCCTTGTGTTTTTGTGATTTCATGGTTCGTCTCCTCTCGTGTGTGGTGCACGATGAGCTTTACTCGGCCCTCACAGGCGGAGCTACTCCTATGACGGCCCATCCGGGCCTCCGGAAACGTTGAACGCAGATCGTTACGGGTTGCGGGTGTTGGGGGTCTTGGTGCGAAGGTCGACGTTGGCTTCGGTGGGGACGTTGCCCTGGACCTGGTCGTAGCCGGTGTTGGTGGCGGCGCGGTCACTGTGGAAGCCCATGCCCATGTCGGCGTCGGTGGAGGAGCCGGTCCAGGTGCTGCCGTGTTCGGCGGCGTCGGCGCGGCGGCCGTAGGCGCCGGTGGGAGTGCCGGAGGCATCCTGTTCAATACCCATCTTGGCGAGATCGAGATCGACGGCGCGGCCCCAGAAGCTGGCGAGGCGGTTGGCCATGGATTCTTCATCCTGGCGGTTGCGGCGGGCGACGTCGGCGGTCTGGGAATCGCCGGCGCGATCGGCGATGCGTTCGAGGAGCTGGTAGCCGGCGATTTCGAGATGCTCGGTGACGTAGCCGTCGCGCAGGTTCTTGGTGGCTTTTTCGTCACGCATCATGTCGGGGATCATTTTCATCCAGGCGGTCATCATCGCGCCGGCGTTTTTGGTCATGGAGGTGCTTTGGTTCATGTCGCGCAAGCGCTGCTCGACGCGGTTGCCGTGCTCGACGGTCTGGGCGCGGTGATGTTCGAGGGTTTGTTTCATCTGGAGGTCATCGGTGGTGGAGATCATGTTGTCGAGCATTTTGAGGACGTTCTGCTCCATTGCGTAGGCGTCCTGCAGGTGGGTAACGACGAGGTCGTTGAGGTTGTCGGTGGCCATGAGATCCTCCTTGGCGGTGTTTGAAAGTCGTGCAGGGAGGATGGGGTGCAAGGGGCATGCCCTGTTGCGGGGGGCAAAAAAAGAAACGGGCTGACGCCGATGTCAGCCCGTCTTTTCTGTTTGCATGGAGGAGGGGGAATTACTTCGCGGCGCTGTAGAGTTCCGCCACGCGCGGCCAGTTGATGACGTCCCAGATGGCGGTGAGGTAATCGGGGCGCTTGTTCTGGTACTTGAGGTAGTAGGCGTGTTCCCACACATCGACGCCGAGGATCGGCTTGCCGGAGGCGGCATTGGTGGGGGCGAGGACGGCGTCCGGCATGATGGGGTTGTCCTGGTTGGCGGTGGAGGTGATGGCGAGTTTGCCGTCTTTGACGATGAGCCAGGCCCAGCCGGAGCCGAAGCGTTTGGCGCCGGCATCCTGGAACTTGGTTTTGAAATCGGCGAAGGAGCCGAAGGAGGCCTTGATGGCGTCGGCGAGGGGGCCGGTGGGTTCGCCGCCGCCGCCCTTGCCCTTGGGGGCGAGGAGGGTCCAGAAGAGGGAGTGGTTGACGTGGCCGCCGCCGTTGTTGCGGACGGCAGCGCGGATGTCTTCGGGGACGGAGGAGAGGTTTTTGATGATGTCTTCGGCGGACTTGGATTCGAGGTCGGGCTTTCCGGCGACGGCGTTGTTGAAGTTGGTGACGTAGGCCTGGTGGTGTTTGCCGTGGTGGATCTGCATGGTGGTGGCGTCGATCACCGGTTCGAGAGCGTCGAAAGCGTAAGGCAAAGGCGGAAGCGTGGCGGGCATGGCAGGCCCCTTCATGAAAGATGGAAAATCGGAAGGCGCTATCGCGCGACAGCGTCACGGATTTTGGAGAAATCCCCTACTGCGTAGGATGTTCAGTTATATGGCGGTTCGCGCGGGTGGGTCAAGCGTGGGGAGCGAGACGGGCTTCGATCTGGGCATTGAGATCGAGCTTGCCGGCGGCCTTGGCGGCGGCGACGGCGTTCTTGATGGCGCGGGCGCCGGCGGAGCCGTGGACTTTGAAGAAGAGGCCCTGGACGCCGACGAGGAGGGCGCCGCCGTATTCTTCGTGGTCGTAGCGTTTCATGACGCGGCCGAGGAGGGGTTTGAGCTTGGCGATCAGTTCGGGGGATTCGCTGGAGATTTCCTGCTGGAGGGTGTGGAAGAGGCCGGAGGACCAGCCTTCGATGACTTTGAGGGTGACGTTGCCGGTGAAGCCGTCGGTGATGAGGACGTCGCAGGGGTGCTTGGGGATTTCGCGGCCTTCGACGTAGCCGACGAAGTTGATGTTTTTGTCGGCGACGATGAGTTCGCGGGCTTCCTTGACGAGGGGGGTGCCTTTTTCTTCTTCGGTGCCGACGTTGAGAATGCCGACGGAGGGATTTTCGATGCCTTTGACGGCCTTGAGGTAGAGGGAGGCCATGACGGCGTATTGATAGAGGTGAGCGGGCTTGGGGGTGGTGTTGGCGCCGGCATCGCACAGCATCACGGCGCCTTTGACGGAGGGGAGGAGGACGGCGATGCCGGGGCGGTCGGCGCCTTTGAGGGGCTTGAGCATGAGGACGCCGGCGGCGACGAGGGCGCCGGTGTTGCCGGCGGAGATGAGGGCGTCGGCGTTGCCTTCCTTGCCGAGTTTGACCATGCGGACGATGGAGGAATCGCGCTTGCCGCGGATGGCATCGACGGGGGAATCTTCCATGGTGATGACTTGGGAGGCGTGCTCGATGCGGATCTTTTCGCCTGCGCTCGTGATGGCTTCGCCGGCGTGCTGGCGGATGACCTCTTCGTTGCCGACGAGGATGATCTGGTCGCCTGCTTCCAGGAGAGGAAGCGCATCGATCGCGCCTTGAATGATCTGCTTGGGAGCCTGGTCCCCGCCCATGGCGTCAATCGCAATGCGCATCGTCACTCTCTACATCAAAGTGAGGAGGGAGGAGGCTTATTCCTGGCCTTCGCCGACGACGAGGGAGAGGCCCTTGTTCACGTAGCCGCAGTTGGCGCACATGCGGTGCGGCTGCTTGGACTGGCTGCACTTGGGGCAGCGGACGACGTGAGCGCCTTTGACAGCGTGGTGAGCGCGGCGGGTACCCTTGCGGGACTTGGAGGTTTTGTGAAACGGAAGCATGCAGCACCCTGTTCAGTGGTTGGGACTGGCGGAATACGAGTCAGAGCCCAACGGCCCGCCGGTCGAAAGTAAGCCACGTAAGGTAAGAAAAAGCGGGGGGTATGTCAAGATGAGGGGTTGCAAACGTGAATGGAGAGGGGGCGGGTTCATCGCAAAAAGGGAATGGGGCGGAGGCGGACAAAACGACAGGGAAGATAACTGCTAATCAAGGTCCGGAAAGGAGTTACAGACGAATTTTTCTTGCGTCGAATGCCGACTGAGGTATAGTTCGGCGACCAACTCGACAGGATTTCTGCAGGATGGAGCTGCCGGGCTCGACGGCTTGTTGTTGGTCGGCGCGCGGCGGGCTGAAGGAGCGTTTGTTTCCATGGCGAACACTGGATTGAAGGCGGCGTGTCTGGGGGCGATCGGGGTGGCGACGATGTGGCAGGGGCAGCAGGCGAAGGCGGATATTATTTACACAGGGGCGACGGTGACGTCGCCGGTGGATCTGACCCACGCGCATGCGTTGTACACATCGAATGTATCGGTGGTGCAGACGGACAACACGACGCCGATCGCGATGCCGGTGGGGTATGCGAATTATGAAGTGGGATCGGTGGGGGTGACGGGTCTGACGGCGAGCACGGCGGGGACGTTTGACCTGAATCTTGCGGATGCACCGGCGGTGCCGCTGCAGGACGGCCAGAGCACGGCGGGCGTGGTGCATTCGCTGGTGCTGGTGGGGTTGAACGGGAATCAGCAGATCGTGGTGAGCAATTCGCTGGGGAGCAATCCGAACTGGGCAATGCTATTTGGATCGAGCACCTATGACACCGTGGTGAATGCGCTGGAGAGCGATTCGGATGCGGAGATTGGGGCGCTGGTGGCGAAGCCGAGCGGGACGACGCTGCCGACGGGGTATGTGTTCGGGGAGGGGTATACGGGGTCATCGTTCAATCCGTTCGGGCTGTACACGTTCACGGACGAGACGACGTCGACGGCGATTTCGGTGGAGGATCCGACGGGGTCGTATTCGACGCCGGTGCAGGGGTCTTTTGCGTTGCCGACGCCGACACCGGAGCCGGCGAGTGCGGTACTGTTTGGGGCGCCGGTGGTGGCGTGGGCGCTGGGGCGGCGTCGGCGGGTTTGACGGAAGGAAACACGATGGCACGAAGAGACGAAGTGCCACGAAGACGGCTTGGAATTGGTCGATAGTAGAGGAGGGAGCGTTGAGACGCTTCCTCCTTTTTTGTTGGGAGATGCGGGATGGCGTTGACGGTGATGATGATCGCGCGGGATGAGGCGGGGGTGATCGGGCGGGCGGTGGATTCGGTGAAGGGGGTGGCGGAGGAGATCCTGGTGGCGGACACGGGGTCGACGGATCAGACGCGGGAGGTAGCGCGGGCGCATGGGGCGACGGTGTTGGATTTTGCGTGGAAGGATGATTTTTCGGCAGCGCGGAATTTTGTGCTGGAGCGGGCGCGGGGGGAGTGGGTGATGGGAATGGATGCGGATGAGGAGTTGCTGGCGGGATCGGTGGAGCGGTTGCGCACGGCGATGCGGGACGAGGGGATGTTTGCGTATCTGGTGACATTGCAGAACCTGGCGGACGCGGCGCGGCCGGGGGTGTGGACGGAGATGAGTTCGTTGCGGTTGGCACGGCGCGTGGAGGGGGTGCGGTTTGTGGGGCGGATTCATGAGCATCCGAGCGTGCCGTTGGATCAGTTGGCGCGGGAGCGGGGGCAGCGGATCGGGCATTCGGGGGTGATTCTGCGGCATACGGGGTTTGTGCATGCGCTGAAGATCGCGAAGCTGCAGCGGGCGGTGAAGTTGTTGAAGATGGAACTGGCCGAGCGGCCGGGGCAGTTGTATTACCTGATCGAGTGCGGGCGGACGCGGATTCAGCTGGGGGACATGGGCGGCGTGGAGGATTTGATCGAGGCGAGCCGGCAGGTGTGGGCGCGGCGGGATGCGGCGCGGGCGCCGATACCGTCGGTGGCGCTGCTGCTGGAGTTCATTATTCTTGGGGGGCAGAACGGGATTCGTGGCGGGCCAATCGGGGAGGAGGAGGCGTACTGGCTGGCGGAGCGGTGGTTTCCGACGAGTGCGCCGATGCTGTGGATGCGGGCGAATCGGCATTTTGCGTATGGGCGGTTTGCGGAGGCGGCGGGGTGTCTGGAGAAGTTGATCGAGATGGGGCGGACGGGGGCGTATGACCGGATGATCAATTTTGATCCGCGGATACTGGGGGCGGATGCGGTGCTGAACCTGGGGGCGTGTTATCTGCGGATGGGAGAGGTGGAGAAGGCGGAGGGGTGCTTTCTGCGGGTGAAGGATGATGCGAGTGCGGGGGAGGCGGCGCGGAAGAATCTGGAGGTGCTGGGGAGCGTGCGGGGCGGGGCGTAATTCACGGGCTGTTTGCGGTGGGCACTTCTGACATGGGAGAGGCAGGAGCCACTTCGACGGGGAAGGCGGGGTTGGCCATGGTGGCGAGTTTGGCCTTGGTGATGCGATCGGCGATCTGGTACGCCATGCCGGCTCCGGCGAGGGCGCCGAGCAGTGCGCCGAGGTAGGCGGCGCCCATGTAGGATTCCCGGTTTCCTCCAGCAATCGCGAAGAGTGCTCCGATGATGGAGCCGACGAACTCGCCGAGGAACCAGAAGAAGATCAGCATCAACTGCCATCGGATGGGGGAGAAGCCGCGGCGGCGGAGGCGCTGGCCGAGGCGTTTGCAGAAGAGATAGATGCCGAAGAGTTCGATCATGGGCTTCTCCTTCATGATCAGTTCGGGTGAATGATACGGGGGAGGGACGCGGGGTGGCGAGATAATTCTGGAGGGGAAGGGCCAGCCACAGTAGTTCGCTACAAGTCGGCCTTCAGTTCTTGCGCGAAGTGTTCCAATGTTTCTGCGCGTTTTAGCAACAGCGGCGCGAGCGTTTGTTCCTGACCGGGTAAACCGATTTTATAACCAACAGGGAAATTGCCCTGAGCCATTTCGGCAGTGGCAGTTTTCCATCGCCGAGCGAACGTGAGGAGAACATCCGCATCGTCGCGTTCGGTAGTGCAGGCGACATGGTCGGTAGGCACATCGCCGGAAATGGCCCACCAGCCGATGCGGTCTGGGTCCACTTTTGATCTAACAGCCCAAATTGCGATGTAAGGTGATACGAACCAGCGTGGCTCGAGAGAGACGCCAGCGTGATCAACATTCTGCGTCGCGAGATAAGAGATGAGCATAGAGCGTTGAGCCTGCACCCACGCGGCCTCACCGGGATCTTCCAGGGTGGGGGTTTCGTCACTATCCACGGCCTTCTCCGGTTTCAGGTGTTACTCGCGATCCGGATATTTGTGAAACACCAGCACTTCGCCGTCGGTCTTCGCCTGGTCGAAGTATTGGCGGGCCGGATTGCCCGCCTCGTAGTGCGAATCATCCACGCGGCGGATCTTATCCGCTTCGCCAACTATCCAGCCCATCTCGGAGATCATCACCCGTGCGGCCTCCTGGGCCTCCGCCTCTGTCGGGCGTTGGATCCAGCAGCTTACGAACGCTCCGCCGACGGCTTTGCTCTCTGTGGTCGTTACGCGAGGCGTGGCTTCGAAGATCAGGAAGAACATGGGGGTGTGTGGAACGGGCTTCACAATGAGATTTTAACGGGCATCTGGAGGAAGCGAGAAGAAATTTCGCCAAGTGGCGGGATCGCGCGGCGAGCGAGCTCGCCGGCTAAACGTGGGGCGGGTCGGGGCGGGAAATTGCCAGCTAGAACTGTTTCAGGAAGCGTAGATCGTTTTCGACGAGGACGCGAATGTCCGGCTCGTTCATGGCGTTGACGATGTTGTGTTTGCGCATGATGAGGCGTTCGATGCCGAAGCCGAAGGCCCAGCCGGTGTAGAGTTCGGGGTCGATGTTGACGGCTTTGAAGACGTTGGGGTCGACCATGCCGCAGCCGCCGATTTCCATCCAGCGGGTGGAGCCGTCGGCGAGGTGGACGAGGACGTCGACCTCAGCGGAGGGTTCGGTGAAGGGGAAGAAGCTGGGGCGCATGCGGGTTTGGATGTCGGGGCCGAAGTAGGCCTTGGCGAACTGGTCGATGGTGGTGCGGAGGTCGACCATGGAGATGCCCTTGTCGACGACGAGGGCTTCGAGCTGGTGGAACTGGAAGAGGTGGGTGGCGTCGACGGTGTCGGGGCGGTAGACGCGGCCGGGGGCGACGATGCGGATGGGGGGTTTTTGGGTTTCCATCACGCGGATCTGGACGGAGCTGGTTTGGGAGCGGAGCATGAAGGGGGCGGCGCCACTGGGACGGTCAAGATAGAAGTTGTCGAGCGGGTCGCGGGCGGGGTGGATCTTGGGGATGTTGAGGGCTTCGAAGTTGTGGAAGTCGTCTTCGACTTCGGGGCCTTCGGCGACGGTGAAGCCCATGCGGGCGAAGAGGGCGGTGAGCTCGTTGATGGTCTGGGTGATGATGTGGAGGTGGCCGGGGGAGTAGTGGTCGAAGGTGAGGCGGCCGGGTTCGGTGATGTCGATGCCGGTGACGACTTTGGGGCCGGCGGAGGCTTCAATTTCGATTTTCCGCTGTTCGTAGGCGGCGGTGATTTGCCCCTTCACCTCGTTCATCCGCTGGCCGTAACCCTTCTTCTCCGGGCCGGGCAGCGTCTTGAGATGGTCGGCGGCGTCTTTCACGAGGCCCTTGGTGCCGAGGTACTTGATCCGGAACGCCTCGAGTTCGGCGGCGTTTTTCACGGCCGGGAGGTCTTTCAACGCATTGGCGAGCAGATCGTCCAGGTTCATGCAAATCCCTTGGATTTCGGTGAAAACAGAGCCACGCATGGTAAGGAAATCGGGGGGCGTCGTCTACCGCGCGGGCGGATCGATGCGGCAGGGCAGATCGTCGGGAGAGGCGATGATTTCACCTTCCTTTTTTAGGTGGCGGAGAATTCCGGATTCGAAGGCCTGTAGTTCCTGGGTCGCTTTTTCAGATTCGATGATGCAGAGGACGTCGCCGGTTTTCACGTGGGCGCCGTCCTCGATCAGCCATTGGGTGAGCCGGAATTCCATGTCGGTCTCCGGAAGGATCGCGCGGGCGGGCGCGGGTCTTGTGGGGAGTGGTTACGCCTGCAGGTGGACGGCGCCTTCGGGCACGCCGGCGAGGGTCTCCAGCGGCTTGGCGGCGCGGGAGACATCCCCCCCACCGATGATGACGCCTGCGGTTTGCGGGCCTTCGATGCGGGCAAAGACGCGGGCGGCCGAGAGCATCCGCGGGGAGCGGACGACGACGTCGCGGCAATCGCGCAGGCGGAGGGCGGCGTCGGCGTTGAGGTTTCCCTGGACGGCGAGACCGGCGACCTGGGCGTCGGCGACGCGGTCCATGACGACGGCGGGGCGGCGATCGGGGGTTTGCGTGTCGAGGCGGACATTGTTGATGGTGAGGCCGCGGACGTTGCGGGCGTAGATGCCGTAGGCGGGGGGCGTGCCGATCTGGAAGTATTCGCCGCCGACGGGGGGGATCTCGCGGCGGGCTTCGTCGAGGGTACCTCCGCCGATGAAGGTGGCGTGGACGTCGGCGATGGAGATGTTTTCGAGGACATCGTCGGGGGAAGCGCCGTTGATGACGATGCACTGGCGCTGCTCGCCGGGCCAGATTTTTCCGATGGGCATGTCGGTGCGGGGCGGGGGCTGGTAGAGGACGGTGGCCTGGATGTTGGCGAAGGAGATGTTGCGGACGACGCCGCGCGCGGGCTGGGTGGCGGCGGGCGCGGTGGCGGGCTGGGTGGCGGAGGCGAAGCCGTTGCGGCCGCCGCGGGAGTTCAGGTTGACGGTGATCGGGCCGGTGACGTTTTTCATGACGAGGTTGGCGAAGGAGATGTTTTCGAAGCGACCGCGGCCGCCGGCCATTTTGATGGGGCAGCCGTAGGTATCGTAGATGAGGCAGTTGGAGACGGTGATGTTTTCGGCATTTCCGCCGCCGAAGCGGAAGACGGACCAGCGGGTGGAGAAGGAGGAGTTGGCGACGGTGATGAATCGGCAGGAGCCGAAGAGGGCGCAGGCGTCATCCTGGCATTCGATGTTGCAGTTGAGGACGGCGGCGAACTCGGTGTCGTTGAAGTGGAAGCCGTCGTTGTTGAGGTTGACGCGGTTGAAGATGCGGACGCCGTCGAGCTGGACGAAGCGGCAGGAGAGGATGCGGCAGCAGTGGTAGGCGGAGCGTGTGAGGAAGACGTTGCGGAGGTGGAGGTTGGTGCATTTGTAGAAGACGGCGAGGTGGGGGCGATCGACATTGCGCATGGAGGGCTGGGTGCGTGCGCGGCCGCCTTCGCCGGGGCCGGTGGCATCGCCGTGTCCGGTGAAGAAGGCAGCGCCCTGGCCGTCGATTTTTCCGGGGCCTTCGATGGTGACGTTGTCGGCGTTGGCGGCGAAGAGAAGGACGCAGTTGCCGTTGCCGGGGGGAAGCTTGGCGGGCTTGTCGTAATCGTCGCGGTTGGTGGAGCCGAGGAGGGTGGCGTCGGCGGCGAGGCGGAGGGTGACGTTGGTCTTGAGTTCGAGCGTGCCGACGAGGAATTTGCCGGCGGGAAGGAGGACGATGCCGCCGTTGTCCTGTGCGCACTGGTTGATGGCGGCCTGGATGTGCTTGGTGTCGAGGGTTTTGCCGTCGCCGGCGGCGCCGAAGTCGCGCACGTTGTAGGTGCGTGCGCCGAGGGCGAGGGGCGTTGCGGAGGCGAAGGGGAGCCGGGCGGGGGGGAATGTGGAACTGGAGCAGGAGGGGAGCGCCGCCGCGCCGACGAGCGGAGCCGCGAGCGTGAGCCATTCCCGACGGGAGAGCGCCATGTGGAAATCCTTTCCGCCTGAAGCGACGAGGTGGAGATCCCGGGAGTCGGTAGAGATGCAACGCGTGGGGTATCCCCCTATTGCCCCCGGGGCGCGGCGGGGAGAAACAAATGATCGTGCCGATTTTCCTGCCGGCCGGTATACTCCCGCCCATGCCGACGAAACCCAGCACACCTGCGACACCGCTCACGTACAAAGATGCCGGCGTGGATATTTCCGCCGGCGATGCGATGGTGGACCAGATCAAGCATTTGTGCCAGCGCACGCATTCGACGCGGGTGCTGGGCAAATATGGGGCGTATGCGGGGTTGTTCCGGCTGGATTTTGGGGAGAAGCTCTTTGCGCGCAACTACAAGGACCCGGTGCTGATCGCCTGCACGGACGGGGTGGGGACGAAGATCAAGGTGGCGGCGGAGCTGAAGAAGTATGACACGGTGGGGGTGGACCTGGTGGCGATGAACGTGAACGATTTGATCGTGCAGGGCGGGGAGCCGCTGTTTTTCCTGGATTACCTGGCGGTGAACCGGCTGGAGCCGGCGGTGGCGACGCAGATGGTGAAGGGGATTTCGGATGCGTGCATGGAGGCGGGGTGCGCGCTGCTGGGGGGCGAGACGGCGGAGATGCCGGCGGTGTATTCGCCGGGTGATTTCGACATGGCGGGATTTGCGGTGGGCGTGGTGGATCGGTCGAAGATCCTGGATCCGGCGGACATTGAGGCGGGGGATTCGGTGATCGGGCTGGCGTCTCACGGGCTGCATTCCAACGGGTATGCGCTGGTGCGCGAGGTGGTGAAAAAGAGCGGGCGTTCGCTGGACGAATTCGTGCCGGAGTTGAAATGCACGCTGGCGGAGGAGCTGCTGCGGCCGACGCGGATTTATGTGAAGTCGGTGCGGGCGCTGCTGGCGAAATACCGGGTGAAGCGGATCATCAAGGCGATGGCGCACATCACGGGGGGCGGACTGCCGGGGAATCTGCCGCGGGTGCTGCCGGAGGGATTTTCGGTGCGGCTGAAGCGGGATTCGTGGACGATTCCGCCGATTTTCGACTGGCTGCAGAAGAACGGGCCGGTGGATCCGGAGGAGATGTTCAACGTGTTCAACATGGGGATCGGGTATGTGCTGATTGTGCGGCCGACGTTTACGAAGGCGATCATGACGCACCTGCGGACGCTGGGGGAGAAGCCGTATTTTCTGGGGAAGGTGAAGAAGGCGGGCGGAGGGGAAGGGGCGGAACCGCGGCTGGAGTGGAGCTGATCAGGCGGCGCGATTCCGGCGGGCGCTGCGCGCGATCAGCGCATCAATGGACCATGCCCCTGCGCCGACGATGATGAGGAACAGCGAGCCGAGCCACATGCTGAAATCGGTACGGGCTTCGTGCAACATCGCGAGGAATCCATAGCGCGGCAGCTTTGCCAGCGAGAATCCCCAAAAGCCCGCGCCGAGCAGGATGGGGATCTTGGTTGTGACGATGGCGACCGAGATGTTGATCAGCAGCAGGAGCGAGGCGAGGCGGGTGAGCAACCCGAGCACCACCAGTGCACCGCAGATGATTTCAACCGATCCGACGAACGGGCCCATCACATGGGGCAAGGGTATACCGATGCGTGCAAACCGCCCCGCGCCCTGTTCGTCGGCATAGAGAAATTTCAGAACGCCTTCCGAGAAAAAAACAGCTCCCACGAGCAAACGCACGAGGATGGTTGCCGTGGGAGCTCGCGTTTCCAGCAAGGATCGGAACATGCAAGTGGCCGCCGAAATTGCCGCGAAATTACTTGGCGCCGACGAGGGACTTCCGCTTCTCGGCGATCAGTTTCAGAAGGGCATGCTGCGGGTCGGAGAATTTCGCGGTGCCTTCCTGCATCAGCGTGTCCTCCATCTTCTGCGGATCGACTTTCTTGTCGATGTCGTCCAGCACGGCCTTGGAGGGCATGATCTCGATGGTGCGGGTGTAGGTCTTGTTCAACTTGTCGACGGCATCATTCGTCGCGGGCGGATTCGTCTGGATGTCGCTGCCGGCGAGGGCTTCGACGTACTTGTCGGGCGGGTCGGTCGGCTTCTTGGTGCCGGTGCTGGCGAAGATGATTTCCTGCTGGAGAGGGAGGTTCTTGTCTTTCCAGAAGGACTGGTTTTCGCGCCAGAGCCGCTTGGCGTTGACGATGCCGACGAGGCCCTGGGCTTCCTTCGAGAGCTCGGGCACTTTCTTTTCAGTGTAGACGTCCACGCGGCTGACGAAGATGGAGTAAACGGATTTGAACCCTTTGAGGCCGCCGGGGCGTTCCTGGGCGCCGCGCCAGACGTTGTCGCGTGCGATCTTGTATTGCCGCTCGGAGAAGATCAACGTGACGTTGAGGATGACGCCGGCGCGGGCGAGCGGCTCGAGGGCGTCGAGGCCGGCGGGCGTGGCGGGGACCTTGATCATGCGGTTCTTGTGGCCGGCGGCCCATTGTTTACCGAGCTCGACGTAGCGGGAGACGCGGTCGTTGTGCGGGATGGGGGCGGCGATATCTTCGAGGAGGGGATCGAGCTCGAAGGAGACGTAGCCGTTGTTGCCGTGGGTCTCTTCCCAGACGGGGGCGAAGACGCCTTGCGCGTCTTTGACGAGTTTGTCGGTGAGCGACCAGGCGATGGCCGTGTCATCCATGCCCTGGTCGATGAAGGCCTGCATGTCGTTGTCGAAGCGGCCGGTCTTGATGAGGTCGGAGATGATGATCGGGTTGCTGGTGGCGCCGGTCGCGCCGAGCGCGCGGTTTTTGCGGACGAGGTCGGGGTCGATTGAATCCAGCCAGATTTTCGTGCCGGTGGCGATGAGCGATTTCAGGGACATGGTCAGGCTCCTGTGTAAGACTTCTCCGCCGAGGATCATAGCCGCGAATGCTGCAGTCGGGGCAACAAAAATTTGCCACAATCTGAGCGTCGGCGGAGGACAGGCTCCATTTCCGGAGCGACGGGCGGCGAACTTCGCGTCACTTCCTGGCGTTCTTCAACGCCGCACTGAACCAGCCTTCGGCGGGTGCGGCGGCGACGGGCTTTCGGGACTGCGGACGCCGGACCTCGCCGGCCTTCTGCTCGCGGACCTCTGGCTTTGCACCGCCGGCGTTCTGCTTCATCGTGAGCGAGATGCGTTTTCGCGGCACATCGACTTCCAGCACCGTGACCATCACCCGCTGCTGCACCTTGACGACATCCGCCGGCGATTTCACGAAGCGGTCGGCGAGCTGCGAGATGTGAATCAGGCCGTCCTGGTGGACGCCGATGTCGCAGAAGGCGCCGAAGGCGGTGACGTTGGTGATGATGCCCGGCACGCGCATGCCCGGCTGCACGTCCTCGATTTTGCTCAGGCCCTCTGCGAAGGAGAAGGCCTCGAAGGTGGCGCGGGGATCGCGGCCCGGCTTCGCGAGTTCGTTGAGGATGTCCGTGAGCGTCGGCAGGCCGACCTTGTCGGTGACGTATTTCTGCTTGTCAATCTTTGCGCGGAGGGCCGGATCTCGCATCAGGTCGGCCACCGTGGCGCCAAGGTCTTTGGCCATGCGTTCGACGATGCCGTAGCTTTCGGGGTGGACGGCCGAGCCATCGAGCGGGTTCTCGCTGCCGCGGATGCGGAGGAAGCCGGCGGATTGTTCGAAGGTCTTTGGCCCGAGGCGCGGGACTTCGCCGAGGTCCTTGCGCGATTTGAACGCCCCCTTCTCGTTGCGGTGCTTCACGATGTTTTCGGCGATGGTGGCATTGAGGCCGGAGACGTAGGTGAGGAGCTGTTTGCTGGCGGTGTTGAGATCGACGCCGACGGCGTTGACGCAGGAGATCACGGTGTCGTCGAGCGATTTTTTGAGATTCTCCTGGTCGACATCGTGCTGGTACTGGCCGTCGCCGATGGATTTGGGATCGATCTTCACGAGCTCGGCGAGCGGGTCCATCAGGCGGCGGCCGATGGAGACGGCGCCGCGGACGGTGAGGTCGAGATCGGGGAATTCGTCGCGCGCGACTTCGCTGGCGGAGTAGATGCTCGCGCCCGATTCGTTGACCATGACGATCTGCACCGAGGCGGGCAGCCCCAGCTTGCGGACGAAGGTTTCCGTTTCGCGGCCGGCGGTGCCGTTGCCGATGGCGACCGCTTCGATCTGGTATTTCTCGACGAGCATGCGCACGGTGTGTTCCGCTTCGGCAGTTTTGTGCTGGCCCTGGTCGGGGTAGATGACATCGTTGTGCAGCAGCTTGCCCTGGGCGTCGAGCACGACGGTTTTGCAGCCGGTGCGAAAGCCGGGATCGATCGCCAGCATGCGTTTCTGGCCCAGGGGGCTTGCCAGCAGCAGCTCGCGCAGGTTCTCGGCGAAGACGCGGATCGCTTCTTCATCGGCGCGTTTTTTGGAGCCAAGGCGGATTTCCGTTTCCATCGACATGGAAAGCAGCCGCTTGTACGCATCCTTCGCCGCGAGTTTCACCTGCTCGGAACCTTCGCCGCGGCCTTTCACGTGCAACTGCTCGACGATTGCGACCGCTTCCTCTTCGGGCGGCTGGATGCGGAAATACAAAATGCCTTCCTCGGCCCCGCGCCGCACCGCGAGAATGCGGTGGCTCGGCGCTGTCTTGATCGGCTCTTCCCACTTGAAATAGTCCTTGTACTTCGCGCCTTCCTCCTCTTTTCCCATCGCCACTTCGCTCTTCAGGATGCCCTTTTCGGCGAAGAGCTCGCGGAGGGCGGCACGGGTCTCGGCGTGATCGTTGATCTTTTCGGCGATGATGTCGCGGGCGCCGGCGAGGGCGGCGTCGGTGGTTTCGATGCCCTTTTCCTGGTTGATGTAACCGGCCGCGAGCGCCGCGGGGTCAGACTTTTCCTGGTCCGCGTAAATCGCTTCGGCGAGCGGTTCGAGGCCCGCTTCCTTCGCAATCGTTGCCCGCGTGCGTTTCTTCGGGCGATACGGCAGATAGATGTCCTCAAGGGCTGCGAGCGTCTCGGCGCCATCCACGGCGGTGCGCAACGCGTCGGTAAGAATCTTGCGTTCTTCCAGGCTGTCGAGGATCGACTTCCGCCGGGCGTCGAGCTCGGCGAGCTGCTCCAGCCGGTCGCGGATGGAGGTGATCGCCACTTCGTCCAGCGTCCCGGTCGCTTCCTTCCGGTAGCGCGCGATGAAGGGCACGGTGCCGCCCTCCTCGAGCAGCTTCGCCGTCGCGGCGACCTGCGACAATTTCAGATTCAGCTCCCCCGCCACCTTGTTCAAATGCGTGTCAACCGCCATTTCGCCTTCCTTAGCAACTTCACACAGAAACATCGTAGAAACCACGGAGAACACTGAGCTCACGGAGAAGTTTCTTCAGACTCCGTGTCCTCCGTGTTCTCTGGGTTTCAATCAAATCCGCGAGATCACTGCGATTCACTATCCGTGTCAAACCCCGTCCACAAATACAAGAACTGCGACTCGCCGCGCGGAATCAAGTCGCCGAGGTCGAGGTTGATGTTCACCATGTTCATCTGCGGCTGCACATTGCGGTTGCCGGGATTTGCCGCATAAATCGAGCCGCGCGTGTCATCGCTGCGCGTGTAGGCGATGATCTTCGCCTTCTGGATGTGCGCCATCTGCTTGGCCTTGAGGATCGCGGTGTCGAGCGTGCCCACCTCATCGATGAGGCCGTACTTCTCCGCATCCGCCCCGCTCACCACGCGGCCGTCGGTCAGCATCGGCCAGTCGGATTGCTGGATGTGGTTCGGCGAATCTTTCACGACCTTCTTGAAGCCGGCGTAGAACTGGTTCACCATGCCCTGCAGCAACTGGCGGTCGTTGTCGGTCAGCGGGCGGTCTTCCGATTCGGGCGGCTTGAACGGCGAGCCCATGTCCTTGTTGGGCCCGCTCTTCACGGATTCCGTCGCGATGCCCAGCTTGTGCAGCGTGCCGTTGAGGTTCAGCGTTTCCATGATCACGCCGATCGAGCCGGTGATGGTCGTCGGGTAGGCGATGCGATAATCGGCCGCGCACGAGAGGTAATAGCCGCCGCTGGCACAGACATCCATCATGCAGACGACGACCGGCTTGTGCGTTTTTGCCCTGAATTCCAGCAGGTCGTGATACATCATGGAGGAGGCGGTCACCGTGCCGCCGGGCGAATTGATGCGCAGCACGACGGCCTTCACCGACGGGTCCTGGGCAATTGCATCGAGTGTTTCGCGGAAATCGGAGACGGGGTTCTGCCCCGCGGCGAGCAGCCCGCCCTTCTTGGAATTCGCGATCAGGCCGGAGACGTTCACCATCGCAATTTTGTCCGTGGTGAACCAGCCCGCATCGGCGGATTCAATCACCTGCGGCTGCAGTCGATCCTGCACCGGCACGAGGTCGATGCGAATCGTCCGCCCGCCGCACCCGCCCAGCACCGCTGACAGAACCACGGCCGTTCCGGCCAACCACTTCGCCTGCATAAGCCACCTGTGAAAGCGCCGCACTTCTTATGACTGTGGTTCCGTCGCCGCCGCGGTTATTTGCGTTCAACAATCTGGGTCATATTTCCTTCGCAATCCGCGAAGGAGATGATGCGGCCGCCGCCGATCGCCTGGATGACATCGGACATGAACTTCACGTTCCTGGCCTTCAGGTGCGCGAGGGCCGCATCAAAATCGGCGACCGCCCACGCCGTGTGGCTCAGCCCCGGCTCGTGCGAGTTCCGTTCATGCCGCGGCGTCGTGTTCTTCGGCATGACTTCAATCATCATTCCCTGGAAGATGCCGTCGCTCGGGGAATGTGCGCCGCGTTCAACCGGCGGCCCGATCAAATAAACCTTCTGCGTCTGCGGGGGATTCGGCCCGCTTGCCACATGCACCACGAGCCCCAGCACTTCTTCATACCACTTCACCATCGCATCGGTGTTGTCCGCCGCAATCGCCAGGTGATCCAGCCGAGTCGCAATCCGCACGCAAACCTCCAATCCAAAAAAGTCCCGCCGCCCTCTCAATTCCGCCGGCATTCACCCGCCGGCTCAACCTCTTCGTGGTCCTTCGTGCCTTCGTGTCTTCGTGTTGAACGCCGTCGCGGGGCTCACTTCGTGAAGAATTCCTTGATCGAATACACCGTCGCCGCACGCCCGATCCACCCCCAGCTGTCCGCAAGCGGCAATTCCTTGGGACAAACCTTCACGCAGTTCTGTGCGTTCCCGCAGTCGGTGACGCCCCCCTCGCCCATCACCGCCTCGAGACGTTCGTCCGCATCAACCTTCGATGTCGGCTGCATGTTGAAATACTGCACCTGCGCCACCACCTGCGCGCCCACGAACTGGTTGTCCTTCGTGAACTGCGGGCACGCCTCCAGGCAGCAGCCGCATGTCATGCACCGGGAGAGGGCATATCGCACGTCCTGCGTCTTCGGATCGATCTTCGGCCCGGCGCCCTGGTTGTAATAGCCATCCACCGGCACCCACCCCTTGATGCGCTTCAGGTTCTCGAACATCCGCGTGCGGTCCACCATGAGGTCGCGGATCACCGGGAACTTCGACATCGGCTCGATGGTGATCTCCCCCTCGCCGTCCGCCGCGCGAATTTGGTCGATCAGCGCCGAGCACGCCTGGCGCACCCGTCCGTTGATCACCATGGTGCAGGAGCCGCACACCTCTTCCAGGCAGGCGGCATCGTAATTCAGCGGAGCGGTCTTCTTTCCCTCCACCGTCACGGGATTGCCGGCAATCACCTGCAGCACCGAGGTGATGTTCATGTTCGGCTTGTACGGGATCGAAAACGTCTGCCAGTACGCCGGCCCATCCGGCCCGTCCTGCCGCTTGATCTTCAACACAATGGGAGCTTTCGAACCACTCGCAACAGCCGTCATATCCAAAACCTTTCAGTCGCAAATGAGGAGCACACAACCGTCAAACGTCCTTCTCCGTGCTCTTCATGTTCTCCGTGTTTTCAATCACTTCGCAGCAACAGGCTCGCCCTTAGGCGCGCCCGCGGCCGCAACCACCGCGGCGGATCCCGTCGTCTTGCCGTAATCGCGCTTCACCGGCTCGGCAAGCGAGATATCGACCGGCTCGTACGACAGCTCGCACTGGCCGTTCTTGTACGCCGCTATCGTCGATTTCAACCAGTGCACGTCGTCCCGCGGCAGGGCGCGATCATCGAGCGGGATGTCGGTGCGGTCCGCCTTGTCGTCGGGAATCTTGAAGTGGGCGCCGCGCGATTCGTCGCGGGCGATCGCGGATTTCGTCACCGCCTCCGAGACCAGAAGCATGTCCCACACGGCCCGCGTGAAGCTCAACGTCTGGTTCGACCAGGTGGAGCCGTCCGGCATGCCGAGCTTGGTTTGGTAGCGGATTTTCAGATCTTCAATGAGCGCCAGCGTCTTTTTCATCCGCGCGTTCACGCGGATGATCGTGACGTTGTCCGACATCGTCTTGCCGAGCTCGCGCTGCAGCACATAGGGGTTCTGGTCGCCGCTTGCCTTGAGCAGTTTCTCCTGCTTCGCCAGCTCATCGCGTACGCGCGCGTCGAAGATGCCCGACGCCATCTCGGCCGCCGCGCCCTTCTGGCTCTCGATGTAGTTCTTCACGCTCGGCCCCATGAAGAGGCCGGTGAAGATGCAGGACAGGAGCGAGTTGGCTCCGAGGCGGTTCGCCCCGTGGTACTGGAAGTCGGCCTCGCCGGCGGCATAGAGGCCCGGGATGTTGGTCATCTGGTTTTTCGGGTGGCCGTGCTTCATGCCGCCCCCGCCCACCGCCTTGCCGGAATGTTCGACGGGGCGATCGTCGCGTTCGTAACCGACCCAGAGGCCGCCCATGGAATAGTGCACTGCCGGGTAAATGCGCATCGGTTCGGTAAGCGGGTCGACGCCGACGAACTTCTCGTAGATTTCGAGAATGCCGCCGAGCTTCTTCTTGAGCACTTCATACTTGATGCCGGTGGCGCGCTCGGTAAGGTCCAGATACACCATTTGTCCGTTGCCGACGCCGAAGCCCTGCTCGCAGATATAGAAGATTTCGCGGGTGGCGATGTCGCGCGGCACGATGTTCTTGTATTTCGGATAGAGACGTTCGAGGAAGTAATCGCGTTCCTCTTCCGGAATGTCGTTGGGGTGGCGCGGATCGCCCTTCTTTTTGGGCACCCAGATGCGACCGCCTTCGCCGCGGGCCGATTCCGACATCAGCCGGCACTTGTCTTCGCCGGGGATGGCCGTCGGGTGCACCTGCACGAATTCCGGATTGCCCAGCCACGCCCCCGCCGCGTAACACCGCGCCGCCGCCGAGCCGGTGCAGATCACCGACATCGTGCTCTGCCCGAAGATCAACCCATTGCCGCCGGTCGCCATGACGACCGCATCCGCGCGGAACGAGCGAATCTGCATCGTCCGCAGGTCCTGCGCCACGATCCCCACGCACCGCCCCGAATCATCCAGCACCGGCCAGAGGAAATCCCAGAATTCATACTTCGTGATCCGCCCCTCCACTTCCCACCGCCGGCACTGTTCATCGAGTGCGTACAAAAGCTGCTGCCCCGTCGTCGCGCCGGCGTAGTGCGTCCGCTTGAACAACGATCCGCCGAAAAGTCGAAGCGCCCGGTACCCCTCGCTCGTCCGGTTGAACGGCACCCCCATGCGGTCCAGCAGATCAATCACGTTCGGCGCCATCCGCGCCATGTCCAGCACCGGCGGCTGGTTCGCCAGGAAGTCCCCGCCCTTGATCGTTTCGTGGAAGTGCTCCCATTCGGAGTAACCCTGCTGCCGCGCCACTTCGTTGCATGCGTTGATGCCCCCCTGCGCGCAGACGCTGTGCGACCGCTTCACCGGCACGAGGGAAAACAAATCGACGGCAATGTTGTCCTCTGCCAGCTTCATCGCCGCCGCAAGCCCGCCCAACCCGCCGCCAACCACGATCACGCGTTTCTGTGCCATAACCATCCAACCTTGCTATTCAACCCACCGCCAACTTTTCCGATACTTCCAACACATGTGCCGAGCGCTGCTGCTATTGAGCACTGTTCCCGGCGGGCGCACTTGCCGCGGGCTGAGCCGTTCCCGGCGTGCCGCTTTCCATCCCCTGCTCCTGTTCTTCGCCTTTCACGTTCGCCGGCTGATCCTCTTCGTGAACCGTCGATTCGTCCGGCAGCGTGTGGGTGATGTCATCCCAGCGCCCGGTGTCCTGCGCCTTGGGCGACAACGTGAACGCATACCACGCCACCGTCCCGATGATCAGAAACACAATGCCGAACCCGAGGCAGAAGTGCCCCCAGCGCCGCTGCGAACGCGCCGTGATGGTCAGCCCCCACGCGATCGCCGACGTCCACAGCCCGTTGGCGAAATGGAACACCGCACACCAGATGCCCACCAGGTAAAAAATCATGAACACCCAGTTGCCGAACGCCCACGGGTGCTCCGAATCCCAGAACGTGTGCACGCCCGACACCGTCGATTGAAACGCCTGGTTGTGCGCGTTGAAGAGTCCGCCCCAGTCGGAAGCCCACGCCATAAACGCCGGCACCGGGTGAATCCTGTTCAGCAGGTCCGCGATGCCCACCAGCCCCCACCGGTGCAGCGTTCCAATATGAAACGCCAGGAACGCCAGCAGAAACACCGCCGTCCACCGCTGCAGCGAGTAACGCACATTCCCGCCATAGTTGTACTTCGTCGTGTTGAACTTCACCCCCGCCCACGTGATGTAAATCCCGTAAATCGCGTGAATCAGCAGCGGAATGAAAATCACGCTCAACTCAATCAGCCACAGCATCGGCTCCAGCGAGTGGATCTTGTCCACGTTCATCTGGTATTCCCGTGGCGAGAGACCCGTCGCGTTCACAATTAAATGCACCGCGATGTAGCCCCCGAACACCAGCCCCATCAGCGAGTGCACCCGCCGAATCCAGAAATGCCGCCGCCCCGGCGACTTCTCATACCCCGGCGCCTGCGTCTTGGTCATTTCTTCCCGGGACAACCGCCTCGTTTTCGCGGCACCAGCAGGGGGAGGAGCAAGCGTACTCACAATGTTCCTTTCAGGATCAACGCGCCCCCGCCGGCAAAAATCACCGACGGACCGGCTCTTGTCGAAGAACCGGATTCTAGGATTTTCCCCCACCCCCGGCAAGCACGCCCCCCTCTCAGCCAATCCTCACCATCACGGCAGCCCGCGCAGCGTCGGATCCATCTCCAGGCTGCTCGCATCCAGCCGCAACTTCATGTGATCGTTGATCTCGTTCGTCTGCAGTTGCCGCATCGTCGCTTCCGGATTCCCCTTGTCATACACGTACAGATTCGTCGCATCCGTCGGCGAAATATAGAAATCGAAATGCCCGTCCGCAGTCACCGGATACGTCCCGTACATGATGATGTCCGTCGGCCGCCCGATCGAAAACACCGCCGTCGGCACCGGCTTCCCGTCCCGCCGCTCCACGACGCCCGCCACATGCGTGCACGCCCCCAGCATCCCCAGCATCGCCATCATCAAACTCGCGCGAACCATTCCCACCACAAACCTCTTTCTTAAACCAACAAAAGCAATTCTTGAACGATGGCGAAAGTATATCGCCACCCCTTCACTTATTCACCGACTCCCCACTCCCCCGCTCACCTCACCCGCACCAGATGCTCCCGCACCACCCCCAGCCTCCCCAGGTGCGGCTCCACATCCATCAGCCACCGCGTCCCGTCGCCGTAATACCCCGCCGTCGGCTTCAACCCCGTCACCTGCTCGCACCACCACTTGTTGAACGAGTGCATGCACAACTCGCGGAGGTACTTGCACATCATGCTCGCCAGCGCCGTCGGCAAAAACGCCGTCTCCCCCTTCTCGCGGAAATAGATCATCGTCCGCCGTGTGCCGCCGCCCGCCAACTTCTCCGTAAGCAGGTAACTGCTAGCCTTCGCTGATTCCAGGATCACGCGCAACTGCGCCTCCGGAAACGCCTCCAGCAAAAGCTGCGTGTAATGATCACGCCCCCCCTGCTTGTCTACCCCCACCATCAACCCCATGTGCCCAAACTGCGTGTGCAGATGATGCAGGTGCGACAGCGTAATCGACACCAGCGCCGACGCCTTGTTGTTCGTCCCCCCCACCAGCCGGTTGAACGCCCGCTCGCTCACCACCGCCGTCCGCATGCACACCGTCCGCACCTTCGCCGTGCACATCGCCCCCAACAGCATGTTCGTGGCAATCCCCAGGTCCCCCCCATCCGCCATCCACGGCACCATTAGATCATCCGGCTTGTACCACGGGTGCCCCGTCAACTCATGATTAGTGCACCCAAAGTGCTCCAGCAGTCTCCCCGCACTCACCCCCCCACCATCCCCCACCACAAAGCTCGGCATCGTCCTCAAAAACGCCAGCACCCCCCGCTCCAGCAGCTTGTTCCCCTCCGCCAGATTGTGCACCACCTTCGAATCCGCAACCAGAATCCGCCCCTTCTTCACCGGCGCCTTCTTCGCCACCGCCGCCCGCAGCATCCGCCACAAACACGGCGGCGTCTCCTCCGGATCCAGCGGCAACTCCACCCCCTCCAGCTCAAACCCCGTCGCCGACACCACCAGCGGCCCCAGCAACGGCCCGTACCCAGCCTCATCAATCCCTGCGATGATCATCCCGTGAACCTTCCTGCAGCGCCGGACCGTATCCCTCCGGATTCCGCCGACTGCACAATGCTTTGCCCGAATCGCGGCCGATCATACCAACGCCTCGCCCCAATCACTCCCCCCATCCACAAAAAACCCGGCAATTTGGCAAATTCGCACAATTGAAGACCCTCAACCTCAGCCGTTCATGAATCATTTAACATACAGAAATTATTGCGTATAGTTAATCAATCCGCCGCGTGTTTTTCCGAGAGCCGATCCGGCAGGACTTCCCACTCCCCGAGACACGACTCAAACCAAGGAGCCCTTTATGTTTACGACCCTCATCGCCCACGGCAAAGCCCTCGCCCTCGCCGGCACCCTCGCCTGCGGTGGCGCCTTCGGAACCCACGCCGCTTACACCCACTATCACCACGACCGCACCCCCGTTCGCTACGAGCAACGCAACGACCGCAACGAACAACGCTTCGACCGCGACGACCGCCGCCCCGCCCAGACCGACCGCTTCGACAACCACCGCGCCCCGGATTTCCATCTCGATCGCGATCGCCGGTAACTTTCTCCTTCCCTTCCAGCCCGGCGCCTGGTGGCGCCGGGCTTCCTCTCTCCATTCTCAATTGCAAACCCACTCCCCCGTGATACAGTGACCTTCCCGCGGCATTTCCGTTCTTGCCGCCACGTCCTCGAACGCCCCAGGCACCCAACACAGGTCACTCGCATGCCTCATCGCACAACAAAACTCACCCCCCTCTTCGCCGCAACTCTTCTCGCCGCCGCCTCCTCCGCCTTCGCCGCCACCAAAACCATCGACGTCACCACCGCCGGCATCAAAAACGACGGCACCACCCTCAACACCACCGCCCTCCAGAAACTCATCGACGACTCCAGCGCCGCCGGCGGCGCCACCCTCCATTTCCCCCCCGGCAAATACCTCACCGGCACCCTCCAGCTCAAATCCAACATCACCCTCCACCTCGACGAAAACGCCACCCTCCTCGGCTCCACCAACCCCGCCGACTACCGCAACCTCGACCCCTTCACCGACGGCTCCGGCAACCCCATGGGCTACGCCCTCCTTATCGCACTCGACGCCGACCACATCGCCATCGAAGGCCCCGGCAGCATCGACGGCCAGGGGCCGAGTCTCAAACGCAACGAAAAACCCAAATACACTCTCCGCCCCTTCCTCCTCCGCTGGATCCGCTGCCACGACATCTCCCTGCAAGACGCCCACCTCGCCAACCCCGGCGCCTGGACCTGCCACTTCTTCCAATCCCGCGACATCGACGTCAGCAACCTCACCATCCGCACCCGCAACATCGGCCTCCAGAACGCCGACGGCCTCGACATCGATTCCTCCGAAAACATCCGCATCACCCGCTGCGACATCAACACCGGCGACGACGCCCTCGTCCTCAAATCCACCAGCCCCCTCCCCACCCAGCACTTCACCGCCTCCGACTGCAAACTCTCCTCCCACACCAACGCCATCAAACTCGGCACCGAATCCCTCGGCGGCTTCAACGACATCACCGTCTCCAACTGCACCGTCTCCAACACCGACATGGCCGGCATCGCCCTCTACACCGTCGACGGCGGCGACCTCCAGAACGTCCACCTCTCCCACATCGACATCGACGGCGCCGCCGTCCCCATCTCCATCCGCCTCGGCGCACGCCTCAAAACCTTCCGCCCCGGCGACCAACCCAAACCCGTCGGCCACCTCCGCGACATCACCCTCGACAACATCTCCGCCAAAAACATAAAACTCATCGGCATGCTCATCAACGGCATCCCCGACCACCCCATCCAAAACCTCACGCTCTCCAACATCTCCCTCCAACTCCCTGGCGGCGGCAAACCCGAAGACGCCAACAAACAACTCCCCGAAAAAGAATCCACCTACCCCGAATACAACATGTTCGGCAAATCCCTCCCCGCGGCCTGCATCTACGCCCGCCACATCGACAACCTCACCCTCCAAAACATCCACGCCACCCTCGAACACCCGGACCCCCGCCCCGCCGCCGTCCTCATCGACATCCAGAACCTCACCCCCAAAGATTTCACGCTCACCGCGGAAACACCCCAAGGGAACCCGTAGCGTAAGCGCCGGTGCGCAAACCCCGCACCCCCACCGGCACCCTCCCCGCGCACGCGGTGCAAAAGCTCCTCATCAACGACCCATCTGTTGCGCCACCCTAGTCGCAAAATCACCCATCTCGCACTCAATTCACCCACAAAGTCGTCCGCAGCGGAGCACTCTCCACGCTCCCAAACCAGACCCCCGCAGCTTTCTCTCGAGCCACGTTCTCCGGATCTGGGTCCGGAATGATCCCCCTTCCATCTTGCGTGAAGAACGCTTGAATCGTAATCGGTGTATTAACTGTCACCGTCGGCACGCCCTCCCAGCCAGATTCTTCAAAATAAACATCCCGCGCCAACACATACCAGGCCGTAGCATGGTCACCGTCAGATAATTCCTCAACCACGCACCAGATTTCCGTTCCATCACCCGCGGAATCCCGTCCGACATGCTGTATTTGAATTTCAGGTTGAACCATCCGAATGAATTCCATTCATCGATGATCCCCAGCGGCCGATCCGACACATTCTCAAACACCACATGCAGCGCAGGCCTCTCCTTCCGCTTCATGTAGATCCTCCCCTCCTCCACCAAAGACAATCGAACCACCCCCTGCTTCGACACAACAGGCTGCGTCGAAGCCACAGCCCGAGGAGTCGCACAAGCAGACAATCCCGATCCAGAAAATCACACCCACCAGCATTAAGGAGAGCCGCATCACTCCGCCAGTTTCCGAAGTTCTCGCTACATCGCATTCATTTGTGGCCATTGGTGCCCATTTGTGGACAATTTGCGTCGTCACGTCGCGGACGGGCAATCACCAAATCCTCCCCAAAAATATAAATTTGACGTTAGCAAAAAGTAAGGATACACTAAACATCAAATTCGACGGGGGGCTTACATGCGCAAATCCACTCTGGGTACCGCGACGGTCACAGAGCGCCCATCCCCCGCACACCCCACCGGCTCTCCCCCCGCGCAGGCGGCCATGGACCTCACAAGCACAAGCGTAAGCGAGTGGTCCTCTCCCTCTCAAACACCCGGCACTCCCCCCGCGCACGCGGCCCAAAGATCGCCCTTCCCGCCTTCCATCCAAAATGATCTCAAATACATCCTGCACCCTGCACCCCGATGCAGCCTCTCCCCACCCAAACCTGCAACCCGTTGCAGGTAACCCCCCTACCACCCTGCACCAACATGCAGTCACACAACCAAACCCACCCCTCCCCCGGCGCGCCTCTCCCCCCCCACAACTTGATCATCTTCGGCTGGCGCTATCAAAAACGCGGTTTTCCAACCGACGAACTTGATCACCTTCGTGCGGCGCTATCAAAAATGCAGTTTTCCGCACCCCATACCCCAGACCCCATTCCCCCGACCCCGCCCCTTCGTGTTTCCACCCCCTTCCCGCTACAATACTGTGCTCAAAACCGAAACATCCTTAGCGAGCAGCAAAACCCAATGACCGACACCTCCCACATCCGCAACTTCTGCATCATCGCCCACATCGACCACGGCAAGTCCACACTCGCCGACCGCCTCCTCGAACGCACCGGCGCCATCACCCAGCGCGAAATGGAAGCCCAGTTCCTCGATGACATGGAACTCGAAAAAGAACGCGGCATCACCATCAAGGCCTCCGCCGTCACCGTCTCGTACACTCACCCGACGACCGGCGAAAAATACATGTTCAACCTCATCGACACCCCCGGCCACGTCGACTTCCACTACGAAGTCGCCAAGGCCCTCCAGGCGTGCGAAGGCGCCCTCCTCCTCTGTGATGCCACCCAAGGCGTCCAGGCCCAGACCGTCGCCAATGCCTACGCCGCCATCGACCAGGACCTCGAAATCGTCCCCGTCATCAACAAAGTCGATCTCCCCTCCGCCGATCCCGACGGCGTCGCTGAAGAAATGGAACAGGTCCTCGGCATCGACGCCCTCATGTGCGCCCCCATCTCCGCCAAGACCGGCCAGGGCGTCGACGACTTGTTGAAGCTCATCGCCGAAAAACTCCCCGCCCCCAAAGGTGACGCCGACGCACCCCTCCAGGCCCTCATCTTCGACTCCAAATACGACGACTACCGCGGGGTCGTCGTCTACGTCCGCGTCATGAACGGCGTCCTCAAGCGCGGCCAGAAAATCCGCATGATGGGCAAGAACACCATCTACATCATCAACGACCTCGGCAAATTCATGCCCAAAGCCAAGCCTGTCGAACAGATCGGCACCGGCGAGGTCGGCTTCATCATCGCCAACATCAAAACCATCCAGGACGTCACCATCGGCGACACCGTCACCGACTCCGCCAACCCCGCCCCCGAACCCCTCAAAGGCTACCGCGAACCCAAGCAGATGGTCTTCTGCGACTTCTACCCCGGTTCCGGCACCGAATACACCCAGCTCCGCGAAGCCCTCGAAAAACTCCGCCTCAACGACTCCTCCTTCACCTTCGAACCCGAAACAAGCGACGCCCTCGGCTTCGGCTTCCGCTGCGGCTTCCTCGGACTCCTCCACATGGAAATCGTCCAGGAACGCCTCGAACGCGAACACAAAATCGAAGTCATCCAGACCGCCCCCACCGTCCCCTACGAAATCGTCATGAACGACGGCACCGTTAAAACCATCGATTCCGCTTCCGAACTCCCCGACCCCTCCAAGCTCAGCGAAATCCGCGAGCCGATGATCAAGGCCAACATCATCGTCCCGGCCAAAAACATTGGCGACGTCACGCAGCTCTGCATCGACCGCCGCGGCCTCTACAAAAAGACGGAATACATCACCCCCGAGCGCGTCATCCTCGAATACGAGATGCCCCTCGCCGAGGTGATTTTCGACTTCTTCGACAAACTCAAAACCGCCACCCAGGGCTACGGCACCCTCGACTACGACCTCATCGGCTTCCACGCCGACGAACTCGTCAAAATGGACATCCTCGTCGCCGGCGACAAGATCAGCGCCCTGTCGCTGATCGTCCACCGCAGCAAGGCGGAGAGCCGCGGCCGCGCCATCATCAAAAAACTCAAACAGGAAATCGACCGCCACCTCTTCGAAGTCGCCCTCCAGGCCTCCATCGGTTCCCGCGTCATCGCGCGTGAAACCATCAGCGCATTGCGCAAAGACGTCACCAGCAAATGCTACGGCGGCGACATTTCCCGCAAACGCAAGCTCCTCGAAAAGCAAAAAGAGGGCAAAAAGCGCATGAAACAGGTCGGCCGCGTCGAAATCCCCCAGGAAGCCTTCATGTCCATTCTCGAACCCGGCGACTAAGTGTATGGAGTTCCGCCTTTAGGCGGTTGGGGCGGGGGGGAATGGAGGGAAGGGAATGCCAGACTCACCGCCCCATCCGCCCCCCCACGCTCGCCACCGTCACAATCAACTCCTGCGGCTCCACCGGCTTGGCGATATGCGCCTGGTACCCCGCCATCAGCGCCCGCATCCGATCCTCCGACCGCGCAAACGCCGTCAACGCGATCGCCGGAATCTTCCCCCCCTCCCCCGCCGGCAGCCGCCGAACGTCCTTGATCAACTCATACCCGTCGCGGTCGGGCATCCCGATGTCGCTGATGATCACATCCGGTCGCTGCCGCTTCACCATTTCCATCGCGGCATTCACCGAATCCGCCAGCAGCACTTCCGCCTTGCACTCGGTCAGCAGCCGCCGCAGCAACTCCCGCGCGTCGGCCTCATCATCTACCACCAGCACCTTCAACCGATCGAGCGCAATCTGCTCGCACGCCCCCGTTGCCGAAAAGTTCGGCGAGGCCGGGTGCTCGCGATCCTCCTCCTGTCGCGCCGCCACAACCGGAATCTCCACCGAAAAAGTCGCCCCCTGCCCTTCGCCGGCGCTTTTTACGCGCACCTTGCCGCCATGCAGTTCCACAAGGTGTTTCACGATCGCCAGCCCCAGCCCCAGCCCCCCATGATGCCGCGTCGTCGTGGCGTCTCCCTGCCTGAAGCGATCGAACACGTACGGCAGAAACTCCGCCTTGATCCCCTGCCCCGTGTCCGCCACCGTAAATTCGATGTGCGAGTTCACCCGCTCCAGCAGCACCGTCACCTTGCCCCCCTTCGGTGTGAACTTGATCGCATTGTTCAACAGGTTCCACGCCACCTGCTGCAACCGGTTCGGGTCCCCGGCGACCGGGCCCGCCAGCGGATCGAGCACCTTCACAATGCGGATCCCCTTCGCATCCGCCGACGGCTGCACCGAGGCGATCGCCGCCTCCAGCACCGTCGCCGGATCCAGCCGCTGCACGTCCAGCCGCACCTTTCCGGAGATGATGCGGCTCATGTCCAGCAGGTCTTCAATCAACTGCGTCTGCACGCGGGCATTCCGCTCGATGACCGTCAGCCCTTCGTTGAGCGTCTCCGGGTCTCCCTTCCCCCGCTGGATGAGTTGCGACCACCCGAGGATGGCGTTCAACGGCGTGCGCAGTTCGTGCGAGAGCGTGGAAAGAAACTCATCCTTCATCCGGTTGACGCGCTCCGCCTCGGAACGCGCCGCACGCTCCGCCGCCAGCAGCTCTTCCTTCTCCTTTGCAATCGTCTGCTGCTCGGTGATGTCGGTGTTGGTGCCGAACCACATGATCACCTTGCCGCTGCTGTCCTTCACCGGCTCAGCGCGCGAAAGGTGCCACCGCATCACCCCGTCGCGGCGCCGCAGCGGAAATGTATCTTCCCAGGGCTCCCCCGCCGCCACCGCCGTCTGCCATCTCTTCCTGACCCGCGGCAACTCCTTCGGGTCATGCACCTTCTCCCAGCCCTGCCCCAACTGCGTCTCCGGCGTTTCACCCGTGTATTCGTACCACCGGGCGTTGTACCAGAAAATCGACCCGTCCGGCTTGCACATCCAGGCGAGTTGCGGAATCGTGTTCGCCAGCGATTGAAACCGCTGCAGGTTCTCCTGCAGTTCCCGCTGGAGCTTCGCGTTCTCCAGCGCCACCGAAGCATTCCCCGCAATCCCCGTAACAATCGCCTCCGCCTGCGCGTTGAAGACGCCCACTTCCGAATGACCGAAAAACAATCCCCCCAGCACTTCCCCGCTGCGCGCCACCACCGGCACGGCAAGATAACTCCGCACCGGTAGATGGCCCTCCGGCATCCCGTGCCGCGGCGCATTCTTCCCATAACGCGGATCCTTCGTGATATCGTCGCTCCGTACAATCCCGGCGCCGGTAAACGTGGGCCCAAACACCTCCGTGTTCCGCGGCATCGGAAAATTGGCGAAATGTTCCCGCGACACGCCCGAAAGCGTGTAGAGCATGTACGACTCCCCCGCATCGTTCACCACGTTGTAGAAAAAAGCGCCGAACTGCGCGCCGCTCAGCTCCGTCGCCGCGTCCGTGATCGCCTGCACCAGCTTGTGGATATCCGTCTCCCGCGCCATCGTCCGGCCGAGTTCGTGGATCCGTTCCCGTTCCCGCGCCGCCCGGCGAATCTCGGAAATATCCCGCGCAATCTTAGACGCCCCCACCACTTTCCCCGTCGCATCCCGAATGGGCGAAATCGTCACCGAAATATCGATCCGCCGGCCGTCCTTCCGCAGGCGCACCGTTTCGAAATGATCCACCCGCTCCCCGCGTCCCAACCGCTCCAGGATGCGCGGCTCCTCGTCGAGACGCTCCGGCGGGATGATCTTCAAAATTGGCTGCCCGATCATCTCCGCGGCGGTATACCCGAAGATCCGCTCCGCCGCGGCGTTCCAGCTCTGCACGATCCCGTTGAGATCCTTGCTGACGATCGCGTCATCGGAAGTCGCCACAATTGCGGCAAGTCGTGCCTGCACTTCGTCGGGTGTGGACATTTTTCTCCACCTCTTTTGTTGCTGCCACTGTTGTAACTGGAAGAACTTCCGAACCACCCAGATTGATTGTAAGGAACAACTAAGGAAACGGAAGCTCAGCTCTACCACACAAATGCGCTCTCTGCCAGCAACTGCGACACGCGGTACGGTGGGAAATCAGATGACTCGCGGCTAATCTATCCTCTCAATGACTGGAGGAATCATGCCCATCAGCAAAAAACCTTTCGGCACTTCGGCCGAAGGACACCCCGTGAACGCGTACACCCTGACGAATGGAAAACTCTCGGCGACCATTCTCACGCTCGGCGGGACGATCACTCACCTGCTGGCGCCGGACCGCGCCGGAAACGCCGCCGACATCGTGCTTGGATTCGACAGCGCTGCGGATTACGAAAAGCCCGGGCCGTACTTCGGCGCCCTCATCGGCCGCGTCGGAAACCGCATCGCCAAGGGAAAGTTCACCCTCGACGGCAAATCGTACACGCTCGCCGTCAACAACGGCCCCAACCATCTCCACGGCGGCTTGAAGGGGTACGACAAGCGGGTGTGGGAGGCCGCGCCCTCCGAAACCGGGGACGGCCCTGCACTCAAGTTGTCGCTCCATGATTCCGCCAACACCGAGAATTACCCCGGCACGGTGGATGTCCAGGTCACCTACACGCTGACGAAGAACGCCTTGCGCATCGAGTACAGCGCCACCGCCGACGCCGCCACGCCGATCAACCTCACGAACCACACCTACTTCAACCTGAAAGATGCGGGCAAGTCCGACATCCTCTCCCATGTCGCGCAGTTCAGCGCCGATGCGTACACCCCGGTGGACGACACGCTGATTCCCACCGGCGAAGTCGCACCCGTCAAGGGAACCGCGATCGACTTCACCGAAGCCAAGCCCATCGGCCGCGATCTGTCCAAAATGCCCAAGGCCCCCAGCGATCCGCATGGATATGACCACAACATCGTGTTGCGCGGCCCTGCGGGAAAGCTCGCGCACTGTGCGACCGTCACCGAGCCCACCACCGGCCGCAAGCTGGAAGTCTGGACGACCGAGCCCGGCGTGCAGTTCTACACCGGAAATTTCCTCAATGGCCTGGCCGGAAAAGACGGAACCGTCTACCAGCGGCACACCGGCTTCTGCCTGGAAACCCAGCACTTCCCGGACTCCGTCAATCACAGCAATTTCCCGAGCACAATATTGCGCCCCGGGCAAAAATATTCTTCAACAACGGAGTTTCGCTTCGGGATTGCGTGAGCTTCGGCGCATATAGTGAGGTAACCCGTTTTCGGAGACCTCATGATTCCAGGCATTCGCAAGCCGCCGATCAGCCAGCAACGCAAGGCCGCCGCTCTCATCGTCGCCGGCATTGCGGACTTTCTCCAGATCATGCTCCTGCCGGCGCTCGGCTTCGGCTACGTCCTCGACGATGCCATCGACTTCGCCACCGCGATCCTCCTCACGGCCATCTGCGGCTTCAAATGGCAGTTCGTCCTCGCCTTCATGTTCGAGTTGATCCCCGGTTTCGACCTCCTGCCAACCTGGAGCGCCGTCGCCCTGTTGATCCCCTCGAGCCCGAACACCGTCATCGTCGCCGGCCCTCCCCAGCCCCCCCCGCGCTACCCCGTCTTGGAGGGAAAAGCCGTGGTGATCCCCCCTATCCAACCCCCGCGGCAGGATGAACTTCCGGGCACCAGTTCCACGTAAACGCGAAAGTCCCATAAGATGCCGACTGGTTCGCAAACACGCATTCTGCCGTCTACATATTCATCCAAGTTCTGAATTTTGCTTGGCATACAGCCAGCCTGAGGCATACGATTGACCCGTCAGCGGACAACTCTACGGAGCCTCTCCATGGCCAGCATTCTGCCCCTGCCCCCCGGCGTGGTCGGTGAATTTGTGGGCCGCGCCCATGTTGATCTTGCGCGCGTGACGGAACTGCTCAACGCATACCCGACGCTCCTTCACGCCTCCTGGGATTGGGGCAACGGCGACTGGGAAACCGCACTCGGCGCCGCCGCACATTCCGGCCGCAAGGACATCGTGGAGTTCCTCCTCCACCGCGGCGCCCGGATCGATATCTTCGCCGCCGCTCTCCTTGGCAAAATCGGCGTTATCAAGGCCATCCTCCACGAAACACCGGACGCCCTGCATGGCACCGGCCCTCACGGCATCTCCCTTATCGAACATGCCAAAAAGGGCGGCAACGCCGAAACCATCGCCTACCTCAACCACCTGCTCAATCCCGAGCAAAAGCGTGTCATGAAGCCTCGGAACAAGGCCGCCAAGCCGGCGAAATCCGCCCGGCCCAAGCGCCGCCGCGCCGCCTGATGCGCCCCCCGATGCGCCCCTGATTTGTCTTTCCGCGACATTGTGCAGATGATGCACGCGTTCCTCTCAACATGGAGCGCTCCATGGCCTATTGGCTGCTCAAAACTGAACCGGGGGAGTATTCCTTCGACGATCTCCTCCGCGACAAAAAAGCCACCTGGAACGGCGTCAGCAATGCCGCCGCCCTCAAGAACATGCGGGCAATGGCGGTCGGAGATGAGCTGCTCATCTATCACACCGGCGACGAAAGGCAGGTGGTCGGCACCGCCCGCGTGGTTAAGGCCGCCTACCCTGATCCGAACGAAACCGACGAGCGGCTGGTGGTCATCGACCTGAAACCCGGAAACCGCCTCCCCACGCCCGTCACCCTTGCCATGATTAAAGCGGACAAGCGCTTCGCCGGGTGGGACCTCCTCCGCATCGGCCGGCTCTCCGTCGTGCCCACGAATGCCGCCCAATTCAAAGCGATTCTGGAACTGGCGGCCGGCTAGCGCCGATACTCTTCTTCATGCGCATCGCACTGCTGACAAGTCAGTTTCCGGGAGCACGGCTGGGGGGAATCGGCGCCTACTCGCTGCACGCCGCCCGCGCGCTCGCGGCCGCGGGACACGAACCGCACCTCTTTACCTTCACCTTGCCGGAGGATGTGCGGCGTGCACTTCCCGCCGGCATCGTCGTGCACGAAGTCGAGGACCTCGCCGCCCGCGCCCACAACAATACACTTCAAGGCGATCTGCTTTCCGCAATTCAATCCGGCGGCGAAGCAACCTACCGTCTGGCCATGGGAGCGCTGCTCTGTGAAGCGTTCCGTCTCGCCCATGCGGCCAAGCCGTTCGACATTGTGGAAGGCCCCGAGTATGAGGCGCTCGCGCTCCCGCTGATGATGGGGCCGCCGCTCGATCTGCCTCTCGTGACGCAGCTTCACTCCGGCTCCGCCCTGGCGCGCACCGCCATGAACCTTCCGCAAACCAGCGAGCAGATGCTGATGGAAGCGTTCGAGTTCGCCTGCATTCGCCTGGCGGACGCACGCTGCGCACCGAGCCATCAGGTCATCATCGACACGCGAACCGTCGGCCCCGTCGAACAGGCCGAAGTGATCCCCCTGCCGTTTGTCATCCAGCAGAGCACCCCGTTCTCCCCGCCGAACCCCGCCGGGCCGATCCTCTTTCTCGGCCGGCTCGAATTCATCAAGGGCGCACACCTCCTGCCCGAAGCCCTCAATCAATTCCTCGCCGAGCATCCCGCTGCCACTGTTCATCTCGTCGGCCCGGACACCGCCACCGCACCCGGCGGCGCCGGTTCCATGCAGCATTTCATCCGCGCCCGCTTGTCGCCCGCCATCCTGCCGTGTGTGCATTTCCTCGGCGAACAACCGCGGGAACGCGTCACGGCAGAACTGGCCGCCTGCTCGTTCGTGGTCGTGCCGTCACTGTTTGAAAGCTACTCCTATGTCTGCTGCGAAGCCCTTGCGGCCGGTCGCCCGGTGGTGGTCAGCGACAGCATCGGCGCCACCGAAGTCGTCGGCGATGCAGGAATCTCCTTTCCGCGTGCCGATGCGAACGCCCTCGCCGCCGCGATGCACCACCTTGCACGCGATCCCGCACTGCTGCAGCAGTTGGCAGAACGCGCGCATCAACGATCACGCACAACGCTCAGCGCCGAAACCGCCATCAACAAGCGCCTCGCGTTTTACAACCGCATCCTCCACAAACGCCGGTCCGGCCAGCGACGCACAACCTCCGACGAATCCAAAGCGCTGCCCGCGCAATCCGCCTCCTCCCTGGCGGAGACAATCGTCCGCATCGCCGCCACGTTTTCCGCCCCATCAACCGGTGCGCCAATCACCCCGGGCAGTCGCCTGCTCCACCTCATGAATGCCCTAGCCCCAAACGGTGGAGCACGCATCGTCCTCTACGGCGCCGGCCGCCATACCGCGCGGCTCCTCGCAGAGAAGCAATCCTGGGAAAAGCACGGCCATCAGGTCGTCGGCATCATCGATGATCACCCAAGGTTCCATGAGCAACCCTCCCACCTCGGTCTGCCGGTAGCGTCGATCGACGTCTTCACGAGCAAGCCCGTCGAGCCCGGCGTTTCCGTCGTCCTCAGCACGGACACATTTACGGAACAATTCTGGGAGAAAACCGCACCATTGCGTGCCAAAGGAATCCCCGTCCACCGCCTTTACCCCTGAGTCGCGACGTCCCGCTTCCACAAGCCGCTCGGTTGTCGCTGCTCCCACTGCTCGTCCCCCAGCAGGTCCAGCCCGCGCAAGAAGCCGAGCCGGAACGCGAGCCGCTTCAGTGGAATGTGCATCTGGTAAATCGTCAATTTGAGCCGCCGGGATTCCGGTGAATCCGCTTCCCCCAGCGCCGATTCCGGCAGCCCCGCCCATTCCCGCAATCGCTCATAGACCCAGCGATGCGATGCCGTGTCCATCGAAACCCACGTGCGATACTCCGCGGCGAGCTCATCGACGGAGCGTCCCCCGTGCAACGCCCCAAACACCTCCGGCGCCACCCGCGCAAGCACCGGCGTCATCAGCCCCAGCAATTCCTCGCGGTTCAGGTATTGCTCCAGCGTCGTCGGATGCCGATGCGTCACGCGCGCCGCAGGTTCATAAAAAATCCCCATGCGCTTGGGGCCGAGCAGCCGATGCCCAAACGTGAGATCTTCGTAATACACCGGCCGCAGCAACGGTTCGAACCCGCCGCTGCGGACAAAATCCTCGTAACGCGCCGACAGGTTCAGCGTCCACGCCTGCCGGTAGTCGTACCACTCCCGCGGCTTGAGCTGGTTGTAAAAAAAGACCATCGGCGTGTCGGCAAGCAGCGCATCGAAAACCGTCGCACGCGCCGGCTTCTCCCACGGCGCATCCCCCAGAACCATCGTTCCCGGCGGATTCTTCAGCAGCGTCTCCGCATGGATCCGCACCATGTCCGGTGCCGGCCGCGTGTCGCTGTTGGAAAAAATCACAACGTCCGCCGGCCGATTCCGAAGCAGCAGGTTCTTCGCTTCCGACGCCCCCACGCGCGGCGAAGAGATCCCATCAAACGCGATCTGCGACGTCGACGCCGGAAGCGCCGGCAAGGGCACGCCGTCCCCGCACAGCCGCACCTCCAGCCGCATGTCCCCGCCCAGTTCCTGCAACGCAAACCCTTCCAACGCCCACGCCAGCGTCGACGCATCGCCGCGAAATGGCATCACCACGGCAATCTGCATGAACATCTCCTCATCGGACCGGCAAAGTCGCATCCTCGTGCGCCGGCGCAGGGGCGGACCCCGCCTGCTCCACCGCGCTCACCAGCTCCGCCCGCATCTTCTGCGCGGGCGGATACGCCGGCCATATTTTCAACGCCGCCTCCTCCTCCGCAATGGCCGCCGGCAGCTCCCGGTGCTCGAGATAATAGCGGGCCAGCCGAACGTGAATATCCACCGCGTACGGATCATTCCCCAGCTCGGAAAGAACGTGCCGGTAGAGCGTCTCGCCATTTCTCCACGTGGTCGTCTGCGCCGCGGAAACAATCGCCAGCACCCCAACAAGCGCCGCTGCCGCCGCCAGCAAAGCCGGACGAATCGCAGGACGCGCCGCTTGCCAGGCCCGGAAAAACAGCACCGCCGCCGCCCCCATCCAGAGGATTGCATCCAGGTAGCTGTAGCGATCGCTCGGATAGTACGGAAATTCAAAATACCCGCCCACCGGCGCAATCAACGCCAGGTGCGAGAACCACAGAAACGCCCACCCCGGCCGCCTCTTGCGAAACACGATCGCCGCCGCCGTCAGCAACCCCACCCCGACAAAGCTCAACAGAAACAGCGGCGAAAACGGATCGAAATGCACCAGCACCGTATACACCGGTGAAATGTGCGTAATGTCGAACGGCTTCCACAAATAGCAGACAAACATGTACGCCGCCTGCATCACCCGGTGCGCCAGATCAAACTGCGCCAGCCCCACCGCCGCATGCGACGAATGCACATCCGCAAATCGCCCGTACACCGTCATCAGCGCCACCAGGATCGCCGCCGGCACAAAGGGAATGGCGCGCACAAGCGCAACTCTCCACTTCGCTCGAAAAACAAACAGCTCGAGCAACCCAATGACCAGGAATAGCCCGATGCCGTTGGGATAAAAGAGAATCGACACAAAGTAGCTCCCCACCGACATCCAGAACCCCAGCCTCCTCATCAGCCCATCCCCCGCCGCCCCGCGCGCCCGCACATAAAGAAGCATCGAAAGCAACGCAAAAAGCGTCGCTTCCGCAAAACGCACCTGTGTCACCCACGCCACCACCTCCACCCGCAGCGGATGCACGCTCCAGATCGCCGCCGCAATCGCCGCACACGCCTGCCTCCTCCTCGCTTCGACGCCCGGCAAAACCCACGGCAGCAGCTCGCAAAACACCAGGTACACCAGCACCGTGTTGATCACATGCACCATTAGCGCTTCCGCATGAAACGCCCCCGCCTTCAACCCCGCCGCGCTGCACACCATCGCCCAGGCCACCCAGCTCAACGGCGTGTATCGCTCCGTCTGCCGCGTGTCCGAAAACATCCACGCCAGGTTCTCCGCCGTCAGCCCGCCCTCGATATGCGGGTTGTTGATGATCTCGATGTCGTCATCAAACGGAACAAAATCGTTCCGCACCACCCCCCAGAAGGTGCAGAACGACAGCACGCTCAACGCGCAGATCAGCAGCAGCGTCAGGCGTGCGGACCGGGTTGGCGCTGTTGCGTTCGACACTCACGCCCTCCTTGGAAACAGGGGACTGTGAACCAGGTTCCACTTCGCCAGGCGATAGCGCAAGCCCACGCGCAGGCACCCGAAACCATAACGCACGCTCCGCCGAAAACTGATGGACGACGCCTCCGGAAAGTACTTCGTCGGGCAACTGATCTCGCCGATGCTGCACCCGAGCCACAGCACCTCTGCAAGGATCTCGTTGTCAAAAATAAAATCATCCGAGTTCAACGACAGCGGCAGCTTCTCCAGCAATTCACGACCGAACGCCCGGTACCCGGTATGAAATTCGGAAAGCTTCGACCCCAGCAGCACATTCCCCGCCGCCGTCAGAAAGCGATTCGAAACATACTTCCACCATGGCATGCCACCGGCCAGCGCGTACCCGCCCAGGATCCGCGATCCCAGCACGCACGGGTGAATCCCGCTCGCCACCAGCGCCACCATCGCCGGAATCAGCTTCGGCGTGTATTGATAATCCGCGTGAATCATCACCACGATGTCCGCCCCCGCATCCAGCGCCGCTCGATAACACGTCTTCTGGTTCGCCCCATAACCGGCGTTCACCGGGTGCGTGAACACCTGCGTCCGCGGAAGCCGCTGCGCAATCCGCGTCGTTTCATCGTGGCTCGCATCGTCCACCACCACCACCAGGTCGACAATCTCCTCCTCCAGCACCTCCGCGTGCGTCTTCTCCAGCGTTTTGGCCGCGTTATACGCCGGCATGACGACCACAATGCGTTTGTTCTTGTACATGCGGCAGGTCTGCTGGTCCCAATGAAAAGCGGCCGATCAGAAAGGAATCCTCGCATGATAACGGGAACCGCAGCATCCCGGAACGGCATGGTATGGCCCGGAATCACCACCGCTTACAATGCTCCCATTCACAACCCCAGCAGCTTGCCGCACGACCTTCACCCAATGCCCCCGCTGCCTAATCGCGAGAACACGATGGCGAATTCCCTTCCGCCACTGGATCCGACCCTCTCCGCCAAACACTGGTGGTTCCGCGGCCGCACCGATTGCGTCACCCGCATGGCCGAGGGCCTCGGCATCTCCCGAAAATCGAAAGTCCTCGACATCGGCTGCTCCGACGGCGCGATCATCTCCGCCCTTCTCGCCGCCGGATTCGTCAATGTCAGCGGCATCGACGCCGCGCCAGACGCCATCCACTCCTGCAACGCCCGCGGCCTGAGCAATGTCCAGGTCATGGATCCCACCGCCCCCACCCTCCCCCAGAACGCCTACGATCTCCTCATCGCCTCCGACCTCCTCAATCACCTCGAATTCCCCGGCATCGCCCTCGAAAACTGGCGACGCCTCCTAAAACCCGATGGCAAACTGATCGTCTTCGTCCCCGCCTACCAGATCCTCTGGTCTTCCCACGACGTCGTCCACGGCCACTTCCGTCGCTACACCCGCGCCCGCCTCCTCGAAGAACTGCGGATCGCGGAATTCTCCATCCTCACCAGCGGCTACTGGAACACCACCCCCCTGCCGGTGGCCGCCGCAATCCGAATCTCGCGCACACTACGCGGCAACAACGCCGCCCCGCCTCAAAGCGACCTCCGCCTGCCCAAGCCTTCCCTGAACCGGGCGCTCGAACGTATTCTGCGGTTTGAAAACGCCGCCCTCCGCAGCGGCTTCCGCGCTCCCTTCGGATTGAGTACCTGGGCGATCGCCGGCCTCCCCGGCGAATCCGCTGACACCCCCTGACCCCGCCTCCCCCAGGACTCGCCAACCGCCCACAGCGCCTCGCCCCCTTCGCCGCACCCTGCCAACGCGCAGCAAAAACGACGACGGCGATCCTCTCGGATCGCCGTCATCATAAATCTGGCACTCACCTACTCTCGCACTGTTGAGCACTACCATCGGCCGTCAGAGCTTCACGGTGCTGTTCGGAATGGGAAGCGGTGTTACCCCTGACGTAAGCGCACCAGAAAACCAAATTTGATCGTGTCCGATCAAACTCAGTGATATTCAGTTTTCAACCAACGGACCTGAGCGAAATACCGCCGGGTCCTTGGCAGATGAAGATTGCGTGATGGGAAGACGAATTTAACACATTCCGCTTGATGGTTATGAGCACTCGTTAGTTACTCATTGGTAGCACTTGTTCACCTGGATCGGAGGTCGTTCATCGGATCAGAGCGGCGAACTTGCGTTCGTCGTCGAACCCGGAGAACGGTCCATGATCAAAGTGGTCAAGCCATTTGCCTGTTAGTACCGGTCAGCTGAACACATTACTGTGCGTACACTTCCGGCCTATCAACCAGCTAGTCTAGCTGGAGGCTAGTAGGGACTACTCATCTTGAAGGAGGTTTCACGCTTAGATGCTTTCAGCGTTTATCCTGTCCGGACATAGCTACTCTACTGTGCACCGAGCGGTGCAATAGATATACCAGGGGTCCGTCCAACCTAATCCTCTCGTACTAGGGTTGAGTCTTCTTCAATAGTCCTGCGCCCACGGCAGATAGGGACCGACCTGGCTCACGCCGGTCTGAACCCAGCTCGCGTACCGCTTTAATTGGCGAACAGCCAAACCCTTGGGACCGCCTTCAGCCCCAGGATGCGATGGGCCGACATCGAGGTGCCAA
>JBQCGD010000094.1:0-27645 GCA_051955985.1 Phycisphaerae bacterium | reverse complement strand
ACTACCGGCCCCCGCTCCCCCACTACCTTCATCCGCACCGAATGCCCCCCCGCCTCTCCCTCCAACACCTTCCCTCCACGCCCACACCCCGCCAGCAGCACCGCAATTCCGACCCACACCCGGAGCCGCGCCCTACGGTGCCATGCTTCTGGCACAATCTCGGTGCCAGAAGCATGCCTCCCGAACCCTCGCCATCTCATTGCAACCTCCGCAACATACTTAACCATTTAACTACTTAACCACTCAACGGCGGCGCCTCCTCACGGCTCCGCCCGCCTCAAATACCCCCACGTCCCCACCCCAAATGCCACCACCCCCACCGCACAATTCACTGCCACCCCCACCCCCCGCGACCGCGGCATCCCTCCAAACGCCACCACGCACTCCACCACCAGCCCCACCACCGCCGGCGACACCAGCCCCGCCACAATCGGCGCCACCGGCTTCTCCATTTCCGCCGAACACCCCCACGCCACCCCAAACGCCAGCACGCACCACCCCACCAGCTCCCGCACCTGCGGCCCGTCCGGCGCCTGCAACTGATCCAGCGACGGCGCCACCACATACATCGAAATCAACGCCCACACCCACACCACGCACACCACCCCCACCGCCACCACCAGTTTGCTCATCAAAATCCGCCACTTCTCCGCCGGCAAATACGCCAGGAAATGCGCGCTCCGCTCATTCCGCTCCACCGCCACCGCATTTCCCGCAAACATCGCCGCCGCCACATACGTCATGAACATCGTCACCACCCCATACGAATTCAACATCCCCGCCCAATCCACCCGCGTCGGCCGCTCCGGCCAATGCGCAACCACCTCCACCACCACCCCCATTGCATACACCGCCGCCCCAATCACCACCCCCACCATCATCATTCCCCGGTTCATCCGAAAATCCTTCCACAAAAGTGCCTTCATGGCCGCCTCCCGTTTGACCCGCTGATCACCTCTCGAATTTCGCCGGCAACCAGATCCGGATCATCCTCCTGGATGTTGTGCCCACATCCGGGAGCCACGACCAGCTTCGCACCCGGCGTCGCGGCGGCCCATTCCCGATAGTCCGCAACGTGCCAGCGCTGAACCTCCGCTTGCAGAAGCCGCATTTCCGGATTCAGTGCTTCCATCGTCGCGCCGAGCGACTCCTGGCCCGCCGCCGCAAGAAGGACGATCGGAACGCCGGTCAACGGACGTGCGGCGATCGCTTCCCGGAAACTCTCCGTCGCCGCCTGAAATTCCTCATGCACCGAGCGATTCATCTGCCCACCTGGACGCACCGCCGAACCCGCCGTCACATGCGCCAACCACGCACGCCGCATCCGCTCACGCTGCGGCGGCTGAAGGGTCTGCAGAAACGCCTCCATCCGCTTCGCCTCCAGCGCCTGCATCCATCCCAAGCACCTCACCGCCTCGGGTCTCCGGTCGCACGCCGCAGCCACCGTCGGCCAATCCTGAGCGCAATGCGCCTCAAACCATCGGTGAATCTCCTCCATCGACGCGCACGCATTCACCTGCGTCGGATCCACCAGCACCATCCCACTCACCTCCAACGGATACATCCCCGCAAACACCCGCACATACACCCCACCCATCGAATGCCCGACGAGAACATACGGCGGCAGCAATCCGGCATGCCCCAGCGCCGTGTGAAGCTCCGTCGCAATCTGCCGCGCATCCCGCGGCTGAGGACCGCTCTCCGATTTCCCAAACCCCGCCCGATCGTAAGTCACCGCCCGCGCGAACCGGCCCACCCGCGCACGAACCCGCTCCCACCCCACTCCGCCGCCAAGACCCGACTCCAGCACCACCGTCGGCCCCGCCTCCCCGACAATCACCAGGTGCAGCCGATGCCCGCCCGCATCCACCTCCACTACACGACCGGGCACCTCATCCCGCGTGCAGCCGCCGGCCCACGCGACAAGCACGCACACCGCCGCACACAAATGCGCCCGGACGTTCATCACGGTTCCACCCGCCGCGTGTACCACCACGTCCCCGCGACAAAGCAGGCGCTCCCCAGCACCACACATGCCGCATTCGACCACCTGGAGATCTCGACATTCGACACCCCCACCATCATCGCGAGCAGCATCAACCCGACCGACACCGCCACCGGCGAGCACAGTGCGGCGAGGATCGGAAAAATCGTCTTCTCCATGCACGACGACGCCAGCCACCCCACGCCAAACGTCAGCACGCTCACCGCCGCGGCACACCGGGCCGCGCCGCCGGCAGACTCCGCCACTTCCGGGTTCAGCCGCGGCGCCACCACATCAAGCGACACAAAAATCCACCCCCACATCACCCCTGCTGCAATCGCCGCAATCAGAAACTTGCTCGCAAGAATCTGTCGCTTCCCCGGCGGCAGGCTCGCCAGAAAATGCGCACTGTGGTCGCCCCGTTCCACCGCAATCGCATGCCCGCCCAGCACCCCTGAGAGGCAGATGTACAGATACAAAAGCACCGTCCCGTAGGAGGCCAGCATCCCGCCCCACCCGGCCGCCGAAGGCAACCCCGGCCAGCTCGCCACGATCTCCCGCACCACCCCGACCCCATACACCCCCGCCACGACAGCGCCGCCGAAGAGCAGCACCCACCGATTCAGCCGGTAATCCTTCCACAACAGCGCCTTCATCGCTTCCCCCCGCCGTTGCCGCCCAGAATGAAATCGCGAAACAGATCGCCCAGGCTCAAATCAAACACCTCGACCGCTTCCACCGGATTCTCTGATTTGATCCGGCACGCCACCTCCTCGCTGAAATCATCCACCGTCAACAGCCACTCCCGCCGATTCACCTGCTGCCACACCGTCCGCTCCGGCACCCAGCGCGGCAAATAGCCGTCGCTCAGCACCGCCCGCACCCGCTTCACCGTCGCCAGCAACTCCTCGATCCCCCGCCGCACCACCACCCGCCCCTCCCGCAGAATGCAGACGGAATCCGCCAGCCGCCGCACATCTCCGAGGTTGTGACTCGAGTACAACACCGTCGTCCGCCCCCCGCCGCCCGCACACACCGCCCGCAACACCCCATCCAGAAAATCCTCGTGAACAATCGGATCCAGCCCCGACGTCGGCTCATCCAGCACCAGCAGCTCCGGCCGATGCGACACCGCCAGCAAAAGCCCCACCTTCACCAGCATCCCCTTCGACAAATGCTTCACCTTCTTCTTCACATCCAACGCAAACAAATCCACCATCTCCGCGCAGTACGCATCGTCCCACGTCGCATAAAACGACCGCGTGAACCCAATCGCCTCCCCCACCGTCATCCACGGATACACATCATGCCGCTCCGGCACATACCCCACCCGCCGCCGCATCGCCGGTCCTTCCGCCACCGGATCCAACCCCAGCACCCGCACACTCCCCGCCGTCGGCCGCAACATCCCCATCAACATCTTGATCGTCGTACTCTTCCCCGCACCGTTCGGCCCGATCAACCCCATCGTCGTCCCCCGCGGAATCGCCAGCGTTAAATCCTCCACCACCGCCGCGCGCTTATACCGCTTCGTCACCCCGGCCATCTCCACCGCCAATTCATCGCGCATCATGCCCGTCTCCTCCCGTTCACGCCGCCCATCGCCCGCTCAAACAACTCCCGGATCTTCTCCCCGCTCAACCCCGCCGCCGCCGCCGCGCGCACCGCCTGCTCAAACGCCCCCTCCGCCGCCTCCTCCGCCCGCAGCGCCGCCGACTTCGCGCCGCGTTCCGCCACAAACATCCCCACCCCGCGCCGCGACTCCACCAGCCCCTGCCGCTCCATCTCCTCAAACGCCCGCTGCACCGTGTTCGGATTCACCTTCAACTCCAGCGCCAACACCCGCAGCGACGGCAACGCCTCCCCCCGCTTGTACACCCCCGCCGCAATCCCCGACCGCAACCGCTCCACAATCTGCAAATACACAGGCACATGGTTGTCCGGCTCAATCCGCATCGCGGTCCTCGACTGCACTAGTTAACTAATGCAGAATAGCACCACCGCAACCCCAGTCAACAAAATTCCGCCACGACTAAAATTTGACGAATCCCCCGCCCCCAATTACCACTCCCCCTATGAACACCAAACCGCTCGCGCTCCTTCCCCTCCTCCTCCTCCCCGCCTACACCCCGCATCTCCCGACACCACACCCGCCCACGCCCCTCCAGGTTCAGATCGATCCTACCACCACCATCGAACTCTCCGCCCCCGCCAACGGCGTCCTCTGCCTCCACCTCGCTACCCCCGGTCACCCCCACGCCCCGCGAAGCATCTTCCTCGACCCTGCTGCCAGCCCCATCCCCGCCACGCGACTCGATGAAGGCAACTACCAAGGCATTCGCACCTCCGCCGGCGACCTCCTCATCGACCCGGCGTCCCACGACTTCTTCCTCCGCTCTCCCGCCGGCCAAACCCTCATCCCCCCCAGCCCACTCCCGAACGAGAACTCGGCCGTCATCCGCCCCGACAACACCCCTCACCTTTACGCCTCCGGCGACCACCCCGACGTTCACAACAACTCCCTCCTCCACATCGCCAGCACCCCCAAACTCGGCAACGGCCACGCCTCCCTCCCCTACTACTTCTCCACCGCCGGCTACGCCCTCCTCGCCACCTCTGACGACGACAACAACCCACCCAGCTACTTCTCCTCTCTCGACGGCATCCACTGGACTTTCCCCCAAAAATCCTCCATCACCCTCTACTTCCTTCCCGCTCAAAATCTCAAACAAGCCGCCGCCGCCTTCGCCAATCTCACCGGCCACGCCCCCGTGCCCCCGCGCTTCACCCTCGGCTACCTCCAATCCCGCTGGGGCTGGAAAGACTCCACCTACGTCTACGACACCGCAAAAAAGTTCGCAGATCTCCACCTCCCGGTCGACGCCTTCATCTTCGACTTCGAATGGTACACCCCAATCCCAGACTACAGTGTCAAACCCGTGGGCCTCCCCCATTTCGAAGATTTTTCCACCAACCCGCAGCTCTTCCCTCAACCCCGCGATGCCTTCCACCGCCTTCACACCGAAGGCATCCACGTCGTCGGGATCCGCAAACCGCGCCTCGGCAACTCCGCCGATCTCGCCGAAGCCCGCCAGAATCACTGGATCCTCCCCGCCGGCCGCACCAACATCGATTCCCGCGTCCTCAACTTTGCGCTCCCTGCCGTCCGCAACTACTACGCCGAAAAAACCAAACCTCTCCTCGCCCTCGGCGTCGACGCCTGGTGGAATGACGAAGGCGAACTTGCCTACACGCTCTACCACCACTGGAACGATGCCGAAATCCAGGCCCTCGCGAACGTCCACCCCACCGCCCGCTTCTGGTCGCTTAACCGCGCGTTCTCTCCCGGCCTTGCACGCACCGGCGCCGCCGCCTGGACGGGCGACATCCACGCCACCTGGCAAGACCTCCAGCACACCCCCGCCACCCTCCTCAACTGGTCCCTCGCCGGCATGCCCTACGCCGCCTGCGACATTGGCGGCTTCTCGGGCCATCCCTCCCCACAACTCCTCGCCCGCTGGTTTCAGGCCGCCGTTTTCTTCCCCATCATGCGCGCCCACTCCACCCTTCGCGAAACGCCCCACTTTCCCTGGCTCTTCGGCGAAGAAGCCCAATCCCAAATCGCCGCCGCCCTCCACCTCCGCTACCAGCTCATCCCCTACCTCTACTCCCTCGCCCACCAAACCCACACCACCGGCCTCCCCCTCATGCGCCCCCTCGCCATGGAATTCCCCAACGATCCCAACACCGCCGACCTTACCGACGAATGGCTCCTCGGCGACTCCCTCCTCGCCGCCCCCCTCCTCACCCCCGACGACCACCGCCAGGTCTACCTCCCCGCCGACGCCTGGTGGTACCGCTTCAACAACCCCACCCCCATCCCCGGCGGCTTCACCATCGACCTCCCCGCCGTCAAACCCACCGACATCCCCTTCTTCCTCAAGGCCGGCACCATCCTCCCTCTCGCCCCCTCAACCCTGGAACACACCGACGACCTCCCCGCCGGCCCCCTCGTCCTCCAAATCTACCCCGGCCGCGACGCCTCCTTCACCCTCACCGAAGACGACGGCACCACCACCGACTACCTCGCCGGAAATCTCCGCCAAACCACCTTTTTCTGGCATGATCAAACCGGCACCCTCTCCTGGAAGGTCCGCGGCCCCTATCACGGCAAAGACTGCTTCGCCGCCGCCACCGTCACCCGCATCGGCCCACACGCCACCGCCGTCACCATCACCCTCGGCGCCGACGGCTCCCAAGCGCTCCCCTGATCCTCATGCCTGCCAGTTATTCCCAATGACCGTCGCCGTCGACAGCGGCATCCAATCCGAGAACCCCGTCGCAATATTGTTCTCTACGATCGACCCGCGCGTGATGCCCGGCCAGATCGTTGCCGTCCCGTCGTGAATCACGTTGTGCGAAATGACCGTGTCCACCCCCTCTGCAATCGCCAGCGTGACAGATTTCCTTCAATGCAACCCCGCCCATCCCCCATCATTCAAGATGAGGAATACCGCGTGCTTGCACGCGGCCAGATTCTCTCTTGGAGGATGATTGCCCTCAGGCAGGAGTGATTTTGAGGGCATAGGCGTGGGGGTTGGGTTTTTCGGCGGGAAGTTGGATTTGCAGGGAATGGGTGTCGCGCGTGAATTTGAGAGGACCCGCGCCGAGGAGTTCGATTTTGGCGATTTGCTTTTCGTAATGGGGAGAGTTGGTGGCAAGGGATTTGATTTTGACGCTGCCGTCTTTGGGCCAGGACATGAGAAAGGCGTACACGGTGTCGCCTTTTTGTGTGAAACGGATGTCTTCCGGAGTATAGGCGCGCACGTCGGCGGCGCCGCCGAATCGGCCTTTGGGTTGGTTCGCGCTGGTGGAGGGGCCTTCGCCGTAGATTTTCCAGGGGCGGGTAGCGTAGATGGCCTCGCCGTTGGGGGCGATCCATTCGGCGAGCGCGTCGACGACCTTGAGTTCGTCGGAATCCGGCGTGCCGTCGCCTTTGAGGGGGATGTTGAGGAGCAGGGTGCCGTTTTTGGAGACGATGTCGATGAGCATCTGGATGACTTGCGTCGGCGATTTGTAGCGGTGGCGGTTGAAGATGTTGATGTCGTAGTGCCAGCCGCCGATGCAGGTATCGGTTTGCCAGGGAAGGGGGTCGGCGCCGGCAGTGACGCCGCGTTCCACGTCGAGCAGGAGGAATTTGCGGTGTTCCGGGTGGAGCATTTTGCCGGTCATGATGGCCTGGGAGATACCGTTGTTGCGGGCGGCATTGGTGTTGTGGAGGAAGGCCGCGATTTTGTAGCCGATGTCGGAAATGGGGAAGAGGGGCATGACGGTGTCGTCGAAGTACAGCAGGTCGGGGTTGTATTTGGAGATGAGGTCGATGGTGCGGTTGAAAAATTTCTGGATGAAGGCGGGGTCGACCGGGGGGTTGCCGTTCTGCGGCCAGTCGTATTTGCCGACCTTGTGGTATTGGGCGTACAGGTCCTGCGGATCGAAGCCGTCCCACCATTGGCCCTTGCCTTCGGCCTTGGAGATGCGGCCATCGTACTGGATTTTGGCGAACGGGCCTTTGGGGTCGGAGCCCTGGGATTCCTGTTCCCAGGACCAGGAGCGGTCGCCGTGGGACGTGACGGCGAATTTGAGCCCGGCGTTGCGGGCGGCTTTTTCCCAGCGGCCGATGATGTCCGTTTTCGGGCCGATTTTCGTGGAGTTCCAGGGCTGGTAGGTGGAGTCGAACATGTCGAAGTTGTCGTGGTGGTTGGCCATCGCGGCGAAGAATTTTGCCCCCGCTTTCTTGTACAGGGAGATCAGGTGTTCGGGGTCCCAGTTTTCGGCTTTCCAGGTGTTGATGACATCTTTGAAGCCGAACTTCGAGGGGTGGCCGTATTTTTTGCAGTGGAACTTGTATTGGCCTGAGCCGTAGCTGTACATGTGTTTGGCGTACCAGTCGCCTTGTTCGGGCTGGCACTGGGGGCCCCAGTGTGCCCAGAGGCCCAGCTTGGCGTCGCGGTACCAGTCGGGACATTGCCAGTTGGAGAGGGACTCCGGATTGGGTTGGAAGGGGCCGGGGGCGGTGCCGAAACCTTCGGGCGCGGGAATGGGGGTGGGGGCGGGAGGGATCGGGCGTTCAAAGGGTTCGGGAGCGGGGGCAGTCGTGGCGTCGTCGGCGTGGAGCGTGCGGGGGAGGAGTGCGGCGCTGGCGAGGAGCTTGAGGGTGGTGCGGCGGGAGATATTCATGGCGCGTCTCCAATTTTTGACATGGGTGGAAGGGAGGTGCGTGAACCATAGCAGCAGGGCCGGGGATCACCAAGCGATGGATCTGGTGTTTCGCGGGGGAAGTCAATCGTGCGCACGAGAAGTCAATTTTGGCCATGCGATGAGTGGCGGCTTCATCACCCGCGCTGAACGGCCTGGGGCCGTCATGGGGAGGATGCCCATGCCCTATTACAGGCCGGCGAGCGTGGTGGAATCGGGGGACCAGCTGTTGCCCGTGCGGGTGTAGGTGGTGGTGGCGGTGAGGGTGTTCTGGGGGAGGCGGGCGGTGGCGCGGATGGTGGCGGCGTTGTTGTGGGAAGTTTCGATGTGGAGGGTGAGAGTGGCGTCCGGGACCGGGATGGGGAGGGTGAGGTCGTGGGGAGAGGAGTTGCGGGCGAGTTCTTCGCGGGCGGCGGGGTCGGCGGCGAGGAGGAGCTGGCGGAGCTGTGCATCGGCGATGGAGAGGCGGGTGCGCTTGGCTTCGTGGGTAAAGACGGTGGTCATGGCGGTAACGGCCGCGGCGATGAAGACCATCATCAGGATGGCGGCCATGAGCGCCGTGCCGCGATTATTTCCGGCTTTCAATTTCCGGTTTTGGATTTGAAGTTTCATCGGGAACCTCCGAGCAGGAGTTGGCTGACGAAGGTGAGGGATTCGCGCTGTTTTTGTTCTTTGAAGGTGAGGGTAACGAGGGGGCCGTGGACGTTGACGTCGTCGACGGTCGGGAGGTCGATCCAGGTTTGGGTGAGCTGGGTGTCGGGGCTGCCCGCGGTTTGTCTGCGGGTGAGGCGGTGCGGTTCGGAGGTGTCCCAGCGGACTTGCTGCTGGTCGGAGATGGTGAGGTCGAGGTGGCCGTGGGTGTAGGCCATTCTGCGGGCGCTCCAGACGTCGCGGCGCATCGTGCCGAGGGCGGAGTCGATGCGGTAGAGGAGGTTGTCACGTTTGATGGCGTTGACCTGTGCGTGGTAGGTGGTGACGAAGAGGCTGGTGAGGATGGTCATGAAGCCGACGAGGAGGAGGACGACGACGATGAGTTCGATGAGGGCGATCGCGCGGCGAGAGCGCCTCGGAGAGGGCTTCGTGAGGCCGGGTGTCTGAGGTGTGCGAATCATTTCCGGGCTCCTGGTTCGGAGGTGATGAGGCCGACGAGGGAGGCGGGACGGCCATCGGTGGTGACGTGGACGCGGATCCAGGTGTGGCCCGCCGGGGCGGCGTCGGCGAGATGTTCAACGGTGGCGCCCGGGGGGAGCGGCTGGTGGGCCTGGAGAGCGAGGAGGGCGTCTTCGGCGGCGCGGGAAGCGGCGCGGGCGCGGGCAAGTTGTAGCTGGGCCTTGTCCTGCTTAACGACGGCGACGGTGAGGGCCATGAGGAGGGCGGTAGCCAGGACGATCCCCCAGACCACGTCGAGGACCATCAGCCCGCGGCTCGGGCGTTTGGATGAAAAGGTTCGCGTGCGCATCAGAGGACTCCATGGCCGGTGACGCCGCCGCCGGCGGCTTCGACACTGTTAAGGAGCGTGACGATCGGGAGGAAGACGGAGTAAACGATAAAGCCGACGAGAGAGCCGACCGCGAGAACGGCGAAGGGCTCCGCGGCGGCGCGGGTCGCGACGAGGAGCCGGGAAAAGCGGTCGCGGTAGTAGCGGGCGAGGAAGTCGAATATGTCGGCGATGCCGCGGTTGCCGCCGGTGCGCGGAGATTCGGCGGAATCGAGGAAACCGGCGAGGAGCTCGGGGAGGCGTGCTTTGCGGGCGGCGGCCGCGGGGGTCATTCCCGCGAGGAGATTCTCGCGCCACGCCATCAGGCGTTCGCGCATGTGGTAGTTCATCTGGAGGGCAAATGCGCCCTGCAACGCGTCAGGGAGGGGAAGTCCGGCGCGGATGGCGTCGGCGAGGTGTTCGAAGACGTCCGTGAGGGCGTGATCACGCTGGAGGGCGGAGAGGATGGGGAGCCGCCAGGCGATCCATTCGCGGAGCTGCGGAAAAAGGACGGGGACGAGGCCCGGCATGAAAACTCTCTGAAGCTCGCGGGCGATGAAGTAGATGAGAAGGAAAACGAACGGGAGGAGCAAGACCCAGCCGTACTCGTTGGCAACCCAGTCGGCGACGTTCATGAGGAGCTGGGTCATCGGGGGGAGCGGGGTGTGGAAGTCCTTGAAGATGTCGCGGAACTTGGGGATGACGAAAATCATGAGGCCGGTGACGATGAAGAACACAATGAAGAGGAGAAAGAAGAGATAGAAGCGGTAATACGGCTGGTTTTCGTCGCGGAGCGAGGGGCGCTCGCGGCGGGTCTGCTCAACGAGCCTCGCGAGTGCCGGTTGCAGCCGGCCGACCTGTTCGGCGGCGGTGGCGGCGCGGGCGACACGCTGAGGAAGCTCGGGCAGGGCGGCTTCGAGCGCAGTGCCGACGGGATAGCCGCGCAGGAGCATCTGCCGGACGCGCATGAGAAGGTAGCGCGTGCGGCCGAATTCGCTCAGTTCGGCGGCCTGGAGGAAGCGGTCGAGGGGGAGATTGAGGCGAACGGCGTTCTCGACGTAGAACAGGATGGTCATCGCGCGGCGCTGGCGCTGGACGGTCTGGTTGCGGCGGATGGCGTAGACGACGAAAAGAGCAACGATCGGCCCCCAGAGGAACCCGACGATGGCGCCGCCGACGCCGAGGATGCAGGAGGCGAGGCCCAGGACAAAGAGGGCCGCGGGAACCCAGACGAAAAAAAAGAGGGCGGCGCGGACGAGTGGCCTCGGGTCATCGCCGACGGTGGGGAAGTTCTCAACGGGTCGGGTCATGAGGCGTTCTCCAGAGCGTTGCGGCATTCGGGCGAGGGGATCGCGGGCGTCGCGGCGTCAGAATCCGCCGGAGACGGCCTGGATGAGACGGACAAGCGGGAGGAACATGGCGATGATCGTGGTGGCGAGCAACCCGCCAACGAAGATCATGAGAAGCGGCGTGAAGAGGGCGGGGAGTGTGCGGAGGCGCTGGTCGGCCTGTTCCTCGTACATGCGGGAGAGCATGCCCAGAGTGGCCGGGAGATCACCGGCGCGGGAGGCGAGTTCAAACGCCGCGGGGACGGTGGCGGGGAGGAGATCGGAGTGGATGTTCACGAGCGGTTGCCCGGCGTTGACGGCATCCGAGAGGCGGGCGGTTTCGCGGGCGAGGCGGGCCGAGCCGGTGGATTCCGTGGCCAGATCGATGGCCCGGGGGAGGTCGAGCCCCGCTTCGACGCCAAGGCGGAGGGAGTCGCACCAGCGGGAAATGAGATTGGCGCGGAGGATGCGGCCGATCACGGGAAGGCGCAGGCCCACCGAATCGACGAGGAGGCCGGCCCTCCCGGTGATGCGCATCGACCAGAAGAGGAGGAGCAGCAGGGCAACGGCGATCACGGCGGCGGCGAAGAGTTGCGGGTAGATGGCGCCGAAACCGAGGAAGAAGCGGGTCAGGGCGGGGATCGTGACGTGGAACCCGTTGAAGATGTCCGTGAACATCGGCACGAGGACCATGGAGACGTAAAGGAGGACGAGCGCCAGGACGACGGCGACGGCCATGGGGTAGGAAAAGGTGCGCCAGAGGGCGCGGCGCAGGCGGTAGACCAGCTCGAGGTGTTTGCCGAGGTTGAAGAGCATGGCGGGGAGGTTGGCCGCCTTGACCCCGGCCTCGATGAGGCGGGCGTACAGGGAGGGAAAACGGGAGGCGTGGCGGTCGAAGGCGTCCTTGAGGGGAAGTCCGCGTTCGAGGTCGGCGGCGACGTCGTTGGCGGCGGAGGCGAGTCGGCCGGACTTGATGTCGGTGGCGATGAGGCGGAGGCCGCGCTCGACCGGAAGGCCGGCGGCGGTCAGGTGCGCGAGCTGCTGGTTGAAGAGGAGGAAATCATCCGGGGTGAGCGGAGCGGCTGCAGACGGGGCCGGGATGGTGGGAGCGGGTTCGACGGAGAGGACGCGGAGGTTGAGCGCGGCGAGACGATTCTGGACATCGGCGGCGGAGGCGGCTTCGAGAGTGCCGCGGAGGGTTTCGCCGGCGGCGGATTGGGCTTCGTAGCGAAACGGGACGGGGACGACGGGGGGAGCGGCGGCCGGGGTTGCGGGCGTTGGTGCGGGGTCGGTCACGGGTCATCCTCCTGCCAAGCGGATGGGATCCGAAGTGATTACACCACTATAACAGTATACAGCTCTTCGGCCCGGTGCAAGAAGTTTCTTGAGCGGCTGGCGTGGATTTGCGCCAAGCCGGGTTCCGGGATCCGGGGGGGGGCCGTACGGGGGGAGAAATTCTGTGATGAGCGGACCCCGGGCCCTGGCGCCCGGCTCCTGGGCGCACTTTGCCTATCGAAAGGACGGAGCGGGGTGGGGGATTTTGCAAAAATTCTGCGCGGATGGGGCGACGCGGTGGCGACCCGGCCGGGCGTTTATTCGCCCAGGACGCGGCGCACTTCCTCACGGTCGGTAAGGTTCGCCGCCACAAGGGTTTCTGCAGATTGCCGGAGCGTTTCGTGGGTGGGAGTGCTTTTCAGGATCTGGCGGAGCTCTTCGGCATCGGCGCGGCGGAGGATGGCGGCGCGGAGAGCAGGCGTGAGGGTCGCGAATTCGGCAAGGGGGAGCCGACCCTGGTAGCCGCCCCCGGCCCGTCGGCGGACAAGACGCTGCGTGAGGACGCCGAACAGCGTGCTCGTGATCTGGTACGGCTCGATGGCCATTTCGAGGAGGCGGGCGATCGCGGTGGCGGGGTCGCCGGCGTGCAGGGTGGCGATGAGCCGGTGGCCGGTGAGGGCGGCCTGGATGGCCAGCGACGCGGTGGCGGCATTGCGGATTTCGCCGAGCATGAGAATCTGCGGGTCCTGCCGGAGGATGGATTGCAGGGCGCGATCGTAGGTGAGCTGGCCGTGCGGAGTGACTTCGATCTGCGTAATGCCCGGGATAAGGCGTTCGATGGGGTCTTCCAGGGAGATGATGGAGAGGCCGGCATTGGTGGCGGCGACGTGCGCGAGGAGGGCGTAGATGGTGGTGGTTTTCCCGGAACCTGCGGGGCCGGTGACCAGGAGCATGCTGCCCGCGCTGCCATCGGTGGAGGCGAACTTTTTGAGCCCGTTCAAGGCCGGCGCGGGGAGTTCAAGCTGGTCGAGCGTTTTGGGTTGGGAAAGGTCGGCGGGAAGGCGGACGACCGCGCGAAGTCCGTGGGCCACGGGCATGATGGCGAGGCGAAGGTCGATCGTTTTGTTTTCGATGGTGGTGTGGATGCGGCCTTCCTGCGGGATGTCGAGGCGGTAGGTGAGGAGTTGTGCGAGGACCATGAGGCGTAGGACAGCGCCGCGGCCGAGGTCGGGGGGAAGTTGTTCGACGGTTTGGAGGAGACCGTCGATGCGAAGCTTGACGTCGAGCCCGGCGGGAGTGGGTTCGAGGTGGATGTCGGAGGCGGATTGGTGGAGGGCGCGCTGGAGAAGGGCGTCGATGAGGGGGCGGGCGTCGGGGAGGTTCGGGGGGGAGGTCGGGTGCATGACGCTGATTGTACGAGGAACTGGTGACGAATTGAGAATGTTTTTCAGCGAGCGCCCATCATTTGTAATACGGGAAGCGGCGCCGAACTCCAAACACCCAGGAAACTCAATTGCGTTCGTATTTAATGCCCAGGAAGAACGAGAGAAAGAGCGCAGCGCACGCGGCCAGGATCAGGGTCGAGCGGACGCCGGAGTTGGTCGTCCATTGGAGGGGGAGCGGCAGGGGGTTGACCGGGGCCGGCGTCGTGGGGGTGAGGCTTTCGGCGAGGAGCGTCTCGACGCTGCGGTCCTTGTAAGGGGCGGCGGGATCGAGGACGAGCGTTTGCTGGTCCGGACGGTTGAGGTTGAGCTGCCGCGAGGCGAGACGTTCCATCAGGACGGGGTCCTTGGTGGCGGCGTCCATGAACTCTTTCTGCATGGCGATTTTTTGATCGAGGAGGTCCAGCGTCGCCTGGTAGTTGTTGCGGTCGGCTTCGGCGACCTTCATGTCCTTGATCGCGGGGGTGAGGACGACGGCGGAGAGGATCAGCAGCCCGGAAATGAGCAGGGCCCAGGAAATCGTCCCGACCGAGAAAACAAAAGGTATCCAGATGAAGGTGGGAGTGCGGGGGCGCATGCTCGTCCTGTCGTAGTGGTGTTTGCAAAGGGATTATCGGCTGTTGGGGGCCTGGGGCTCAAGTGGAAGAATCAAGAAGCAACAAGGAAGAACCAAGAAGTTCGACGCGGCCACCCTTCTTGATTCTTGCTTCTTCATTCTTGCCATTATCATGGGCTGAGATGGGCGCAGGGTTTGCTACAAGGGGTTCGGCATGTTACCGATTGTGCTGATTCATGGATTTCCGTTCGATGCCACGATGTGGCGGCACCAGGTCGACTTCCTGCGCGGCAAGGGGCTGACCGTGATCACGCCCAATTTGCCCGGGTTTGCGGGAACCGACGCGTGGGAGCGGGACAGGACGTCCATCGAGGGTTTTGCGGAGTTCGTGCATGGCGTGATTCAGAACGAGGCGGGCGGAAAGGCGATTGTGGGGGGATTTTCCATGGGCGGTTATGTGCTGCTGGCGTTGCTGCGGGATTATCCGGAATCGCTCGCCGCGGCAATGCTGATTGACACCCGACCCGACGCGGATTCGTCGGAGGCGCGGGCGAACCGCCTCAAGGCTATTGATGAGATCAGGGAAAAGGGGCCGGCGGGAGTGTATGACGGCATGGTCGGCAAACAGTTGAGCAAGCGGCCGCCGGCGGCGGTGCGCGATGAGGCGCGGGCGATCATGGAGAAGCAGCCCGGGGAGGCGGCCGCGAACGCCCTCTGGGCCATGTCGAAGCGTCGCGACCAGACCGACCTGTTGCCCGGGTTGACGCTGCCGGTGTTGATCGTGGTGGGGGCGGAGGATGGGATCACCCCGCCGAGCGTGGCGCTGAACATGCAAAGTCACATGCCGCACGCGATGGTGGTGCAGATCGTGGGGGCCGGGCATCTGTCGCCCCTGGAGCAGCCCAAGGCGGTGAACGGGGCGATCGAGACCTTTTTGGCGACGGTGAAATAGCGGATAATCCCGGGGCATGAGAGCGACACCGGTTTGGATACTGGCGGTAGTGGCGGCGGCATGCGGCGCGCTGGAGGCCGGACGGGCGGGCGCGGCGGTAAACGCGACCAGGCCGGCCGTGAATTTGTCTTCGCCACGCGGCACCTTGGTGAGCGTCTACACCGCGATGCAGGCCGGGGATGTGGCCGGGGTGACCGCCTGCTTGCAGTTTGCCGAGACCGAGGAGCGGGAAGTATTCGAAGTAAACATCTCGCAGGTCGCGGCGCCGTTGCGGCTGCTGCATGCGATGCAGGGGAAGTTCGGGGAGGCGGGAAAACGGCCATTCGATATGTCGGTGGAAAAGTCGATAACCGAGATGCTGGCGCGGGCGAAGCGGGTGGAGATCAGCGCGAACGCCGACACCGCCGTGGTGGGACCGGGGGCCGAGAGAAACCCGAACGCCGAGACGGAGTTGAGCGGGGTGACCTTGAAGAAAAACGCGAAGGGCGAATGGAAAATTGTCGCGGCGACATTTCCCGACAACGGCGGCGAAGTGACGCCCAAGCAGTTGGCGCTCATGAAGTCGATGCGCGATGCGGTGGTCAGCGCGTGCGATCAGACCATCCTGCGCGTGGAGCGCGGGGATTTTAAGACGGCTGAGGAGGCGTTCGCCGCGTACCAGGCGCTGCTGCAGCCGACGGCGCGGGATGCGGTGAAGAGCAATACGGCGACGACGCACACCAAGTGAAGGGAAGGAATCGATGCGGCGGGCATTGACAGCTTTGTTGTTCTTCGCAGGGATGGTTCGCATGGCAATGGGGCAGGACGATCCCGGCGCCGCGACCCGCCCCGCGGTGGATCTTTCCACGCCAACCGCGACGCTGGCGGGGTATCTGCATGCGATGGAGAAAATCGATGTGGCGGGGATGCAACGCCTGGTCGTCGTCTCGCCGTCGTACCGGCAGGATTATGCGAACGTGGTGATGAACTACGAGGCGTGGATGCATTACCTCGAGCGGGCGGCGATCGCGACGTTCGGACGCGAACCGGGGATGGCGGTCGAAGGGCACGTCCGGCCGCTCGATGAGCAAATCGCGCTGGACCTGGACCGATTGAAACAGGCGAACGTGGAATACAACGAGCCGCGGACGGAGGCGAAGGTGTTTCTGCCGGTGGAAAAGGATCGGCCCGCGGGGCTGCAGACCGACCGCTTCAACTTTGTCGATCTGTTTTATTTGAAGAAGACGGAGGAGGGGTGGAAGCTGGATTACCTGCGGACCTATGGGAGCAGCGATCCTTCGCAGAACCAGCAGTACCATTACGAGCGGCGGGTCTTTCCGCCGATGGCGACAGCGGCGAAGGAATTGTCGAAGCAGTTGAAGAAAGGCGAATTCAAAACGGCGGAGGCGCTGAAGGGGGCGCTCGATGCGAAGTGGAAGGCGTTGAACGAGGAGTTGGAGAAAGAGGCAGCGTCGCAGCCGTAGCATGGAATTAGTTGTTCGGAGTTCCGCCTTCAGGCGGTGTCTTCCGGACATTTCCACTCTCCTTCGGGGACTGGGGCAATTTCATGGCCGCACTTCTTATCAATGGAACCTGGAAGACCACGCGACTGGCCGAAAAGCCTTCTTTCGCGCCACGGAGCGGCAGATGCGTTCCGAAAACCATTTTTGGGCGACGATGAACTATATTCACCACAACCCGGTTCGACATGGGTACGTTGAGCGATGGCAAGACTGGCCGTGGAGCAGCGCGGGTGAGTATCTTCGCTCAATCGGCGAGGAGGAGGCGAAACGCATTTGGAATACATTCCCACTGAAAGACTTTGGCAAGGGTTGGGACGATCCAGCCATGTGAGCTGGGAATCTCGACTTGGCGGCAGGCGTTCCGCCTGGCCGGAAGACACCGCCTGAAGGCGGAACTCCGTACACGGGTATGATGCTTCGATGGAAATTGTGACGCATAGTGTGCATGAGACCCTGCGGCTTGGCGAGCTCATTGGGCGACTTGCGCGCCCCAATACCTGTATCGCACTGAATGGCAACCTGGGAGCGGGGAAGACGCATCTGACGCGCGGAATTGCCCGTGGGGCAGGCGTGGAGGATGTGACGCTCGTCTCCTCGCCGACCTATGTGTTGCTGAACATTTATCGGGAGTCCGGCTCGGCGTCGAGTAAGCCCGTGTTTCACCTGGACGCGTATCGCATTGGTTCGGAGGAGGATTTTGAGGTGGTGGGCTTCGAGGAACTGCTGACGGGCGGGGGGATCGTGGTGGTGGAATGGGCGGCGAAGGTTGTGCATCTGTTGCCGGAGGATCGGGTGGAGATTTCGATCGAGGCGGGGGAGGCGGAGGAGGAGCGGCTGTTTCTGCTGGCGGCGACCGGGAGCGAAAGTGCATCGCTCGTGGAAAAGGTGGCGCGCGAATGGAAGAGAGGTTGAAGCCACGAAGAAGACGGAGGACACGCACAATGAATCGAAAGACTCCGTGCTCTCTGTGCTCTCCGTGGTTCCTTTCAACCGTTCGCGTTTTTTTTTAGAAGTGCAGCAATTGCGGAATCGCGGGTTTCGTGGCGGGAGGCTGGAGAACTTCCTCGGCGAGCAGGACGGCCATGGTGCGGACGTGCTGGGGGGGCGGGGCGTCATCGAGGCGCAAGGTGGCGGAGAGTTGCATGCCGCCGCGGCTGTTGAAGATGGCGAGGGTGCACCACGTGGCGTTGGGCGTTTTGTCGTTGGGGAAAAGATAGACGTGGTGGTCCCTGATCGGGAAAGTGAGAATCGGGCCGGGGTTTTGAATTGTTTGCAGAAGGAGTGCCTGGCGGGCGGCGTCGGTGGGGTCGTTGAGTTCGGCGATGACGCCGCGGTCGGCGTGGATCCAGTCCAGGAAAAGTTGTTCGTCCGGGAGTTTCTGCAGTTGGTCGGCGGCGGCGGCGAGGGTCGTGGGATCGATGAGGTCGTGCAACGTGTTGACCGCGGTGGGAAGGGCGGCGCGCAGCGCATTGGGACGCGGATAGAAGAGGGCGGTGTCCTGACTGCGGATCCAGTGTTGATCCACGGTCGCGTAAGGCTCGAGGCCGAGGCCGGGTGCCGGGCCTTCGCCGCGCTCGACCGGATGGGAGCGTGCGGCGGCGAGGAGTTCCGGATCCGGCGTGTAGTCGAGGAGCAGGAGGGCTTCGCGCGTCGGAAGGTTGTGCCCGTCGATTGCCGCGAGGAGCTCTTCACCAGCGGTCGGCCGCGCGCGGCGCAGAAGGGAAACTGCCGCGGCGGCGAGGAGCAGTGCAGCGAAAATCCACGCCCATCGCCGCATGACGGTCCATCCGCGCGAAGAGCTTAAACCGTGACCGGAATAAGGAGGTGGATCGTGGTGCCCTTGTTGGGCGTCGAGTCCGCCCAGATGTGGCCGCCCATGTCCATGATGACCGAGTGGACAAGCGTGAGGCCCAGGCCCGGGTTGTTGCGGTTGCCGCCGCCCTGGACGCCCTTCTTGGTGAAGAACGGATCGAAGATCTGCGGCACATCATCGGGGTCGATGCCGACGCCCGTGTCGCCGAACTGAATCATGATCTGATCGCCCTGCGACTGCGTGCGGATGGTGATCCGTTTTTCGGCGCCCGGGTTTTTGGCGGCGCGGTCCGCAATGGCGTCCTCGGCATTGTGCAGGAGATGCTGCAGGGCCTGCCCGAACCGCAGGCGCGGTACAGCGCTCACGCGCCGCGCCTGGAGGTCGAGGTCCAGGGCGATCCCTTTTTCATTGAGGGTCGGTTCGACGGCGTCGGCGAAGCGGAGGAGTTCCTCGGTCAGGTCGCACTGATCGGCGCAGCCGCACTCACTTTGGCCCATGCCGGTTTCACCACTGCAGGCCAGCAGGCTCTGCGTGATGTAGCTGATGCGCGAGCAGGCTTCGGCGGACATGCGGAGGGCCTTGAGCATGGCCCCCGGGTCTTCGGTGGCGAGGGCGAATTCGACCATCGTGCCCATCCCGCAGGCGATGTTGTTGAAGTGGTGGGCGACGCCCGCCGCGAGCGTCCCGACGGAGGCCATGTGGCGCGTCCGGGTCAGGTGGCTTTCGAGTTCCTTGCGGTTGGAGATGTCGCGCATCCAGGCCATCACGCCGGCGAGTTGTCCGGAAGCGCTGCTGGCCGAATCGTTGACGCAGCTCAAAGTGACGCCGACATGAATCGGATTCTTCCCGCCCTGCGGAACCATCGAGAGTTCATAGACATTCGTGGAGCGCTGCTGGATGGTACGCTGGAAGGCGCGCGAGGCGACGGCACGGTATTCGCTTGGGATCAGAGTCTCAAGAGGCAGGCCGAGAACTTCGCCTTCGCTTCGCCCGAACATGCGGACGGCGGCCGAGTTCCACGCAATGATGCGCCCGGTGGCGTCGAGCGAGACCACCGGAATCCCGGCGTTGAGGACGGCCGCCTCATAGAAGTCAGGCCCCACCGGCATCGTGGACGCAGCAGAAGAACGCGGGAGTTGATCCAACGTCGGAGCTGTTGATGAATTTGAAGGATGGCTGTTCCCCTCGACCGCCCCAATGAGTGTTTCCCCCGTCGTTGCCCCCCCACCGTTCGCCCCGCCGCCCCCACCTGCTGCCGGGTTTGATGCAACCATCGGAGCGATTCCTCGACCCTCTGATTTACCGATCAACCCAGCTCCCGCTGCCCCGACTTTCCCGCCGTTGACTTCCTGGGCGGGTACGACTGCTGAATGGTTGCACGAACAGGGACGGGAATCGTCCGGCGAAGCGGCATCTTGCACCGCCTCGTTGGGCGCCGGATGAAAGGTCGTCATTACCTCCACCTTTCCAGCGCTGGCCTTACAACAACAACCACCAAGCCGCCAGCGCAGAACGCCGCATGCGGGAAGAGGGGACCGCACGCGGGAGCCATCATTTTTTGAAGTCTATCGACCGCGGCTTAGCGGTTCAATATATTTCTGCCACCGAAGTAAGAACAAATATTCAGAAATGCGTATTAGCTGTCGCCGTGGGTATAAAAAATGAAGTCCGGCGAGTTGCCGGACTTCGTGCGTATTTATGCGTAATGGCTGGACAGGAAGGCGCTATTTGCCGCAGTAGTCGATGACCCGGGCGATTTCGCTCCGAAGATCGTGGCGGCTGACGATCTTGTCGATGAAGCCCTTCTCCTGCAGGAATTCCGAGGTCTGGAAGCCTTCCGGCAGTTCCGCGCGGATGGTGGAGGCGATGACGCGCGGACCCGCAAAACCGATCATGGCCTTCGGTTCGGCAAAGATCACATCCCCGAGCATGGCAAACGAAGCCGTGACACCGCCGTACGTCGGGTCGGATAGAACCGAGATGAAAAGGCCGCCGGCTTCGTCATACCGGGCGAGAGCGGCGGAAGTCTTGGCCATCTGCATAAGCGAAATCGTTGATTCCTGCATGCGGGCGCCGCCGGAGCAGCAGATGACGACCAGGGGAAGGTTTTCCTTCGTCGCCCGTTCGATCGCCCGGGTCAGTTTTTCACCAACGACCGCACCCATCGAACCGGCCATGAACGAAAAGTCCATGACGGCGACGATGATCTGGCGGCCTTTGACGAAGGCACGTCCCGCAAGAAGCCCGTCCTTGGCCCCGGTTTTTTTCTGTTCATCCTGCAGACGCTTGGCGTAAGGCTTTTTGTCGTTGAATTTGAGGACGTCCTTCGGGGCCGCCTGGGCGTCCATCTCCTCGAATGAGCCCGGATCCACGAGCGTCTGGATGCGGGCCGCGGCGCCGGTGCGAAAGTGGTAACGGCACTCCGGGCAGGTGTGAAGCTGCTCTTCCATGGTCTTGCGATAGATCATGGCGGCGCAGTCCGGGCACTTCAGCCAGAGGCCTTCGGGGACATCGACATTCTTGCGGGGTTTTTCCCAGGGAGTGGCGGGACCGCCGTTGACTTTCACAGAGATTTTGCCGCTTTCGATGACGGTTTCCATCGTTTTCGGGGTTTTATGGGGCATTTTTGAGGCAGCACCGAGTGAATTTTGCACCTGGGCCATAGTTTTCCATCCTGTTTTATGGTCTCTAGCGGTACCAGCCGAACTCCACTGGCCGAAAAAGACGCTCTTTGCCTCACCGCTCCTGACTTCCACGGGATCCAGGTGTCCAACTAGAAGGAGGCAACATCTGCCGAAACGTCACAATGACGGCAGCGAAACAACTGCTGCAATCTCCGTGCGTCCCGACCAAAGGATAGCTTCATCCTCAGCTATTGAAGGTTCACCATACCCAAACAGTCCGGGGCGGTCAATGAAGCCGGGGGGGGTGGGCGAAGCCTGCCTTTGGCCTGCACAACAGACAACCCCATTATTATCGGCATCTGCGGGGTGGGAACGTGAGCTTTCTATGAGCAACGCTTCACAAATAGGAAATTTGCGGCTTTAAAGGGGCAAGATCGCGGGTTTTGCCAGCTCCGCGCGAGTCTTTTCGGACTAACCTCGTCGGGGTACCATGTTTCTATTGGGTGGTTTGTCGATTCATCCGGGCCGCTTTCCGGTGCCGATGATAGGTCGCTGCCGACGCGTTCCCGCCTCGGCTCGGAGCTTTTAAGGAGAAGATCATGCGTTCGACGATCGCGGCTGCCTTGGCGGCCTGCGCCTTCCTGTTTGCGGGCTGTCAGGGGACGCCGGTCCAACGGGTAGACGTCCCCCCGCCGACGGATCAGAACGCGTACCAGCCGCAGCCAATGCCCAAGCCGCTCCCCCCCGAAGGATACGACCCGACGATGCAGCAGTCGGCACCACCCCCGCCGCCAATGCAGGGTGCTCCGACCAATGCGGCGCAAATGCCGGGTCAGCCCCCGGCGAACGGCTCCCCGGCGGGCAATGCGCCGGTCATGATCCAGCACGAAGACGAGTTTCTCCAGGGCTATCTCGCCCACCGCAGCCCGCGCATCATGGTCTGGACGAACCGGACGATTCACGGTGACCCGGTGAACGCGGCACACCTGGCGGACCTGGTGCAGGGGAAGGCCTCCACCGATTCGATCGGCGCCACGCCGGACGACTATGCCTTGATCGAAACCTCGGTGGCCGAGTACTTCGACAACTCAGGCAAGGTGGTGATCCAGGATGCGGACGCGGCGCGCGCGAAGCTCGATCGCGAGAAGGCGTTGCGGATCGAGAACGGCGATCCGGCGGCGGTGCGACTCCTGGCGACGGAACTGCAGCAGGACATTCTGATTCATATCAACGCCACGCCGACGAATCAAAGCACGTTCGGGCACGCGATCCGGTTGAACGCGAAGGCGGTGAGCACGACGGATGGGCGGATCATGGGGACGGCGTTCGTGGACATGCCGCTGCCGCTGTCGAAGACGCACGTGAACGTGGCGACGCGGTACCTGTCCGAGCAGTTGATGGGCTCGATGGCTCGCAAGTGGGCGGGCGGGGGGTATGGCAGCGACACGATCGAGGTGCGCGTCTACAAGACCGCGACGGTGGATGATGCGCTGAAGATCCGGAAGTGGCTGCAGCGGACGCCGGGCGTGACGAACGTGGTGAGCCGCGGGGCGACGGGCGGGAGCACGACTGCGTACGCGGCGTTTGCAGTGACGTACAACGGTGCGCCGGAGGATCTCTATGCGGGCCTGCAGGATGAGATTGGTCAGAGCCAGGGGATGAAGGCGGTCGATCTGCAGAGCAACACGGTGACGCTGGAGGTGACCGGGCAATTGAACCTGGTGACCACGACGCAGAAAACGGAGACGACGACGACCACGACGGTGCACACGACGGAAGAGAAGACGATCGAGCCGATCAATCCGGCGCCGCAGCAGTGAGTGGTTGGCGTATCAGAATCAGGAAGCAGGGATCAAGAACCAGGAAGGAAGAGCGAATGCTGAAGAAAGTTTTGCCGTTGCTGATGGGTGCTCCGCTGGTAATCGCCTTGAGCGGGTGCACGGACCCGATTGCGGCGTGGCAGGATCCGATCGTGGAGTATCCGCAGGTGCATGTGGATGCGTATTCGCTGCAGCAGCGGATCCGGGTGCAGAAGCCGATTGCGTCGCGGTTTGGCGCGGGGCAGTTGCAGGTGGATGTGCCGATCCGGAATTTGACGGATCATGATTTGAATGTGGACTACATCTATTACTTCACCGACCGTCGCGGGGTCCAGGTCGGCGAGCCGGTGACGGCGTTCCAGATGATTCCGCGGAAGGGGATCGGGCAGTTGGAATTTAAGAGCCTGTCGGCGGTGGATGATTTCCGGGTGGAGATCCGGGACGCGAAGTAAGTCTCCCCCTGCCGACGTAAACAGGCAGTCACAAAGGCACGAAGGACCACGAAGAGACCTTGATGAAAAGGAGCGGCCGGCTGGGTCGCTCCTTTTTTTATGCGTGTTTGGATTACTTTTTGACTTCAGCTTCGAACGGCGCGGCGGGTAGTCCGGCGGTGTTGTAGAGGGGCGTGGCCGGCCAGTCGGCCCAGGCGTAGCGAACCTTGACGGGGTCCTTTACCTCGTCACACGTGACGAGGACGGTGTCGTTCTGAATCGTTCCCTTTGCCCAGTGCCATTGGTGTTCGGCGCCGCAGACGGCAAAGGCTGAGAGGCCCTCTTTGCCGTGGTTCACCAGGCCGCCGTCTGCGTGGGTAAATTGCAGAGAGAGGGTGTCGTTCTTTTCCTCACAGGAGACGAGCACCGGGCCGGTGTCTTCGGGAATGTCGGCTCGGTGATAGACGCGGCGCAGGGCGAGAAGGGAGAGGCGTTTGCCAACATCCCACTTGTCTTCGGGGTGCCAGTCCGGGTCGCCGGTGTCGATCGTCACGGCCATGGCCGTTTTGGGCAGCGCGAGGGCGGCGGCCTGTGCCTGGCGCAAGTCTGCCCACTGACTCGGAGCGCCGGGAGGCGTCTCCTTCGCTCCGCCGAACTTGGGGAGTTGAACGAAGAGGAACGGGAAATCCCCCTGGCCCCAGGCGGCGCGATAATTTTTGATCACGGACAGAAATCGCGTTTTGTATTGTTCGGCGTTGCCGTCGACGTCGCTCTCGCCCTGGTACCAGATGGCGCCGCGGATGGCGTAGGGGATCGCGGGTTTGACGAGTTCGTTGTACCACTTGCCGACAGATTTCGTTTTCGCCAGCGCCGGATCGGCCGCGATCGTTGCGGGATCCACCCAGTATCGAATGGCGGTGCCGGGGCTGGAGCTGACGATGAGGCCGATGGGTTCCTTGAGCGACGCGGAGAGCTCTTTGCCGAAGTAGTACGCCGTGGCCGAGGACTTCAGGCAGACTTCCGGCGTGAGGGTTTCCCAGCGCGGGGTCTGGCCGCGCATCATGGTGACGATGCGGATGTTCGGATTGTTGGCGTGCGAAGCTTCCTCGACGTTGCGGCCGCCGATTTTCTTCATGGAGTAGCCCATGTTGCTCTGGCCGGCGCAGAGCCAGACTTCACCAACCATGACGTTGTTGAAGGAGAGCGTGTTGCTTCCCCGGATGGTCAGGTCGAAGGGGCCGCCGGCGGTCATGGGATCGAGTTTGACGAGCCACTTGCCGTCGGCGCCGGCGCGGGTGCTTTTCGTTTGATCGCCGAACGTGACGGTGACCGCTTCGCCCGGAGCAGCAGCGCCAAAGACAGGCACCGGCATTCCCTGCTGCAGGACCATATTGTCCTGGAACATGACGGTGGAGACGTCGGCGAAGAGGGCGTGAACGCGGAGCATCCCGGTCAGCGCCGCGCAGCGGGACGTCCACCGAAACAGGTTTCGCAGCGAAAACAGACCGGCTTTTGATTTCATCAACGCCCCACGACCGCGGTTTACAGGTTGTTCTTGCCGATGCGGCCGCGGACGAATTCGGCGCGGGCGGCTTTGCGGGCGTCGCCGTCGAGATTCTTCCCGACGAAGCGCTGCAGGTGGGCGGGCTGCGTGTGGAGGAAGAGGGAGTTGATGGCCTGGAGGTCGAGGCCGGTGACGCGCTTCATGACGACGCCGAGGCGGAGGTGGGAGAGGAAAAAGAGCGTTTCTTCGGAAGTGAGGAGGCGGGCGTATTTCAGGACGCCAATGGCGCGGCCGATCTTGTCGTCGAGGGAGAGGGGGCGTTCGTTTTCCAGGACCTGCCGCGCGGACATTTCAGCCATGATGATGCGAGGAATAATGACGTCGTTGAACTCGGTCAGGATTTCAGATTCGGAGCGGCCGAGGGTGGTCTGGTTCGAGATCTGGTAGAAGTCGCCAATGGCCTCGGTCCCTTCGCCGTAGAGGCCGCGGACGGCAAGGTGCATGTCCTTGGCGGCGCGGAAGACTTTTTCGATTTCGCCGGTGAGCTTGAGCGCGGGGAGGTGGAGCATGACCGAGACGCGGAGCCCGGTGCCGAGGTTCGTAGGGCATGCCGTGAGAAAGCCGAAGCGTTGCGAGAAGGCAAAATCGAGGTGTTCCTGGAGGGCATCGTCGAGGCGGTCGGCTTCGTTCCAGGCTTCCTTGAGCTGGAGGCCGGAGCGAAGGACCTGCACGCGGAGGTGGTCTTCTTCGTTGACCATGACGGAGACAGCTTCGTCGTTGGAGATGGCGACGCCGCGGGAGCCTTCGCCGGCGGCGTGTTGTTTGGAGATCAGGTGGCGTTCGACGAGCATCTGGCGGTCGACTTCATCGGTTTTTTCCATGTCGATGTAGAAGGCGGGGCGTGCGGCGGGGAGGCCGAGGAGACGCTCGCGACAGAGTTTGTGCAGCTCGGTGCGCTGGAGGCGGTTGGCCTTGGACATGAAGGGGTAGGAGGAGACGTTGCGGGCGAGGCGGACGCGCGAAGAGACGACGATTTCATGCTGGGGGCCGGTGCCGGAGAGCCATTCGCCGGATTGGTTGGTGAGGTCGGTGAGCTTCATCGAGGGTCCAGGGGTTAGGGGCCGGTAAAAGGGTCTGGGGACTGGGGTCTATGGTCTGTGGAAAGCGCGTCTATGCGCTTTCGATCTTTTTGATTTGGTCGCGGATCTTCGCGGCGGTTTCGTAGCTTTCATCTTCGATGGCGCGGGCGAGTTCTTTGCGGAGTTTGAGGAGTTCCTGCTGGCGGAGCTTGACGGGGTCTTCCTTTTTTTCGCGGGCGGGGACCGAGATGGATTTGCCGGTGTGGTGGGTGGCGCCTTGCTGGGCGCGTTCGACGACGCCGCCGAGCTGGTTGACGAAGAGGTCGTAATCCTTGGGGCAGCCGAGGAGGCCCGTGTCTTTGAATTCCTGCCAGGTCATGCCGCAGTCGTTGCATCGGGTGGTCTGGGCGTCGCTGACGTTGGCGTGGGCTTTGAGGAACTGGTTGAGCAGTTCGTTGATCGGGAGGTGGGATTGCTGGACGTAGCCGGCGTCCTGGGCACACTTGTCGCAGAGGTGGACATCATGCGGTTTGCCGCCGGAGATTTCGGTCATGTGGACGGTGGCCGGTTTGTTGCATCGCTCGCAGAGATGCATGGCGAATCCTTTTTCCACGAGGCGTGAGGCGGGATGAGCAACGTTGCAGGCCCGCATGCCATCGTAGGTTCAAGCATTGGTCAATTCAAGAATTAACAGCTTTCCTCATCAGGGGTTGGACCCGTTATTTGGACTCTTTGGAGAGGGATTTGACGTGCGTGGCGTAGGCGTCGTCCCACGCCTTGCGGTATTTCTGGAAGTCGAGCGTTTTGTGGCCGATCTGCACGATGCGTTTGCGGTAAGCCTCGGCCTCGCTGAGGGTGGGGAAACCTTTGACGGAGATGAGGGTGTACATGGTGGAGCGGCCGCGGGGATTCTTGAGGGTTTCGATGGAGACATCGACGCCGTTCTTGGCGATGAACTGGGCGTTGCGCTGGGCGATGTCGTCCTGCGGGGTGCTGGCGATGATGATGTAGAGGAGCTTGGGGTCGCGATCGACGGTGCCCGGGGCGTAGACCTTGCCTTCGGTGGTGTCGGTGTTCTCCTCAACGGCACGCTCCGAAGTGCGGTCGGGAGCGGTGTTTTCCTGGAGGATGGGGGTGCGGCGGGGTTGGGCGGGGGGGAGGAGGCTGCCGCCGTTGGCGGGGGAGGGGGGGACGAGGGGCTGGGAGCCGCCGCGGTCCTGGGCGAAGGAGGAGCCGGAGGCGTTTTTCAGGTCGATAGCGGGGTTGCCGGTGGTGGCGACGGGGGACTGGTTGTGGTGGCGGATGAAGAGAAAGAGGAAGAGGAGGAGGAGGGCGAGGACGGCGGCGCCGGCGGTGAGTACGGCCCACGGGGGGGTGCGGGCGAAGAGGCCTTTTTGGGAATTGATCCAAGTGCGGCGGTTGGCGGCACTTGGATCGTAGGTTTTGGGGGCGAAAACGCGCCGGCCGGAATCAGCGGTGTTGGGGCGCGGGGCAGGGACGGGGTCGGTCTGGAGCTCTTCTTCGGAGACCGGGAGGGTGGTTCTCGTGGGGGGCTCGGCGGGGGGTTGGAGGGGCGCTGGAGGGGTCGCGGGGGGAGCGACGG
>JBQCGD010000093.1:0-7600 GCA_051955985.1 Phycisphaerae bacterium | reverse complement strand
AGGTAATCCAGGAAGATCAGTACAAACACCCCCCCCACCGCCGCCGTCCCCAGCACTCCCACCCCGAAAAGCCCCAGCACCAGCCGCACGCGCCCGCGCAGCCGCTCAATCCGCTTCACCAGCGGATGCTCCGTCGAACTTTCCGTCATCACCGTCAAGCCAGATCCCTCAAGTGCCGCACACCCATTCTAGCGTTTCCGCCGCCGGGAAAGCCGCTCCAAAATCAAACCTTCGCCAACCGCAGGTTAGCCGGCGGTTTTAACCGCCGTGTTTCGCTCTTATCACACCAACCCCGCACTCTTCCGCAAAAGCCACTCCACCGTCGCCAACCCCACCACCAGCACCAGCGCAATCGGCTTGTACCAAAGCTCTTCCGTATTCGAGATCAGCACCGGCACGCTCCGGTCCGGCACCTCCTTCGCCAGCTCCTCCGCCTGCGGCAACGCCACCACACGCCCCGTCGTCTTCGCCGCCAGCGTCCCCAGGCTCTCAACATCCGCCGCAATCTTCTCAAACTCCCGCTGCGGCGGCTCCACCGTCACCGTCGATTTCCCCGCCCCGCTGTCCGCTGGCAGCACCCCAGGCTTCGCCTCAATCGTGAAATCCCCCACCTGCGCCGCCGTCGTCACCCCGCTCCACTTCGTCGGGTCCGTCCCGCTCCGGTCCAGCGACATCGACTCCACCGGCGCACCCGATTTGTCCGTCACCAGCACCGGCACCTGCGTCGGAATCTGCCCCAGCATCGTCGGATCTCGCACCTCCATCGTCACCCGCAGCGGCCGCCCCACTTCCACCCGCCGCGTCTCCGCCGCCAGCTCAATCCGCTTGCTCTGCCCCAGCGCCTTGTTCCGGTATAGCATCCGGCACATCTGCAGCCAGTAACTCTGGAACAACGGCTCCCCCGTGTACCGCCGCCACCGCCACGTCCCGTCCACCGCGCTGAACATCGTCCGCCCCCGCTTGTAGTGCCCCGTCGCGATCAGCGGCGCCGGATTCCCCCCCTGCGTCCGCGTCGGATGCACCGCCAGCACCTCCGCCGCCGGCGCCAACCCCAACACCGGCTTGTACCAGTACATCTGCGGCAACTCCGCCATCTGCTTCTCATTCATTTCCGGATCATCGAAAAACCGGAACAGGTTGCTCTGCAACCCCGCCGACGTCGGCATCGGGTTGAACGGCGTGTTGTCCGACGCCGCCATCACCCGCGCCCGCGGATCCAGTTCGTCCGGCACCACCGGCAACAGCACATCCATCGCCGTCCCCTTGTACCCCTCCGGATTCCACTGCGTCCCCGCAATCCACCCAATCCCCCCGCCGTTGCCCACAAAATCCACGATCAGCTTCTGCTGCGAAGGACTGAAAAACGTAGGATCCACATCCCCAATGAACAATACATCAAACTTCGACAGCTCCGCCGCCGTCTCCGGAAACCGCGCAATCGCCCCCGGGAACGTCTCACGCCCATCCTTATCCACCACCCGCGGATCCGCATCCTGCGCAAAATCCTCATCCGCACTCAACAGCAGCGACGCCAAATTGACCGTCTTCTCCCGTATCAACTCATTCTTCAAATACCGGAATTCCCACCGCGGATACCCCTCCACGTACAGCACGTTCACCTGCGCATCCATCACGCTCGTGCTCCCCGTCACCACGTTGTTCCCCTTCGTCAACTCCTCCGCCCCCGCATTCACCGGCTCCGCCCGCGCCACCAGGTCAAACTTCTCCGCCTTCGACTCCGACTCCTTCGCCGCCCGAAAATCCAGCTCCACCTCCATCTGCTTCTTCTCCGGATCCAGCGTCACCTCCCGCGACGCCAGCTCCGTCAAATGCCCGCTCTCCCCGTTCTTCCGCAGCAACGTCACCCGCACCGGCGTCGCCTGCCCGATCCCCGTCCCCGACAACTCCATCCGCACCCCCACCGGGTCCCGCACAAACGCATTCTCCGGCACCTGCATGTTCGCCAATTTCAAATCAAACGGCTCCTGCGCCTCCCCCAGCGGCAACGCCATCACCTTCGCCCCCGCGCGCTCCGCCGCCCCAATCGCCAGATCCAGCCGCCCCCCGCCCCCGCCCATCCCCGCCTCCGTCGTCTGCCCGTCCGTCATCACTACCACCGCGCTCACCCGCTGCCCGCCCGCCCCCTGCGAATTCTGCAAAATCTCCTGCACCACCGTCGGCACATCCGTCGTCTCCCCCTCCGGCTTCCCCTTCGCCAACTGCTCCACCAGCGGCCCCACCTCCTCCGCCCGATGCGCCACCCCAATCAACTGCGCATGCCCCGCCCCCGTGTATATCGCCACATCCTGCGTCTGCGCCAACTCCCGCACCCACTTCGCCTCCGCCAACGCCCCCACCGCCACCTGGTACCGATTCAACCGCGCCTGCCCCGCCCCCAGCTTCTCTTTCATCCCCACCTGGTGAACAAAATCCCGCATCCCCGGCTCCGTGTACGGATCCTCCAACTGCATCGACGCCGACGAATCCACCCACACCGCCACCACGCTCCGCGTCCGCTCCTCGTGCTCCACCACCAGCTCCGGCCGCCAGATCAACACAAACACCAGCATCAACAACGCCGCCCGCACCACCCCCATCACCACCCGCTTCTTCGGCGACGCCGCCTGCCGCGCGTACGACAAATACCCCAGCACCCCCAGCACCACGCACCCCAGCACAATCCACCCCGGATAATCCCACCCAAACGACAAGTGCGTGTTCCGCGTCAACCGAACATGCTCAAGCGAAAACAAGATTTCCAGAAGCCGCCGCAAATCTCACCGCCCATAAGACGAAAACATCATCGCCAAAACCGCCTCCAACAAAAACATCCCCAACGCCACCCCAATCAACGACGGCCCCAAAAGCGCCCCCCCGCTCTCCGCCACGCTCTCCCTCGTCCGCGGCTCCAGCTCCGTCGCCCCGCTCACCATCCGCCGCACATCAATCCCCGTCGCCCCCGCCATCTGCTGCAACCCCACATGCCGAATATCCGCCTCCTCCGCATCCGGATTCACCGCCACCACCGGCCGCCCATCCCCGCCACCCGCCACATACACCCCCGCCAATCGCAACGCCCCACTCGTCAACCGCATATCCCCCGCCTTGTCCAACTCCGCCGTCACACTCACCGTCCCATTCCGCGGCGCCGTCCACGTCCCCGGCGAAGCCACCTCCGCCGGCAAATCCACCCGATCCCCCACCCGCAGCGTCAACCGCTCCGAATCCCGCGGCATCGAATAATACGTCAATTCATGCACGAACGGCACAAACGAAGGCTTCGCCCCGAACGTGTTCCAACTCGTGTCCGCCGTGCTCGCAAACAACACCACCCGCCCCTTCCCCACCTGCTTGCTCACCACCGCCGCATCCCCCGCCCCATTTCCATTCGCATACCGCAGAATCGTCTCCACGCTCCCATCCGTCGGCACGCCAAGTTTAAAGTATTCATTCGTCTGCACCGTTAAAAACCCCACATCCGTCCCGCTCTTGTACGCCTCCCCAAACGGCGCCAGCACCGGATTCGTGAAACCCTCCGGCGCAAACGCAATCCCCTTCGCCATCTCCGCCGACGTCTCCAACCGCACCGGCTGCCCCAGCGTCGCCGGCAACAACCCCGCCTTCCCCAAACTCTCGTTCATCAACACCGCATTTGTCCGATTCCCCGGAAAAATCAGCAGCAGCTTCCGGCCCGCCACGAACGTCTTCAAATTCTCAATCACCCCCGCGCTCGGCACCGCCGTGTCCGAAAGTACCACCTCCGAATACGAATTCAACGCCGTCGTCGGCAACTCCAGCTCCGTGATCCGCTGCGGCGAAAACACGCTCCCCACCTTCCCATCCACCGTCAACCCATACGCCGCCCACAAATACGTCGTGCTCCCCTGCGTCAACTTCCCATCCCCCGGACTCCCATCCACCAGCAAAACCGGAATCTCCCGCCGCACATTCACCATCAACCGCCGCACATCATCCACCGGCAAATAATCCGAAGGCAGCCGCGCCTCCACCAGGTGCCGCCCCGCCGTCGGTATCGTCGCCTCCACCATCACCGTCCGCGACGCCCCCGCCTCAATCTTCCCCAACTTCTCCGTATGCACCGCCACCCCATCCACCGACACCGTCAACGGCACATCCACCTCCGCCCGATCCGTCGCATTCAACACCGTCACCGCAAAATCACTCGCCCCCCCAGCCACCACCACCGGCCGCCGCGACTCCAACCCCACCACCGCCAGATTCCCCCGATCCCCCTCCCCCAAATCCACCACCCGCACCCCCGTCGCATGCTTCATCATCCTCCCCACCGCCTTATTCATCCGCTCCTCCTCACTTGCCCCCGACCTCTGACCCCGGGTCCCTTGTATTGAACTCCGCGAAAAATCGGTCAACACAATCACCTGCCGCGCCCGCGTCGGACGCTCCACCCCCTTCAGCACCTCCCCCGCCTGGTCAAACGCAGCCGCCAGGTCCGTCCCCGCATCCGTCAACTGCGCCGCCCGCACCGCCGCCCCCAACGACGCATGATCCAGCGTCAACTTGCTCCCCGCCACCACGCCGCCCCGGCTCGCCCGAATCACCATCACCTCATCACTCGGATCAATCCGCCCCAGCCAATCCCCGATCAACCGCTTCGACTGCTCAAACGCCGACGGCGTCCCCCCCTTCGCATACCCCATCGAATAAGAATCATCCCAAACCACCACCACCGCCCGCTGCCCCCCCAGCGCCCCGCCCAGCACCGAAGAATCCACCACCAGCCGCGCCATCCCCATCGCCAGGATCAAAATCGCCAGGCACCGCACCGCCAGCAGCAACCACCGCTGCAACTTGAGCCGCCGCGCATTCCGCCGCTGCGCCGCCAGCAAAAACTCCATCGCCGCCCACACCACCGTCCGAAACCGCCGCTTGTTCAACAAATGAATAACAATCGGAATCGAAACCGCCGCCGCCCCCGCCCCAAACAGCGCCGGCGACAAAAACCCAAACCCTAAAACATTCAATCCCGAAATCATCTATTCCAACCCAACGGAACTCTTCGTGGTCCTTCGTCTCTTCATCTCTTCGTGATTACGTCGTCGTCCTCCCTCACTTCATCCGCGCCGCCCGAGTCGCCAAAAACCCCGGCAACGTCACATCCAGCGGCAAACTCGTATCCACCTGCACAAAATCCACATGCAACTTATGACACTCCTCCCGAATGATTTCCGTGTGCCGCTGAAACTCCGCCAGGTACGCCTCCCGCAACGCCCGTGGCTCCACAATCAACTCCCCCATCTCCTCCAACCCCTTGAACAGCGTCGTCGTCTCAAACGGAAACGTGATCTCATCATGGTCCAGCACCTGCAGAACAATCAGGTCATGCCGCCGATACCGCAGATGCTGAATCCCCTTGATGATGCTCTTCGCATCATCAAACAAATCGCTGATCACCACGATCAGCGACCGATGATGCATCGCCTCCGCAATCTCATCCAGGATCGCCCCCGTCCGCGTCTTCTGATTCTTCGGCACCGTCGTCAGTTCATCAATAATCGTCCGCCACTGCCGCGGCGAATTGCTCGGCTTGATAAAGTGCCGCACCTTCTGGTCAAACACCGCCAGCCCCGCCGAATCCTGCTGATGCAGCGCCACATACGCCAAAGACGCCGCAATGCTCGTCGCATGATCAAACTTCCGCCACCCCCCCTTCCCCGCCTGGTCCTTCCAAGTCCGCGCCTCCCCCCCCGCATACGTCATCGACTCCGACGCATCCACCACCAGCATCACCTGCAGGTTCGTCTCCTCCTCATACTGCTTGATGTAATGCCGATCCGTCCGCCCAAACACCTTCCAATCGATATACCGCGTGTCATCCCCCTGCGCATACTGCCGGTGCTGCGCAAACTCCACCGAAAACCCCTTATACGGCGACCGGTGCATCCCCGTAATAAACCCCTCCACAATCAACCGCGCCCGAATATCCAACGCCTGAATCTTCGCCAGCGTCCGCGGATCGAGGTATTTCCGATAATCAACCTGTTCAGCCGGTACCGTCATTCACATCCCAAGCTTCGTTTAGCCGGCGAGTTCACTCGCCGCGTCCAAGGGGTGCCATGCTTATGACCACAACCTCGGTGGTCATAAGCATGCCTCATGGACTGTCCTCAAAAAATTGCATCCGCACCTACTCCACCGACGCCCGTCGCCCGCAGGCGACGCGGGCACCGCTCCACCTGCAACACCTCTCACTTCCCCGCAAACACCTTCGGCAACCCCGCCGCCGTCTTCTCATCCTCCGCGTCCCGCGGCGTCTGCTCAATGAGCATTCGGATGATGTCATCCGGCCGAATCCCCTCAGCTTCCGCATTGAAGTTCGTGAGGATCCGATGCCGAAGCGCGGGGTGTGCGACGGCGCGGATATCTTCGGTACTGACCCCATACCGTCCCTGCAAAAGCGCCCGCGCCTTCCCCGCCATCACCAGCGTCTGGCTCGCCCGCGGCCCCGCACCCCAGCTCACATAATCCTTGATAAACTTCGGCGTGTCCGGCTGGTTCAACCGCGTCTGCCGCACCAAACGAATCGCATAACGCACCACATGATCCGCCACCGGCACCTTCCGCACCAGGTCCTGCAACACCAGCACATCCTCCGCCGATAGAATGTGCTTCAACTCCACCTTCCGCGGCATCGTCGTCAGCCGCACAATGTCAAACTCCTCCTGCTCCGACGGATAACTCACCAGCACGTTGAACATGAACCGATCCAGCTGCGCCTCCGGCAACGGATACGTCCCCTCCTGCTCGATCGGGTTCTGCGTCGCCATCACAAAAAACGGCTCCGCCATCCGGTGCTGCACCCCACCCGCCGTCACCTGGTGCTCCTGCATCGCCTCCAAAAGCGCCGCCTGCGTCTTCGGCGGCGTTCGATTGATCTCGTCCGCCAGGATCGCATTGGCAAAGATCGGCCCCTTCACAAACCGCAGCGACCGCTTCCCGCTCAGCTTGTCCTCCTCAATCACCTCCGTCCCCGTAATGTCGCTCGGCATCAGGTCCGGCGTGAACTGAATCCGGTTGAAACTCAAACTCAGCGTCTTCGCCACCGTCGAAATCAGCAGTGTTTTCGCCAGCCCCGGCACCCCCACCAGCAGACAATGCCCCCGGCAAAACAACGCAATCAGCAGCTCCTCCATCACCTGCGTCTGCCCCACGATCACCTTCCCCAACTCCCCCTTCATCGCCGCATACGCTTCCTGCAACTTCTGAACGCTCGCCAGTTCCTCCGGCGACATCTGCACCACATCTGACTGCGTCATTCACCGCTCCTCAACTTCGAACAATCCCAATCCCTGAACCGTTGCCACTGTATCCCACCCCTTTCCCTCAACCCCTGATTCTATGACCACTTGCCCAACAATCCAAAAGTGCGGCCGACGCCCCCGTCGGCCAATCTCCCCCTCGCCCAACCGCTCGCTACCGCGGCAAACACTCAATCGCTGCTTCCCCCGTCGCGATCCCCTTCCCCCCATCCCGTATCGCCCCACCGCGCAGCCACGCCACACCCCCCCACCAATTCCCTCTTCGTGTCCCTTCATCTCTTCATCTCTTCGTGATTACGTCG
>JBQCGD010000092.1:0-7006 GCA_051955985.1 Phycisphaerae bacterium | reverse complement strand
GGTCACGAGGCCGCACGCGGCGGTGAGTCGGGGGTTGCTGGATGGGCTTTAGGCGCCGCGGACGGCGGGTTATCGGTTGGGGCGCTTGGATGGGGGGGGGGTGTGGGGGGGGGCGGTGGGGCATGGGCCGGTGGCGGTCGTTTCTTGGACGGAGGAGGTGTCGTTGCCGGCGCCGCATGAGACGATTTTGTTGCCGGGGGATGCGGGGGGGTATGCACGGAATTTGTATGGGGCGTTGCGGGATGCGGACGAAAAAGGAGTGAGGGCGATCTTGGTGTTGCTGCCGGAGGAGCGCGGCGGCTTGTGGACGGCGGTGGCGGATCGGCTTCGCCGGGCCACGCAGGTGATGGAATGATTGCACAGCATGGAACGCTGGAGATTTCGCGGTCGCGGCTGCGGCACAATGTGGCGTTGATGCAGCGGCGCGTGGGGGCGGGGGTGAAGTTGTGTGCGACGATCAAGGCGGATGCGTATGGGCATGGGGTGGCGTGGGTTTCGGAGCTTTTGCGGGAGGCGGGGGTGGAGTGGGTGTGCGTGTATTCGCTGGAAGAGGCGATGGCGGTGGCGCATTTGCCGTGGTTTGGGATTCTGGTGTTGTCGCCGCTGGTGATTGTGGAGGGGGAGACGGTTTCGGCGGAGGCGATGTCGGCGTTGCGAGGGCAGGTGCGGGTGAATATTACCGACAAGGGGACGGCGTTGCGGTTGGCGAAGGCGTTGGAAACGGCGGGGATTGAGACGCCGGTGAATGTGCATGTGCAGGTGGATGCGGGGTTGACGCGGGTGGGGGTGGAGCCGCGGGAGGCGAAGGCGTTGGTGGAGGTGATTGCGGGGTTGAAGCAGTTGCGGCTGGAGGGGGTGTTTGCGCATTTTTCGCATGGGGATGTGCCGGGGCATGAGTCGGTGGGGGAGCAGATGCGGGTTTTGCACAGTGTGGCGGATCCGATTCGGAAGCGGACTCCGGGGTTGATGGTTCATTTGCAGAATTCGGGCGGGGCGTGGCATGTGGAGGATGCGGAAAGGGCGGGGCTGAACATGGTGCGGGTGGGGATTGCGTTGTATGGGTTGCAGCCTTCGACGAGTGATTGGGTGGAGGGGTTGCTGCCGATTGCGCGGGTGACGGCGCGGATCCTGGCGATTCATGAGCGGCCGGCGGGGACGGGGGTGGGGTATGGGCATGCGTTTGTGACGCGGCGGGCGAGTCGGCTGGCGATTGTGCCGGTGGGGTATGCGGATGGGTATCCGCGGGCGATGACGAATCGGGCGGTGGCGCAGGTGAGGGGAGTGGATGTGCCGGTGGTGGGGCGGGTGTCGATGGATCAGATTATTCTGGATGTGACGGATGTGGCGGGGGTGCGGGTTGGGGATGTGGTGACGGTGGTTTCGTGGGAGGTGGGGAAGGGGAATTCGCTGGATGCGATGGCGGATGCGGTGGGGACGATTGGGTATGAGCTGGCGACGCATCTGGGGGCGGGGGGGGGGCAGGCTTGAGCGGGTGATTGTGGAGTGAGTTCATGCGGGTATTGGTGACGCGGCCGATTCCGGAGGTGGGGGTGCGGGTGCTTCGTGAGGCGGTGCATGAGGTGGTGGTTTCGCCGCACGATCGGGCGCTTTCGGCGGGGGAGTTGCTGGCGGCGACCGAAGGGGTGGAAGGGTTGGTGAGCATGTTGACGGATCGGATTGATGCGGGGTTTCTCGATGCGCGGCCGGGGGTGCGGGCGTTATCAAATTTTGCGGTGGGGTACAACAATATTGATGTGGGGGCGTGCACGCAGCGCGGGGTGGGGGTGGCGAATACGCCGGAGGTGCTGACGGATGCGACGGCGGAGGCGGCGTGGATGCTGATGATGATGGCGGCGCGGCGGGCGGGGGAGGCGGAGCGGGTGCTGCGGGCGAAGAAGTGGGAGGGGTGGGGGCCGCTGCAGTTTATCGGGATGGGGGTGGTGGGGAAGACAGTGGGGGTGATTGGGGCGGGGCGGATTGGGGGGCGGTTTGCGCGGATGGCGAGTGGGTTTGGGATGCGGGTGTTGTACAACAATCGGAATGCGAGTGCGGAGATGGATTCGTTGGGGGCGCGGTTGGTGTCGCTCGATGAGTTGCTGCGGGAGTCGGATTTTGTTTCGGTGCATGTGCCGCTTTCGGAGCAGACGCGGCATTTGATTTCGCGGCGGGAGTTGGGGTTGATGAAGCGGACGGCGGTGCTGGTGAACACGGCGCGGGGGCCGGTGGTGGATGAAGTGGCGCTGGTGGAGGCATTGCGGGAGCGGCGGATTTTTGCGGCGGGGTTGGATGTGTATGAGCGGGAGCCGGTGGTGGAGGAGGGGTTGTTTGGGTTGGAGAATGTGGTGCTGCTGCCGCACATTGGGTCGGCGACGGTGGGGGCGCGGGAGGGGATGGCGGAGTTGTCGGGGAGGAATCTGGTGGCGATGTTGCGCGGGGAGCGGCCGATCAGCCCGGTGAATTCGGAGGTGTGGGGGTGTCGATGAGCGTTGCCCGCGCCGTCGGAGACGGCGGGCTTTAGGCGGGGGTGGGGCGTTTTTTTCCAGTCAGGTAGATCATGAGGATGGTGAGGTCGCTGGGGGTGATGCCTTCTAATCTGCTGGCTTGGCCGAGGGTTTGGGGGCGGAATTTTTCGAGGGATTGTTTGGCTTCCTTGCGGAGTTCGGTGATCGCGGCGAAGTTGAAGTTGGCGGGGATGAGTTTGCCTTCGAGGTCGTGGAGGCGCTGGGCGGATTCTTTTTCGCGCTGGATGTAGCCGGCGTATTTGGCTTCGATTTCGACTTGTTGCCAAATGGCGGGGGCGTGGGCGGGGAGGGTCGGGAGCATGGATTGGAGTTTTTCGATGGTGATGTCGGGGCGGCGGAGGAGGTCGTAGGCGGCGTGGCCGTTGTCGCCCTGGCGGATGCGCGTTGATTTCAGGTAGGTGGTGAGCTCGGTCATGGCGGCAAGTTTTTGGGTGAGGCGGTCGATGCGTTCTTTTGTGGCGAGGCCGATCTGGGCGCCCAGCGGGGTTAGGCGTTGGTCGGTGTTGTCGCTGCGGAGGGTGAGTCGGAATTCGGCGCGGCTGGTGAACATGCGATAGGGTTCGGTGGGGGTTTTGGTGATGAGGTCGTCGATCATGACGCCGATGTAGGCCTGGTCGCGGGTGAGGATAAAGCGGGGTTTGTGTTGGACTTTGAGGGCGGCGTTGATGCCGGCGATGAGGCCCTGGCCGGCGGCTTCTTCGTAGCCGCTGGTGCCGTTGATTTGGCCGGCGAAGTAGAGGCCGTCGACGAGGCGGGTTTCGAGGGTGGCGTCGATCTGGTGGGTGGGGGAGAAGTCGTATTCGACGGCGTAGCCCCAGCGGAGGATTCGCGCGTTTTCGAGGCCTTTGATGCTGTGGATGATTTGGAGTTGGACGTCTTCGGGGAGGGACGTGGAGATGCCGTTGCAGTAGATTTCGTTGGTGTCGAGGCCTTCGGGTTCGAGGAAGACCTGGTGGCGGTCTTTGTCGGCGAAGCGGACGACTTTGTCTTCGATGGAGGGGCAGTAGCGTGGGCCGCGGGATTGGATCTGGCCGGAGTACATGGGGGCGCGGTGGAGGTTGTCGCGGATGAGTTTGTGGGCGCGGTCGTTGGTGTAGGTGATGTGCATGGGCACTTGGGGGACGGCGGGGAAGTGGGCGGGGTCAGTGAGGTCGGAGAAGGGGACGGGGGGATTGTCGCCGGGTTGGGGTTCGAGGTCGGTGTAGTTGATGGATTCCTTGGCGATGCGCGGGGGGGTGCCGGTTTTGAGGCGGCCGAGTTCGAAGCCGAGGTCGCGGAGGGAGTGGGAGAGACCGCGTGCGGATTGTTCGTTGACGCGGCCGCCTTCGGTTTTCTTTTCGCCGGTGTGCATGAGGGCGCGGAGGAAGGTGCCGGTGGTGACGACGACGGTGCGGGCGAGGAGGGTTTGGCCGGATTCGAGGACGAGGCCGGTGATGAGGGGGCGGGTATCGGGTATCGGGTGTCGGGTGTCGGGAGAATTCTCCGGACCCGGAACCCGAGACCCGAGACCGGATACCCGATCGGTGAGGAAGCGGTCGACGATGCCTTGGACGATGGTGAGATTTGGGCAATGGGTGCGGAGGAGTTCCTGCACTTTTTGGGCGTATTTGTATTTGTCGGCCTGGGCGCGGGGGGATTGGACGGCGGGGCCTTTGGAGCGGTTGAGCATACGGAACTGGATGCCGGTTGAGTCGATGGCGTGGGCCATGAGACCGCCGAGGGCGTCGATTTCGCGGACGATCTGGCCCTTGGCGAGGCCGCCGATAGCGGGGTTGCAGGACATGCGGCCGATGGCGAGGGGGTCCATGGTGATGAGGGCGACTTTGCCTTGGTCCTTGAGGATGTGGGAGGCGGCCCAGGCGGCTTCGGCGCCGGCGTGGCCGCCGCCGATGAGGATGACGTCGAAGTGGGGGGGGGTGTTTTGGGGGTCGGTGGGCATAGATCGAACATCATACAAAATTGGGGCGGGCAGGTGGTGGGGGCTGCGTGTTGCAAAAAGTTTTGGGGTTTTGTGCCCAAGGTACTCATGATTTCGCCCACTTACCAACCGTATTAAAAAGTGAGGGCCTAAAGGTAATGTCCAAGTGTTTGGCCTTCGGGTCCGCCGTGCCCGTTATGACGTAACTGCGAACAAATTCTTGCCTTTCTTCCACGGTGCCAGTCTCGAAGAGGGCTTCCATCCGGGCGAGTTGTTCTTCTGCCGCGCGGCTAATGTCTCCAGCGCTTGGCAATTCGGGAATGTCTGCGTTCATTGCTTCCAGTTCCGCCTCAACCTTCTGGCGTTCCTCTGAGAGCGCCTTCGCCTTGGCGTAGAGGCCGAGGGTGGTTGCCGTTTGCACATCCAATACCGAGAGGTGAGTGGTCAACTTGCTGATTTGCGCGTCGACCTCGGTAAGCCTGGCCTGCAAACCGCGTTTGCTCTGAATCTGGTGGCCGCACAGTTTTTTGACTTCTTCCTGAACGTACTTCTGTAGTGCCTTGTCGCCCTTTAAGTGCTCCAGGTCCTCCCGAATCAAACGTAAGATGTTCTTTTCCGCCATATCGGCCGGGACGGCGCAGCGATACGGATATTTGTCGTCGTCTCCCTTGTGATGGGTGCTGCATACATAATTGCGCAGGTGGATCATCTCACCCCGGCGCTTCCAGTTGCTGGCGTGACCCACGAGAATGCCGCCGCAGTGTCCGCAGGTGAGGGTGCCGCTGAGGAAGTAATTGGCGTTGACACGCCGCCCCGTGACCTTTTTGTGGCGTTCGCCGCGTTCCTTTAGACGCTGTTGCACCTTTTCGAAAGTTTCGGCGTTCACCAGCGCGGGCCACGCGTTCTCAATAACGATCCAGTCTTCTTGGGATCGCTTCTCTCGTCCTTCGTTCTGGCGCTCAACGCTGTTGCCACTGACAAACCGGTGCCATTTGCTTTGCGTGCATCGATTGAACACGGAGCTGCCCTTGTAAGCAGGATTCCGGAGCATCCAATGCAGCGTGCCGATGGTGAAGATGCCATTGATAGGAGTGCGCCACCCTGAGTCATTGAGGTTCTTGCGCAGAATGCGAAGTGGAACCCCGGACGCGTACCCTTCGAAGAGTTCCTGAACGAGTTTGACCTTGTCGGGCGTAGATGGAATGAGGGTAGTGGCTTCGTGAGGGGGTTTGACGTAGCGGTGACCGTCGGTGATGTGCTCGATAGTGGCCTGAGTTTCAGGGTTGAGAATTACTTGGGTGCCATCAGGGAGGTCGCGGACAATGCGCTTAGGTGAGCCATCTGGCCCAAGGCATAGCCTGTCATATCCGAAGGGGACTTTTCCGCCAGAACGAAGGCCGTCACGAGCGCGTGAAACATGCCCGCGCATCGTGTCGCGAGAGAGTTTCCGCAGGTAATCGCCATTCTGGTAGTGCTCCACGAAGCCGACGAGCCCGGAAGTAAACGACCGGTCTGCTTCCTGGCCAGTGGCCACGTAGCAGACCCGTTTACCCGCTTGGATGAGTCTGCGCTCCAGGAGCAGACCATCTACTGGGTCCTTGGGGCGGGCGAGTCGGTTACGTTCCCAAGCGAGGACGACGCCAACAGCGGGATCCGATTCGGCATGAGCGAGCAGCGATTCCAGGCCGGGCCGCTGCATGTTGCTGCCGCTGATGGCGTCGTCCTCGTAGATTCTGCCAAGCGTCCAACCCTTGGAAGCAGCAAAGGCTGCGAGTTTTTCCCGCTGCTGTTCCAAGCTTTCTTCCTGGCGATTGGTGGAGCGTCGAACATATCCGATAGCAGTTGTGGGCGTGTTGGTCATGATGAAAAACTCCTCGAAAACTTGTACCCAAGTATACCGTACAAATTACGTACGTGCTGACGAATTTTCAGGATGGGAAAATAGGAAAGGCGCCCGCGTCCCTGCGAGCACCTTCAATTCCGATTACCTTCACGCGCGTACGCCATTGATCCAATCGGCTGCCTTCTGCGCTGCCGCCGCGGCGGTGATGACAAGGCGCTTGTCTTCTTTGATCTTCCTGAGCCATCCACCGATGTATGCGGCCTGGTTCTCGATAACGGCTGGGTGAATGCCAGCGTCTCCGCAAAGGAAAGCTGCGACCATTTCCGCAATCAATTCTTCCTTGCCGTAATCCGACGAGCCAAACGGCTGCGGCTGGGTGTCTAACTTGCGGTCAAGGCGCTTACTGTGGCCGGTTGAATGGGCGAGTTCGTGGAACAACGTGCCGTAGTACTCTTCGGATGATGCAAAGCGTTCGGGCTTGGCAATGCGGATACTGTCGGACGTGGGTAGGTAGACCGCCTGTTGTCCGACGTGGTGAACGGTGGGCCCGCCGTCCAGGTATAGACTGCGCGGCGGGGACCACTAAATGACCTTGCGCGATCCCTGAGCGCGTGAGAGCTTGAAAAAGTCGGAGAACTCCTCCCATCATGGCGAGTTGCGAAGCTTGCCAGCAGAAGGAGTCTCCGATGACCATGATGGTCGTTCCGGTGACGGCCTCGGTCA
>JBQCGD010000091.1:0-3339 GCA_051955985.1 Phycisphaerae bacterium | reverse complement strand
AATACTATGCGAATGTATTAGAAGAAAAGGAAACTTACTATAGTTAAGTGTGATTGGGATTTTGAAGGGATGTTGAATAAGAGTACTTTACGTGAGTTGGTGGTTGGGGAGGGGATTGGGGGGGGTGCTTGGGAGGGGAATGGGGTGGAGGTGCGATATGAGGGGAAGGAGGTGCGGGTGGTGGCGGGGGGGTGAGAGAGGTTGTTGGGAGCGCGGTGGACGTGCGAGCGGCTGGGATCGAGACGGGTTGAGACGGTGAATGTGCTGCGGGAAAATCTATTGTGCAGCCAAGGGGATCGGCAGACGTGTCGGTATCGCCTGGAGCTTTTAAAGGAGAGGGGCGGAAGGGGGGAGTTGTCGGTTTTCCTGAACGATTTATGGCGGTCTTTACTATGGCGAGGAAGGGTTGGATTCCCTAGCATGCGCGGGCTATCCCTGTGAACTGGAGTGGCCGATGGAGACGCTGATTTCGTTGCCGCAGTCGCGGATTCCCACGCACTGGTACAACATTCTGCCGGATCTGCCGTCGCCGTTGGCGCCGGCGCTGCATCCGGGGACGGGGAAGCCGGCGGGGCCGGAGGATTTCGCGGCGATCTTTCCGATGAGCATCATCGAGCAGGAAGTGTCGACGGAGAAGCGCATTGCGATTCCGGAGGAAGTGCGGCAGATCTATGCGTTGTGGAGGCCGACGCCGCTGCGGCGGGCGGTTCGTTTGGAGCAGGCGCTGGGGACGCCGGCGCATATTTACTACAAGTATGAGGGCGTGAGTCCGGCGGGGTCGCACAAGCCGAACAGCGCGGTGCCGCAGGCGTGGTACAACCGGCAGGCGGGGATCAAGCGGCTGGCGACGGAGACGGGGGCGGGGCAGTGGGGCTCCTCGCTGGCGATGGCGTGCAACATGTTTGGGATCGAGTGCGTGATCTACATGGTGAAGGTGTCGTATCACCAGAAGCCGTATCGGAAGTCGCTGATGCACACGTGGGGGGCGACGGTGCATGCGTCGCCGACGAAACTCACGCATGTCGGGCGGAAGGTGCTGGAGAAGGATCCGGAATCGCCGGGGTCACTGGGGATTGCGATTTCGGAGGCGGTGGAGCATGTGGTGTCGCACCCGGGCACGAAGTATGCGCTGGGGTCGGTGCTCAATCATGTCTGCCTGCACCAGACGGTCATCGGGCAGGAATGCATCGAGCAGATGGAAATCGCGGGGGAAGAGCCGGACGTGGTGATCGGTTGCGCGGGGGGCGGTTCGAATTTTGCGGGGATTGCGTTTCCGTTTCTCGAGCGGAATCTGCATCGCAACAAGAAGCATCGGCTGGTGGCGGTGGAACCGGCGAGTTGTCCGTCGCTGACGAAGGGGGAGTTCCGTTACGACTTTGGCGACACGGCGGAGATGACGCCGCTGGTGAAGATGTACACGCTGGGGCACGATTTTGTGCCGCCGGCGATTCATGCGGGGGGGCTGCGGTACCACGGGATGTCGCCGATCATTTCGCAGCTGTATCACGAGAGGCTGATCGAGGCGAAGGCGTATCCCCAGGGGCCGGTGTTTGAGGCGGCGGTTCAGTTTGCGCGGACGGAGGCGATTATTCCGGCGCCGGAGTCTTCGCATGCGATCCGGGCGGCGATCGATGAGGCGCTCGATGCCAAGGCGAAGAAGGAGAAGCGGGTGATTTTGTTCAATCTTTCGGGGCATGGGTTTATGGATATGGCGGCGTATGATTCGCATCTTGCGCACAAGATGGAGGATGTTTGAGGGGACGCATGGGCTATTGGCTTTCGATCGTTAGCCTCGCTCCGCATCGGCGTTCGACGGCCGCCCGAAGAGGAGTTTACATGCGATTGTGTTGATGCGGGAATCGCACGGGTGACCCAGCGATCTGATCGCTGGGCTTTCGTTTTGTTTGAGAGGTTGGGATCGCCTGCGCGAGGAGCGTACCGGTGGGAGGAGCGGGAGGATGGGCCGGCGCTTACGCTGCGGGTTCCCTTACGCCTCGCTCCGCATCGGCGTTCGACGGCCGCCTGAAGGCGGAACTCCATACGTTCAGGTTTTCTTCACGCGGTAGCGGAGCCAGAGGACGCTGTTGGGGAGGCGTTTGAGGGATTTGAGTTGGAGGGCGGGGCGTTGGCGGTTGGTGCGGCCGTGGTCGATGTCGAACATGGTGGGGGTGCCGAGGGCGCCGTCGGCGGTGGGGACGATGACGTGGGAGATTTCGTCGAGGAGGTTGGCTTTGAGGAAGACGCCCCAGGTGTGGCCGCCGCCGTCGACGCGGGCGGTTTTGATGTTGAAGAGGGTGGCGAGTTTGTGGAGGGCGAGTTGGAGGTTGATTTGGGACTTGCCGGCGAAGAGGTAGGAGACTTGTTTGTCGCGGAGGTGCTGGAGGTAGGCGGGGGGGACTTTGTGGGTGAGGACTTCGATGACGTGTTCGGTGGTGGTCATGCTGGAGTCCCAGCGGCATTTGCCGGAGGGGTCGATGGCGACGGCGTAGGTTTTGGTTTTGTGCTGGCCGATGAAATCTTCTTTTTTGTTGAGGGAGGGGTGGGGCTTGGGGAGCTTGTGGTTTTTTTTGCTGGCGAATTCCTGCATGGTGGTGCGGCCGACGATCCAGGCGTCGGCCTTGATTTTTTCGGCGGTGGATTCGAAGAGGTGGGCGGTTTTCATGTTGTTGGGCCAGAGGTGGGCGGTGGTGCGGCCGTCGATGGAGCTGAGCATGTGGGCGATGAGGTAGGGGGTTTTCATGTTGGTTCGTCCGTGCTTAAGGAACAGGGGTCCTGGTTGGGACAGGTTACCCGGTTCGGTGGGGAATGACGAATGACGAAACGGGGACGGTGCGCATGTGTGGGTTGATTGAGAAATGGTTTTGCGCGGGGCGTGTTGGTTAATCCCCACGGCGTGGAAGCCGTGGGCTTGGTAGAATTTGGGGAATTGCGAAGGAAGGATGATTCGGATGGTGCGGAAGTGTTTTGCGGAGGTGATGGGGACGTTCGTGATTATTTTCATGGGGACGGGGACGACGGTGGTGGATGGGGTGTGGCCGGGGCAGATCGGGCATGTGGGCGGGGCGCTGGTGTGGGGGCTGATTGTGATGACGATGATTTATGCGGTGGGGGATGTGTCGGGGGCGCACATGAATCCTGCGGTAACGCTGGGGTTCTGGATGTCGCGGCGGCTGCCGGGGCGGTGCGTGGCGCCGTACGCGGTGAGCCAGGCGGTGGGGGCGTTTGCGGCGAGTTTGATGTTGCGGGGGATGTTTGGGAATGTGGCGATGCTGGGGGCGACGGTGCCGGCGGGCGGGTGGGGGCAGTCGTTTGGGTTGGAGGTGGTGATGACGGGGGCGT
>JBQCGD010000090.1:0-23620 GCA_051955985.1 Phycisphaerae bacterium | reverse complement strand
ATAAGCCCGCCCCACCCCCGCGAAGCCGCACGCCATGATGGACAGGTGCACGCGGAGTGGACGGAGCGGAGCACCCCTTGCGCCCCGGCACGGAAGCCGGGCGGCCCCCCTCCCTCCCAATGAACCCCCCTGCGATTCGTGCCGGAGCAGGAGCGAAGGCTCGAATTACGGGGAGGGTGGGAAGCCGGGGGTGCAGGGGGGTGGCTGGGAGGGAGGGGGGCCGAGCAAGGGGTGCGTAGCGGTGGAGCCCGCCAAGAAGAGAGCGTGCACCAGCGGGAGGGGTGTATGGCGGGCAACGGGGCGAAGCCCCGCGGGCGGGACGCCCGCACTCAGAGCCAGCGTGGTCGGATGCTGGAGAGGTGCGAGTTAGAGGCGACGCGGTCGGTTGCCGAGGGGGTGCGGCAGCCCCGCCGAGGCGGATCGGCAGGGGGCGGGGGGACCGGAGCGAAGCGGGCCGGAAGGCCGGGCAGCGCACGGCCCGGCCTGCAGGCCCGCGTAGCGGAGGCGTTCGTCGGTCGGAGTTGTCAGCGGAAGAAACTGCAGCGGCGGCGGCGGCCGATCAGCGGTCGGACGGTGGATCGGCCGTCAGTCGAATTCGGCAGGAGTCAGCCGCGGACCGGAAGCAGAGAATCCGGCAACGGTCAGCAGTGCAGCAGCAGCGGCGGCGGCGGCGGAGTGACCTGGCGGGAGGCGGTCGGACGCCAGATCAGCGGGAGCAGAATCGGCGGCGGCGGGCTGGCGGCGTTCGATCAGTGAATCAGCGGACGCGGCGTCGGTTGCTGCAGCGGACGGATCAGCAGCAGCGGCGGCAGAGTCGGCGGCGGCGGCAGAATCGGCGGCAACTGCATCGGTCCGAGGTCCGGCGGCGGCGGCGGCGGCGGCCGCTGCTGCAGCGGCATCGGCGGCAGAATCGGACGGACGCCCGTGCGGCCGATCGGATGGGGTCTCACGCGTGGGGGCGACGTCCAGGGGGCGAGCTGGCGGGGCGACGAGAGGGGTGAACGTGGGGAGGGTGAGGGGAGGCGGGACGCACGTGGGGGTGGAGGAGGAGCGGGAGGGGCGTTGCGTGCGCTTGTCGACGGGGAGGGCGGCCTCGATCCTGGCGATTTCCTCCGTGATCCACCCGACCATTGCGAGCATGAGTGCACGGCGGTTGGTGAGGTCGGACACGGAGACGCCCAAAGAGGCGGCGGCGGTGTACCGCTGCACCTCCGCGTGCGCTTGCTCAGGGGTGAGGGGGGACGCCGAGGGCGAATGCACCGGGGAGGCGAGGGGTTGAGGCGCACCCGGTGACGTTTGTTTCTTGGGGATCAAGAATTGTTGCTCCCTTCGACGTTCGCGGGAGAGGTGGGCACGCAAGCGGGCCTTCTCCTTGCGACGTTCGGCGGGCGAGCTCGGCGATGTAGTGGGTGGCGTAGGGGAGTGAGGGGTTGGAGAGAGCTTTCCTGATGTCGAGTTCCCACTGGATGACGATTTTTTTCCGAGCTTGCCCGCCGAGTTGGAGGTGACCGATTTCGAAGCCGCAGGCAGACCAGAAGGCGTTGGACTCGAGGCCATCGCGGCAGTGGAGGGAGAGGAAATGCGTGCCCGCAAACGCTGCTTGAGTGATGAGAGACGAGAGAAGCCGAAGGCCATGATGGAGTCCTCTTGCATCGTGTTGGACGCACGCTTGAAAAATTCTGATCTGCTGGCGTGTCCGGTCGCCAGTGAGAAAGTAGCCGCAGGGGTCGCCGTTTTCAGTCGCGAGGCTCACGTGGTTTTGATCGATGTGGCCTGCCATGGCGGCACGTGGGAGGAAGCCGAGAGCTTCCGCGTTTTTTTTTGAGAGGTGGACCAAGTAGGGGAGGTCGTGGGGTTGAGCAAGGTGTATAGACATGCCTCGATTGTGGGGGAGGCGGCTGGGCAGAGTCAAGTGGTGGGCAGAGGGGGACTTTGGAGAAGCTGGTGATCAAGTGGGCGACGTAGGCGGCTTCGTGGTGGAGTCCTCGGTGGTGGAAGTGGTTCATGGTGTCCCGTAAAAGTCGGTCGATCAGAGCCCGTGCGTGCGCGTTTGTCATTGCAAACCATCCTTTTCTCCGCGGGTCACCGCGGGGCAGTTGTGATAGAGCCAGCAGTTGCCGCACATGATCAACCCGCAGTCGGGGCATGTGTGCTCTGGCTTAAAAACGCGGCAACCTTCACACTCACGAGGGGGGAGGGGGGCGGGACCTTTTGAGGAGTCGGAGGATTTTGAATTCTTCGGATCCGAGAACAGCGGCCCCGGCGATGATGGCAGATAGGGGCCCGACGTTGGTCCAGGCGGTGGTTGATCCTTCGATGACTTCATCGGTGACATTCTCCATAAGTTTCAGGCCCCGCCACGTGCCAAACGTTGTCACGAGGCGGCGGCCGGTAAATGCGTCGATGGCTTCGAGGAGGTGACGGCGGGAGTTGACCACGGAGGAGTCCGCGGCCTTGGTGACGTATTTTGTGATGTATTGCACCGCTCCCGTCCTGGCTCCCACGCGTCGGATATCCACAACGTGGGAGTCACCGGTGATTTTTAGCCATTCGTCGGAGAGGAGTTTTTGGGGGATGTACTTGGCTTCGCACACCACGTGGAAGTGCACATGCCAGAGGCCGGATCCGGCGCCGACCTTCGTCTCAATGATGGCGGCGCCGCCTTCGATGTACTTTTTCCAGATCTTGCCGTTCCGCAGCTTTCGAAAGCAGCGGGTGATTCGGTTGAGGGTGTAGCGAAGGGGCTGATCCTCGGATTTGAGGGTGAGGGTGACGAGCGACAAATTTTTTCGGCCGTGCATGTGGTTGAGGAGATTTGAGCGGATGCGGAAGGATCGCTCGTTTGCACAGGGCACGCAAAACCGATCGTGGCATTTGGTGGAGCGGATCCGGGCACCGTTGACTTCCCCGGTGATGTGGTGGCGCGTCACCTCGACGCACGCGTCGGCACCGCACAGGCGGAAGGCCGACAGGCGGCGGGGAGTGACGACGGGGGAGACGCTGAGCGCTTCGTCAACGCGGCGGCGGAATTGCATCCAGCCTCCATGCCGGAAGGTTTCTGCGAGGTCGGGGGGCGTCGATGCGACGATGGAGCCGGCGAGGGGGGAAGAGGAAAGAAACTTGTGGCTGTCCCAACGCTCAGACACTCGAGCATGCCTCCCCCGCGGCCCCTTTGAGTGAAAAGGGATCGAAGGTTTGACGGACAACCGGGAGGGGGGTGGTGATGGTTAGGAGAGAGGCTGCAGGTGATGGCGTGCCCGCTCGGCGTCGATGCGGCGTTGGATTTGATCGGGGGCGGCGTCGTCTGCTGCCGGTGAACGTGGGGGACGTTTGCCCAGCTTGATAGGTCGCCCTTGATCGATGGACATCACCGCGGCACCGCGGGTCGAGGCCGGGACCCAGCGTTTTCGTTCCTTGAACCAAACAAAAAACTGCAGTGTTCCCGGCATGGAGGGAGCCTCCTGTGAAAGGGATGCTGAGTTCGTTTATGAGGGGGTGGAATGCCGCACACGTAGAGCACCACAAGCGGCGGCGACCGCCGTTGAAGATCGGCCACACGACACAAGGGCTAGTGCCTACGTGGTTGTCCTGATGCTGATAACCTCTAGCTTTCCCCGCTTCCCCAGATTCCGGGCGTTCGGTGTTTGATCCCCCCCACTCAAGGTCCGAGAAGATACCTTATGTATAGTTGCGCATACCCCCAAAAACCGTCCAAAAACCGCCCGAAACCGTACCTTCAACATCCCTAAAACATACCGCCAACGCCCCGCACCCCTACTCCAGCCCCCCACTCCCACCCCCGCGCCGCCGCTTGTCCAGCTCCTCCAGCAGCGCCTCCTCCCCCACCCCATGCGCCTCCAGCGTCTTCGCCGCCGCACACGTTGACGTCCTAACCAGCGCCAGCAGCAGATGTTCCGTCCCCACGGTAGGGTCCCCCCAACGGTCCGCCTCCTCCGCCGCCGCCTCCAGCACCGCCCGCATCTCCAGCGTATGCGTCCGCTTGCTCATCTGCCGCGCCGGACACTTCGGCGTCACCCGCTCCACCTCATTCGCAACCCCCTCCAGGTCCACCCCCAACCCCTTCAGAATCCCCGCCCCCGTCCCTTTTCCCTCCCGCACCAACCCCAGCAGCAGGTGCTCCGTCCCAAGCTGATCATTTCCCATCCGATTGGCTTCCAGATTCGCATACGCCATCACCTTCTGCGCGCGTTCGCTCAATCGCTCCAGCATGCGATCCGTCCTTCTTTGTGGTGCCTTGCCGCGCCGGAAATGCACAGGAGCGCGGGCGTCAAATCATTCAGAATGACGCCCATCTTAACACGTTCTCAGCAACATGCGATCTCGATCCGCTCCCATGAATAGGGGGGTAAACCGCCTTTACAAGCCCCCGGCGAATTCCATTTCCTTCACCGCGCTATTACGCCACTCCGGCCTCCAACCCCCCTGCCTCGCCTTTTCACACCCCGATCGCTAAAATACCAGTCTTCGATTCACTCGATCCCGCAAAGGCAGCGATCCTCATGGACATCCGTCAGTTCATCCTCCCCGGCGGCGTCGGGCTGACCCACATCAAGGTCTACCCCGAACCCTGCCCCGACGGCACCATCGGCGGGGGCGCCCACATCCACATGGTCTGCTCCGAAATCTACTACGTCCTCGCCGGCACCGGCCAGATGGAAATCCTTTCCATGAGCGGCCTCGACACCATCGAACTCGTCCCCCAGAAAACCGTCTTCTTCCGCCCGGGCATCTTCCACCGCGTTCTCAACCCCCACCGCAACCTCGAACTCCTCGCCATCATGCAGAACGGCGGCCTCCCCGAACGCGGCGATTTCGTCATGTCCTTCCCCAATGAGATCCTCACCTCCCCCACCGCCTACCAGCAGGCAGTCCGCGCCCCCAACCTCGAATCCGCCCTCAAACGCCGCGACCTCTCCCTGCAAGGCTTCAACCAGCTCAAAGCCGCCTTCGCCCGCAGCAAGGAAGAAGGCCAGCAGGCCCTGCGCGATTTCTACCAGTCGGCCCGCAACATCATCGCCCCCAAGGTCGACGGCTTCGAATGGGTCCTCAAGGTAGGGGCCCAGAATGAAGCCAAAGACTCCCTCGACGCCTGCGACTTCATCAAGTCCGACCGCCTCGACTACCTCGAAATGTCCCGCTACGCCTCCCTCTACCCCATCGAAAAGCCCGCCAAGCCCGGGATGTGCGGCGAACTCCACGCCTACGCCCTCGACGAATCCTTCCTCACCGAAGGCCGCAAAGTCGCATAAACAATGGCCATCCTCCTCCACATCTTCCACCGCCCCCACCGCAACGGCCGAACGCGAAAGTAAAGCATTTCGTCATTCGGTCATTCGTCATTTGGATTTGATTCGTCATTCGAATTTCGTCATTCGTCATTTGAGGTCCCCATGTCCCCCCTACCCGTCGTTGCAGTAGTCGGCGCCACCGGCGCCGTTGGTGTCGAATTCCTCGATTGCCTCGATAAACGCAATTTCCCCATGAAGGAACTCCGCCTCCTCGCCTCCGCCCGCTCCAAGGGCAAGGTGATGACCTTCAAAGGCAAGCCCATCACCGTCGAAGAACTCACCGAATCCTCCTTCAAGGGCGTCGACATCGCCCTCTTCTCCGCCGGCGGCAGCATCTCCAAAAAGTTCGGCCCGATCGCCGCGCAGGCCGGCGTCGTCGTCGTCGACAACTCCTCCGCCTTCCGCATGGATCCCACCGTGCCCCTCGTCATCCCCGAAATCAATCCCGAAGCCGCCAAACAGCACAAGGGCATCATCGCCAACCCCAACTGCTCCACCATAATCGCCATCACCCCCCTCTGGCCGATCCACAAGCAGAACCGGATCAAGCGCTTCATCGCCGCCACCTACCAGGCCGCCTCCGGCGCCGGCGCCGCCGCCATGGAAGAACTCCGCGAATCCACCCGCGCCCATCTCGAAGGCCGCGAGTACAAGCACACCGTCCTCCCCCACCCCTACGCCTTCAACCTCTTCAGACACAACGCCAAGGTCGACCCCGCCACCGGCTACAACGAAGAAGAGACAAAAATGGTGAAAGAGACCAAAAAAATCTTCGGCGACAACGACATCCGCATCTCCGCCACCTGCGTCCGCGTCCCCGTCCTCCGCGCCCACTCCGAAGCCCTCACCGTCGAATGCGAACGCCCCATCACCCCCAACGAAGTCCGCAAAATCCTCTCCACCGCCCCCGGCGTCAAAATCGTCGACAACGTCGAAGCCAACTACTTCCCCATGCCCAAAGACGCCTCCGGCCAGGGCGACATCCTCTGCGGCCGCATCCGCCAGGACCTCTCCGACCCCACCGGCCACTCCTTCTGCATGTTCGTCGCCGGCGACCAGCTCTTAAAAGGCGCCGCCCTCAATGCCGTCCAGATCGCGGAGCTGCTGATAAAATAAAATCCTGCGACCACGCCCTTGCGTTGGCATACGGAGTGAACACTCGAATGTCCGAAGACGAGCTCTATAAAAAAATGATGTTTGGCTCCTTCAAGGACCTGAACGAGCTCCTGGCTTCGGACCCGTCTTTAGTCCGGAAAACTCATCGATTCGGAATGACTCCTCTACATTGGGTTGTGACCGAAGATCGTCCTGATGTGATTCAACTTCTGTTGAAAAGCGGTGCAAATCCCAATGCTGCGGACGATCGAGGGATGACGCCGATGCATCTCGCACAGGGCACGCGAAATATCGCAGTGCTTCTGGAGAATGGCGGAAATCCAAACGCCCAGAGCAAGGATGGATCAACTCCACTCCATGTGTGGGCCGCCGAAGGCGAAGACACGGGCTCGTTGGAAAACATGGCAGCGCTTTTAGCCGCCGGTGCCGATCCCAACATCAAAGACAACGATGAAAAGACGCCCTTGGATTATGCGATTCAGCGCGAAGAAGAAGAAAAGGTCCAACTGCTCAACTCGCATCACGCGGCGCCCCGAAAAAAGGCCACCCCTTCTTTCACTCGCGTAATTGAGCCATTGGTAATCATGCTCGTTGGTAAGTCCTACGACGAACTCCTTGAAATCGTCGACAAAAGCAGGATGACCGCGGCCGACATCGCAAAATGCATCCGATCATACGGTCGCACCCTGAAGCTTCCCCCCGCCGATGCGTACGATTTTATCGATGCCGTCGCTATCGACGCATCCGCCACCCCTCAATGGTCGGTCCGCGTCAATCTATGGACTGTAGAGGAAGGAAAATCAGACCTGACGCTTGAATTGACCGTCACCGAGCGATCGCCGAGATACGCAGTGGAAATTGATGATCTGCATGTACTCTGACGAGCGCCAGTGAAACGCCGTCCAGATCGCGGAACTTCTGCTAAAATGAAGCACATAACAGATCCGGCCGATAAATTATGACGGAGTCTCGCATGACCTTTACCGCCATCTTCAAACAGGTTCCGGAAGGCTACATTGGCTTTGTCGAAGAACTGCCCGGTGCAAACACGCAAGCAGATACGCTTGAAGAAGCTCGCGAGTCGTTGGCAGAAGCGGTCGCGCTGGTGCTCGACGCAAATCGAACACTCAGTGAAGAATCAATTCAGGGCCAGACCGTCATCCGCGAATCTCTCAACGTTGCTGTCTGATGAAACGCCGCGATTTGATCCAACACCTTCAGCAACACGGCTGCGAGTTGCTCCGCGAGGGCGGTCGACATTCGGTATGGGTGAACCGCGCCAAGCGGAAGACTTCCACCATCCCCCGGCACAATGAGATCAACGACTTCCTCGCCCGCAAAATCTGCCGCGATCTGGAAGTGCCCGAACCGTGAAACGCTACAAACTCACCATCGCCTACGACGGCACCGCCTACAACGGCTGGCAACGCCAACCCGACGCTGAGGGCATCTCCACCGTCCAGCGCGAAATCGAAAAAGCCGCCGGAACCATCGTCTCCCACCCCGTCACCATCAATGGCTCCTCCCGCACCGACACCGGCGTTCACGCCCTCGGCCAGGTCGCCGCCATGAACGCCGACACCCACATCGACACCCCGCGCCTCCGCAAAGCCATCAACTCCCGCCTCCCCCCCGACATCCTCATCCGCACCATGGAAGAAGTCCCCCTCGACTTCGACATCCGCACCGCCAAGCACAAACGCTACCGCTATCTCATCTGGAACGACCAGGACCGCCCCCTCTTCTACCGCCACTACGTCTACCACTTCTACCGCTCCCTCGACCTCCCCGCCATGCAAGAAGCCTGCACCCACTTCCTCGGCACCCACGACTTCAACGCCTTCAAAGGCAAATCCGACGAGCGCGAAAACACCACCCGCACCATCTTCCACTGCCAAATCCACCGCTCCCGAAACGACCCCGCCCACCCCCGCCGCAACGTCGCCGGCGAAGGCACCCGCTGCCACTCCCACAAGGTCCGCACCATGGTCGGCACCCTCCTCGACGTCGGCACCCACCACTACCCCCCCACCCGCATCGCCGAAATCATCGCCAGCAAAGACCGCCAACAAGCCGGCCCCTGCTCCCCCGCCCAAGGGTTACATCTCCAATGGATCAAGTTTTAATTTCCCATGACACCAACAAATGAAAACACAACCTTGCAGTACGCAACACCAAGTACGGCGCCGCGAATCAGCAGATTAGCGAATGCGTCCTGGATCTGCCTTTTGGCGATGGTCTTTTGGAGTCCCTTTATTGCGCTTATAAGCCAATATCGTGAACCCGGACCGGGACCTTGGATCAACGCCGCTCTCGATGTCGCAGAAGTTTGGCCGTGGCTTCTATCGGTGATTCTGGGAGCTTGCGCAGTGATTAGAATCAAGAGATCCAGAGGACGCCTTCGCGGATATCGGCGAGCGCTCATTGGCATCGTGTTGATAATCCTTGGCATCGTCGCAGCACTAATCGCGGAAGCCGTAAAATGAAATCGTCATCTAACGAAGCATTCCCCTTCCTCTCCCCCACCGACTACGCCCGCATCCAACAATCCATGCCCATCCCCTGCATCGACATCCTCCCCCTCCAACTCCACCCCCCCACCGGCGCGCCCAGCATCCCGCACATCGGCCTCATCCTCCGCAACACCCCCCAAAACAAAAAAGCCTGGTGCCTCGTCGGCGGCCGTCTCTTCCGCAACGAATCCATCGCCGACTGCATCTCCCGCCAGCTCCACCAAACCCTCGGCCCAAACATCCGCTTCCAACTCGACCCCGACCCCCAACCCCTCTACCTCGCCCAATACTTCCCCACCCCGCACCCGACCGCCCCCCATTGCATCGACCTCCGCCAGCACTCTCTCGCCCCCACCTTCGCCATCCCCATTGAAGGCACCCCCCTGCCGCAGGATGAAGCCTCCGACTTCCAATGGTTCCCGATAAACGCCCTCCCCTCCCCCACCGACATCGGCTTCAATCAGGACCGCGTCATCGCCGCCTGCCTCGCCAAACTCCAACTCAACGCCAAATGACCATCCAGTGGCATGGGCATCCTGCCCATGGTGGGCCGCAGCCCGTTCCAAACCACCAAAGCCCGCAACCAGATGTCGCGAAATCCCCACGCCTGACTGCCATCGAAAACCAACACAATTAAAAACGTTTGCATTTGCAACCGTTTGATGTATATCTACACATGGTCGCCACTCCCCCGGAAACCGCCCATCTCTCGTGATGCCGCGACTCGAGCGTCCACCCTTTTTCCAAAATCCGGGCCTCCCGTCACGCCCGCGCAAAATGTGTTCTGGATCCCTCAACCCAAAGACGCTGATGTGGGATGTGAGATGATGTATTCGCCCAGCCGTCGTAATCGCCCCCTCTTCCGCCACACGTCCCGCAAAGCCCCCCACTGCGCTCTCGAGATCCTCGAGTGCCGCTGGTTGCTCACCACCGTCACCCTTGACGCCGCCACCACCTACCAGACCATCCAGGGCTGGGGCACCGCCCCGATCTACCCGACCGACAAAGTCACCATTGCCCAGGCTGGTGCCATCATGCGCGACGCCGGCATGAACACCGTCCGCATCACCGCCGGTCCCAACGAATTCACCTACACCACCGGCGGCAACCTCACCACCCCCATCCCCATCTCCGCCAACCTCGCCGACAACGTCGCCAAGTTCGGCATGAACGGTGGGAATTCCGAGGCCGACCTCGTCAAATGGCTCGAAACCGACGGCCTCCAGCCCGACCGCACCAAGATGATCGGCTCCCTCTGGAGTCCCCCGCAATGGCTGAAGGTCACCACCGGATCCTACTTCACCGGCAGCGGCGGCACCCAGTCCGGCTACGACCCGATCCTTCCCTACGGTGTATACGGCGCCAATTCCGCCGGCGGCACCGTCGATCCTGCCAAGTGGACCGACTGGGCCCGCTATGTCCTCTCCGATGTCGAGTGGTGGCAGCAGCAGACGGGTCTTCCCATGTACGCCTTCAGCTTCCAAAACGAGCCCGATGTCCAGGTCAACTACAGCTCCATGTTCCTCAACCGCACCGCCGTCGACCCGAACGATCCCACCAGGGGCACCAACACCGGCCAGTGGCAGTTGTACGGCGATGCCCTCCAGGCGCTTTCCACCGAACTCGCCGCCCACCCCGAGATCACCACGAAGTTCTTCGGCCCCGAACTGGAGGAAATCGGGCCTGCCGCGAGCAACCCGTGGTTCCTCAGCGAGTACTATCAGATCCGGCAGAACCTGATCGACCGCGGGCTGCTCGGCGACCTCGGGGGGTACGCGACACACCAGTATCAGGAGCCCAAGGATGGAGATGCGGCGACCTGGGACGCCCTCCTCAACGGCTCCGCCCACGCGGCGCAGATCCTCTCCAACGATTCCTCCAGCGTCCTCGGCTGGCTCTGGCCGAATTCCTCCACCGTCGGCGTCGGCGGCGACAACAAGGACATCTGGCAGACCGAAACCGATGGCGAAGACCAGACCTGGACCAGAGACGGCGCCATGGCTTACGGACTCAAGATCTACGACGCCCTCGTCTATGGCCACGTCAGCGGATACGCCGCCTGGACCTTCATCAGCTACAACCCCGGCGACGCCTCCGGCATGGTCGACCTCGCCAACGTCAACAACCCCACCGCCAGCTACAAGTACGACACCTTCAAACAGTTCTCCCGCTGGATCAACCCCGGCGCAAAAATGATCAAGGCCACCTTCGATAACGGCAACGCCTCTTTCGGCGGCGCCAACTCCCTCGACACCTACAACGGCCTGAACGTCGCCTCCTTCATCCAGCCCCAGGACCAGCGCCTCACCACCGTCTTCGTCAACATGCAGGCCTCCGACCAGGCCGTCACCATCAACCTCCCCGCGGGCATTAACGTCGGCTCCCTGCAGGTCTATCAAACCTCCGGCACGCAAAAATACGTCCAACTTGCCGACCTCGTTCCCGTCAACGGCAAGGTCACTCTCACCATTCCCGCCTCCAGCTTCGTCACCCTCACCGGCACCTACGCGCCCGCAACGCTCCCCTCCCCCTGGGCCTCCCGCGACATCGGCTCGCCAAGCCCCGCCGGCATCGGTGGATTCAACGCCGCCGCCAACACCTTCACCATCTCCGGCGGCGGCAGCGACATCTGGAACAACTCCGACCAGTTCCAGTTCGTTTCCCGAAGCCTCAGCGGCAACGGATCAATCATCGCCCAGGTCACCGGTCTCCAGAACACCGACCCCTGGGCCAAGGCCGGCATCATGTTCCGCGATTCCACCGCCGCCAATGCAATGTTCGCCGACCTCGTCGTGAGCTCCTCTTCCGGCATCAGCTTCCAGTGGCGCAACAGCACCGGCGGATACGCCAACGCTTCCAACCTCAACACCCTCGTGGCCCCGGACTGGGTCAAACTGGTCCGCACCGGCAACAACTTCTCGGCCTTCTACGCCACGACCTCCGCCACCCCCTCCGCCTCCGACTGGATCCAGATCGGCACCCCCCAGTCGATCCCCATGAGCATCAGTGCGCAGGTCGGGCTCGCCGTCACCAGCCACAACAACGGCACAAGCTGCGTTGCCACCTTCGCCGGCGTGCAGGTCAACCAGAATCCCACCGTCGCCACCGCCTCCAGCGCCAGCCCCGTCACCAACGCAACCGCCGGCCTCTCCATCCTCGGCGCCGATGACAACGGCGAAGCCAACCTCACCTACACCTGGTCCGCCACCGGCCCCGCTCCCGTCTCCTACTCCCTCAACGCCACCAACGCCGCCAAAGCCACCATCGCCACCTTCACGAAGGCCGGCAAGTACATCTTCACCTGCCTCATCACCGACGCCGGCGGCCTCTCCATTTCCAGCAACACCACCGTCTCCGTCCTCCCCGGCGACGCCAACCAGGATGGCCAAATCGACCTCTCCGACCTCTCCACCGTCCTCAACAACATCGGCAACAACACCTCCAACTGGACCAACGGCAACTTCGACGGCGCCCCCACCGTCGACCTCACCGACCTCTCCTTCGTCCTCAACCACTTCGGCGCCACCCTCACCCCGCCCCCCGCCGCCGTCATCACCGCCACCACCACCCAACTCCCAATCGACACCCCCCCGACCGCCTCTCCACCCGCTCCCACCACCATCCGCCCCGATCTCACCCCAACACCTCTCACCACCGACACCCTCCCCGCCCTCGCCCCCAGCCCACCCGCCGTGCCCACGTCCGTGCACCCAAACCGCCATCACCCCACGTCCAAACCAAAACCAGTCCACAACTCCGCCCCGCGAAAAACCCACCCCCACCCCACCCCCATATTCTGGAACTCCAGATACCGCACCCGCTGAAAAAAAAGTCCCAGAAATCCCCCTTTGAAAAGGCCCAGTGTGGAGCCGACGCCCTCGTCGGCTATTCTTTTTCCGCACACGTGCCAAACCGCGAATCTCCAAAATTCCAAACACGCGGCTGCCTTTCAGCCGCCCCCAATGCCCGCACCGCCCCCTGTCCGCTAAAATGCCCCCTCTTCCCCCGCGTCCCTTACCCGGTGCCCCACCCGTGAAAATCCTCCACATCATCACCCGCCTCATCGTCGGCGGCGCCCAGGAAAACACCCTCCTCACCTGCGAAGGACTCCACGCCAAAGGCCACGACGTCACCCTCCTCACCGGCCCCAGCCCCGGCCCCGAAGGCACTCTTATGAAGCGCGCAGAGAGCGCCGGCTACAAAGTCCTCGTCACCCCCCACCTCGTCCGAAACCCCCACCCCACCCACGACCTCGCCGCCTACAAAGAAATCAAAAACCTCGTCGCCACCACCACCCCCGACATCGTTCACACCCACTCCTCCAAAGCCGGCATCCTCGGCCGCGCCGCCGCCTGGCGAATCCAACAATCCAATCGAAAATCGAAAATCGAAAATCGAAAATCCCCTGTGGTGGTCCACACCATCCACGGCCTCCCCTTCCACCCCTACCAGAACCCCCTCGCCCGCACCCTCTGGATCTCCCTCGAACGCCACGCCGCCAACCGCTGCGACAAAATCATCTGCGTCGCCGAAGCCATGACCAAACAAGCCCTCGCCGCAAAAGTCGGCCGCCCAGAACTTTTCAAAACGATTTACTCCGGCATGGACGTCGAACCCTTCCTCCACCCCCCCACCACGCGCGACCAGATCCGCACCAGGTACAACATCCCCCCCACCGCCTGCGTCTTCGGCACTATCGCCCGCCTCCAGCCCCTCAAAGGCCACGACGACCTCCTCCAGACCGCCCGCGCCCTCTTCGATAAAGCCCCCGACGCCCACCTCCTCTGGATCGGCGACGGCATCTTCCGCCCACGCTTCGAACAAACCCTCCGCGAAAACAACTGGCAATCCCGCATCACCCTCACCGGCCTCGTCCCCCCCAGCGAAGTCCCCGCCCTCCTCCCCGCTATCGACATCCTCGTCCACCCCTCCTACCGCGAAGGCCTCGCCCGCGCCCTCCCCCAGGCCCTCCTCGCCGGCAAACCAGTCATCTCCTACGACTGCGATGGCGCCGCAGAAGTCTGCATCACCGGAAAAACCGGCACACTCGTCAAAACCGGCGACGCCGCCGCCCTCTGCAACGCCATGATCGCCATGGCGGAAAACCGCGACGCCGCGCACGCCATGGGCGCCTTCGGCCGCCAATTCGCACTCGAGCGCTTCCCCGCCACCATCATGGTCGATCAAATCGAATCTCTCTACGCCTCCTTGCTCGGGAAATCCCCTACGACCACGCGATAACTGCGCGTACTTCTACGCACCACAAAAATACTGTCAATTCAATGTCTAGATGCCTCTTCCCTTCCTCAAAGCTCAACTGTACATTAAAATCATCCCAGTGGAGGAACGGATGACTCATCGCTGCCTGTGCTACCCCCTCGTCTTCCTCGCCGCGACCACCGCCGCGCAAGCTTCCATCATCCGCTGGGACACCCACGCCGTCATCCCCGGCACCCAGAACATCACCCCCGGTCCCGGCGTCAATCTCAGCAACCGCTCACTCCCCTTCGCCCTCTTCGACACAGACCTCTCCTCCGCCAACTTCTCCCAATCCGATCTTCGCAACGCCCGCTTCCTCGGCGCCACCGTCACTAACGCCAATTTCAACAACGCCAACATCCTCAACGCCCATTTCGACAATCTCACCTCCGGCGGCTTCAAAAACGCCCAGCTCGCCGCCACCGCCAGCTACAAGGCCAACAACCTTTCCCACACCACCTTCATCAACGACAACCTCGCCAACTGGGACTTCCACAGCCAGAATCTCACCAGCGTCAATTTCTCCGCCGCCAACCTCGCCAACGCCAACCTCACCAACGCCACCATCACCAGTGCCACCTTCAACAGCGCCGGCGGCCTCAGCTTCGCCCAGATCCGCTCCACCGCCAGCTTCGCCGCCCACAATCTCGCCGGCGCTCATTTCAATCGCAACAACCTCACGGCCTGGAATCTCACCCGGCAGGACCTCTCCCGCGACACCTTCCAGTTCGCCAACCTCACCAGTACCTATTTCGCCAACGCCACCATCACCGGCGCCAATTTTGACCACTCCACCCTCACCGCCGCCCAGCTTGCCGTGACCGCCAACTACAACCACCAGGATCTCACCAACCTCACCCTCTCCAACCTCGATCTCACCAACGCCCGGTTCCGCCAGCAGAACCTCAGCAACAGTTCCTTCGTCAATACCCTCCTCGTCAACGGTAACCTGGTGCGTGCCAACCTCTCCGGCGCCAATCTCACCAACGCCGACCTCGCCCACAGCACCCTCACCAATGCCGGCCTCGCGGCGACCAATCTCTCCGACGCCGACCTCCGCGGCGCCAACAACTTCACGCCTGCCAGAACAACCGTGATGACGAATACCATCCGCCAGAACGGCGTCATCCGCGGTTTGGCCCTCAAATCCAAGGAAAAGCTGACCATCCACAACGACGCCACCCCCGTCACCGCCATCAACACCGCCACCTTCAGCACCGACTCCCTCCTCCAGTTCATTCTCAGCGCCAACTGGTCCTCCCCCCTCCGCTTCGCGCCCGGCCTCAACCCCGATCTCGACGGCGCCCTGGACATGGAATTCCCCGCCACCATCGATCCCTCCACCTTCGTCGGCCAATCCTTCCAGCTCTTCCAATGGAACACTCCCCCCTCGGGTTCTAATCGCTTCTCCTCTCTCGTCGCAGATCCCCGCGTCACCTTCGATACCTCCGCCCTTTACACCACCGGTGTCGTGACCGTCATCTCCTCCGGCAACATCAACCCGATACCCGAACCCGCCTCGCTCACGCTCCTCGCCGCGGCAACATTGCTTCTCGCAAAGCGCCGCCGCTGACGTGCGTGGGATATACTCCCACCATGAGTAACATTCGCTTGATCGCCGTCGATCTCGACGGCACTCTCCTCGGACGTGGCCAATCCATTCATCCGCGAGATGCAGAAGCCATCGCCCGGGCACGTGCCGCCGGAATTCACATCGCGATCGCTACCGGCCGTTCCGCCCAGGAATCACAGGTCGCCATTGCCGCCCTCCACCTCGCGGGTCCCGGTGTCTTCGCAAACGGTGCAATGCTCGCCGACATGCAAACTGCCCGAACCCTGCTCGCCCGCACCATCCCGTTTGAACTCACTCAACGCGTCACCGATTTCTTCGGCTCCCGCGGCCACGCCGTCCTCACCCTCGTTGAAGAACCCCGCACGCGCCTCCCCGCCTACTTTCTCACCGACCACGGCCCGCCACACCGCGCCACCACCGAGTGGCTCCTGCTCAACAAGACGCACGCCGAGGTGGCACGCGATGTGCCCGCACCCTTCCGCCAGTCTATTTGCCGCCTCGGAATCGTCGTCGATGTCCCCGCCGCCCTGGAAATCACCACCGGACTCGCCGGGCAGTTCGCCGGCGAAGCCACCTGGCATTCCATCTACTCGCCCTATTTCGACTGCCAGGTGATCGAGCTCTTCGCCCCCCACACCACCAAGTGGACGGGCATCCTCGATGCTGCAAAATGCATCGAAATCCCGGCCGCCGCGATCGCAGCCATCGGCGATGACATCAACGACATTTCCATGTTGCAGAATGCCGCCATCAGCTTCGCCATGGGCAGTGCCGCACCGGAAATCCGCCGCCACGCCCGACACGTCGTGGCTCCCCAACCGGAAGCCGGCGTCGCACAGGCCATCGATTCGCTCCTGGGTTAAGCCCGCAAAGCCGCGGCAAACTTGTCGCCCAGCAGTTTCACCACCGTCGCCACCTGCCCATCCACTTCTTCGCTGGTCAGCGTCCGCCCGGGATCACGGAACTCCAGCTTCAGCGTCAGCGATTTTTTCCCTTCCCCCACCTGCTTGCTGCGGAACGTCGTGACGAATTCAACGTCCGCCAACGCCGGCAGCGTGGCCGCATGCACCGCGGATTCGACTTCCGCCCAGCGGACCGATTCGTCCACAACGATCGAAAGATCCCGCTCAACCCCGGGGAATCGCGCCACGGCATTCGCCCGACGCACCGGCTCGAACACCCGGACGAGCGCATCCCAGTTCAATTCAATTCCCGCGACCGCATGGCGAAGATCGTACTTCCGCTGCAATTCCTGCGTGAACAGCCCCACGCGCCCGACAATTTCCTCTCTGCCGCCGATTGTCATCACCACTTCCGCCGACGCCCCTTCCACGAAGAACGGAAAGTTCTTCGGCCGAACGCTCATCCGAACCTTCGGATTGAGCCGATCGGCGATCAGTTCCGGCAGCGCTGTCACCGCGCCAAGATCTCCTGCCACCGCTGCGATCGTGCGCGAATTCACCGGCGCCGTCCCCTTCGGGTCCCCTGTCTGCCAGAAAACTTCCGCCTTCTCAAACACGCGAGCATCGGCAATGCCTGCGTTCTGGTTCGTACGGCGAACCGCCAGCAGCGACGGCAACAGGCTCGGACGCAGCACATCTCCCTTCCACCCGCCATGTTGCGGCTTGAGGAGCTCTCCATTGACCGCAAACGCCTTCGCGTCCCCCTCCGGAATGAATGTAACCGTCACCGCTTCGCTGAACCCGGCTTCCACCATCGCATTCATCAGGACCCGCCCCGCCTTTTCCGCGGGAGGCTCCGGTCGAACCGCGTGCGTCACACGATCAAGCGTCGGCACATGCTGATATCCATGTACCCGCGCGACCTCCTCGATCAGGTCGATTTCGCGCTCCACGTCCAGCCGATGCGAAGGAATGCGCGTGTAAAGCACGTCCTTGTTCGTACCCGGCTGGTCATCCACCCATGGAGCGAACCCCAGCGCGCAAAGAATCGCAACCGCTCGGTCCTGCGCAACAGGCACCCCCATGATTTCTTCGTAACGTTTGAACCGCATCCCCACCTGCAGCGACTTCACCTTGGCCTCGCCGACCGTCACGACGCCCGGCGCCGCCTGACCGCCTGCCACCTGCACAATGAGCTCCGCCGCCCGCTTGCTCGCGATCTCCGCCATGGCTGGATCAATGCCGCGCTCGAAGCGGTAGGACGAATCCGATTTCAATGTCAGCGCGCGGGAGGTGGTGCGGATTGTCAGCGGTTCAAATCGGGCCGACTCCAGGAGAATCGTCGTCGTCTTTTCCGTGACTTCCGTTCCCTTGCCTCCCATGACCCCGGCGATGGCTACCGGAGATGCCGCATCCGCGATGACCAGCATCGACGGGTCCAGGGCGTATTCCTTCCCGTCGATGGCCTGAATCTTTTCCCCCTTGTTCGCGCATCGCACAACAATGCGGTGCTCATTCAAAAGGTCGTAATCAAACGCATGGAGCGGCTGCCCAAGCTCCATCAGCACGTAATTCGTGACGTCCACCACGTTGTTGATGGAGCGAAGGCCGATCGACTCCAGCCGCTTGCGAAGCCACTCGGGCGACGGACCGACCTTGACCCCCCGAATAAGGCGCACGGAGTAATACGGACAGCCGGAAGAATCACGAACTTCAACCGCCGTGGCAGCGGAGGCCGGCTCCTCGGATTCGGCAAGCGTCATCTTCGGGGGGGAAAAATGACCGCCTGTCAGCGCCGAAAGCTCCCGCGCTAGCCCGACATGGCAAAAACAGTCGGTGCGGTTCGAAGTCACTTCGACATCGAGAATCTTTGTGGGGCCCTTCATGCCGGCGGCATCGGTCACCGACTCCACGGGGAGGCCCGCGTTCATAAGCGCTTCGGCTGCCGTGGGTGCAGCCGGCGTGGGAGAGAGGTAGTCCGCAATCCAGTCAAGGGCGATTTTCATGCCAGGGTTCCCGCTAAAATGACAGATGAGAAAAAGTAATGGATTCCGCAGGCCCTCACAAGCGCACCGGGTTATCCTGTTCGGCCCAACCGGGCACGCGTTGAACTCAGCAGCGCTTCGCCCCTATGATGCAGGGGTCTTCCGAAAGGTCGTGCATGAGCACTGAAACATCGCGTCTCTCCTCCCTCTCCGTCGCCCGTGGTCGCAGTGGCGAGCCGACGCGTGCCGTCCGGTCCGTTCCCGATAACGAGGGACGCTTCGGTCCCTATGGCGGGGTCTATGTCCCTGAGACGCTCATGGTCGCCGTGCGGCAGCTCGCGGAAGAGTACGAGCGGGCGAAGAAGGATCCCGTCTTCCAGGAACAGCTCCGGTACTTCCTCAAGCAATTCGTTGGCCGCCCCACCCCGCTCTATTTTGCAGAGCGCCTGACGCAACTTGCCGGCGGCGCCAAAATCTTCCTGAAACGCGAGGACCTCGCCCACACCGGCGCCCACAAGATCAACAACACGATCGGCCAGGGATTGCTCACCCTCCGCATGGGCAAGAAACGCGTCATCGCGGAAACAGGCGCGGGCCAGCACGGTGTCGGCACTGCGACCGCTGCGGCGGTGCTCGGCCTTTCGTGCGACGTGTACATGGGCTCCGAAGACATTCGCCGCCAGTCGCTCAACGTGTTTCGCATGAAATTGATGGGCGCTCGCGTCATCCCGGTGGAGTCGGGCCTCAAGACGCTCAAGGATGCAACGAACGAAGCGATGCGCGACTGGATGGGCTCGGTTGAGCACACCCATTACATCATCGGCTCCGTCGTCGGCCCTCACCCCTTTCCGCAGATCGTCCGCGACTTCCAGTCGATCATCGGCACCGAAGCTCGCGCCCAGTGTCTCGATCAGTTCGGGCGGCTCCCCGATGCGGTCATCGCATGCGTCGGCGGCGGTTCCAATGCGGCCGGCATGTTCTATCCCTTCGTTGAGGACACCAGCGTCAAACTCTACGGCGTCGAAGCCGGCGGCAAAGGCTCCGCGCTCGGTCAGCACGCGGCGTCGCTGGGCATGGGCGCGCCGGGTGTCCTGCATGGGACGCTTACGTACGTGCTGCAGAACGAGGACGGGCAGACAGCCGATGTCCATTCCGTCTCTGCCGGTCTCGATTACCCCGGCGTCGGGCCGGAACATGCGTACTGGAAGGACACCGGCCGCGTGGAGTACGCCTCCATCACGGACAAGGAAGCGCTGGACGCCTTCCAGCTTATGGCTCAACGCGAGGGAATCATCCCCGCGCTGGAAAGCTCGCACGCCGTGGCCTACGCGTTGCAGGTAGCCAGGACGATGTCGAAGGACCAGGTGCTGGTCATCAATCTCTCGGGCCGCGGTGACAAGGACTGCATGGAAGTTGCCCGGCTGCTCGACACGAAATAACCGGAGAAGGTGTGCTATGACGACTTTGAACAAGATCCTTGCTTCGGGCATTGGATTGACGGTGGCGCTTTCTGTGGCGGCGTGTGAGAGCGACTTTGCACCGGATCGGAGCCGGCCGGTGGCCACGCGGGCGGTGCAGAATCCTGCGAATCATAACGATGCCCTCGGGGAGGAGATGGCGGGGACGGCGGAGGCGGTGCCGCTGGTGTCGGTGGACTTGCCGAACAAGCAGGGGCAGCCGGCGCGGGTGCGGACGATCGCGGATGAAGTGCATGACACGTTTGCACCGCCGACGACCGGGCCGGCGAACGTGAGCACGCCGGGCGAGCCGACGACGCGTCCGACGCGAATTGAAGTGAACCCCCTTACCGGCGAGTCTCAGTAAGCGCAAATCCCGGTTAATTCAGATCGGGGCGGACCAGTCCGGCGGCAAGAGCAGGACGGGCATACGCGCGCCGCGGATGATTTGATTGGCGACGTTGCCTTCGATCAGGCGGGTGAGCATTCCCTTGCTGGAGAGGCCGAGGATGAGCATGGTGGCATGGTGCTCGTCGGCGGTTTTGAGGATGGCTTCGCCGAGATCGTCGGAGAAAAGCATCAGGGTTTCGACTTTAATGCCCTTGTTGCGGAGGCGGGTGGCGATCTGTTCGAGGATCTGTTCGCCGGGGATGGTGTCGGCGCCGGAGCCCTCGGTGCCATAGGCGACGTGGACGGCGATGATGGGGTGACCGAGGCGGGCGGCAAAATCAGCAATGGAATCGACGCGGGCGTCGGGGGTCCATCGGTCGGAGACGGCCAGTACGATTTTGTTCATACCCATTCCCGCAAAAGTGTGGGAGGGACATTATACCGCAGGTTACATCATGTGGAGAGGGTCCACATCGATGTTGATGCCGACGTTGGCAATTCCGTCGGGTCCGGACCTGGCATGGCCGGCGTGCAGGAGTCCGCGGGTGCGAAGGTTGGCGAGGAGGGTTTGGAGGGGGCGGGGGGTGACGGCGAAGAAGAGAAGTTCGACGCGGTAAAGTTCGACGAGGCGTTCCATGGGGGGCGGGAAAGGGCCGGCGATGCGGATGGGGAGGTTGAGTTTTTGCGTGATGGCGGTGGCGAGGCGGTGGAGGTCGGCGGCGGCGGTGTGGACCTTGGTGTAGGACTTGTGCGCGAGGACGACGCGGATGAGGCGGCCGAAGGGCGGGTAGCCGAACTCGCGGCGGTGCGGGAGTTCGGATTGGACGAACCCGAGGTAGTCGTGGTTGCAGGCGTGGAGAATGGCGGGTTCGTGGGGTTGGAAGGTTTGGACGATGACGGTGCCGCGCTCGGTGGCGCGGCCGGAGCGGCCGGCGACCTGGCAGATCAACTGGAAGGTGCGTTCGGCGGCGCGGAAATCGGGGATGGTCATGGCGAGGTCGGAGTTGAGGACGCCGACGAGGGAGACGTTGGGGAAGTCGAGGCCCTTGGAGATCATCTGGGTGCCGATGAGAAGGTCGATTTCGCCGCGGCCGAAGGCGTCGAGCGTTTCCTGGTAGTCGCGGGCGTTGTTCATGGAGTCGGAGTCCATGCGTTTGAGGCGGATGGAGGGGAATTTTCGGAGGAGTTCGTCTTCGGCGCGCTGGGTGCCCTGGCCGAGGTGGGTGAGGCGGGCCTGGCAGAGGGGGCAGCGGTCGGGGAGCATCATTGCCGTTAGACAGTAATGACACTGCACCTTTCCTCTGAGGCCTCTATTTTCGATTTTCGAGTTTCGATTTTCGATTGGGTCTTCGTCTGCGCGCTTACGGTGGACCACCATGGTGGCGTCGCAGTTGTCGCACATGAGGACCCAGTCGCAGCGGGGGCACATGACGTAGTGGGCGTAGCCGCGGCGGTTGAGGAGGAAGATGGCTTGTTTTTTCTGGGAGAGTGTTTGCTGGAGGTGGTGTTCGAGGGTGGTGGAGAGGATGTGGAGGCCGCGGCGTTCCTTGGATTGGGCTTTCATGTCGACGGTGAGGACGCGGGGCATGGCGGTGCCGAGGGGGCGGGAGGTGAGGGAGAGGAGCTTCCAGTCCTTGTGGCCGCCGGACTCCAAGGGCTGGGCGTTTTGCCAGGATTCAAGGGCCGGGGTAGCGGAGCCGAGGAGGATGGGGATCTGGAGCATCTGGGCGCGGCGGATGGCGGTGTCGCGGCCGTGGTATTTGGGGAGGTTGTCCTGTTTGTAGGAGGGGTCGTGTTCTTCGTCGACGACGATGAGGCCGATGTTCTGGGCGGGGGCGAAGATGGCGCTGCGGGCGCCGACGATGACCTGGGCCCAGCCGGAGGCGATGGCGTGCCAGTGCTGGTGGCGTTCGGAGTCTTTCATGCCGGAGTGGAGGACGGCGACGCGTTGGAAGCGGGCGGTGAAGCGGCGGACGGTCTGGGGGGTGAGGGAGATTTCGGGGACGAGGACGATGGCGCGTTTGCCGGCGTCGACGATTTGTTGGATGGCGCGGATGTAGACTTCGGTTTTGCCGGAGCCGGTGACACCGTGGAGCAGTCTTACGGCGAAGGTTCCTGCGTTGAGGGTTTGGGTGATTTCGGTCAGGGCGGTCTGTTGGTCAGGGCTTAGATTTTCGATTTTCGATTTTCGATTTTCGATTTCTTGTGGGTCGGCGCCGAGGATGTGGGCGTCGGGGAGTTTGATGTCTTTTTCAGTGCGGAGGAGGCCGAGCTGGATGAGGCGTTTGAGCATGGGGCGGGCGATTTGGGCGTGCTGGAGCACTTCGTGCTCGGGTTTGCCGTCGGGGGAGTCGGCGAGGAAGAAGTGGAGTTGTTCGAAGACTTTTTTTGTCCTGGGGGAGATTTTTTTGCCTTCGAATTGTTCCTGCGCGGTGGCGGTGCGGTCGGTGAGGTGAATGATGAGGTTGGCGGGGAGGCGGGTGGCTTTTTTGACGGCGGCGGGGACCATGGTGGCGAGGGTGGAGCCGATGGGGGCGCAGTAGTAGGTGGAGATCCATTTGGCGAGGTCGAGGAGGTCGGGGGGGATGGGGAGGACGTCGCGGTGGAGATCCAGAATCGGTTTAAGGCCTGAGTCATGGGGCTTGAGGTCTTGAGGGGTAGCGAAGAGGGATTCTTCAGCGGCATTTTCGATTTTCGATTTTCGATTTTCGAATTCTGGGAGCTCCGGCGCTTTGTCGGAGATCGAGAGAATTGTTGCCGGTGTGGGGCGGTTGGAGCGGCCGAGGGGGACGGTGATGCGGGAGCCGGGGTGGGCGTCTTTCTGGAATTGGGGGGGGATGAGGTAGGTGTAGGTGGTGTCGACGGGTTGGTCGAGGGCGACGGTGGCGTAGCGTTCGGGAGGTGTGGTCATGGTGGGGGATTTTAGGGCAATTGAGGCGGTTTGTGTGGGCATGGGGGCTCCGATCTTTGCGAGGGGGTTGGGGATCAGGATTAGGATTAAGATGAGGATTAAGAGGGTTTGGAGGGCTTGGAGGGTGATGAAGGGGGTGGTGAGGTGGAAGGGGTGGGGTTTTGTATTTTCGATTTTCGAGTTTGGATTTTCGATTGGGGAGATG
>JBQCGD010000089.1:0-24290 GCA_051955985.1 Phycisphaerae bacterium | reverse complement strand
CCTCCCCACCCACACCACAACCGCCGCCGCCGAAAACACCGAACCCCACGAAGACCCCCACAACGGCCACCCCTGCCGGACCGCAGGCCGTTTTCGTAACGCAGGCATCTTGCCTGCAACGGCCCGCAGGCCGTCCGGGGGGCGGGGAGAGAACAACCCCGCCACCACACCGCCACCCCCTCACGAAAAATGCTCCCCACCCCCCAGACCCCAGACCCCAGTCCCCAGTCCCCAGTCCCCAGTCCCCAGTCCCCAGTCCCCAGTCCCGCCCCCGCCCCCGCCCCCTCAAATTGCCTCCGCCCCCCCTCCGCGCTACCATTCCCCACCTAACCCCAAGCACGAGGTCCACCATGCCCCACCCCCCAGCACCCCGCACCGTCGGCCAACTCAAATCCTCCGGCTACAAACCCCTCTCCGTCAAAGACGAACTCCGCAAAAACACCATCGCCAAAATCCGCGCCGGCCAAGACCTCTTCCCCGGCATCCTCGGCTACCGCGATACCGTCATCCCCCAGGTCATCAACGCCATCCTCTCCAAACACGACATCCTCTTCCTCGGCCTCCGCGGCCAGGCCAAAACCCGCATCCTCCGCATGCTCCCCGACCTCCTCGACGAATGGATCCCCACCCTCGCCGGCACCGAAATCAACGACGATCCCCTCGCCCCCATCACCACCACCGGCAAACGCATCCTCGCCGAACAGGGCGACGACGCCACCATCGAATGGATCCACCGCTCCGCACGTTACCACGAAAAACTCGCCACCCCCGACGTCACCATCGCCGACCTCATCGGCGAAATCGACCTCGTCAAACACGCCCAAGGCCGCTACCTCTCCGACGAATCCACCATGCACTTCGGCCTCATCCCCCGCACCAACCGCGGCATCTTCGCCATCAACGAACTCCCCGACCTCGCCCCCAAAATCCAGGTCGGCCTCTTCAATGTCCTCGAAGAACGCGACATCCAGATCCGCGGCTACCCCATCCGCCTCAACCTCGACGTCTGCATGGTCTTCTCCGCCAACCCCGAAGACTACACCAACCGCGGCCGCATCGTCACCCCCCTCAAAGACCGCATCGGCTCCGTCATCCGCACACACTACCCCGCCTCCGTCAACGAAGGCATCGACATCGTCAAACAAAACGCCTGGATCTCCCGCGACGGCAATGGGGTTGAGAGCGGCACCGAAGTCCTCGTCCCCCACTACATCCACGAAATCCTCGAAGAATTCGTCCGCCAGGCCCGCACCTCCCCACACATTAACCAGGCCTCCGGCGTCTCCGTCCGCTGCTCCATCGCCAACGCCGAAAACGTCGTCTCTTCCGCCGAACGCCGCGGCATCCTCCTCAACGAAAAACGCGTCATCGCCCGGGTCGACGACCTCGCCTTCATCTCCGCCTCCTCCCGCGGCAAACTCGAACTCATGCTCGCCGATGGCGACAACGCCGAAGACAAACTCATCCACGCCCTCGTCGGCGAAGCCGTCAAATCCATCTTCGCCCGCCACGCCGACCTCAACACCTACGACGAAATCGCCCTCCAATTCAAAGGCGGCGTCACCCTCCAGGTCGGCGACGACGTCCCCACCCAAACAATGCTAGAAAACTACTCCCACATCAAAGGCCTCAAACAAGCCGCCACCGACCTCGCCAAAGAACTCCAGCTCGACCCCAAAGACCCCGCCGCCCTCGTCTCCGCCGGCGAATTCATCCTCGAATCCCTCTACGTCAACAACCGCCTCAGCAAAGCCAACATCCGCGGCAAAACCTTTTTCAGAAAGTAACCCCTCAATCGCGCAGGTTATTGATCTTCACCAAAATAATGTCCCCGTTTAGCCCCGGCCTTTGGGCCGGGCAGTCTAGGCCCGAATGGGCCGACTTTCAGTAGCCATGGCCGGAAGGCCATGGACCGACACCCAACGAAAACCGTCGAAGGCCCGAAGGGCCGACTCATTTCCCGGGACATTCATAAGGTGAAGATCAATAGCCGGCGGTTTTAACCGCCGTGTTCACTCGCAATGCCGTGCGAAGCCGCAAAACCTAAAGGCAGTACCCGTTGGTTGAGGTCACAAACATGACCTCAAGTTAGAGACGGACTTTTGAGATCACATTCTGTGATCTCAAATGACAAAAGGCCCTGATTGCCTCGCCTTTTCAAATTTTTTGAGATCACAATCTGTGACCTCAAAAGCAAACACCCCGCCATTTTCACGGTGTTTTCAAAAAACTTGAGGTCACAATTTGTGACCTCAAGTTCAAAAATCGCTTATTTTAGGTATTCGCTCACAAACCCGAGGTCGCGACCTGTGACCTCAAAGGTGGTCACAAATTGTGACCACATCCAAAGTTGAAATCACAATTTGTGATATCAAGTTGCCGTTACTTTCCCTTCTCAGGCTGAAGCAATCCCTGTCGGGTACGCCGCTGCAACCCCCGATCCACCCGCCACACAATGCACAGCAGCAACCCGCCCGAAACTACGTAAAACGGCGCTGGAATTAAATGCCAAATCGCCCAATCCGCGGCAAACTGCGCATCCGTCTCCCCCTCCGATTTCGCCCCTCCCGCCGTGATCGCCACCAGGTACATCAAACTCCCCCCCAACCAGCTCGCCCACCAGCAACCAACCATCGGTGTAAAAGCTGCGCGCGACACGCCCCGGCTCACCGTGTACAACTCCTTCATCACATAAAACGGCGAAATAAACGCCCGGTACGGCATCACCCAGTCAATCACCGCGCGGAACGGCGTATACCACAACCCCTTCGCCCCAAGCGACCGCAACTTGCGATTTGCCCGGTTCACCCAGACCAAAAGAAGAACCACCACTGACAACACAGAGACCGGCACCCCGAAGTTCGCCACCGGCAATATCCAATCCGTCAACTCCATCTCGATCGATGGACTTCCCACGCCGGCCCCATACCGGGTCCACTCGTCCGCCAGCAATCCATAAGCGAGTCCCCACGCCGAGAATGCGAGAACCGATGCGCTTACGCACACAAGCAGCACAATCGTCAATCCATGAACCGCCACTGGCGCCGCCGGCGCTTCATAACTCAACGTCTCCGCTACTGCCTCTTGTTGCTTCATCTCACTCCTCCACCAACTCCCGCTTCCACCGCACACTCAACTCCCCAACCCCCGCCAATTCCCGCGCCGCACCCTCCTCCTTCTTCCGCTCATACATCACCCGCACCGCACGCGCCACCGTCCACTCCACCCGCCCACGCTCCACCAGCTCAATCCCCATCCCCCTCTCCACCACCCCCTCGCGCAAAACCCGCAGATACCACCCGCCCCACCCCGTCTCCCGAACCCGCTTCACAATCTGCGGCTGCCTCAACCGCCGCGCCAACTTAAAACAAGGCTGCCGCGGCTGCGTCACCTGCAGCATCAACTCCCCCCCAACCCGCCACACATCCCCGATGCACACCGTCTCATCCGTAAACCCGCGCACCGTAAAATTCTCCCCAAACATCCCGTTCCCCAGCTCCGCCATCCCCAGCTCCTCCCGCCACACCGCGTAATGCTCCACGTCATACGCCAGAACCACATTGTCCGGCCCCCCATGATTCTCCAGATCCGCCTGCCCATCCCCCTCCATCCCGCCCGCCGTCACCTTCACCGCCCCCTCCACCGCACTCTTAAAAATCCCGCTCGTCCAGAACGGATGCCGAAAATCCACCCGCACATTCTCCGGCATCACCAGCCGCTGCACCTTCCCCACCTGCACACTCACCAGCTCACCGCGCATCACAACCTCAATTCATCAACCAATTCCTCCATAACATACCACACCTCCCCCCCGACGCCCGTCGCCCGCAGGCGACGCGGGCACCTCTCGCAAAACAAATGGACCCCCACCCCAACCCAATCCACCCCCTTCGCCCTCTCACCCCTCCGCGCCTACAATATCACCCTTTTCCCCGGAGCCCCTCACCAATATGTCCACCCCAGACCCAGACCCCACCCTCCCCTACCAATCCCTCCCCCTCGATCAACCCCAACCCTCCGCGCCCCCCCCCGAAAACCAGAAACACGACCCCTACGCCGCACTCCGAAACCCCGACTACCGCCGCTACTTCATCGGCAACGCCTGCGCCACCTTCGGCATCCAAATGGCCGGCGTCACCGTCGCCTGGGAACTCTACGCCAAAACCAACTCCGCCTTCGCCCTCGGCCTCGTCGGCATGGTCCAGATCGTCCCCATCGTCGGCTTCGCTCTCATCGCCGGACACATCGTCGACCGCCTCAACCGCCAACGCCTCATCCTCCTCTGCACCTTCTGCCTCATCCTCTCCTACTTCGCACTCGGCCTCTCCTCCCGATACGCCTCCGCACTCCCCAACACCGGCATCCTCGGCTTCGCCAACACCCTCCTCTCCCGCTTCGCCTCCCTCGTCGGCGGCGGCGACCAAAGCGCCGCCCACTTCTCCAACCCCCACATCCCCATCATGCTCGCACTCCTCTTCTTCAACGGCTGCGTCCGCTCCCTCAACCAGCCCGCCAAGTACGCCATCGTCCCCATGCTCGTCTCCACCGATGAACTCCCCAACGCCGCCACCTGGACCTCCAGCATGTTCGAAACCTGCAACATGCTCGGACCCGCTCTCGCCGGCGGCGTCATGGCCATCCTCCTCGGCAACTCCTTCGAATCCCACTGGGCCTACGCCTCCATCTACTGGTTCACCGCCTTCTGCCAGCTCGTCCAGTTCATCAACGTCGCCCGCATCCACATGCACCACCCCGAACGCAAGCGCGAACCCACCACCCTCAAAACCATCCTCGCCGGCGTCCGCTTCGTCTACCACAACAAAATCATCCTCTCCACCATCACCCTCGACCTCTTCGCCGTCCTCCTCGGCGGCGCCGTCGCACTCCTCCCCCTCTTCGCCAAGGACATCCTCCACGTCGGTCCCCTCGGCCTCGGCATCCTCCGCGCCGCCCCCTCCGTCGGCGCCATCACCATGTCCCTCATCGTCGCCCACACCCCCCCCATGGAAAACGCCGGCCGCAACATGCTCGTCGCCGTCGCCGGCTTCGGCGCCGCCACCATCGTCTTCGGCCTCTCCCGCAACTTCGCCCTCTCCCTCGTCGCTCTCGCCCTCACCGGCGCCTTCGACGCCATCTCCGTCATCGTCCGACACTCCCTCGTCCAGATCCTCACCCCCGACGAAATGCGCGGCCGCGTCTCCGCCGTCAACTCCGTCTTCATCTCCACCTCCAACGAACTCGGCGAATTCGAGTCCGGCCTCACCGCCCAATGGGGCAAAAACCTCCTCGGCCCCCTCTACGGCCCCATGGCCGCCGTCGCCGCCGGCGGCCTCGGCACCATCCTCGTCGTCGCCACCGTCTCCCTCGCCTGGCCCCAGGTCCGAAAAGTCAAACAACTCGCCAACCCCCACGCCACCTGAACCCTCACACAACGCTCTGTCCCTCACCCACGCTTGCGTCGTCGCGAACCCCCCATGTAACACATTGCATCCCCCGCATGTCCCGTCACCCAACCCGGTCCAGATAAATGTACATATTAAAATATCTAGAGATACCACATGTACAAAGATGTTCCTATCACGCGCCCGCGGCAAACCCCATTCTGAAAGCGCACTAACCCGCCGACCTCGCGAGAAACAACCCAACCTTGCGGGCCCACTCTCTCCGCCGACCCCCATCGCAGTCGCCACGCGCTGCCTCTATCCTGATCGTCGCAATCATGATGCTCGCCCCGGAACCCCGCCCCTACAAGCGCTCACCTCCCCGCCAACCCCCCGCAACCCCCTCAATTCCCCTCCACAACGGTTCAAAACCGTCCCAAATCCATCCCAAAACCGTACCAAAAGCGCCCCACACCCCTCCTCAAACGCCCCAGAACCCTCCCCCAAATCCCCTCACTCCGGCTTCGTCGCCGCCGGCGCCGACGGCCCCATCTTCGGCGCTTCCAGCGACTCCGTCTCCGCCGGTTTCGTCTCCGGAAACTCCACCGGCTTCCCCGTGATCGACACCAGCTCAATCTCAAACACCAGGTCCTGGTTCGGATGAATCGCCGGCAGGTTCCCCCGAACGCCGTACGCAAACTTCGATGGAATAAAGACTTTCCGCTTTTCCCCAACCGCCATCCCGTTCACCACCAGGTTCCATCCCTCAATGATGTCATGCGTCCCCAGCACAAACGTGAACGGCTTCCCCGGCTTCGACTGGTCAAACACCTGCCCGTTCGGAAACATCCCCTTATACTGCACATGCATCGTTTCCCCCGCCTGCGCATGCAACCCCGACCCCGGCCGAATGATATACGTCATGATCCCATTCGGATATTTCGACCACACCTCCTCTCCGATCTTAAATGCTTGACTGACACCAAGTTCCGGAATCCGCTCCACGTCTGAACGCACCGGTTCATCCGCCACCGCCGCGTCCGCCGTCGAAGGCGGAGCCGCCGCCGGACTGTGCGGCGCCACCACCGTCTTGTCCCCCGACCGATCGCACCCATAAAGCCCGATCGCCACACCCGCCATAACTAGAGCTGCGCCCATCACTAACGACCGCCCCGCAGCCGCACGTTTACCCATGGTTCTTCCTCGTTTCACGCTTGAGTTCAAACAGCACCACCTTGTCGGCATGCGCTCCGTGATTATAAAACGTTTCCGCTTTCACAAGGTTCGGATTCGCCCGCCCAAAGTACCTTTCCGGATCCTCTGCACCCTCGCTCGTATAAACCGGATCGTTGCTCATGTACAGAATCACCGCCTCCGGCGCAATGTGCACCGGCACCTCTGGCGTGTATAACCACTTGTCCTTCCGCAACATGTACGTGTCCGCTTCGCCCCCAGGCGCCCGCTCCAGCAGCGGCGTATTCCGCGCGTGATTCGTGTAATACAACGTCACCCCCGGCACATCCGACAGGTACACCCACTCCGCATCCGCCGGCGTGCCCCACCCACTATTAGTGATGACCACAACAGGACTTCGCGGCGCGAACCCCTTCACAAACTCAATCGCCTCCATCGTCGCCGTCCCCGCCGTCCACCCCGTGATGTGCTGGTACCGGTCCTCCCGTGTCAGCGTCTGATTCCACCAGGTGGTGCCCTGCAACGCTATCTCATGCAACGGCAACAGGATAACGGCAGCCAGGATCACCGCCGCGATCGACCACCCGAGCCACGCACGACGTGCGGACAACGCCAGCCCGAAGAATTCGAGCAGGCAAAAAGCCGCAGCAATCAACAGGGGCGGAACCCCCGCGACGATGTACCGCGAGCGGAGAACCGCCCCCAGCGCCAGCGGAATGCCGATCATCAGGAACGCCCATAACAGGAGCAGCAGCAAGACTTTCCATTGACGGCGAATCGCCAGCCAGACAAACCCGCCCAGGCTCGCAAAATACACCGGCCAGGTGAGATACAAGTAAAGCCACCCCGTCACCGGCTCGCCATCTTTGTAAGTCGGGACAAAGACACACGTTGCGTTCCAGTACAGAATGTCCGCCCGGCTCCGCGAGCTGCCGGTGAACTGGTTCTGGTAAAGGATCCGCGTTTTGAGCTCCGCCACCGTACCGCCACGCTCCCCGGCAAAGTGCTGAAGCTCCGCCGTAAGATACGGCGCCCAAAGAATTAACGCGATCAAACCGGCGAGTCCAAGCTGCAGGATCGCGCGTAAAACGATGCGGAAATTCAACGGCCGCAGGAGCAGGGCGACGGGCGGAATCGCCCAGAGGACATAACTGAGCCCCTGCCGCGTCATCATGCCGGAAGCCATAACCAAACCAAGAGTTATCGCTGTCGGCCAGCCGCGCTTCTCCGCGGAAAGAAGTCGCGCCCAACGAAGCGAAAGCCAGACGGAGAGCAGCATTTCGAGAATAAAAAGCGCATCGGCGGTGGCGAGACGTTGATAAAAGTTGAGGAATGGACAGAAGATAGCCAGCACACAGGCGACAAGCCCAAGAGTCCGGCCGGAGGGGCCGCCCCCGCCCTCCCCGTCGCCGCGGAAGAAGGGCGCAATTTCGAAGCAGCAGGCAGCCAGCGCCGGGATGCTCAAAACGCCGCAAAATACGCTGATCAAACGAGATGCAAGCAGCGGGTCATGCGACCAGTTGTAAAAAAAGGCGATCAGCCAGAAGTGAAGCGGCGGCTTCGGGTCGATGAGGCTGACCCACCAGTGACCCTGCCGAATGAGCTGGGCCCAGCGAAGGTAAATGCTTTCATCACCAAAGATTGGAATCGTCCCGCCCCCCAGCCCGCCGAGCCCGGCATTGGGCAACCCCAGCAGCCGCACCATCAGGCAAAGCAGCGAAAGAACGATCAGGACGACCGCGGTCGAACTGTTTTCCGCCAGCCTCTCGCTGTTCTCGTTCTGCATTTTTGGTGCATGAGGGGGAGAATCGGATTCGGACTGACGCTCTGTCATAAAGGTCATCATACGCGAGTAGGCACGATCACACCTCCATGGGCGGACGGACGGCGCTGCGAAATTTTGCGCATCTCGAAAAATTGGGCGAAGCGTTCACGGGAATTGCGCAGTAATATGGGTGTGGCGGAGGAGTGTTGCGCCACATGAGCCTTTGATTGGAGTCCATCGGCATGGATGGTGGTACGCTCCTCGCGTTGTTTGCCCTTCTGGGCGGGGTGGCCGGCGTCATCTACATCGTGGTGGCGGACCGGAAGCGATTTCTAGCCCAGTTCGACCTGCCGTCGTGGCGGGACCACCAGTATCTGCGGCGGCTGCCGAACTTCCTGCAGGCCCTGCACGACCATCATTTCCGCTCGGCGTGGCCCCGGCGGCACAACGCGGTCTCGGCCCGCCTCTTTTCCAGGCGGGCCGGGCGGTTCCTGCGGAATACATCGCCCGCGGCGCGGCGCCGCTTCATGCGGCAGCACATCACCCTTTTCGCATTGCTGGAGGTGTTGAAGCCCTACATCCATGATTTTCTTCTCCACGAGCGCCAGCGGATTGTGGCCGCGCGGCTGGAGGGGATGTCGGACACGGTGGATCGCGACCGGCTGGCCACCTATGTGGATTCGATTCGGCTGCACCGGGCACAGTTTTACAGCAAGATTACAGCCTATGACCGGCGGGTCATCCTCGCGATGGTGAATCGGCGGTTCATGCCGAAGCTGAAGATTGCCCACGCGGTATTTCAGGAACATGGTTTTTCGCTGCTGCCGGAGTTTGATGTGATTCGGCGGTGGGAGGGGCTGGACGGGGCGGATCTGGCGCAGGAACTGCCACGGAACCTGCTGGAGATTCGGCGGTTGCCGGCGGGGAGGATGGGGGCGGTGAATTATGGAGCGGTGTCGGAGGGAGGGGTTTGACGAACGAAGACGGGGGAGTTTTGATTTCCGATTTTGGATCTTGGGAGGGGAGCGGCGGGTTTATTGGAAGGAACTGGGCGTCGTTGGTGCGGCGCGGACTCTTTAACTGGAGGAAAAGCGATGATGCGGCTTGGTCGTGTGTTGCTGGTGGCGGGGCTGCTTGCGGGATTCGGGTTGCCGGCATTTGCGCAGTACCACCGTGTCAGTCCGCATGAGGTGGTGAGCAGTTTGATCAGCAATGACCGGGTGATGTTTATTTATGGGCGGCCATACACGAAGGCGCCGCGGACGGGGGAGGTGCGGAAGATCTGGGGCGGGCTGGTGCCGTATGGGAAGATCTGGCGGATGGGGGCGGACGAGGCGACGTTGATGACGACGGAAGTGCCGATCGTGATGGGGGGCGTGACGATTCCGGCGGGGGCGTACTCGGTGTGGATGCTGCCGAACGAGGACGGGACGGCGAAGTTGATCATCAACAAGCAGGTGGGGCAATGGGGGGTGGATGAACGGGGGTGGCACAAGGTGTATGACGAGGCGAACGACGTGGTGCGGGCGGACATGAAGAAGAGCGACTTGCCGGAGTCGGTGGATCAGTTCACGATTTCGGTGGAGCGGGATCCAGCGGTGGAGGGGGGCGGGTTGATCAAGTTGAAGTGGGAGAAGACGCAGTACAGCGTGCCGTTTACGGTGGCGAAGTGAGGGCGGGCGGGGGCGTGCCGGCGTGCGGTGGGTTGGATGGTTCTCGAACGAATGGGCTTAGAGGCTCCGCCGTTCGGGTGCTGCGCGTCAGGGTTGGGTGGCGGGGATGGTGGATTTTCCGGAGACCATTTCACGGAGGAGTCGGTTCTGGGCCTGAAGGTCCTGGTTCTGGCGTTCGAGTTCTGCGACGCGGCGGCGGAGGGCGCCGAGCTCGGCGGTGTCGGTAGCGGACTGCGTTTTCTGCTGTTGCAACTGCTGCTGTCGGGCGATCTGTTGTTGCTGCATTTGCTGGGACTTGGAGGTCTTGTCGTTGATGTATCGGAGGACGGCGGCTTCGGGGACATTGAGGAAGACGATGTGCTCGAGGGAGGCGGTTTGCTGTTCGGCGTCGGTGGCGACGACGGTGACGGGGACGGCGACGGGAATGCCCATGATGGCCTCGCCGGTGAGTTCGCGGTATTTGGCTTTCATGTCGCGGGTGATGGCGCTGAGGATGTCGGACGGGGATTGGGGTCGCTGGGCCTGGCCGGGCTCGGGGCGATAGCGCTGGCCGTACTGGTTGGCAATGATTTCGACGGCTTTGTCGAGGAGTTTAGGGGCGTCGATGGTGACGGTGCCGGTGGCTTTGTCGATCATGAAGGCGGGGTTGTCGGTGGCGAAGGAGAATTCGATGGGGGATTTTCCGCCGTGGGTTTTGTAGCTGAGGATGCCGGGCTTGCTGACGTCAATGGAGAGGGCGGACTGGGCAGGTTCAAAGTAGAGGGGGGTGGAGAGTTTGGACGCGTCGATTTCGCTGGTTTTGACGATGTAGACCTGGTCGTGGGCAACGACAAAGATTTTGCCGGGGGCGGAGGCGACGGGGGACATTTGGCCGTACATGGAGGCGTTGTTGTTGCCGGCGCCATATTGGGAGGTTATCTGGGAGAGGGGGAGCGTTTCTACGGGTTGGCCGCTGACGAGGTCGATGATGGCGAGCTCGGTTTTGAAGGTGGGGGGGTGCTCGTTGTCGCCGGGAAGCTGGGAGGTGGCGAGGGTGGCAGCGGCGGGAATGTCCTGGAGGAGTGTATAGCCCTGGCTGGTGGGCTGGGCGATGCGCTGGCCGGAGGTTCGGAGGATGCCGGCGCGGTCGGCGATGGTGCCCCAGGCAGAGACAGGGGGGCGTTCGGGGTTCTGGAAATTGAGCATGAAGGCCCGGGGGTCGGCGGTGCCGGTGATGGCGAAGAAGATGGGCGCGGCGCAAAGGAGTTTTGGTTTTTTGAAGGAGGGATCGTAGAGGGCGCCATGCCAGAGCCAGCCGCCGGCGGTGGGGATGGGTGCGCGGCCGTTCTGGTTGGAGGGGTTGTACATGGCGGTGGGATCGGAGGATTCAGGTGCGGGCTGGAATTCCTTGCCGACGTAGGCGAGGCCATCGGCGAAGACGCGATCACCGGCGGCGACGAGCTTGTTGACGCGGCCCTTGGTGAAGACGCGTTTGACGTCAGAGAGGTCCTTGGCGGAGAGGACGTAGAACGCGTCGGCATCCTGTGCGGCGACGTAGACGAAGTTGTCATCCGCGGTGAGGGCGCGGATTTTCATGGTAAGCGTGCGCTGGGCGGAGATGGTGAGCTTGTCAGGATCGATGATGGCGAGAGTTGGCGACTGTACGCCTTTGCGGGCGCGGTTGTTGTAGTTGTTGTTTTGCTCGCCATAGGCGAGTGCGACGGCGAACTTGCCGTCGGGGGAGGCGGCGAATTCGTTGGGGGCGAAGGGGAGATCGACGGCCGCGCGGCGGACGTTGAGGGTGACGGCCTGGGTGCGTGTGGCGCCGCCGCCGGAGAGTTGGAAACGGACGATGGCAGAGCCGACCTGTGTACCGTTGGGGGTCCACTTGAGGGCGTCGGGGGTTATGGTCATGCCGGCGGGAGGGGAGTCGATGGTGAAAGTGACGTGTGGGTCCCGCTTTTGGAGATGCCAGGTGGTTTCGCTGCTGACGTTGACGTTGCGCGGGCCCTGGAGGTTCAGGAAGAGGAATAGCTCGTTGGGGAGGTGGAGGTCGGCGAGATTGATGACGGCAGCGGTTCTTTCCTGGGGGAAGCAGATGATGGCGTTGTGCGCGGGGTCGGGAAGGACAGGGAGGGTGTTCTGGTTGGAATCGTTGGTGGGGAGGCGACGGCCGCGGCGCTGGGCCGTGTTATTGGGGGACGCGGGTTGTTCGTTCTCTGTACCGGTGAGGGAGACGGTGGCAAGTTTGTTGTAGGTGTTGGCGGAATAGAGGGCGAGGTCCTGGGCGGAAGCGGTGACGATCAGGGGGCGATCGGGGAAGAAGGCGACGACCGGGAGGTCGAAATCGGCGACATCTTTCCAGTCATTGGTGTGGAGTTTTGTTCCGGCGGCGACGTATGCGCCGGTGGCATCGGGGACATATTCGGGGGAGGAGTTGTGGATACTGAGAAGGGCGTCGACCTTGAGTTCGGCAGCGTCGGGGGCAGGCATGCGATAAACGCGGATACCGGTGGGGACATAGCGGGTGTTGCGGCAATAGAGGAGGGTGCCGTCCTGAGAGGAGGTGATGTCGTTGTAGGGTTCGTTGATGTTTTCGAGGGGGCCGTCGATTTTGAAAGACTGGAGGTTGACGCGATCGATGTTGGAGCCGACGGGGGATTCGTGGTTCAAGGCGACGTAGGCATCGGGGGCGTCGGGGGAAGGGCCGGCGGCAAGGGAGACGATGTCTTCGGGGAAGGCAATTTTTCCGGCGACGTCGAGGGTTTGGTCGTCGAGGGCGTAGAGGGTGCGGTCGCTCGCGGAGAGGACGAGGAAGTAGTGTTTATTGCCGAGGGCCTTCCAGAGGAGCGCCTTGATGTTGTTGCCGACGTGTCTGGTGATGGCGCCGGAGGCATCGCCGGCGCCGAGCTTGGGGTAGAGGGTGAGGGTGTCGGAGCCATCGGAAGCGGCGACGGCGCCGGCGCTGGAGATGGCAACGAGTTTTGCTGGGGATGGGAGGGGGACCTGCTTTTCCGCGGCTTGGGCGGTGGACGCTACGAGGAGGATTGCCAATGATGCACCGAACATGCGGTTGAGCATAAGCGTCTCCGAAATGTGTAAACCCCTGGCGACGTGTGCCGCGACCGATCAGCGGTCCTTCACCCATGCGGCGAGAGAAGGATAAGGGCGAAGGATCGGACGTGCAACGCCTTTTATCAGCGGTGGATGAGGTGGGATTCGGCGGGAGGCTCGGGAGGTGTGGGTGGAGTGGCCGACGGGGGCGTCGGCCGCGCTTTTATTCAGTGGCGTAGCGCGCAACGGCGACGTCGACGGCGACGTTGGTCATGCGTTCGACGGCTTCGACGGCGCCCTGGCGGTAGAGTTTCTGGGTGTATTCATTGGCGAGTTCGGCGTACTGCTTGCGTTCGAGCGCGGCGTAGATGTCTTTCTGCGCTTCGGAGAAGGGGATGGTGCGGGCTTCCTTCTTCTGGCCGACCTTGAGGATGACGACGGTTTCGCGGCGGAAGTCGGGATCTTTGATAAGGAGGGGCTCGCCGACGGTGTTGGCGGGGAGGGCGAAGGCGGCTTTTTCGAGGACGGGTTTGAGGGAGCCGCGTTTGACGTTGGGCATGCGGCCGCCGTAGTTGGCGCGGTCGTCCTGGGAGTTGTCTTCGACGAGTCGGGCGAAGTCGGCGCCGTGGCGGAGCTGGTCGACGATGTCTTCACCCTGTTTGAGGGCCATGTGTTCGGCCTGGGCGATCTGGGCGGGGGAGGGATTGGGGTTGATGGGGCCGAGCTTGCCGTTTTCGCCGGGCTCGCGGAGCCAGCGGGAGACGCGGAGGGTGATGGTGAAGAGTTCGATTTCCTCATCTTCGGTGTGTTTGGTGCGTTCGTATTCGTCGAGGACCATCTGGCGCGTAACGACGATCTTGGGGTAGAGCTCGCGGTGCATGTAGATGCGAACGATCATGGTGGTGCGTTCGTCATCGAGCGTTTTTTCGACGGAGGTGCCCTCGGCGCGGAGGGCTTCATCGGCGAGCGCGAGCGAGCCGCCGTACTTGGAGAGGAGCTTGCTGCGTTCGGTGGCCATGTAGACGTCGAGGCCTTTTTTTTCCTGGTCGGTGAGGCTGGCCTTGGCGGCGGAGATGACGAGGGTTTCCTGGACGTGGGCCTGGATCTGGCGTTGGATGGCGGCGCGGGCCTGGGAGCGGAATTCGGAGAGGTCGCGGCAGTTGCTGGCGAGGGAGCGGAGCTCGCCGTCGATGGGGCGGAAGAGGTCGTTGGCGAAAACGGGTTCTGCGTTGACGAAGCCGAGGAGGGCGTTGGTGGTGATGCCGACGTTGGCGCGGACGGGGGAGAGGGCGTTGTTGGGGGTGTCGTCGGCGGAGGGTGCGGGGGGCGCGATGATGCTGGCGGGTGCGGGGGAAGCGAGGGTGTTGGCGGGTTCCTGCGCGTAGGCGGTTGCAGCGAGGGCGAGGCAGGCGAAGGCAGGGAACAATCGGGCGTTCATGGCAGCTCCAGGGCAATCGGGGGGTGGTCACCCACTATTGAAGCGAAAACGGGTGGGGAAAGCAAAAGGGTCCCGGCATCCATCGGCTGGCGGGGCGGTACGCGTGCAGAATCAAAGGAGTGCGGATGACCAGAGGTTTTCCGGCGGGGGTGTCATCGGGGCGACATTATGGCTGAGTCGCGGCGGAGGTGACGGGTGTCGTGGAGGTTGTCGCAGGGGGGGCGGGTGGCGGCGCGAGGGCGGGGGTGCGGGAAGGGAGGCCGGTGATGAGGACGACGACCATGAGGGTGAGGTTGGCGAAGAAGAAGAAGATGGCGATGAGGATCCAGAGGAGGCGTTTTTTGTCGGGGGTCATGGGCGGTGGGTCCGTTCAACCTTGCGCTGATCAATGGGGGAGAGTTTAGCCGACGGGGGCGTCGGCTCCACTTTACTCGATGACGAAAAGGTTCATGAAGTCGGAGATGAGGGTGGACTCGAGGCGGGAGTGGTCGAGGCAGAGGTCGAGGATTTTCTGACACTGTGCTTCGGGGAAGCGGGTGTGGAGATTGGCGGCGAATTTTTTCTCGAGGACGGGGATGCCTTCGTCGCGGCGGCGGCGGTGGCCGAGGGGGTATTCGATTTCGATTTTGTCGGTTTTGGTGCCGTCGGAGAAGGTGAGTTGGATGGCGTTGGCGATGGAGCGTTTGTCGGGGGCGAGGTAGTCGGCGGAGTAGCGCGGGTCTTCTTCGATCTGCATTTTGTTGCGGAGGAGGTCGATGCGGGGGTCGGATTGGTGGAAGGCGTCTTCGTAGAACTCGGCCTTGAGTTCACCGTGGAGGAGGCCCATGGCGATCATGTACTGGAGGCAGTGGTCGCGGTCGGCAGGGTTGTTGAGCGGACCGGACTTGGAAATGATGCGGATGGCGGATTCGTGGGTCCAGACGCGGATGGTCTGGATGTCGTCGAAGCGTTTGATCGCGGCGGGGTGGAGGATGATGGCGGCTTCGACGGCGGTCTGGGCGTGGAACTCGGCGGGGAAGGAGATTTTGAAGAGGATGTGCTCCATGACGTAGGAGGCGAGGGGGCGTTCGAGGGTGATGGGGTTGGATTTGAAGAGGACATCCTGGAAGCCCCACTTGGGGGCGGAGAGGACGGAGGGGAGGCCCATTTCGCCTTTCATGGTGATGAGGGCGAGGCGGACGGCGCGGGCGGTGGCGTCGCCGGCGGCCCAGGAGTTTCGGGAGCCTGTGTTGGGGGCGTGGCGGTAGGTGCGGAGGGATTGGCCATCGACCCAGGCTTGGGAGAGGGCGTCGACGATTTGATCGCGGGTGCCGCCGAGGAGGCGGGTGGCGACGGCGGTGGAGGCGACCTTGACGAGCACGACGTGGTCGAGGCCGACCTTGTTGAAGGAGTTGTTGAGAGCGAGGACGCCTTGGATTTCGTGGGCCTGGATCATGGCGGCGAGGATGTCGCGCATGGTGAATTTGGATTTGTTGTTGCGGTGGAGGTAATCGGTGAGAGCGAGGATGGCGCCGAGGTTGTCAGAGGGGTGGCCCCATTCGGCGGCGAGCCAGGTGTCATTGAAGTCGAGCCAGCGGATCATGCAGCCGATGTTGAAGGCGGCGTGGACGGGTTCGAGTTCGTGGGCGGTGCCGGGAACGCGAGCGCCATTGGGGAGGGTAGCGCCGGGGACGATGGGGCCGAGGTGCTTGGTGCATTCGGGGAAGCGGAGGGCGAGGAGGCCGCAGCCGAGGGTGTCGATGAGGCAGTTGCGGGCGGTGGTGTAGGCTTCTTCGGAGAAGGTGGTGGGGGAGAGGACGTAGTCGGCGATCTGCAGGAGGATTGTGTCGGGGGCTGGGCGGTAGTTCACGTTGACGGTGCTGGCCATGAATAAGCTTTCGAAAAACGTTCTTAATCTTAGTCGTAATCCTTATCTTAATCTGAACGTTAACGAGCGACGTGAGCTGAGGGATTAAGATTACGATTAGGATCAAGATTAAGACGGGGGTGAAGGGTTACACGCGTTGGGAAATATCTGTCCATTCCGCATGCAGGGGACCGGTGTAGTCGGCGCTGGGGCGGATGATGCGGTTGTTGTGGCGTTGTTCCATGACGTGGGCGCACCAGCCGGTGACGCGGGAGCAGACGAAGATGGGGGTGAAGAGGGGGGTGGGGATACGGAGGAAGCGGTAGGCGGGGGCGTGGAAGAAGTCGGCGTTGGGGAAGAGTTTCTTTTCGCGCCACATGACGGCGGCGACGCGTTCGGCGGTGGGGTAGAGGGTTTTGTCGCCGGACTTTTCGGAGAGCCTTTTGGCCCAGGCCTGGATGATGGGGGAGCGGGGATCGTGGGTGCGGTAGATGGCGTGGCCGAAGCCCATGATTTTCTGTTTGGTGGCGAGGGCGTGGAGGATGGCGGTTTCGGCTTCGTCGGGGGAGTGGAATTTTTCGAGCATGTCCATGGCGGCTTCGTTGGCGCCGCCGTGGAGCGGGCCTTTGAGCGTGCCGATGGCGGCAACGACGCAGGAGTAGATGTCGGAGAGGGTGGAGGCGCAGACGCGGGCGGCGAAGGTGGAGGCGTTGAATTCGTGTTCGGCGTAGAGGATGAGGGAGACGTTCATGACGCGGATGTCATCAGGGTCTGGGATTTCGCCGCGGAGGAGGTGGAGGAAGTGGGCGGCGATGGAGGTGTCGTTGGTTTCGGTTTCGACGCGCGTGCCGGAGGTGACGAAGCGCCACCAGTAGAGAAGGATGGAGGGGATGGCGGCGAGCATGCGGACGGCGGCGGTCTGCTGGTTGGCGAAGCCGGACTCGGGTTCGAGGTCGCCGAGGACGGAGACGCCGGTGCGGAGGACATCCATGGGGGCGGTTTCGGCGGGGAGGAGTTCGAGGATGGCTTTGAGTTGCGGGGGGAGGGCGCGGTTCTGGAGGAGTTCTTGTGTGAAGTTTTCGAGTTCGAGGCTTGTGGGGAGTTTGCCGCGGAGGAGGAGGTGGGCGACTTCTTCGAAGGAGGCTTTTTCGGCGAGGACGTCGATGGGGTAGCCGCGGTAGGTGAGGCCTGCGCCGGTTTTGCCGACGGTGCAGAGGGCGGTTTCGCCGGCGGATTGGCCGCGAAGACCTGCGCCGCCGACAGCTTTGATGTCTGTTCCGCTCATGATGTTCCTCCGCTTATTGCTTGTTGAGGCGGTCAATCACTTGTTCATAGCGGTGGTAATCGAGGACGGTGTAGAGCTCTTCGCGGGTTTGCATTTGATTGAGGAGGGATTGCTGGGTGCCTTCTTTGGCGAGGGTTTGGTAGACGGTTTGGGCGGCCTGGCTCATGGCGCGGAAGGCGGTGAGGGGGTAAAGGATCATGGAGATGCCGGCGGAGGCGAGTTCGTTGCGGGTGAGCATGGGGGTTTTGCCGAACTCGGTGATGTTGGCGAGGACGGGGGCTTTGACCTGGGTGCAGAATTCTTTGAATTCGGGGAGGGAGCGGAGGGCTTCGGCGAAGATCATGTCGGCGCCGGCGGCGAGGTAGGCGTGGGCGCGTTCGATGGCGGCGTGGAGGCCTTCGTTGGCGGCGGCGTCGGTGCGGGCCATGAGGACGAAGGAGGGGTCGGTGCGGGCGTCGGCGGCGGCTTTCAGGCGGTCGACCATTTCGGCGGTGGGGACGATGGATTTGTTGGGACGGTGGCCGCAGCGTTTGGCGGCTTCCTGGTCTTCGATGTGGACGGCGGCGACGCCGGCGCGTTGCATTTCGCGGATGGTGCGGGCGATGTTGAGGGCGTTGCCCCAGCCCGTGTCGATGTCCACGAGAAGTGGCAAGTCGACAGCGCCAGTGATGCGGCGGGCGTCTTCGAGGACGTTGTCGAGGGAGGTCATGCCGAGGTCGGGGAGGGCGAAGGAGGCGTTGGCGACGCCGGCGCCGGAGAGGTAGATGGCTTTGTGGCCGGCGTGTTTGGCGAGGAGTGCGCAGTAGGCGTTGATGGTGCCGACGATTTGGAGGGGCTTTTCGGAGGCGACGAGGGCGCGGAAGTGCGCTCCAGGTGTTTGGGGACCTGCTGGACTCACGATGGAATCCTTTTGAGAGAACGTCGGAAAGGGCGGGTGTAGTATAGCAGTTCACCCGGCGCGGTAGATGGTGGTGAAGGGGGTGTCGCCGGGGGTGGCGAGGACTTTGTGTTCGGGGTTGGCGGCGAGGTGTTGGAGGGTGAGGTGGACGGTTTCGGTTTCTTCGGGGGCGCCGATGGCCTGGGCGATTTCTTCGGCGGTGCCGGATTTTCCGGTGCGGAGGTAGGTGAGGATTTTCTTTTGGATGTTGATGACGGCGGTGGCGGCTTTTTTGCCGGCTTCGACGCCGGGCTGGTGGTAGGCGTTGATGTTGATGAGGGAGGCGTAGAGGCCGACGGCGCGTTCGAAGAGGGCGATGAGGATGCCGATCTGGCGGGGGGTGAGTTCGTGGAGGGTGATGGTGATGGATTCGCGGCCGTTTTCGTGGAGGGCGCGGCGGGTGCCCTGGAAGAAGCCGTTGAGATAGTCGCCGCTGGTGACGTCGGGTTCGACCTGGAGGGCGGCGCTCTGAAGCCCTGCATGGCCGTGCGGGGTTTTGGACATGGGGGTGGTGTCCTGGAGGACTTCGATGAAGGTGACGAAGAAGTTGTTGACGCCTTCGCGGAGTTGCTGGACGTAGGCGTGCTGGTCGGTGGAGCCTTTGTTGCCGTAGACGGCGATTCCCTGGTGGACGACTTGGCCGTTGAGGTCTTTTTCCTTGCCGAGGGATTCCATGACGAGCTGCTGGAGGTAGCGGGAGAAGAGGAGGAGGCGGTCTTTGTAAGGGAGGACGACCATGTCTTTCTGGCCTTTGCCGTTGACCCCCCCCTCGGCGTAGAACCACATGAGGGCGAGGAGGGCGGCGGGGTTTTTGGCGGTGTCGTACATGCGGGTGACGAAGTCGGTGTCTTTGGCGCCTTGGAGGATGGCGTCGATGTCGATGCCCTGGAGGGCGGCGGGGAGGAGTCCGACGGCGGAGAGTTCGGAGGTGCGGCCGCCGACCCAGTCCCACATGGGGAAGCGTTTGAGCCAGCTTTCACTTGTTGCGACTTTGTCGAGTTCGGAGTTTTCGCCGGTGACGGCGACGGCGTGTTTGGCGAAGTCGAGGCCGGCGGCTTTGTAGGCGTTGGCGGCGGCGAGCATGCCGTTGCGGGTTTCCTTGGTTCCGCCGGACTTGGAGATGACGACGGTGAGGGTTTGGGGGAGGTCTTCGATCTGGGAGAGGGTGCGGTCCATACCGTCGGGGTCGGTGTTGTCGAAGAAGTGGACGCGCATGCGGTCGTGGGGGGTGGTGAGGGCGTCGTGGACGAGTTCGGGTCCGAGGGCGGAGCCGCCGATGCCAATGACGAGGAGCTCGGTGAAGAGCTCGCCGGAGGGGGATTTGATTCTGCCGGCGTGGATGTCGCTGGCGAATTGTTTGATGTTGGCGAGGGTGGAGGAGATTTCGGATTTGATCTGGGGGTTGGGGGCGCGGTCGGGGTCGCGGAGCCAGTAGTGGCCGACCATGCGGTTTTCGTCGGGGTTGGCGATGGCGCCGGCTTCGAGTTTGTCCATGGCGTCGAAGGCTTTCTGGATGGGGGCGTTCATTTTGGTGAAGAAGTCGTCGGGGAAGTTCATGCGGGAGATGTCGAGGGTGAGGCCGATGGAGGGGCAGGTGCAGAGGTATTGCTTGTAGCGGGACCAGAGATTCGTGGACATGAGGGGCTCCTGGGGTTGGGGAATTCAGGGTTCAGAATTCAGAGTTCAGGATGTTGGTATGGGTAATCGTAATCGGATGGGAGGATTTGGGTAGGGGGAGACCGCCAAGTGTGGGTACGTCATTGGCGGTCTGTCGATTTTGGGCTGAAAATGAGGGTGAGGGGTTACCTATTTTACCAAGCCGGGATCGGGGGTCGGCATTGGGCGTGACGGGGCGAATGGGAGGGAAATTATGGAAAGGGGAAAAAAGGGACAATTTGGGGCGGGCGGGAGCGTTGGTCTAGGGCTGGGACTAATGATTTGTGAGGGCTCTGGCGATGCGTTGTAACAAAGTGGCGACGGCGGCGGTGGTGGCGATGGTGGTCGCGGGTTGGGCAGTGGTGGGGCGGGCGGCGACGGGGTCGGGCGGGGTGACGGTGAAGGATGAGGGGGACAAGTACGTGCTGTCGAACGGGGTGGTGACGGCGACGGTCAGCAAGACGGATGGGAATTTGTGGTCGCTGACGTACCGCGGGATCGACACGCTGCAGGCGAATGCGAACCATCCGTCGGGGTACTGGTCGCATTCCGCGGCGACTCCGGATGATAAGCGGACGGTGGCGCGGGTGACGATTGATCCGGCGACGAACGGGGGGGAGCGGGCGGAGGTGTCGGTGAAGGGGAGTTCGGGCGGGGAGCGGATGGGTGCGGGGCCGGGCGGGTCGGCGGTGGCGGATATTGAGATCCGGTGGACGCTGGAGCGTGGGGCGACGGGGGTGTACACGTACTGCCAGTGGGAGCACAAGCCGTCGTATCCGTGGACGAGCATCGGGGAGGCGCGGTTTTGTGCGAAGTTGAATGATGATGTGTTCGACTGGATGACGGTGGATGCGCGGCGGAACATGAAGATGCTGACGGCGCATGACTGGAATTACGGCACGCCGATGAACATGAAGGAAGTGCGGCTGATCAACACGGGCCCGTGGAAGGGGCGGGTGGAGCACAAGTACGATTATTCAGCGAATCAGAATGACGTGCGGGCGTGGGGGTGGAGCAGCACGACGAAGCATATTGGGATCTGGTTTATCAATCCGTCGATCGAGTATCTGTCGGGCGGGCCGACGAAGATTGAGCTGTCGGCGCATCGGGATGCGACGTTCAATCCGAACGACAAGACGGCACCGGCGCCGCCCTGCTTGTTGAATTACTGGCGGGGGAGTCATTATGGGGGGTCGTCGGCGGTGATCGGGCAGGGGGAGGAGTGGAAGAAGGTGATCGGGCCGTTCTTCATTTATTGTGACGGCGGGAGTGCGAGCGACACGCCGGAGTCGTTGTGGAGAGAGGCGTTGTCGCGGTGCAGCGTGGAGGAGAAGAAGTGGCCGTATGGGTGGGTGAACGGGGTGGATTATCCGCACAAGGATGAGCGGGGGACGGCGAGCGGGCGGATTGTGCTGGAGGATCCGATTGAGAAGAAGTTTGATCATTTGATGGTGGGGCTGGCGCATGCGGATTACGTGCCGCCGTCGCGTCCTGCGGCGACGCAGCCGGAGGGCGGGGGACGGTTTCGGCGGCGGGGCGGGGGGGGATTCCGGAATTTCGGGCCGACGGAAGTGACGTGGCAGAACGATGCGAAGTATTACCAGTTCTGGGCGCCGGGGGATGCGGCGGGGCATTTTTCGATACCGAACGTGCGGCCGGGGAAGTACACGCTGCATGCGATTGCGGACAACGTGCTGGGGGATTTTGCGCAGGCGGACGTGACGGTGAAGCCGGGGGAGAAGCTGGACCTGGGGAACATCGTGTGGCAGCCGGTGCGGTATGGGAAACAGATTTGGGCGATCGGGGAGCCGGACCGGACGGCGGGTGAATTCCGGAACGGGAAGGATTACTACCACTGGGGGCTGTACAACGATTATGCGACGGAGTTTCCGAAGGATGTGACGTATGTGATCGGGAAGTCGGATCCGGCGAAGGATTGGAACCTGATGGAGGTGCCGCACCGGGAGGGGAACACGGGTTACAAGGGACGGGAGACGACGTGGACGGTGGTGTTTGATTTGAAGCAGGTGCCGGAGAAATCGGCGACGCTGCGGCTGGCGTTCGCGGGGTGGGAAGCGCCGGAGCTGGATGTGGGGGTGAACGGGAAGGAAGCGGGGAAGGTGGAGGGGCTGATGAACACGGGGGCGATTCACCGGGATGCGGATCGGTCGTACTGGCAGGAGCGGGATGTGAAGATTGATCCGAAGCTGCTGAAGGCCGGGGAGAACCGGTTGACGCTGACGGTGCCGGCGGGGGGGACGACGGCGGGGGTGGAGTATGATTATTTGCGGTTGGAGGGGGAGTGAGGGAGTAAGCAGTTAATGGTTAAGTGGTTAAGTGGTTAAGTGGTTAAGTGGGTTATGGGGCGGTGAAGGGGTTCGGCTGTGCCGGGGTTATTGAGGGCGGATTCTCGTTCGCGGGGAGGAGCGAGGATTGCGCTCTGTTGCGGGACGTACTTAACCATTTAACTACTTAATCACTTAACCGTTCCCCCTCGTCGGGTTACTTTGCGGGTGTCGCGGCGGGTTGGGTGGCGACGCCGAGGAGGCCTTCGCCGCCTTCGGCCTGGGGGATGATGATGATGGCTTCGGGGGCCTGGAAGGTTTCGGGTTCGGGTGGGGGGGTGGCGGGTTTTTTCTGGGGGGTGATGAGGCGGACGGGGGCGGAGACGGCGTTCCAGGTGGCGTCGGCGGTGCGGGAGAGGAAGCTCTTTTTGTGTTCGGCGGGCTGCTGTTGTTCGGGAGTGGCGGTGAGGGAGGGGGCGCGCTGGACGTGGTGGGCACAGGCGGTGAAGCAGCCGAGGCTGGCGAGGATGAGGAAAAGGTGGCGTTTCATGGTTCCGGCACGATACGGGGATGGGGCGAACAATGCAACGGATCGGCGGGGGTAACGGGGGGTGTTGGAGGGGTGTACACAACGGAATCCGAACGGTGCGCTAATGTGGAAGATTTGTTTGCCTTCGGTGAAGGGGGGGATAAAGTCAGGTGAAGGTTCGGCCCGGAAAAGGCCGATGGGTTGGTGGGTTGAGTATTCTGTCCGCGTTTTGCGGGCGTGCGAGGTTGGGCGTGTCGTTGGCAGAGACAACATTTGTTGAGCAACCGGTTGCGGGGCGCGTGCTGCGGGTGAAGGTGCATGTGCCGAAGGTGCCGCGGAAGGCGAAGACATTTTTGCGGGGGCTGGCGGAGGGGTGGAAACTGCGGGTGAAGTTTGCGGAGTTGTGGATCACGCGGGGGCTGGGGATTCGGCGTGCGCGGACGCTGGATCCGGCGTTGCTGAAGGACGGGTTGACGCTGGTGCTGCCGGGGATTGAGTCGGAGTCGGGATTTTCGTACGGGATGTGCGACGGGTTGCACGAAGGGGGGGTGAAGGGGGCGATCCGGGTGTTCAACTGGGGGTTGCCGTTCCCGGGGGGGTACCTGGCGAATTTGACGCGGATCGATCGGACGCGTCGGCGTGCGAAGGATGTGGCGGCGGAGATTGTGGCGTACCAGGACATGTATCCCGGGCGGCCGGTGTACCTGGTGGCGCAATCGGGCGGGGCAGGGGTGGCGGTGTTTGCGGCGGAGGCGTTGCCGGCGGGGCGGATGATTGACGGCATTGTGCTGTTGGGAGGGGCGTTGTCGCCGGGGTACAACCTGTGCAAGGCGTTGCGGAAGTGCCGGAAGGGGTTGTTGAACTCGCACTCGTGCCGGGACAAGTTAATTTTGAACTGGGGGACGCGGTTGTTTGGGACGGTGGACCGGCAGTTCACGGCGGCGGCGGGGTGCGTGGGGTTCCGGATGCCGGAGGGATTGTCGGGGGAGGAGCGGGGGTTGTACGCGGAGAAGCTGCACCAGATGGGGTGGTGCGAGGACCTGGCGGAGAGCTGTCATAATTGGGGGGGACATTTGTCATCGGGCGGGGAGGAATTTCTGGCGAAGCACATTGCGCCTTGGATTCGGGATTAGGGGCCGTGCGACGCGGGGGGGGGGAGCGGCGCGGGGGCGGGGGCGTGATGGGGGTGGGCGCGCGGGAGGACGAGAGAGGCGCCCCGGAAGGCGTGAGGGCTGGGTTGAGGGGGTGCGTCTGGGGATAGAGCGACG
>JBQCGD010000088.1:0-22431 GCA_051955985.1 Phycisphaerae bacterium | reverse complement strand
TGACCGAGGCCGTCACCGGAACGACCATCATGGTCATCGGAGACTCCTTCTGCTGGCAAGCTTCGCAACTCGCCATGATGGGAGGAGTTCTCCGACTTTTTCAAGCTCTCACGCGCTCAGGGATCGCGCAAGGTCATTTAGACCATGAGGCCATCTCGGAGAATTCCGCCCGCTCCGCGCGCACCTCGGGCGCACACGAAACAACCGCAATTCCCCTTCCATTAAAACCGACTCTTCACTTGTCAAAGATCACAAGACCTTTCGAACACGCGCCTGTCATCGGGGCAGCGCACCCGAAAAACCTTCACGTGACCCGGGCAGGATTCGAACCTGCAAGATCCTGCTTCTGAGGCAGGAATGTCTGCCGAAGTTGCATCACCGGGCCGTACAAAGTGCACCATGCATGTGGTGCGGGCGCTGGTCGCTTACACAAACAATTTTTTGAAGAATTCAGCCGCGACCAGCGGGAGGAGTTACCTGTTCATCCAATCGCTACCCTGCACCTGGGGATGTGGATAGCGTTCGATGACCAGATCGGTCGCGGGTTTCCCGGCGCTTGTAAGGGCGCACAACACGACCGCTATCCGCTCTCTTGCGGATCCTTGCGGTAGGAAGTTGTGCGTAAACGCCGACATCGAAAGAACACCTGAAAAAAGGTTCTTGCGAAAACAGACAACAAGAACTGATTCTCGTTATCGACGATTCGCTCGAATCGCTGAATGACTATACGCGAGGGTCGTGCCAAAGATGCACGAAATCCTTCCAGATTATCCACAAGCTACTTGCATACATACACTTAGCAGCACATACCCCAATTCCACCCCACCGGGCTCCCCGCGCCGAAGTCGAGAAATTCCGATCCTTCCAGATAAACTGTTTATCCGACAAGCGCCAACGCCCTCACTCCGGCCGAATATCCCCCCACGAGAGCCCGAACCGCGCCAGATACTTCCGCAACCGATCCGCATCATTCGGCGCCTTCTTCTTCTGCCGCGATGCCGCAAACAACTCCCGCCCCGCCTCCGACAGGCTCCGCGACCCCTCGCACACCCGCAGCACCTCCTCCAACTGCACCCGATCAAACCGATCCAGCCCCTCAATCGCCTTTGCCGACAAATGCCGCGCCAACACCCCATCCCCCCCACCCGCCGCGCCGCCCGTCTTCCACGAAGCCGCGAGCGCCCGAATCTCCTCCTCCACCTCGTTCAACGTAATCCGCGCCCCGCCGCCCCCCGCCGCAAGCGTCGCCATCCGGTTGATCGACGCATTCAAATCCCGGAAGTTCCGCCGCCACTCCGCCCCCGCCGAAATCGCAAACGCCAGAAACCGCTCCCGCGCTTCCTTATTGAACGTGACGTTGTTCCCATTCATCCGCGCAAACTGCTCCAGCTCATACGCCACGTTCGGCTCAATGTCCTCCTTCCGGTTCTTCAACGCCGGCAGCCGAAACGTCCACAGGTTGATCCGCGCAAACAAGTCCTCCCGAAACTCCCCGCTCTCCACCGCCGCCCCCAGCTCCTTGTTCGTCCCCGCGATCAACTGAAAATCGCTCCGCACCTCCGCATCCGATCCCACCGGCAAAAAACGCTTCTCCTCCAGCGCGCGCAACAACATCGCCTGCTCGTCCGCCCCCAGCTCCCCCACCTCATCCAGGAACCACACCCCCCCATCCGCCGCCCGCAACAACCCCGCCCGCGCCCCGATCGCCCCCGTAAACGCCCCCTTCGTGTTCCCGAACAGCGCCGCCATCGCCCCGTCCCCCCGGATCGTCGCGCAGTTCACCTCCACAAAATTCCCCGACACCTGCCGCCGAAATTTTTTCAGCTCAAACATCCGCCGCGCCAACTGGCTCTTCCCCGCTCCCGTCGGCCCCATCAACAGCAGCGGCGCCTTGCTGCGAATCGCCACCCGCTCGATCTGCTCAATCAACTTGTTGAACGCCGCATTCCGCGTCTCAATCCCGCTCTTCAAAAACGACAAACTCTCCGTCTGCTCCACCGCAAAGCGAGACGCAATCTTGTCATATTTCGAAAGATCCAGGTCGATAATCGAATACCCGCCCGCCGTGTCCTCCTTCTTGCCCTCCCCCCGCGGCGGCGACGTCTGCAGCAGCTTCCCCGGAAAGTAATGCGCTTCCGTCAACAGAAACATGCAGATCTGCGCAACATGCGTCCCCGTCGTAATATGAACCAGGTACTCCTCCCGCTCCGGCGAGAACGCATACCCCTTCGCAAAATCCAGTAGCGCCGAATACACCTCCTGAAAATCCCATGGATCATTAAATTCCACCCAGTGAATCCGCACCTCCGTCGCCGAAGAGACTGTCCGAATATCCTCGCTCACCAGCTCCGCCAGCCGCGCAAACTTCTTCTGCGCGATCAGCTCCACCCGGTCCACACACAAATCCTCATGCCGGCACATCCCCACCGTCGGCCGCCACCTCTGCCAGCGCGTCGCCCCGCTCCCCGCATCCACCACTGTGCCCAGCAACCCGATGATGACCTGCTTTTTCTGTACCATAGCCCAAACTATACGATCCTATCCCAAAAGCTACAAACCAATTCCGCCTCCTGCCGCCGATGCCACCACCCACAACGCGCGTAACCCATTCCTAATACACTAATAATAGGAATATCACGAATATACCCCGCCCCCTGGCACGCCCCTCGTTATAGCCATCCCCCATGTCGCAGGCACGCCGCTCGCGAATGCTCTTACAAGGAGACAACACCATGGCCAACAAGTCCCTCTTCAAGTCCATCGCCGGCAAGCTCCTCCCGAAGACCAACACGGTCAACTCCCACGGCGCCCCGGCCTACAAGCTCGACGACAAGCACGCCCTCGCGCAACTCGCCGCCACCGGCTGCCTCAATGCGACCTTCTACGCCTCCGCCGATAGTCAGCTCGATACCGTCCTCACCCTCGCTGGAAAGATCGAACCGGAATTCGTCGCCAAGACCGCCCTCTACGCCCGCACCAAGGGTTACATGAAGGACATGCCCGCACTCCTGTGCGCTATCCTCAGCGTCACCTCGCCGGGCCTGATGGCCGAAATCTTCGACCGCGTGATCGACTCCCCCAAGATGCTCCGCAACTTCGTCCAGATCATGCGCTCCGGTTCCGTCGGCCGGAAGTCCCTCGGCTCGCTCCCGAAGAAGCTCGTTCAACGCTGGATTGACTCCCGCTCCGATGAACAGCTCTTCCTCGGCTCCGTCGGCAACGACCCGTCGCTCGCCGACATCATCAGGATGGTCCACCCCAAGCCGGCCACCAAGGCCCGCGAAGCCCTCTTCGCGTACCTGATCGGCCGTGACCACGACGCTTCCCTCCTGCCGGAAATCGTCCGCCAGTTCGAAGCGTTCAAGAAGGGCGAAACCAAGGACGTCCCCGATGTCCCGTTCCAGATGCTGACGGCACTCCCGCTCGGCACCAACGAATGGAAGGCGATCGCCAAGTCCGCCTCCTGGCAGACCACGCGAATGAACCTCAACACCTTCGCGCGCCACGGCGTCTTCAGCGAAGGCCAGGCCATGTCGCGCCTCATCGCGGCCCGCCTCGCCAACAAGGAACTGGTCCAGAAGGCCCGCGCCTTCCCGTACCAGCTCATGAACGCGTACATGAACGTCGATGCGGAAATCCCGCGCGACATCAAGGACGCCCTCCAGGATGCGATGGAAATCGCCACCCACAATGTCCCGGAACTCGCGGGTAACGTCTTCGTCTTCCCCGACGTCTCCGGCTCCATGAAGGGTGCGTCCGTCACCGGCTCCCGCAAGGGCGCCACCAGCAAGGTTCGCTGCATCGATGTCGCCGCGCTCGTCGCGGCCACCATCCTGCGGAAGAACCCCCACGCGGAGGTGATCCCGTTCGAGCAGTCCGTCGTGTCGCTCGCCCTCAACCCGCGCGACACGATCATGACCAACGCCGAAAAGCTCGCCGCCATCGGTGGCGGCGGCACCAACTGCTCGGCCCCGCTCGACCTGGTCAACCGCCGCAAGGCCCCGGTCGACACCGTCATCTACGTCTCCGACAACGAGTCGTGGGTCGACGCCCGTTACCGCAACACCACCGAGACGATGCGCCAGTGGTCCATCGTCAAGGCCCGTTGCCCGAAGGCCAAGCTGGTCTGCATCGACCTCGTCCCCAACACCCACACGCAGGCCGCCGAGCGCGTGGAGGATATCTTGAACATCGGCGGATTCAGCGATCACGTCTTCGACGTCATCGCCGACTTCGCGGAAGGTCGCCTCGAACCCAACCACTGGGTCGCAGTAATCGAACGCGAACGGATCTGAACCACATATAGCCCCGGCCTCAAGCCGGGGGAACAAAGGAGGTCATCACGTGGCAACACAGGGGGGGCGGGACGACGAGCAGAATGCCGATGGAGACTACATCTGAACCATGTCGCGTCTCCACCAACACCTTGTCCGCTCGTCGCCCCGCCCCTCCGCTCGCCACGAAACACAAGCCCAGGGACTGAGTCCCTGGGCACTCACTCGCGGGTCGACCAACCGGTAGGTCAGCAGATTCTGAATCTGCCCATGGAGGTTCGAATCCTTCCCCGCGAATCCTGGCACGGGCGTCCCGCCCGGGTCGCAAAAAATGCGGCGAATGCCGATCGAGACTACACGCACTCCAAGCGGATGTTCCGTCCGGGGAATTCAGCGGGTTCGACTCCCGCCATCTCATGTCTCATCACTATTGTCGCCGCTATTGAAAACCTAATACGACTCACGAGGCGAATGCCGATCGAGAGTACATGGCGCTAACGGTTCGAATCCGAAATCGCGACACTGCCGCGCGGCCGCTCTCCGCAAGGGGAAACGCCCGACGCGTCAAAAACGCGATGCAATCTCTCATCACTCTTGTCGCCTCCTCACGCCGGCAAAGCAACCCTGGTGATGCGCCCGGTCTCGTCGACCGGGAGAGGCGGGTTCGATTCCCGTTTTACACCGTGTCTTCACCTTCGTCCTCACGGAATGCCCGAAGCGCACTACACTGCCGGCTCCAACACACGGCGGAGAATGCCGATGGAACTACATCTTTCAGAGATCGAGGTCGTGGGTTCGAATCCCACCTGCTCCACTTTTCAGCGCCGTCGCAACGCGACGCTCCCGGGGCAGTAGCTCAGTGGCAGAGCGCGTAAACGTTTCATCACCTTTGTCCCCGCCGCCTTAAAAACCACGCGTCCGCAACGACGCCACCGTAGGCCCGGATGGGCCGCCATAAGAGTAGCTCGGCCCGTAAGGGCCGAGAAAGCCCAAACACCATTTGTAAGCCCCGGAGGGGCGACACTGCACACGATCAATGGAGAAAACATCCCAAAATACGCGGCAAATGCCGGTGAAACTACATTTAAACTCGCGGTTGTGGGTGCGAATCCCGCCCGTCGGCGAAAGCCACGGTAGCTCAATCCAGATAGAGCACGAGCACCGTTTCACCCAAACTTTGTTGCCGCTCCAAACCAGCCAGGCAAATGCCGGCACGGACTACATCACCCCCTAAAGCGCCCGGTCCCCCGGGAGATCCCGACGCCGATACGTCGGGTGGCCCAGTGCCATCGCTTAAACTGTCCCGCCACCCTTGTTGCCCGGCTATTAAAAATCCAGCGGCGAATGCTGGAGGAACTACACTGAATCCGACGCTCGCAAGAGCATGCAGGTTCAACTCCTGCCCGCGATCGAAAGACCGCGGTGGCGAAACGGTAAACGCATCGGACGCCGCAAGGCTGCCGTTTCTCCGATCTTGTCGCCGCTCTCAATCAACCGCGCCGTGAATGCGGCCGAGAACTACAAGTCGCGGGTTCGAGCCCCGCCGGGTCCACTTTAGCGCCGCCGCAACGCGGCGCTCCCGGGCCCGTAGCTCAGTCGGTAGAGCAGCAGTTTTCGCCACGATTGTCCCGGCGTCCAACAAGTGGTAGACCTTCAGAAATGCCCAGGGATGCAGTCTCTGCGGCTCTCTAAATTGTGCTAAAAAGGAAATGCGAAAAAATGTATTTGCCACAACCAAAAGTTCGGCTAATATTAGGATGTGACCCTCGGGGGGAAAATGCGCGCCCGCCCTGCCTATTCCGTCTTACGCAAACCTCTCGGCCCATGCCGGGAGGCCCACGGCAACTATTCTCTTAACTGTTACCACTGCCTTTACTTACGGAACGAAAGAAGATCCGACAACACGGGTGTCAGCAAATAGAGGAACTCATCCCCCATTCTTCATCCCCTATTTCGACCCCTATTTTTCAGGAACCCCGCCCATGACGACCGAAACCTTCAGCTCCCCCTTTATCGAAACCGGCGAAGCCACCGCTATCCTCCCCGCGCGCGAGGAACATAAATCCCTCTCCCCCATCACCGTCATCGGCACCGAAAAAATCCGCCGCACCTTCGATGACCTCTGCATCGAGCAGGCCCTTAACTCGCGCGCCGCCCCCGGCGTCACCGAGCTCGTCCTCAACCCCGACGCCCACTGCGGCTACGGCGCCCCCATCGGATGCGTCCTCGTCTCCCCCACCCACATCTATCCCGGCCCCGTCGGCGTCGACATCAAATGCTCCATGTCCCTCCTCCAGACCAACATCGACGCCCATGTCCTCAACGACGTCAAACTCCGCCGCAACATCATCAACGCCATCCTCGACCGCGTCCCCACCGGCGCCGGTCGCGGCCAGCGCTCCGCCAAAAAATCCCGCCGCGTCAACGTCGAACAAGGCAAACAACTCGCCGTCCACGGCGCCTCCAAAGAAGTCTGCGAATCCCTCGGCATCCCCCCCGAATGGGCCCGCCGCTGCGAAGACGCCCACCACGTCGGCTTCGACGGCACCCCCGACGCCCTCGCCACACGCCTCGACAACCTCCTCACCGCCGGCGTCCTGACGAACTTCGAAGAAAAAATCCACCAGCTCGGCTCCTACGGCGGCGGCAACCACTTCGGCGAGGCCGAAGCCGTCCACATTCACCCCGACATGGAATCCGTCGCTCAAACCTTCGGCCTTCAAAACAACAAGATCGCCTTCCTCTCCCACTGCGGCTCCCGAGGCTTCGGCTACCAGCTCGCCAACAACCAGTTCAAAAAACTCCAGTCCCTCTTCGGCAAATGGGGAACCCCCTTCCCCGCAGGCGACAAACAACTCGTCTACGCACCCCTCGGCACCCCCGAGGCCGACCGCTACATCGACGACATGTCCCTCGGCGCCAACTTCGCCACCCTCAACCACCTCCTCATCAACGCACTCGTCCTCGAAGCCTTCCAGGAAGTCCTCCCCGGCACCACCGGCAACCTCGTCTACTTCATCTCCCACAACATCGCCCGCCTCGAGCCGGTGAAAAGCTCCCCCATGGGCATCGCCTGGGTCCACCGCAAAGGCGCCACCCGCGCCTTCCCCGCCGGCCACCCCCAGCTCAAACACACCCCCTTCGCCGCCACCGGCCACCCGATCCTCCTCCCCGGCAACCCCCAGGCCGGCAGCAGCGTCATGGTCGCCAGCGCCGGCGCCGAAAAATCCGCCTACTCCGTCAACCACGGCGCCGGCCGTGTCAAAGGCCGCAAAGCCGCCATCCGCGAATTCAACCAGAAGGAAATCGACCAGAGCTTCGAGGATGCCGACATCCTCACCAACTGCCGCCAATACCCGAAGGACGAAGCCCCCGCCGCCTACAAGGATTTCAACGAAGTGCTCAAGAGCGTCGAGACCGCCGACCTCGCCAAAGAAGTCGCACGGCTCAAAGCCCGCTTCGTCATCAAGGACTCCGACAAAGCGGATGATTGATCACATAGCCCCGGGCTCCGCCCGGGGGAACCCGTTAATTGGAAACCCCCATGTCCCTTATCTCCTTCTACCTCAACGAATCCCCCGACTCCGCCGGCCGCCGCCTCGCCGACATCTGGGCCTTCTCCCTCGACGAACTCGAGTACCACCACGACTTCATCCAATGGCTCTTCCCCCTCGACACCCCCAGCCCCGTCAACCCCGACGCCCCCACCCTCGACGCCAACACCATCCGCCTCTTTCGCGCCAACCCCCAGCTCCGCGCCAATCTCCTCCACTCCCTCGACAAAATGCTCTACTTTTACGGCCTCACCCGCACCGACCCCACCATCACCCGCGTCCCAAACTTCCCCGACCGCTCCCCCAACTGGCTCCGTCCCAACAACCACAACCACCTCCGCCTCACCCGCATCCTCCGCTCCACCCATCTCCTCGGCCTCGAAAAGGAATCCGCCGCCCTCCTCCAATGCCTCCTCGAAATCGCCGCCGACCTCCCCACCGCCATCACCCCCACCACCCTCCGCTTCTGGCAATCCGCAACCAAAGCTCCGGGCCCATAAAGCAAAACAAAAAGGAGACATCACGCATGCAATGCCTCCTCAACAGAATCTTCTTCGTGGTCCTTCGTGCCTTGGTGCCTTCGTGTTTACGTCGTGCCCTCCTCCGGCTTCGGATCCGGCCGCTTGTCCTGCGACGTATCCTCCTTGAGCGCATCCGGCCCGACCGGCGCACCGATCCGGCTGCCCCTCAACCCGCGATAATCCTTCTCCCGCAAACTCGCCCCCTCCAGCCCCTCCGCCGAACTCTCCACTCCCCTCCCCGCGCCGACGCCGAAGCCCTGGCCGTACTCCTTGCCGAAGCCGGTTTCTCCGCCGCCGGAACCCGATTGAATATTGCCGGTGGTCTCTCCCTCGACCCCGCCCCGGCCATAGGATTCGCGAACGATCGTGCCGCGGGGCTGTTCGTTTTCCGCATGCGTATGGCCGTATTTGGGATCAAAATCGTTCAATTCCCTGGGATCGTGTGAGCGCTCCTCTGCGGACGAGCGGTTCGGGTCACCGGAAGTCGCGCCGGGACGTTCCTGGCCGCGGCGCGGCTGCCCCGGCAGGTCGCGTTCTTCCCCGGCGGTTGCGAAATCCGTTTGGTTCGAGCGGGATTGTGCAGAATTTCCTTGATGGCGATTGCGTCGCGCCGCGCGGCGTGAAAGTCCGGCCATGGGTCACCTCATTGGATGAAGTAGTTCCGCTCGCCGCGCCTCGCCGGCGTGGCGAACGGGTGGATTCTCTGCAAGCGAGCACACAAATCGCGCACCGCGCCGGTACATCCGTTGCACCTCTTCCGGAGAGAACACCACTCAAGCGCCAAAGGAGCGAACCATGCCGCACAATGAAATGATGGAATGCATCGAAGCGTGCACTTACTGTCACGCTGTCTGCCTGCACACACTCGAGCACTGTTTGAACAAGGGCGGAAAGCACGCCGATCCGGCGCACATTCGACACCTCATCGATTGCTCGCAGATCTGCGCGACGTCGGCGGACTTTATGAATCGGGGGTCGCACCTCCACACCGAAACTTGCCGCGCGTGTGCCGCGATTTGTGAGCACTGCGCGCATTCGTGCGAAAAGATGAACGATGATGCCCACATGCAGCGCTGCATTGATGCATGCCGGAAGTGCGCGGCGAAATGTCAGGAGATGTCCGGGGCGGCTGCCTGAACGAGCGGGAGCCCGAGTCGCGTTTGACCGATCACGCTTGCCGTCAGCCGCCGGCAATGGCAGCGACGACAAGGAACGGCTCCTTGCCGGAAACAACGTCGAGCGGAAGGGGCGCATCCGGAGGATCGTTGGAAAGATCTTCCTGGCAGGCATAGAACCGGATCATCGGACGGCGTTTTTCCGATCCGTGATCACGTATGGTCCCGCGCAGGACAGGGTGCGCCGCTTCGAGCGCGTCGAGGAGCCCACGCTGCGTCACAGGCGGAGCAACTTCCAGTTGTACCTCACCGGTGATCCGCGCAAGGGTTCGCAGATGAAATGGAAGAACGAGGCGAATCATCAGTAGGTCTGCACTTCTACAGAAAGAACAGCGGGCAGGTCATGGACGATCGGCTTCCAGGAGTCGCCGCCGTCGGGGGAGACGTACACCTGTCCGCCGGTCGTGCCGAAGTAAACGCCGCAGGGGTCGAGCTTGTCGACCGCCATGGCGTCGCGGAGGACGTTGACGTAGCAGTCCTTCTGGGGGAGACCCTTGGTCATGGGTTCCCATTCATTGCCGCCGGTCTTGCTGCGCCAGACGGCGAGTTTTCCCTCCAGGGGGACGCGCACCATGGGATCGAGGGGGAGGATGAAAACTGTGTCGGGCTCGTGTGCGTGCACGTCGATGGGGAAGCCAAAGTCGCTCGGCAGGTTGCCTTTGACTTCCGTCCACGAGTCGCCGGCATTGTCGCTGCGGTAGGCGCCGCCGCCCTGGTGGAGTTGCATGAAAAGCGTGTTGGGGCGGGCGGGGTTCATGGCGATGTGGTGGACGCAGAAACCGATCTCCGGGGTGGGATCGGGAAGGTAGTCGTTGCGAAGACCCTTGTTGATGGGCTTCCAGGTTTTGCCGGCGTCATCGGTGCGGAAGGCGCCGGCGGCGGAGATGGCGATGGTGATGCGATTGGGATTGGCGGGGTCGAGGACAATCGTATGGAGGCAAAGGCCGCCCGCGCCGGGGGACCAGAGATTGCCTTTGGCAGCGCGGAGGCCGGCGAGTTCGTTCCAGGTCTGTCCGCCGTTGGAGGTTTTGAAGAGGGCGGCGTCTTCAATACCGGCGTAGCAGGTGTCGGGATCGGTGAGGGAGGGTTCGAGGTGCCACACGCGCTTGAAGTCCCAGGGGTGCTGCGATCCGTCGTACCACTGGTGGGTGGTGATGGGCTGGCCGGTTTCGGGGGATGTGTCGTAGACAAATTTGTTGGATTCACCCTTCGGCCAGCCTTGCGGGGATTTTTCGGGACCGCCGCCCGGGGTTTCCCAAGTTTTACCCCCGTCAGAAGAGCGTTGAATGATCTGTCCAAACCAGCCGCTCGATTGGGAAGCGAAGATGCGGTTGGGATCGGCGGGAGAGCCTTTCATGTGGAAGATTTCCCAGCCGGAGAAAAGAGGCCCGTCGACTTTCCATTTTTCGCGCTTGGCATCAGAGGAAAGGATGAAGGCGCCTTTGCGCGTACCGACGAGGACCCTGATCGAAGTCATAGCGGCTCCAGCTAGAATTTTGTAGTGACCGCTAAACTAATCCAGGAACAAACACCCGTCAAGAATGTTCTCATGATTTGATAAAGCGCCGCAGCACATCATCTCACCGCGTGCCTGACCCTTAGGCGTTCCTGTTCACTTTGAGCGCAAATGCAACTTTGTCGGACACTCCCGACCCCGACTCGGCGCGGCAGGAATCGCGCGCAAACCTCTGAGTTCCCTGCAGTTCCCGCCGCCTTTGCTCATCTGGCACGAGGTTTGTGATAGCCCCGTCAACCAACTCAGAGCATCAAGCTGCTCATTTCGCATGAAACCCGAACGGTCGCGGGCGCGGAGGACGGTGCGCCTCCACAGCAAGTCGCCGCCCGCTTTCAACTCAATGGAGTGTCGCATGAACAAGCGTTTTTCAGTTGGAATGATTCTGGCCGCAGCCGTCGCCTGCCCCACGCTGGCCACCGCAAGCGAGAGCGCGAGCGAAACACTCGTCGCCCAGCCGGCGCCGGACACTGCAGTGCTCGAGGCGCCGAACCTTTCGCTTCAGCCCTCGACGGACGCACCGGCCAAGGAACAGACCACCAAAAGCGCGAACGACAACCTCCCCGCCCCAGTGCTCGAACTTGCACCGGGAACACCCTCACGGCTTCACGGCTTCGGCAATTTCTCGATCAACAGCCAGTACATCACGCCACGCGGTCTCGTGGCCCTCGACCGCGGACCGCAGTTCCAAGCCGTCGTCGGCCTGGCGCTCGACGTCTACCAGGGAAGCGGCTTCATCAATGACATCTCCCTCAACGCAGGCACCTGGGGTGACTGGAACAGCCACCCCAGCAAATCCGTCGTCACCGGGGCGGATATCTGGTCCGAAGAGGATTTCTTCGGCGGCTTTGATGTGAAATTCCTGAACAAGTGGGACTTCTCATACTCCATCGAAGCATGGACATTCCCCGACATCAGCACGGCGGACGAAATTAACCCCACGACCGAATACAACATGGAGTTCAAATTCGGATACGACGATTCCGATCTCCTGAAGGCCTTCGCGGTTCACCCGTACGTTGATTTCTTCTGGAATTTCGCGGGCGACAGTTCGCCCGTCGTTTCGCAGGCGCTCCTTGGCAAAAACGATCACACGTTTTATGTCGAAGTCGGCGGGGCTCCCAGCTACACCCTCAAGGCCATCGACTCGCTTCCCATCACCTTCACCATGCCCACCTACATCAGCTTCGGCGATTCTTCGTTCTGGGGCGAAACTCCCGGCCCCAACGGAAGCCGCAGCAATCTCGGCGTCTTCTCGACCGGCCTGAAGGCCTCGGTGCCCCTCTCGTTCATCCCGCAGGACTTCGGCAATTGGAACGCCTTCGTCGGCGTCACGTGGATTTACACGGCCAACCCTGCTCTCAGTTATGTCAACGACACGCTCCAGGGCTCGGGCGATACCCACAACCGCGTCCTTGGCACGGCGGGCGTCGGGTTCAATTTCTAATTCTGGATCTCCCCAGGCGTGCACATTGATGTGGCTGAAACACATGAAACTGTGCACGCCTGCATTACTTCGAGGCAGCAACGTCTGACCGACCCGACACAATTCCGGCGTTCCTGCCTCCGCTTTCGGCGTCTGCTCCGGCACGCGTCGGGTATTCGATTTGCACGTCTCTCTTCAGGAGCCTTCATGAAAACCCATATCAGTAAATGGTGGAACGGCCTCACTGCCGCGCTTCTGGCGGTCGGCACCGTCGCCGGTGCTTCGTTCTTTTCGGCGACTGCCAAAGCAGACGACAAGCCGATGACGATCGGCTTCATTTACGTCGGCAGCCACGATGATTACGGCTACAACCAGGCCCAGTCGGAAGGCGCTGCGGAACTCGCCAGGGAGATTCCCTCCGTCAAGATCATCGAAGCCGAACAGGTGCCCGAGACCGTCGCCGTGCAGAAGACCATGGAATCGATGATCCAGCTGAACGGCGCATCGGTGATCTTTGCGACCTCCTACGGCTATTTTGATCCGCACGTCGTGAAAATGGCCAGGAAGTATCCGCAGGTCACCTTCTTCCACTGCGGCGGCATGTACAACCCGGAAAAACACCCCTCGAACATCGGAAGCTACTTCGGTTACATCGATGAATGCGAGTACATCGCGGGCATCTGTGCCGGCAAGACAACGAAGTCCAACAAGCTGGGCTTCATCGCGGCCAAGCCGATCCCCCAGGTGCTCCGCAACATCAACGCCTTTGAACTTGGGGCGAAGAGCGTGAACCCTGCGGTGACGACGACCGTCGTGTTCACCGGCGACTGGTTCATGCCGGTAAAGGAAGCCGAAGCCGCGAATAGCCTCGCGGATCAGGGAATCGACGTCCTCACCTGCCACGTCGATTCGCCGAAGGTGATTCTGCAGACTGCCGAAAAACGCGGCATTTACTGCTGCGGATACCACGCCAACGGTTCAGCCCTGGCGCCAAAGGGGTACCTGACCGGCTCCGAATGGAACTGGTCAAAGGTCTTCGTGGATTACATCCACGATATTCAGTCCGGCACGCAGTGGCCGCACCTCGTTCGCGGCGGGTTGAAGGATGGCATTGTGAAACTGTCGCCATATGGCCCCGCGGTGACGGACGACACGAAGAAGCTCGCTGACGCCGCAAAAGAATCCGCAATGAAAGGCGAACTCGTCATCTTCAAGGGGCCGCTCAAGGACAACACCGGCGCACTGGTTATTCCGGAAGGCAAGGAGCTCGTGCAGACCGATCCCACGTTGGAAAGCATGAATTACCTGGTTGAAGGCGTCGTGGGCTCCGCCGGAGGCAAATGATGTCGGTTCTCGAAGCGTCCCCGCCAAAGTTAAATCATTGGAGCGCCCTGCGCCTCACGGCCGGGGCGCTCCTCACGCTTATTGGCCTCCTGCTGCTCGTGTCGGCGTACCGGACGCACGCCCCGCAGTTCATTGGAATGGGCATCATCCTCGGCGGGCTCGGCATCGCGATGGCGTTCGAAAACACCGCCGAAGCGGTGATGCTGCCGGTCTTCGCCGTGCTGCTCTCGCTGGTCCCTTTCGGATTGTTTGTCGCCTTCAGCGGCGTGAATCCGTTCCGCACGTTCTGGCTGATGTACGACGGTGCGTTCGGCAGCTCGTTTTCTTTCCAGAACACGCTGATGCGCGCCGCACCGCTGATGCTTACAGGCCTTTGTACGGCGCTTCCGATGCGCGTCGGGCTTGTCATCATCGGCGGCGAAGGGGCGCTGGCCATCGGCGGCCTGTTCGCTGCCGGATCGGCGCACCTCGTGCAGTCCTGCCCGTGGTACGTGATCCTGCTGACGATGCTCGTCGTCGGATTCGTCACCGGAGGGCTGTGGATCACTTTCGCCGGAGCCCTCAAACGGTACAGAGGCGTCAACGAGACCATCTCTTCCCTCCTGCTGATTTACATCGCCATCGCCCTGATGAATTCCCTCGTCGAGGGACCATGGCGCGACCCGGCAAGCCTGAACAAGCCCTCGACCTGGCCCGTCTGGGGTGGGGATGACATGCTCCTGGGCAACATTCACTTCGGATCCTTCGCCATGGACGTGCACTGGGGCCTCGTCTTCGGCCTGGTGGCCTGTCTCCTCTGCTGGGTCCTGATGAACCACACAACGTTTGGATTCGCCGCCCGGGTGGTGGGCGGCAATATCCGCGCCGCAAAAGTGGCCGGCCTTTCCATCGGCAAGATCATGTTGATCACCTGCATGATCGGCGGCGGCGCTGCCGGGCTCGCCGGGGCAATCGAAGTGGCGGCCGTTCAAGGCTCCGCAAATTACACGCTCACCATGGCCGGCTACGGATATGCGGGCGTCCTGGTGGCGTTTTTGGCGCGGCACCATCCGCTGGCGATCATCCCGGTCGCGATCCTCATCGGGGGGCTCGGGGCGAGCGGTGATCTGCTCCAGCAGGATTTGAAACTGCCCGACGCCACCGTGGGCGTGCTGCAGGGCATCATTTTTCTCTTCGTCCTCGCCAGCGAGACCTACTACGGAAAGCTGCCTCTTTTCCAGAAGAAGGAGGCGCTCCGTGGCTGATACCTCGCTCGGACTCTGGGGAGTTCCCCTCGCGATTTTTTCGGGCGCGATCCGCGTCAGCACACCGTACCTCTTTGTCTCGCTCGGGGAATGCATCACCGAGAAATCTGGGCGCATCAACCTGGGCCTGGAAGGGACCCTCGTGATGGGGGCGATGACCGGCTATGGCGTGTCGTACCTGAGTGCCCATGCGTTCGGGTCCTCTTTGGCGCCGTGGATGGGCGTGCTCGCCGCCGGATGCGTCGGAATGATGCTCGGCTGGTTGCACGCCTTTCTCTGCCAGCGGCCCCGGGTGAATGACATCGCGGTGGGCATTGCGCTGATGCTCTTTGGCATCGGGCTTTCCTCGTACCTGGGCAAGCCGCTGATTCAGCCGACGGCGCCGCACCTGCAGGCCATTCCGTTCGGATTCTGGGCGAAAAACCCGGCGGTGCGCTCGGCGCTGGAAGTGAATCTCTTGTTCATCATCGGATGCCTCCTCGCGCCAGCGCTGGCGTGGGGCTTCAAGAACACACGCTGGGGGCTGATCCTTCGCACCGCGGGGGAAAGCGCGGATTCCGCTCGGGCGATGGGATACTCCGTGCAGGGGGTTCGCATGCTCGCGACCATGGCGGGAGGATTCCTTGCCGGCGTCGGCGGTTCCTTTCTTTCCCTCTACTACCCGGGCGCCTGGAACGAAGGACTTTCCTCAGGCCAGGGGTTGATCGCCGTGGCGCTCGTCATTTTCGCACGCTGGAATCCGATCAACTGCCTCTATGCCGCGATGCTTTTCGGCGGCGCCGGGGCGCTTGCCCCCTCCCTCCAATCGATCGGCGTCACAGAGGGGTATTACCTCATCGGCGCGGCGCCGTATGTCCTCACCCTCGGAATCATGATTGCCACCTGCTCGCCTAAACGAACCTTTGTTGGCGCTCCGGCGGAACTCGGTTCCAGCGCCATCGCTTGAACACCACAGGAACCACAATGTCCGAACGCTACATCCACTCGCAACCCTACAAATGGCCCTGGAACGGCGACCTCCGGCCGCAAAACACGGCCCTCATCGTCATCGACATGCAGACCGATTTCTGCGGCAAGGGCGGCTACATCGATCTGCTCGGGTATGACATCTCGCAGACCCGCGCGGTGGTGCCGGCGATTCAGAAGGTCCTCGCGGCGATGCGCCGGAAGGGGTACCACATCATTCACACGCGCGAGGGGCATCGGCCGGATTTGTCGGATCTGCCCGCGAACAAGCGCTGGCGCTCGCGGCAGTTTTCCAAGGCCGGGATCGGCGATCCCGGTCCGTGCGGGCGCGTCCTCGTGCGCGGCGAGCCGGGATGGGACATCATTCCGGAGCTGGCGCCCCTGCCGGGAGAACCGATCATCGACAAGCCGGGCAAGGGGTCGTTCTGTGCAACGGACCTCGAACTGCTGCTGCGGACGCGGCGCATCGACAACCTTGTGCTGACCGGGATCACGACCGATGTGTGCGTACACACGACGATGCGCGAGGCGAACGACCGCGGGTTTGAGTGCGTGATCCTCGAGGATTGCTGCGCGGCAACCGATGCGGGCAATCATGCGGCGGCGATCCACATGGTGAAGATGCAGAACGGCGTATTCGGGGCGGTCTCCACGAGCGGCCAACTGATTGAAGCATTGCCCCCGCTGTAAACCAGGAGCTGTGCGATGAATCTGGCTGATTTCCCACCGGACCCGCAGGCGAATCCGATGCTCGCGCCCGGACTGCAGGTGCGGCACATGTGCAAGCGATTTGGGTCGCTGGTGGCGCTGGACGATGTCTCAATGACCGTGCGGCCGGGGACTTTTCATGCGCTGTTAGGCGGAAACGGGGCGGGGAAATCGACGCTCGTGAAGTGCATCATGGGGTATTACCAGCCGGATGCAGGGGAGATCATCCTGGGGCAGCAGCAGCAGATCATCAAAAATCCGAAGGAAGCCCTGGCGCTGGGGATCGGCATGGTGTACCAGCACTTCACGCTGGTGGGGAACATGACGGTGGGAGAGAACCTCGTGCTGTCGCGCGGGCAGATTCCGTTCACGATCAACTGGGAACGGGAGCGATCAGAGCTGCGGAAGTTTCTGAAGACAACGCCGTTTTTTATTCCGCTGGATTCGCCGGTGAACGCGCTCGCGGCGGGGCAGAAGCAGAAGCTGGAGATCGTGAAGCAACTTTATTTGAAGAACAAGGTGCTGTTCCTGGATGAACCGACGAGCGTGTTGACGCCCCAGGAAGCGGATGAAGTGCTGACGATGTTGAAGCAGTTGACGCTGAAGAAGGAGCTGTCGGTGCTGATCATCACGCACAAGTTCAGCCAGGTGATGAAATTCGCGGATGATTTCACGATCCTGCGGACGGGGAAGCTGGTGGGGCACGGGGCGGTGGCGGAATTCACGCCGAAGCAGATGGCGGAGATGATGATCGGGAATCAGCAGATGGCGGTGATGGCGAACCGGACGAACGGCCATGCGCGGGTTCCGCGGTTGTCGCTGGAGAAACTGGGGGCGCTGGATGACACGGGGGTCGAGGCGTTCGAGGACCTGACGCTGGATGTGCATGCGGGCGAGATCGTCGGGATTGTGGGGGTGTCAGGGAACGGGCAATCGGAGCTGGTGCAGACGCTCGCGGGGCAGCGGGCGCCGGCGGCGGGGGCCATCCGGGTGAATGGGAAACGGTACCGGGCCACGCGGAAGGAGATTGCGGAGCACAAGGTCTACTGTCTCCCCGAGGAGCCGCTGCGGAACGCGTGCGTGGGGCCGATGAGCGTCGGGGCGAACATGTCGTTTCGCGAATTCGATCGGCATCCATTCACGTTGAGCGGTTTCTTTCTGCGGCATGGGCATGTGAAGCGCTTTGCGACGGAGCTGATCCAGCGCTACCGCGTGAAGACGCCGTCGCACGAGACGCCGATCCGGAACCTTTCGGGGGGGAATGTGCAGCGGGCCGTGCTGGCGCGGGAGCTGTCGGGGGATGTGAATGTGCTGATTGCGCAGAACCCCTGTTTTGGTTTGGATTTCGCGGCAGTGGCGGATATCCGGGCCCAGATCATGGAGGCGCGGAACCGGGGGGCGGCGGTGCTGCTGGTGACCGAGGACCTGGATGAGGCGTTTGAGCTGGCCGATCGGATTGTGGTGATGTTTGATGGGAAGTTTGTGCACGAATGCAGGATTGAGGAGGCGGAGATCGGGGTCATCGGGCGGCACATGGCGGGGCATGCGCAAGAGGATCACTTGATGGGGGACACGACGCCGTTGCCCCCCCTGCCGGTGGGAGTGCATGGATGATCGCAAAGATTGAGGCGTTGCCGTTCGCGTATGCATTCCCGGTGGAGAAAACGGCGCTCGTAATTATCGATATGCAGCGCGACTTTCTGGAGCCGGGAGGATTTGGGGCAGCGCTGGGAAACGATGTGGGATTGCTGCGGCCGATCATTCCGGCGATTCGAAAGTTGCTGGAGGCGTGCCGCGAACGTGGCGTGAAGGTGATTCACACGCGCGAGGGGCATCGGCCGGATTTGTCGGATTGTCCGCCGGCCAAGCGGATGCGCTGGGAGTGTTCGTTGCGGATCGGGGACGAGGGGCCGATGGGGCGGGTGCTGGTGCGGGGGGAGTATGGGCATGAGATTATTCCGGAGTTGGCGCCCGAAACGGGGGAAATCGTGATCGATAAGCCGGGAAAAGGGTCCTTTTTCGGGACAAATCTGGGCGAAATTCTGCAAAAAGGAGGCATGACGCACCTGATTTTGACGGGCGTGACGACGGAGGTTTGTGTGCAGACGACAATGCGGGAGGCGAATGACCGGGGGTATGAATGTCTGCTGGTGGAGGATTGCACGGAGAGCTATTTTCCGGCCTTCAAGCGGGCGACGCTGGAGATGGTGCGGGCGCAGGGGGGAATTGTCGGGTGGACGGCGACGTCGGCGGAAGTAATTGGGGCGCTTGGAGTTGTGGACGTACGGGCGTGAGGCAATAAAGCGGGATTGAGGAAGCGCATGGATCCAGTGGTTTTGCGGGATGCCTTTACGGACATTAATGGTCTTGCGGCGCGGCTTCGATGGGAGCCATTTCGTCCAGGTGTTGAAATATCAAGGATTTATACGAGCGGGTCCGAGGGACCCTCGGCGGCGTTTCTGCGCTACGCGCCGGGCGCGGAGGTGCCTTATCACACGCACCGAGGATACGAGCATATTTGTATTTTGAAGGGCTCACAGGTGGATCGGTCGGGACGGCATGGGGCGGGGGCTTTTATCGTGAATCCCCCCGGCAGTTCGCATCATGTGACGAGCCCGGACGGGTGCATTGTGTTGGTCATCTGGGAGGCTCCCGTCGTGGTGGAGGTGGGGTCCCGGGTGGGCGAGGGTGGGGTGCCGGGCGGTTGAGGGCCGATCAATGGACGGGTGAGGGAGCGCGGAGGGAACGGATGCGATCACATAGAGGAACAAAAAAGTATGTTCCGCGCGAGGCATTGGCGACCTTCTGGAGGGCGCTTGGGAGGGCGCTGGGGGGGATGTGGCTGGCCTTGAGCACCTGGATGGCGAGGAGGTCGGCGGCGTGTTCGAGGTCGGTGGTGGGCGGGTTTGGGCCGAGGAGTGCGAAGGGAGCGTGGAGGATTCCGTCGTGGAGGAGGTGGCCGAGTTCGTGGGCGATGCAGGCGGCGAGTTCGTCGTCGGAGAGTTGGGAGACGAGGGCGTTGGAGAGAAAGATGGAGCCATCGGGGAAGGACCAGGCGGCGGGGTCGTGGGAGTTGAGGAGGTGGATGGAGAGGGCGCAGCGCGAGGGGGCGAAGGCGCGGGTGTTGATGCGGGCGAGTGCGCGTTGGGCGCGGGTGAGGTCGGGGGTGTTCTGGAGGAGGCCGCCGTTGTCGGCGATGAAGCGGGCGTGGGGGAAGGTGGGGGATTGGGAGCATCCGCCGGCGGCGAAGGCGCAGAGGGTGAGCAGGAGGAAGAAGAGACGGGTGGTGTGGGGGAACATCAGGCGGCGGTAATGCAATGCGGGTGCCGCGATTCGGTGGGGATTTCGGCGGGAAATGAGGGATGGGGCGATGCGGAAATGGGCAGCGGGGCGTTTTAGGGCGCGACGTGATTAGTTTGTGCGCGCGGCAAAAATGAAAAGATCCGCGCGGGAAGCGCGGATCTTTGTTGCTCCCGAGGGAGAGTGTCAGTTGCGGGCGTTGTAGCCGATGGGAGCGAAGTTTTGGTGGGTGGGACGCTGGTTGTCGCCGCGGAGGGTGTAGGGGGTGTTGTTGTCGGTGGTGGCGGATTGGTCGTTGGGGACCTGGGCGACGCGCTGGGCGGTGGACTGAGCGCCAACGTTGACGTCGTGGACGGCGGGTTGAGCGTTGGCCTGGGAGCTGGTGGTTTCGCAACCCAACAGGGGAAGCGCGGCGGCGCTGAGAAGCGCCAGGACAGCGACAGTGGTTTTCATGGCTCGTTCTCCTTTTTTGGTTTGCTCGGATTTGAGCGAGTTGCCATGGGTGACTATATCGCTGCGTGACGTGATTTCACGCACAAACAGCGGGTTTTCCCGGGTATTTTCACCGCCCTCCGAGGGAGGGCGGGGTGCCTGGAGGTGGTGCCTGCGAAGTGGGCGTTGGGCGCGGCCCTGGGTTTGCTTTGGAGGGAATTGGTGCTCAATTGGGAAACAGAATCGCGGTTTTGGTGCGCAGGATTTAGGCGGTGCGGATTTTGGTGACTAGTTATTCATCAGTGTCTCGGGGGCGCATCGAGGAGGTGAGGGGCATGGGGGATGAGTGCACGGTTCGCGACGACGCAAGCGTTGGCGGGGGCCCAGATGTTGTGCGAATGACTGTTCAGGCGAAGACCACGAAAGGACCGAGGCAAGAGCGGTGATGACGGAGGATTGGTTGTTGTGGCAGTTGGCGGACTCGGCGTTTCCGACAGGCGGGTTTGGGCATTCGGGGGGATTGGAGGCGGCGGTGCAGCATGGGCAGGTGTCCGACGATGCGGATGTGATGGAATTTGTGCGGCAGGCGTTGTGGCAGGCGGTGTATGGGACGGCGCCGTTTGTGGCGGCGGCGCGGGATTTTCCGGAGCGGGCGTTGGAGTGGGATGAGCGGTTGGATGCGATGATGAGCAGTGGGGTGGCGAATCGGGCGAGCCGGGCGCAGGGGCAGGCGCTTTTGAGCACGGTGGTGCGGGTGTTTCCGTCGGAGGAATTGCGGGCGTGGCGCGTGGAGGGGATGGCGCGCGGGGCGGAGATGCATTTTGCGGTGGTGTTTGGGCTGGTGCTGCGGCGGCTGGGGGTGGAGCGGGGGAAGGGGGTGCGGCTGTTTATGTTTGTGACGATGCGGGGGCTTGTTTCGGCGGCGGTGCGGCTGGGGGTGGTGGGGCCGCTGCGGGGGCAGCAGATTCAGTTGGGGCTGGCGGGGGAGTTGGAACGGGCGGCGGAGCGGGCGGAGCGGGTGACGGTGGAGGAGGCGGGGCAGAGTTCGCCGTTGATGGAGTTGCTGCAGGGGACGCATGATCGGTTGTATTCGCGGTTGTTTCAGAGTTGAGGGGATTGGCGTTGGCGAGGAATGATTATGGATTGGGCTGCGCGTCTTATTGTGCGGGGCGAGGGGGTCGTGGCGGTTCGTGGGTTTTGATTGCGATGAGTGTCCATGATCCCCACGGCGTGGAAGCCGTGGGCTTGGTTTAGATGGAATGGGATCGATTGAGTTGATTGGATCTTTTTGGAGAGTGGTATGTTTGTACCTTACGCAGCGGGTTCGCATGGGCATGAGCATGGGCCGCACGGGCACACGCATGAGGTGATGGAGCATCCGGGGCATTTTCATTTGCGGGAGAAGCCGCTGGCGCGGGATTATTCGACGCGGGCGTTTACGGTGGGGATTGGGGGGCCGGTGGGGTCGGGGAAGACGGCGTTGATGCTGCAGTTGTGCCGGCGGCTGCGGGAGACGCACAACATTGCGGCGGTGACGAATGATATTTTTACGAAGGAGGATGGGGAGTATCTGACGCGGCACGAGGCGTTGCCGGCGGAGCGGATCGTGGCGGTGGAGACGGGCGGATGTCCGCATGCGGCGATCCGGGAGGATATTTCGGCGAATTTGCTGGCGCTGGAGCAACTCCATGCGAAGTTCAAGACGGAGATGCTGTTGATAGAATCGGGCGGGGATAATTTGGCGGCGCATTATTCGCGGGAATTGGCGGATTACACGATCTATGTGATTGATGTATCGGGCGGGGATAAGATTCCGCGCAAGGGTGGGCCGGGGATTACGCAGGCGGATCTTCTGGTGATTAATAAGACGGACCTGGCCGAGGCGGTGGGGGCGGATCTGGGGGTGATGGAGCGGGATGCGCGGGCGATGCGCGGGGAGGGGCCGTTCTTGTTTACGCAGGTGAAGCATGGGGT
>JBQCGD010000087.1:0-40662 GCA_051955985.1 Phycisphaerae bacterium | reverse complement strand
TCGCTATCGGGATTTCGTCGTAGGGGAAGGATCTCTGAATTGACGCGGAGGGGGGGGGGGGGGGGGGGGGGGGGGGGGGGGGGGGGGGGGGGGGCGGCGGGGGGCGCCCGGGCCCCCGCGCGGGGGCGCGCCCCCCGCGCCCCCCCCCCCCCCCCCCCCCCCCCCCCCCCCCCCCCCCCCCCCCCCCCGCCCGCCCCGCCGCCCCCGCCTCCCCGCCCCCGCGGCCACCCGCTCCCACGCCGGGCTGGGGCCCGGACGCGGCCAGTGGTTAGAAGTCGATTTCGAATTTGGCGAGGAAGCGTGTTTCGCGGGGGAGGGAGGCATTGACGTGGTCGCCGAAGTAGATGACTTCGGTGCCGAAGGTGGTGTTGCGGTTGCGGTCGAAGTTGAACTGGATGCCGCCGCCGAGACCGAAGCGGTCTTCGGCTTCGAGGGAGTCTTCTTCGTAGGCAAGTGTGGCGAAGGGGGTGAGCCAGTCCTTGGTGGAGGCGAGCATGTGGACGGTGGTGGTGGTGGACCAGGGGCGTTCGTCGTCGTCGAGCATATCGAAGCGTTCGCCGAGGGTTTCGAAGAAGTCCTTGCCGACGACGACGGAGCGGAGGAAGCGGGATTCGTCTTCGAAGTGGGTGGAGGCGGGGGAGCGCCAGGTGAAGGTGTTGGGCTGTTCGGGGCGGAACTGGCCGATGCGGCCGACGGTGAATTCGGTGTAGATGGTGATGTGGCCGGAGCCGGGGCGGAGGGAGAGGGTGGGGACGACGACGGTGTGGGCTTCGAGGTTGGGGTGGCGTCGGAGGATGCCGACTTCGCCGCCGACTTCGAGTTGGGGGTCGATCGGGACGGCGGCGGCGGAAAGGTCAGAGGGGAGATCTGCAGGCGACTGGTTTGAAAGGAGGGGGCCAACGGAGGCAGAAGCGACGGTGGAAAAGCACGTACCTGCGACGACGGCCGCAAGGAAGGAGGCAGCTTTCCGCATGGGGACACCTATGTACCGTTATCGATCCAGTCACCGCGGGGGTCCAAACCGCGATCAAGCCCGTGGGGTAGACACCTGAGCAGGGGCGAGGTTGGGGGATTTGGGAAAACTTTTACGCCCGTGCCGGTGAGTGGGATGCATGGTAAGTAGATGAAGGAGAGAGGGCGAGAGAAAATTGGCGGTTTTTGGGAAAAATTTTTGAATTTTATCGAACGGATGGGCGGTGGCGGCGGGACGTGCGTGGAGCAAAAAAGCAGGGCGAGTCCCGGCTGAACCGGTGAGATCTGGTTATCGGGCGTCCTTTTAGCGCGGCGGATCCAACTTAGCCGACGGGGGCGTCGGCTCCACTGTTGGGGTAGGATGCGGGGAATTGCGAGGAGAACGTATGAGTGCGACGGGATCGGGCGAGGTGGCGGCGATCGAGAAGTTGAAGGCAGCGCGGGAGGCGATGCTGGGGGAGATCCGAAAGGTGATCGTGGGGCAGACGGAGGTGATCGATTCGCTGCTAATCGCCATGTTTTCGCGCGGGCACTGCCTGCTGGTGGGGGTGCCGGGGCTGGCGAAGACCTTGATGATATCGACGCTGGCGAAGGTGTTGTCGCTGAAGTTCAACCGGATTCAGTTCACGCCGGACCTGATGCCGAGCGACATCACGGGGACGGACATCATCCAGGAGAATGCGCAGACGGGGCGGCGGGAGTTTAACTTCGTGAAGGGTCCGATTTTTACGAACATGCTGCTGGCGGACGAGATCAACCGGACGCCGCCGAAGACGCAGGCGGCGCTGTTGCAGGCGATGCAGGAGTCGCAGGTGACGGCGGCGGGACAGACGTTTCCGCTGGAGCCGCCGTTTTTTGTGCTGGCGACGCAGAACCCGGTGGAGCAGGAAGGGACGTACCCGTTGCCGGAGGCACAACTGGATCGGTTCATGTTCATGGTGAAGGTGGGGTATCCGGCGAAGGAGGAGGAGCGGGCAATCGTGAAGAACACGACGAGCGAGGCGTCGGCGGAGCTGCGGCCGGTGCTGACGGCGGCGGATATCCTGACGGTGCAGAAGATGGTGCGGAAGGTGCCGGTGTCGGACCACGTGGTGGATTACGCGGTGAACCTGGTTCGGGCGACGCGGCCTGGGGAGGCGGATGCGCCGGAGTTTGTGAGGAATTGGCTGACGTGGGGAGCGGGCCCGCGGGCGGCGCAGTACCTGGTGTTGGGGGCGAAGGCGCGGGCGATCAGCCGGGGGCGGTTGAATGTGAGCGTGGAGGACGTGAAACAGATGGCGAAGCCCGTGCTGAGGCATCGGATCATCACGAACTTCAATGCGGATGCGGAGGGGGTGGATCCGGATGCCGTGATTGAGAAGCTGCTGGGAGTGGTGAAGGAGGCCGGGGCGGAGGCGTATAAGTGAGGGAGGGCCGGAGGCTTGTGCACTGGCGGGCGGGCTTGGAGGCTTGGGGAAGTGGGGTCTGGGGACTGGGGCTGGGGTATGTGGCAAGGTGGGTTGGGCGATGGGCGTTTTTGCCCGTGGTTGGGGGATCGGGGAGCGGTGTGGAGGGGATGCTGCAGAGGGGGACAGGAATTTGGGAGAGTGGCGCTGGGTTTGCATTTAAAGATTGCGGAGTGGTTGGACCGATGCGAACCTGAAGGGGTTTGGAACGGTACAAGAAGCAGGTGTGCGTCGCGAGTGTTCAGTTCTCTGGGCAAAAGAATCGAGGCGTGGCATGTCTCAGTATGATTTCGCAGTAACCGCAGCGGCCAAACAGGATCACCGTCGCAAATACTTCACGGTGGCGGAGGCGAGACGGGCGCTGCCGCTGGTGAAGCGGGTGGCACGGGACATCCAGGCGACGCAGTCGGAACGGTTGAAGATCCATGCGGAATTGAGCGCCGGTCTGGCGGGGATGCTGCCGGCGAAGCAGAAGCGGCTGCAGGAGGAATTCGAGCGGGCGACGGACCGGCTGGAGAAGCTGATCGATGAATTGCACATGATCGGGGTGGAGTTGAAGGACCCGTCGCGGGCATTGCTGGATTTCCCGGCCATGCACGAGGGGCGCGAGGTGCTCCTGTGCTGGAAGGCGGATGAAGAAACGATCACGCACTGGCACGAGACGGAAGCGGGGTACGCGGGTCGCAAGTCGGTGACACTGCTTCAGGAATGATATTGGACAGGGTTTCGCTACCTGTGGGCCGGTGCGATTGCGCCGGCCTTTTTATTTGTGCAGGTAGGCGTTCAGGAGCGACTGCTGGAGCGGGATCACGAAAACCGTGATCGGCTGGGCCGGGCGGGGGGGAGCGATGACGATGCCCCAGCGATGGCCTTCGTGAACGGGCCGGGTGTCGTAGACGAGCAGGCGATCATGCACACCGGCGGCGGAGAGGCCTTGGGGCTCGTAGGCGTAGGCGTCGCCGGAGGTGGGGCACTTGAACTGGAGGGGGGCGCCCTTCTCGGCGTAGGGTTGAAGGTCCTGGAGGGTGGGGGGGAGATGCTTGTTCGCGGTGAAATAGAGGAGGATCGCTTCGCAGAGGTTTTGGAGGTTGTCGGAGCAGGGGTCGGAGAGGGTGGCGGGATCGGTGTGGAGATCGACGCGTCCGGGCGCGGGCGCAGCGGGTGCGACCGGAGCGGTCGATTCGGCGTGCCTGGGGGAGGAAGCCTGACAACCTGCCGCAAGGAGGCAGGTTGTCAGGATGAGTTGCTGGAGTTTGCGGCAGGTGTGAATCATTTGGTTCCGGGTTCTCCTGGCGGGGTGGCTTCGGGACGAGGGGGAAGGCTGCCGCGTTCCATGCCGCGCATGTGGTCCTGGAATGTTCCGGGCGAGATGGCGTTGGGGGTGAGCTTGGTGCCCTGTTCCTCGTCCTTGGACATGGCGGGGAGCATGTCGGGGCGGAGCGCGACGTGGGGAGTGAGGAAGATGAGGAGCTCGGTCTTGGTCTTGGTGTTCTGGGTGCGTTTGAAGAGCATGCCGAGGTAGGGGATGTCGCCGAGGATGGGGATTTTCTGGACGACCTGCTGCTTTTGGTCCTGCATGAGACCGCCGATGACGATGGTTTTGCCGTCTTCAACGCCGACGCGGGATTGGGCGGCGCGGATGTCGAACACGGGGGCGGTGACGTTTGAGGAGATGGGGACGCCGGAGCCGGTATCGAGCTGGGAGACCTGCGGGGCGATGTCGAGGGTGACCATGCCGTCGGGGTTGATGTGGGGGGTGACGTCAAGAATGATGCCGACGGACTGGTAGGAGACGGAGTTGATGGTCTGGCCGAGGGAAGTGATCTGGGAGTTCTGGATGATGGGGACTTCCTGTCCGACGATCATGGAGGCTTCCTGGTTGTCGGAGGTGAGGATGTAGGGTCGGGAGAGGACGTCGAGCTTGTTGTTGGCGGCGAGTGCCTTGAGGGTGGCGGAGGCGTTCTGTTCGACGATGCCGATCTTGAGGCCGCCGGTGGTGGAGTTGGCGATGCCGAAGTCAGAGCCGGCGGTGATGCCGTTGCCGGAGATGCGCTGATCGAGGGCGGAGAGTTCGACGCCGATATCGTCGGAATCGTTGTGGGTGACTTCGGCGATGAGGACCTTGATGAGGACCTGGGGGACGGGGCGATCGAGCTGGTCGAGGATCTTGAGGACCTCGGGCTTGAGGGTGGCCTTGGTGGTGATGAGGAGGGAGTTGGTGTCGATGTTGGCGACGACGAAGACCTGGCCCTGGAGCTGGGACATGATGCTGGTGGCGCCGTTGGGATTGTTGTTGTTGAAGTTGAAGGTGGGTGGGCGGTAGCCGTTGCCCTGACCGATGGTGGAGCGGCTGCCGAGGCTGGTGGAGCCGAAGCCGCCGCCGCCGCCGCCGAAGCCCCCGCCGCCGCGTCCGCCGCCCCCGCCGAATCCGCCGCCGCCAAAGCCACCACCGAAGCCTCCGCCGCCGCCGCCGCGGTTGCCGACGCCGCTGATGGAACCGGAGGAGGAATTGCCGAACATGGCGTTGAGGACGGGCTCGATGTCGATGGCCTGGCCGTTCTTGAGGGGGTAGGTGAAGTAGACGGTATCGGCGACGGCGTTCTTTTCGAGTTCCTTGATGATGTTGGAGACGGAATCGAGCATGGCGGTGGGGCCGGAGACAATGACGGTGTTGGTGCGGTCATCGGCGGAGGCGGTAATTTTGCCGTTGAGGACGGCGGATTCGTCGCCAGCCTGGTTGTTGTTGCCGCCGGGCCTGCCGGGACCGCCGGGGCCGAAGAAGCGGCCGCGGAAGCCGCCCGGGAAGCCGCCCTGTTGTGGCGTGCTGGTGGCGTCCTGTTTGAAGACGTCGTTGATGAGCTTGGCGGTGGTGCTGGCGTTGGCGTTGTGGAGGGTGAAGATGCGGATATCGGTGACGGCTTCCTTGTGGGCGTCGAGGGCGCTGATGATTTCGGCAACGCGGTGAATGTTGGCGGAGGTGTCGGTGATGATGATGACGTTGGAGCCCTGGTTGCTGGTGACGGTGGCGTCGGGGGAAAGGAGGGGTTGGAGGTCGTTCTTGAGCTTGGTGGCGTCGACGGTGCTGACGGGCATGACTTGGGTGCGGATGGAATCGGAGATGGGGATGGTGGCGGGGTCGCTGCCGTTGTAGACGGGGGCGGACTGGCGGCCCATGTTGAGCGTGACGACCTTGAGGATGCGGCCGTTGCGCTGGATGGTCATGGGGGGGCTGCTGTTGGCGAGGACGGAGTTGAGGACGTCAACGGCTTCGTCACCGGTGACATCGTGCTGGGCGTTGACGGTAATGCGGCCGTCGATGGTGCCCTGCTTGACGACGATGAAGTCGAGAGATTCGGAGAGGTAATTGAGGACGGATTCGATGGGGGCGTTCTGGAACTGGAAGCGGACGCGCTTGGAGGGGGTGATGTTGCTTTTCCGGGCGGGGTTGGTGGAGGGGGTGGTGGCGCTGATGCCGATGGGTTCGCCGGCCGGGTTGGTGTCGGCGGCGGCGGGGGCCGTGGCGGGCGTCTGGGCATCCGGCGCGGATTGAGCAAGCGCGGAAGAGACCGCGAGGGCCAGAAGGGCGGAACAGGAGAGGGCGGCCGTGCGGCGTGCCAACGTTTGCATGAGGACTCCTTCAGGGGGCATTTAAAGCGATTGGGTGATTCGGGTTATTTACCAAGCTGTTGCATACGGCGTTTGCGGAGGCGTTCCGCGATGTCTTCGACGTTGCCGCCGGAGGATGGGGGGCCCGAGGGCTGGCCGGATTGCGCTCCGGAGCCGGCGGACGAAGCGGCGCCGCCCTGGGTGGAGGGGCCGGCGGCTTCGGCGTTTTCGGCGGACGCGTCGTTGCCGTTGGGGAACTCCGCAGTGCCGCCGAGAATGTTTTGTCCGATGGCGACCTTGGTGACGGGCTTTCCGCTGCCGTGCTCGGTGGTAATGTAATCGAGCGTGATGTCCTTGACGGTGCCGGCGCCATTGGGAAGAACGTCGCCTGCGCGAACGGAAACGATCTCGCGCGACTTGGGGTCGACGATGAATGCGACGTAGCCGTCATCTTCGAGCATCGCGCCGATGAGGACCGGCGTGTAGACCTTGGGAGGACGCGGGGGGCGGACGGGCTGTGTGTGGTTGGCGTCGCGGTGGGGGATGATGCGGTGCTTGGAGAAGATATTCTTGTTGTTGAGAACGTCGAAATCCTTGCTGAGGTCTGCGGCGCCGGCGGAGAGGGGCGCTGCGAGAATGGCGGCGGCGACGAGCGTGATCAGGGGTTTGCGGGTCACAGCGTTTCTCCTGCGGCGTTGCGTGCGAACGGCTTCGTGGTGGATTGGGGCGGGGCGAAGAACAGGGTGTTGACGGACAGTTGCAGCGTGAGTTCGTCGGAGCCGTCGGCCTTCTTGGAACTGATGCGGCAATCGCCGATCTGGATGGGGGCCTTGGCTGTTTCAATATCGGCGAGCAGGTGCCAGATGCTGTCGAGATTGCCGGTGCCGGTCACGGTGACGCGCATCTGCTGGAACTCGCCATTCTGCGTGGGGGCATCGGACTTGTGGGAGTCGATGTGGACGCGGCGGTTGGCGGCGAAGTCGGTGATGGCGTGAAGTGCGACGCTTTCGGCGTCGGCGGCGTTGGTTTTCAGCCCGCCGGCCTGAAGGACTTCCCATTCTTTTTTCACGCCGGACTTGTTGTCGAGGAGATTGTGAGCGATGGCCATCTCCTTGTCGGCTTTCGCCTGGTCGCGTTCGACCTGGGCCTTGGTGTCAAAGTAGGGTTGAACGCCGAACATGTAGCCGACGTAGCCGACGAGGAAGACGCCGACGACGGTCGCGATTTTCTTTTCACGGGGGTTAAGAGCCACGGTTACTCCGTCGGTTTGTAGATAAAGGAGATCGAGAAGGAAAACTCATCGGAACTGCCGCGGTTGGTTTCGCGGCGGGTATCGGGGTTGGAGACGTTGACGAAACCCTTGTTGCTCAGGGTCATGTGATCGCGGAGGCGGAGGATGTCCTGTTCATTGGCGGCCTTGCCGTCGAGTTTGCCCTTGAAGGTGCCGTCGGCCTGGGGGGTGAGGCTGATGGAGGTGGCGTAGATGGAATTTTCATCGGGGAAGACGGAGGTGATGTCGCGGAGGCAGGCGACGACGCGCGGCTTGCCGGGGTTGAAGTCGCGGGCGAAGTCGCGGCGCTGCTTGGCGGTTTTGGCTTCCTTGATGGCGGCGGCGTTCCTGGTGAGCCACGCGCGGGTGGTGTCGAGGCGGGTCTGCTCACGGTTGAGGTTGTACCAGCAGGAGCCGACAACGAGCAGCGCGAGGAGGCCGAAGGCGACGCCCCAGGCGATGCGGCGATTTTTGCTCGGCGGCGGCGGGGGGGCGAGGCGGGAATCGAGGAAATCGACCGGGAGCCGCGGCGATTCAAGCGCCGTGAGGGCGATTGCGACGGCGGGGGCAAACTGGTTGGAGGCGTCGGATTTTCCGGAAACGATAGCGTGGAGTTCCGGCGTGGCGATCGGCATGCTGAGGCGTTCCTGCAGCAGGTTGCGGGTGCCGGCGGCGCTCTTGTCGTTGCCCGGGTCCCAGATGGCGAGGGTGAGCGGGGAGCCGTTGCGGGGGAGGGCGGCGACGGAGCGTCGGATTTCACCGGCGAGCATGCCGACGGAATCGGTGGAGGGGTTGTCGCCCATGTTGAGGTGGCGGAGCTGCGTGGGGGATTCGCCGTGCTGGACGATCAGTTCGGAGCCGCCGGGCGCGAGATTGACGACGACGCCGTTGCCGCCGGGAACGCGGGAAGTGGCGCGGCCGAGGGCGGTGCCGGTGGAGGTGACGCCGAGGAGTTTGATTCCGGCGGCCCTGGCGAGGGTTTCGCACTGGGCGATGCACTCGCGAGTGGCGGCGATGAGGAGCACGGAGGTGGGCTCGGTGGTGCTGGTGTCGCCGGCGAAATCCATGGTGAGGGTGTCGGCTTCGGTGGAGAATTCGCTTTCGGCCTGGAGGCGGAGCGTGCTGGCGGCGGCGGCGGCGGGGGCGGGGGGCACCTCTTTGCGGCGCGTGATCAGCCGTTTGGCGGGGAGGCCGATGACGGCATCGCGCGTGGAGAACTTCTGCGACTTGAGGAAGTTGCGGAGGGCCTGGCCGAGTTCGGCAGGCTTCTCAAGGGCGAGCCCGTCGGGATACGGGAACTCCGCCACGTGCAGAACGGACCAGGCGTGGGTCTTTCCGCCAACCTCGGCAAGGAGGATGCTCTTTTGCCCGATGGCGAGCCCGAGAATTTTTCCGGAGCGTCTTTTCACGAGGTTAATTTCCTTGTCCGAAAGGTGAGTTGGTGCTGGTGGCGGCGGCGTTCGCATCCGGCGGGGGATTGCCGGAACGCAGGGCATCGCGGATATCGGCGGAGAGCGGCCATCCGTAACGGGTGATGTCCCTGCGGTAGATGACATACGCGGGGGCCGTGGTGCCGTCGATCACCACGCGGACGCGCCGGAAAGCGCGGCCATCGGGGGAGACGGCGAGAATGTCGCCGGAGAAGACCTTCGAGGTGCTGGTGAGATAGCCGGCGAATCCGATGAGCTTCTGGGCGGAGGGGACGGCGGTGAGAACCCAGGAGATGTCCTGCGGGTTGGAGGAGGTGTTCTGGAGTTGCCGCTGGGCGATGATGGCGTCGACATCGGATTCCTCGATGCCGGGGAGGCACATGAGGACCTGCTTCGGCGCGGTGTTGACGTTGATCTTGGCCGTGGTGGTACCGCCGCCGCCATTGCCGTTTAGCGGGTTGGCGACGAAGTGGGTGGTGGAGTTGTAGACCTTGCTGAGGTCGGAAGCGGACATGTTCACGGCGGCGGCCCATTGCAGCACGCTGGTAAAACGGCCCTGGTACTGGCTGTTCTCGGTGGAGGTGACGATGCCGCCGACGTTGGCAACGCCGGCCGTCTGGAGAGCATTGCGCAGCGCGGTGGAGTTGAATCCCGCCGCACCGCCGCCGCCCGGGCCGCGCGTGGCGCCGGGTGCGAGATTGACGTTGACCGACGCTTGTCCCGAGCCGCCGCCGGAGTTGCTCGAGTTGGAGGTGCTAGTGGCCTTTCCGCCGTAGGCGGTGACGAACGGGAAGATGCCGACGGCCGAGGAGTTGGCGGAATTGAAAGTGACGCTGGTGCCGCCGGAGGCCTGTTCGGTGGTGTCGAGGTAGCCGTCGCGATTGGTGTCGGATCCGAAAAGGAGGGTGTCATCGACGCCCTTGACGAGGCGCAGCTCCTCGGTGGTTTCGAAGGGGGCGTGCTTGCAGAGGTAGGGATCGGGAAGGGATTCGTAATCCTGGTCGGTGGCGCCGAGGCCGTCGCCGGATTGCGCCGTGCCGCGCCAGTTGTAGATGGAGGAGGCGACATCGCCGGTGATGTTCGGGAGCATCTGCAGCATGGAAAGGGTGGCGGTGTTGAGGTCGATCTTGGAAGCCTCGTCGGTGAGGCCGAACATCCGGTTCTGCTGGTTGTTCGGATCCATTTTGAGCACCCAGAAGTACCCTTCGCCGATCTGGTGGGCTTCCATGCCGACGAGGGCCGTCGAGCCGGGAGTGGCGACTTCCTGATCGACAACGGAGCAGAGGAACTGCTCCGTGCCGCGCTCGGTGGCTTCCGCCTGCGACTGGGCGAGGCGATTGGCGGAGGCAAGCGTCTCCACGCGCATCGAACGCGACATCACCAGGGCCAGTCCGGCAATCACGATGATCACCCAGATGGTCGCGATCAGCGCGGTTCCGCGCGCCTGCCGGCGGGAGCGCACGGTCATCTCGAAATGTTGCCGAAGAGCGCTCATCCGTTCCCTCCCGTCGTGGAGGAATCGGTGCTGAGGGAGGGGTTGTAGCAGGAGAACGGCACAATGCGCGTCGTGGTGCGCGGGGGATCGCCCTGCTTGGCGGGCAGGAGCGTCAGCGTGAAGCGCACGGCCATGGGCAGGGCGTTGTTTTCCTGCGTCGAATCCCATGTGTCCAGCCAGTCGTTCCCGTCGTAGTACCAGAATTCGATCTGGTCCACATCCTGGCAGACCACCTGGTCGGGCGGTGTGATCACCGTTTGTGCGAGCAGGTTGGAGGTGACGCGGCGCACGAGGTTCAGTCCCGGCGTGCCCGAAGAGGGGGCCGTGGTGTATTCCACTTCGTGCACGTCGCCCTGGACGACGGCCTTCGGTTCCGGCCCCGACGTGTAGAAGATCAGATCGTCGGTGGTCCCGTAGAACGGGCCCTGGAGCTGGCCGGTCGGCGGAAGGCAGTTCTCGAGTTCGGCCTGAATCAGATCGGCAGTCGTCATTGTCTGGCGGAACTCGTTCATCGACGCTTCGGCCGAGCGGCTCGCCTTGTTCGTGGCGACGAGGCTCGCTGCGAGGATGCCGCCGATGATCACCGTGATCGCCAGCGCGAGGATGACTTCGATGAGGGTGAAGGCGCGCGTCATGGCGAGGTCCCTCCCATCGAAGAAGTGTCGGCCGAATAGTTGTAGACGAGGGTGCTGAAGGTGACGTCGCGGGTGATGTTGCGCGATTTCCAGGAAACGGTGAGGTCGATTTCCTCAAGGTTCTGCGTCGTGAGGTCGGAGTCGCTGTAGGGGGTGACGCTTGCCGACCAGGTGAAGCCGGGAGCGTCATCGCCGAAGTCCCCGGAGAGGGCGCCGGAATTCCAGAGGCCGGTGGCGACCAGCTCATTCAATTTCGCTTCGCCCAACGTGGCCGCGAGCGTGCGCTGCCGCGCGAGAAGGCCCGCGCGGCTCGCAAGGCTGATGCCCGCCAGCACGATCGGGAGGATTGCCGCGATGATGGCGATCGCCACGAGGGTTTCGATCAGCGTAAAGGCGCGTGTACGCATCTCAGCTCCCCCCGTTCTGCGGAAGGACGTGGTAGAGGTCGGAGGGCGTGTCGCAGGCAACGTCGGCGGTGGAATTTTTCTGGCCGACGAAATGGACGGTTGCAGGATCGCTTCGGCCGGTGGGATCGAACTCAATCACCTGCATTTGCGAGGTGTCCTGCCGCGGCGCATCCGATGTCATTGTGACGCCGTTGGGGAGCGTGTAGCTGCCATATTCGCCATCGACCTCGGCGAAATTTCCGCCGCCCTTGTCGGCCGTCACAAACCACTTGTTGGCGCTGATATCGAGATTCAGGCGGTAGAGGTTTCCCGTCGCAATCGATTGGGCCCGGCACCACCGCGCCGTCGCCACGAAAAGCCCGGCGGTGTTCACCGTGTCGCGCCCCTTCGCGTAGGCGGAGAGCGACGGCGCGACCACGGCCATGGCGATCGCCATGATCGCCAGCACGAGCACGAGCTCGAGGAGCGTGAAGCCGCGTGAAATTGTCCGCCGACTGAACATGGACCGGGTTACCTGAAAACTGCGTTACTGATTCGTATCCCAGTTGTTGATGGTGATGGAGCCGTTGCTGTCCGGCGGCCCGTTGGAGGAAAGATCGAAGCTGTTCGTGTTGTGCTGGCCGGGGCAGACGTAGACGTAGGGGTTGCCCCACGGGTCGTTGGGAACGGTGTTCTTGCCGAGGTAGCCGCCTTCCTTCCATCCCTTGACGCCGGCGGGCTGTTCGACGAGCGCCTGCAGGCCCTGCGAGGTGGTGGGGAAGCTGCCGGTGTCGCTTTCATAGAGGCCCAGCGCCGTTTCGAGCAGCGAGATCTGCGAACGGGCCGCGTCGACCTTCGCCTTCTTTGAACGGCCGACCATGTTGGGCAGCACGATGGTGGCGAGCACGACAAGGATGACGAGCACGAGGAGGAGCTCGATCAGGGTGAATGCATTTCTGCGACGGTTCATGAGAAGGACTCCTGGTAGTCTTCGGGGTTTTTATTTCATCAACTGCTGGAGATTGAAGATCGGCAACAGCATGCCGATGACGATCGTTCCGATGAGGCCCGCCATCACGAAGAGCAGCACCGGCTCCGCGAGAGAGACGAGCATGCGGAGCTGGCGGTCGAGCTCCGATTCATACGCAAGCGAGAGGCGGACGAGTTCCTTGTCGAGGCGGCCGGTCTCTTCGGCGATGGCGATCATTTCAACCACCGATGCCGGGAACAGCCGGTCGGCCTGGCCCAGCGCCCGGGCCAGCGACTCGCCGCGCTGCACTTCTTCGATGCCAAGAGCAACGGTGTCGGACAGGGTTTGATTGCCGATCGCTTCCTTCGCGACTTTCAGCGACGAGACGAGCGCCACCCCGGCGCCCAGGAGCGTGCCGAGCATGCGGCAGAACCGCACCATCGCAAAAAAGGCCACGACTTTGCCGAGCGCCGGCGTCATGAGAATCGCCTTCTCGATGTTGCGCCGGCCGGCGTCCGTGGAGGAAGCGCGTTTGATGATCACGACGGCCGCCACGACGACAAGCGCCACGTACAGGCCGTACTTCGTCACGAGATCGCTCGCGGCGATGATCACCTGCGTGAGCACCGGCAGGGAACCGCCCATGTCGTGAAAAATTCCCGAGAATGTCGGAATGAAGAACGCCAGGAGGAAAATGAGCACCCCGACGGCGAGGCACCCCAGGACGCAGGGGTAGACCATCGCGGCCTTCACCTTGCCCTTGAGGTCCTGTTCGCGCGTGCGGAATTCGGCGATCTGGTTGAGCACGACGTCCAGGAAGCCGCCCGCTTCGCCGGCACGGACCATGGCGATGTAGACGGTCGAGAAGATCTTCGGGTGCCGCGCCAGGGAGTCCGCCAGTGCGACGCCGCCGATCACGTCCTCGTGAATCTGCGTCCAGAGCGCCTGGGGACCCGGCGCCTTGGTTTCGCGTTTCAGCAGTGCAAGCGCCCGCGCCAGGGGCACGCCGCCCGCCAGCAGCGACGCCAGCTCGCGGGTGAACGCTTCCACATGCTTCTGGGTGACGCGGCCGGTGCCCGGGGCGACGGGAGTGGCGGCCGCGGCTTTTTTGCTGCCCTGCTCCTCGACGGAGACCGGGTGCAACCCCTTGCCGATCACGGCGGCGATTGCCTGCGAGCGCGACTCCGCCGGGATCGTCCCGGTGGTGGAACGCCCGTCCGTTGCAAGAGCGGTGTAGGTAAAGACTGCCATCAATTCAACTCAAACTCAAAGTGCCAACATCTGCCTGCACATGCGGTCAGTGGTGAGCCGCCGCCGCAGGTTCGTGGGGAATTCCGTTCTGGATCGCTGCGGCTGCAGGTTCCGCGGGCTTCAGGGCCAGTTGTTCTTCCATGGTATTGCGGACCACTTCGTCGATGGTGGTCTTGCCCTCGCGAACCAGACGCCAGCCGTCTTCGCGCAGGCTGCGCATGCCCTGTTCGATCGCAACCTTCCGGATCACGCCGGAGGATTTGCGCTCGATGATCATGGCGCGGATTTCCTCGGTCACCGGCATCATTTCGAAGATGCCCTGCCGGCCGCGGAAGCCCGTGTTCTGGCAGGCGCGGCAACCGCGTCCGCGGTAAACCTTGTCCGGCACAAGCGCGCCGTACTCCGCACGCATCGCCTCCACATCGGCGACCGGCGTTTCTTCCTTGCAGTTCTTGCAGATCAGACGCACGAGGCGCTGGGCCAGCACCGTTTCCAGCGACGATGCGACCAGGTAGGGCTCCACCCCCATGTCGATCAGGCGCGTCGTGGCGCCGGGAGCGTCGTTGGTGTGCAGGGTGCTGAAGACCAGGTGGCCGGTGAGGGATGCCTGCACCGCGATTTCCGCGGTCTCACGGTCGCGGATTTCACCGATGAGCACGACGTCGGGGTCATGACGCAGAATGGCGCGGAGGCCGGAGGCGAAGGTCAGACCGGTCTTGGTGTTCACCTGGATCTGGTTGATGCCGCGAAGCTGGTATTCGACGGGGTCTTCGACGGTGATGATTTTGCGATCGATGGAATTGATGTGCGAGAGGGCGGTGTAGAGCGTGGTCGTTTTGCCCGAGCCGGTCGGGCCGGTGACGAGGATGATGCCGTGGGGCAGGTCGAGAACCTTGGTGAAGATCTTGTTGTCGCGGGGCGCCATGCCGAGGTACTCAAGGCCGAACTTGGCGTCGCCGCGGTCGAGAATACGGAGCACGACCGCCTCACCATGAACCATCGGGATGACCGAGACGCGGAGGTCGATTTCGCGGCCGGAGACTTTCACGCGGATGCGCCCGTCCTGCGGGACGCGTTTTTCGGCGATGTCGAGGTGCGAGAGAATCTTGATGCGCGACACGATTGCCGCGTGATAGCGCTTGATTTCGCCCGGAATGTTCGCTTCCTGCAGTTCACCGTCAATGCGGTAACGCACCCGGAGTTGGTTTTCGAAGGGTTCGATGTGCACGTCGGTAGCCCGCGATTCGAGCGCCTCGGCGAGCAACTGATTCACGAACCGGATAATTGACGCGTCTTCCGCGGCGTTCTCCAGGTCCATGTCGTCGTTTTCATCCTCAACGACGCGCAGGCCATTGTCTTCCCCCGCCATGGATTGCAGCGTGTCGGCGCCGATGCCCAGCAGGCGCTTGATGGAGCGGTCGATTTCCGACACCGGCGAGAGCACTGGGTGGAAATCCATCCGCGTGGCGAGCCGCAACTCATCGAGACCCGCAGTGTCGAACACGCGGCCCGTTGCAATATGAACGACGCCGTTCTCTTCCTTCAGCGGGAGCAGGTGATGCGTCAGCAGGACGCGCGCCGGGAATTTTGCGAGAAATTCCTTGGGAACCGCGACTTCGCCGAGCTCCACGTACGGAATTTCAAAATGGTGTGCGAGCGATTTGAGCACCTTTTCCTCAGACGCAGCATCACGCAGCGCGTCTTCGAGTGTTATGCCGCGCGCGCACGCGTCGGCCACCTTCTTGGCGGCCGCGTCATCGAGAATTCCATCCCGCTGGAGAGTTTTGAGTACTTCATTCATGGAGCTGCATCATCCGGAAAAGGAAGGCTGGGCCCCCCCAAGGAGAGGCCCAGCCCGGAGGTTACTTCTTAGTCAAGCAGGCCTTGTTCAACGAGAACGGCTTCCTGGCGGACCGTCAGGAGCTCGCGGAGATCATCCTGGGCCTTCTTGAGGTTGTCCGCAGCGGTTTTTCGGGCGGTGCGGACGGCTTCGATCTTCGTTTTGATCTGCTCCGGGGTGGCGTCCTTGTTGTCGAGGGTGTTCCGCAGGTCGGTCATGGCCTGCTGAACGGGATTGGCGGCCGGCTGGTTGTCGGCGTTTTGGCCGCCCGGGCCGCCGCCGAAGCGACCGCGGCCACCGCGTCCGCCCATCATGGACTGGAACTGCAACTGCTGAACGTTCTGGATCTTGGGTTCAATTGCCTTCCAATCGTCGTCGGAAACGCCCATGGCATCCTTAATGCGCTGCATGCGCTGTTCCTGGAACTGCTGGAAGTTAAAGTTGCCACGGCGCCGGCCGCCATTTCCACCGCCGTTGTCCTGGGCGCCGCCCGGGCCGCCATTGTTCTGCTGCGCCTGCGTGGGGAGCGCGACGAGCGAACCCATCAGGCCCACGGCTAACAACAAACCCATCAAACTCTTCTTCATGACCATTGCTCCTCACTTGGAGAAAAGGGGACAAGCTTGTTGCTCACGCCGCACGGCGGAGTAACTGCTTTTGTTTCCGTGGTTTAGATGGCTCCCGGCTGGCTGGCAGGGGGGGCGTTGCGCCAGGGACGGCCTTCGCGTCCCTCGTGGCCTTCGTGCCCGCCGTCGGGATGGGGGCCCGGGGGACCGCCCATGGCGTCGCGGGGGTGGAAGCCTTTTTTGAGCAATTCGTCGTACAACTGGCGCTGGTGATCGTCGAGGAGTTCCTTGGTTTTTTCGGCGGCGGCCTGGAAGGCGGCTTCCTGTTCGTGATTGAGCTCGGTGATCTGGTCGTTGTAGTGGGTGAGGATTTTTTCGTAAGCCGTTTTTTGCTCAGGGGATAGGAGCGACATCAGGGCGTCGTCGCGTTCTTTGCGGAACTGGTGGATGGCGTCCGAGCGGCGTTTCCAGGAATCGTGGAGGTTCTGCGACCAGACGGCCTTGATCTTTTCTCCTTGCTCCGGCGAGAGTTGCAGCTTTTCGACGAGCCAGGAGCGGCCAGGGGGCTTGTGGGCGACGGTGGGGCGGGTGATGCCCATGCCGACGACGAAACCGGTGCCGAGGGCGACGGTGAAGATGGCGATGATGAGCATGTGGAGTCTATTCATGGCCGCGGTTCGCCTCGGAAAGATCGGAGACCATCCACTGGGCCATGGCGAGTTCGCCGTTGCTGGAAGTTGCGGCCTCATCGGTGTTTGCGCTGAGCTGGACGGCTTGGCCTTCCCAGGCGGCGGGGGCGGTGACAGTGGCGGCCTGGGCGGGGGCGGTGTAGAGCGAGAGGTGGATTCCGGCGATGAGGGCGATGCAGGCGGCGATGCCAGCGAGGGCCCAGCCGAAACGCTCCACGCTGCGTTTGCTGAGGTTGTCGACCTGGTTGTGAAGTTTTTGGAGGAAGGCGGCGTCGAGAGGGGTGGCGTTGTAACCTCTAACCATTGAAGAGATTGCGCGGAGGGAACCGAGGAGCTCCGTGCAGAGGGTGCATTCGGTGAGATGGGTTTCGATCAGGGCGCGTTCCTGGGGGGAGACCTCGTTGTCGAGGTAGGCGCTGAGGCGTTTGCTGATTTCGTTGTGGCCCATGGCCGGTCCCTCAAAGGGCCAAGAGTTGGGGGGCAATGCCCAAAGTTCTTGGCCTTCGGGGAGTTAGTTGCGCTGAGCGGGGCTTTTCTTCCCGGGGGTGAGAAGAATTTGGTGGAATTGTAAGTGGTTGTAGCAGAAATATTTGCGGTGGTTTATCCGTGTTTGGCGTTGTATTCGTCGGCGGTCATGAGGGGGGCGAGGTCGGCGCCTGGGGCCTTGATTTTGATCATCCAGCCTTTGCCGTAAGGGTCGGAGTTGACGAGAGATGGGTCATCTTTGAGGGCGTCGTTGGTTTCGACGACTTCGCCAGCGACGGCGGAGTAGAGTTCGCTGGTGGCCTTGACGGACTCGATTTCTCCAAATGCTTTGCGGGCCGCGACTTGCTTGCCTTTGGCGGGGAGGTCGACGTAGGTGACGTCGGTGAGTTCATCGACGGCGAACTGGGTGATGCCGATGGTGATGAGGTCGCCGTCCTGCTTGTGCCATTCGTGGGTTTGGGCGTATTTGCGATCGGCGGGAGCGGGCATTTTGGGTCCTTTCAGGTGCGTTCGATTAAGGGTGACTGCGGCCGTCCTGTGGGGCATTGAGCGGATCTTACGGGGGTCACGGAGGGGTCACGCGTGAGTGACGTGGGGGCCGTGCAGGGGCCGTTGCAGGTTCAATGCACAGAAAATACGTTCATTTGGGACGTTTGTAAAACGGAAGCGGGACGATCGTGGCGGTCAGGGTGTTGCCGCGGCAGTCGATGTCGAGGGTGGTTCCGGGGGCGGTGTAGTCGGAGTCGACGTACGCCATTGCGATTGGTTTTTTGAGGGTGGGGGACATGGCGCCGGAGGTGATGGTGCCGACGGACTTGCCGGCGGCGCGGACGTCCATGCCTTGTCGTGCAGCGCGGCCGCCGTCGATCGTGAGGCCGACGAGTTTTCTGGCGGGGCCGGCGGCGTCGATTGTGCGGAGGGCTTCGGCGCCGATGAAGTCCTTGGAGAGGTCGACGGCCCAGTTGAGGCCGGCGGAGAGGGGGTCGGTTTCTTCGGTGAGTTCGTGGCCGTAGAGGGGCATTCCGGCTTCGAGGCGGAGGGTGTCGCGAGCGCCGAGTCCGGCGGGTTTGAGGATGGCGTGTTCGTCGTCGGACTTGAGGAGGTAGTTCATGGCGAGTCCGGCGGCGGTGGTGCCGCAGACGATTTCGGCGCCGTCTTCGCCGGTGTAACCGGAGCGGAAGACGTTGAACTGGACGATCATCATGTAGCGCATGGTTTCGAAGTGGTAGCGGCGGATGTCGGAGACGGGGTCGGGGAGGACGCCGTCGAGGAGGCCGACGGCCTTGGGGCCCTGGATGGCGACCATGGCGGTTTTTTCGGTTTCATCTTCGAGGGTGGTGTTTTCCAAGCCGACCTTGTTAAACCAGGCGAGGAGTTTTTCGCGGTTGCTGGCGTTGCAGACCATGAGCCAATGATTGTCAGCGCGGGAGACGATGACGTCGTCGAGGGTTTTGCCTTGTTCGTTGCAGACGAGGGAGTACATGGATTGGCCGGGTTTGCCTTTGGAGAGGTTGCGGGTGCAGATTTTCTGGAGGAAGGGTTCGGCGCCTTTGCCGGTGAATTTGAGGCGGCCCATGTGGGAGACGTCGAAGATGGAGGCGGCGGAGCGGGTGTGGTTGTGTTCTTCGATGATGCCTTTGTAGAGGAGGGGCATTTCCCAGCCGGCGAAGTCGACCATGCGGGCGCCGGCTTTGATGTGGAAGTCGTAGAAGGGGGTGCGTTTGAGTGGGGGCACGGTGATCTCTTTCGTGTTGGGCCGCGGGTTGAGGGTTATAGGCGACTATATCCGGGCGCTTGGTTAGGTTCCATGCGGATTGGGAGTTCGTTCTGTGGGGGGCGTGGTGAGTTGTTGACCGAGGGTGGCGATGATTCGAGTTCGAGAGTGGAGGGGGGAGATGATGGCGGTTGTTGCTGCGGCCGCCAGTGGTAGGGCGAGGGCGAGAACGTTGGGGACGTGGCAATAGGATTTGAGCATGAGGGTGAGTGGGACGGAAATGAGGGCGGCGAGGAAGGTTGCGCGGGCGGTGCGTTGGAGAATCAGGATTCGTACGGTTTTGCGGAGTGCCCGCAGAGAGTCATTGTTTAAGCCGGCGCGGGGCGGGAGGATTTTCAGTTGGTCGGCGTCGACAAAGATTGCGTTGGGGGAACGGGCGATCCATCGGGCGGCGAATTCGTCGGCGCCACGTTCGATGTGGATTGTGATGCTGCGGTTTGTGGTGCGAATATCGATGCGGCGTCCGATGGGGCGGCAGCGGTTTCGGATGTCGCTGATGCGCAGGAAACGGATGTCCTCAAAGGGGATGAGTCGGGAGCGGAAGAGGTTTGAGTCTTGGAGGCCGTGGGGTTCTTCCACGACTTTCTGTGTTGTTGTGCGGATGGCGAGGAGTAGTGAGAAGGCGCCGGCGGCGGCGATGATGATGGTAAGGGGTGAGATGGTGCCGAGGAGCAGGGAAATGAGGCCGATCGGGAGGAGCAGGGTTGCGCCGATCAGGACGAAGGGTCGGGAAGGGGGGAAGGTCGGGATGATTTCGGGCATTGTGGGATGATAGTCGATTGGTGTGTGCACGAGGGAGTTGGGTGGGGAATGGGTCGGGGTTGCGGTTGGGCATGTTTGTGGTTGGAAGGAGAGGGGGCTTGCACCCCTTCCGGGGTGGATGGACGTTTTTTGGGATACGTGTTCCACGGCCGCGCCCGGGCGGGCTTGCCGTGGCAGAGGGCTGGGGCCCCATGGCGGGGCGGGCGTTTGGAGTGTTTCATGAAATTGTTTGAAAAATTGCGCCGGTGGCGGCATCTTAGGTGTAAATGGGAGAAGGAAAAATGGCGTGGGTGTTTGCGCGTGTACGAACTTTTCGGCGGCTGGCGTTGGCGGTTGCAGTGCTGGCTGCGCTCCTGCTGATGTGCCGCAGTTTTTTTGTTTGCGACTATTTTGCGCTGTGCCGGCCGGACGCTACTTGGACGATTCTATCGGGAAACGGTTTCTTCAGCGTGCGTTACGTTTCGATGGGTGCGCGGAGTGGCGAGGCGGGGTCTGTTCACCAGGCGACGCGGATTCCGTTCGGGCTGGCGGCATTTGAAGACGAATCGCTTTTCGGGCACCACTTCAAACGGAGCTTCGACGGATTCGACTGGGAACTGGGGGGACTGCGGGTGGTTGCTTCTTCGACGGACGAACGCCGGATGGGGCATGTGCAGGTGCCGGAGTGGGCGCCGGTGGCGGCGTTGTCGTTTCTTGCCTTGAGCGGGCCGATCGGGGGTGCGTTGCGCGCGGTGCGGCGGCGGGCGGGAAGGGGGTATGAGGTGCTGGGGGAGAGGTCGGCGGGGAGATTGGGAAGGGGTGATGCGGTTTGAGTTTTGGCGCGGCGGGGGGGCGTAGAATTCGGCGGGGTTGCGGCTACACTTCTGCGGTCGATTCGGGCACGCAGGAGATGGGTATGTCGAAGGCGTTGGAAAACAAGGTGGCGGTGGTGACGGGGGCGTCGTCGGGGATTGGGCGGGCGACGGCGGAGGAGTTGGCGCGGATGGGGGCGGCGGTGGTGGTTTCGGCGCGGCGGAAGGAGCGGTTGGAGGAGGTGGTGCGGGCGATTGGGGCGGCGGGGGGGAAGGGATTGGCGGTGGCGGGGGATGCTTCGAAGGAGGGGGATATTGAACGGCTGCTTGGGCGGGCGGGGGAGTTCAGCATGGGGTTGGGGCGGGGCGGGGAGATTGATGTGGTGGTGGTGAATGCGGGGCGCGGGTTGGCGGGGGGAATGTTGACGAGTGATGTGGGGCAGTGGCGGGAGGTGTACGAGGTGAATGTGCTGGGGGCGGGGTTGTTGATGCGTGCGGCGGGGAAGGTGATGGCGGGGCAGGGGAGCGGGGATATTGTGGTGGTGTCCAGCGCGGTGGGGGAGAACGTTTCGCCGTTTTCGGGTTTTTATGGGTCGAGCAAGTTTGCGGTGGGGGCGATGGCGGAGGCGTTGCGGCGGGAGATTTGCGGGAAGGGGGTGCGGGTGACGACGGTGAAGCCTGGGCTGGTGGCGAGCGAGTTCCAGGCGGTGGCGGGATACGATGCGGAGAATTTTTATAAGACGGTGGAGCGGTATGGGAGGATGCTGGAGCCGGCGGAGGTGGCGCGGGTGATCGGGTTTGTGGTGTCGCAGCCGGGGCACGTGCATGTGAATGATGTGATGGTGCGGCCGACGGGGCAGGATTATCCGTGACGGGGGCTAAGGGGTTGAGTTGTTAAACAGTTAAGTGGTGTGCGGGGGCTTCAGTCGGGGGGAGGAAAGTCCGATACCTCGGTAGGCGCGTGAAATGCGCTTACGGAGGCAGTTGGTATGGTTCGGAATGTGAATGCGGGCGCGGTGTCGATTGTTGCGCCGCAGCAGATCACGCAGCGGACGTTGAACGGGATCGACCGGCAGTTGGACGACGCGATCACGCAGCGGGTGGGGGTGGTGCAGTTGAATGTATCGGGGACGCAGGTCATCGATTCGGCGGGGTTGAACTGGCTGTTGAACGCGCAGAGCCGGCTGGCGGCGACGCAGATCCGGCTGGAGCTGGTGGAGGTGCCGGCGATTGTGCAGGACATTTTAGTGGCGACACGGCTGGAGCCGCGGCTGACGGTGGTGCGGGCGGAGGGGGTGAACCGTGGCTGATTTGAAGCGGAAATTCAAGCTGGGGGAGCTGCTGTTGTCGTCGGGGCGGATCAGCCAGGAGCAGCTGGATGCGGCGTTGAAGCAGTCGAAGGAGACGGGGACGATGCTGGGGGAGACGCTGGTGGAGATGGGGGCGCTGAAGCCGCTGGAGCTGCTGAAGGTGGTGGGTCAGCAGATCGGGTTGCCGGCGGTGGAGTTGCGGGCGGGGCTGATCGATCCGGAAGTGCTGCGGTTCATACCGAAGGAGAAGGCGCAGTATTACGGCGTGATCCCGATGTTTTACGTGGAAGACCGGCTGACGGTGGGGATTTCGCGGCCGCTGTCGATTTTTGATTTTGACGACCTGGAGCGGATCAGCGACACGTCGATCCAACTGGTGTTGTGCGGGACGGAGGCGGTGTCGCAGGCGATCGAGAAGTACTACGCGAGCGACGTGAACATCGACGGGCTGCTGTCGTCGATCGAGAAGAGCAAGATCGAAGTGGTGGACGAGGGGGAGAAGAGCGAGCAGATCGGGGAGATTTCGGAGAATTCGCCGATCGCGAGCCTGGTGAATTACATTTTGACGACGGCGATTACGCACAAGGCGTCGGACATTCACATTGAGCCGGACGGAAAGATCGTGCGGGTGCGGTACCGGATTGACGGGGTGTTGCGGGAGATGATGACGCAGAAGATATCGCTGCAGCCGGCGATGGTGTCGCGCATCAAGGTGATGGCGAAGCTGGACATCGCGGAGCGGCGGAGGCCGCAGGACGGGCGTATTCCGGTGAGCATCAGCGCGCGGGAGATCGATATCCGGGTGTCGACGCTGCCGACGACGGGCGGGGAAAAGGTGGTGATGCGTATCCTGGATTCTGCGAACCTGGTGTTCGACCTGGAGCAGCTGGGATTCCGGCCGCCGCTGATCGAGAAATTCAAGCGGATGCTGGACCGGCCGCACGGGCTGCTGCTGGTGACGGGGCCGACGGGATCGGGGAAGACGACGACTCTGTATTCGGCGCTGCAGATGGTGAAGTCGCCGGAGAAGAACATCGTGACGATCGAAGACCCGGTGGAGTATCAACTGGGGATGATCAACCAGGTGCAGGTGCACGCGGCGATTGATTTGACGTTTGCATCGGTGCTGCGGTCGGTGCTGCGGCAGGATCCGAACGTGATCATGCTGGGGGAAATCCGCGACGCGGAAACGGCGCGGGTGGCGGTGGAGGCGTCGCTGACGGGGCACCTGGTGCTTTCGACGCTGCACACGAACGATTCGGTGGGGGCGATCACGCGGCTGGTGAACATCGGCGTGGAGCCGTTCCTGGTGGCGAATTCGGTGATCGGGGTGGTGGCGCAGCGGTTGTCGCGGAAGATTTGTCCGGCGTGCAGGCAGCCGTACGCGCCGCAGCCGGAAGTGAAAAAGCGGTTGAGCCTGCCGGAGGATGGAGCGAGTTACTGGAAGGGGAACGGGTGTTCGCAGTGTTTCAACAGCGGGCATCGGGGGCGGTGCGGGTTGTACGAGGTGTTTGAGATTTCGCCGGAGGCGCGGCGGCTGATGGAGAAGAACGTGTCGGCGGGGGAGTTGCGGGAGCTGCGGAAGCGGAGCGGCGAGACGACGCTGTTCGAGGAGGGGATGATGGCTGCGCGGTCGGGTTTGACGAGCCTGGATGAAGTATTGCGCGTGGCGTGGGCGCCGGCGGAGGAGCAGTGATGGCGGTGCTGGAAGAATTGCTGTTGAAGGCGAAGGAGAAGGGGGCGTCGGACCTGCTGGTGATGGTGGGGGACGTGCCGGCGGTGCGCGTGGCGGGGAAATGGGTGCGGTTTGAGATGGGGAAGTGCAACAGTGCGCAGGTGGAGGAGATGGCGCGGGAGATATTGAAGGCGGAGCAGTACGAGGAATTGCAGAAGAACCGGGAGCTGGATTTTTCGTTTTCATTGCCGAGCATCGGGCGGATCCGGTGCAACGTGCATTTTCAGCGGGACCACCTGGCGATGGTGCATCGGCTGGTGTGGCCGGTGATTCCGGATGCGCGGTCGCTGGGGATACCGCTGCACGTGATGCAGATGGGGGACAAGCCGAACGGGTTGATACTGGTGTCGGGGCCGACGGGGTCGGGGAAATCGACGACGCTGGCGGCGATCGTGGAGCATATCAATGAGAACCGGGAGGCGCACGTGATCACGATCGAGGACCCGATCGAGTTCATGTACAAGAACCGGAAGGGGATCATCGAGCAGCGGGAGGTGGGTGCGGACACGGCGTCGTGGCACACGGCGTTGCGGAACGTGTTGCGGCAGGCGCCGGACGTGATCGTGCTGGGGGAGCTGCGGGACCTGGAGTCGATAGCGATCGCGTTGACGGCGGCGGAGACGGGGCACCTGGTGATGGCGTCGGTGCATGCGTCGTCGGCGCCGGGGGCGATTTCGCGGATCGTGGATGTGTTTCCGCCGGCGCAGGCGCCGCAGGTGCGGCTGCAGCTTTCGCAGGCCTTGCGGATGGTATTTGCGCAGCGGCTGGTGCAGGGGAGGGAGGCGGACAAGCGGGTGCTGCTGTACGAGATCCTGATGGGGACGCCGGCGGTGGCGAACATGATTCGGGGGAACGAGCTGGAGCAGTTGCCGAACGGGATCAATTCGGGGCGGGAGCATGGGATGATCAGTTTTGCGCAATGTTATCGGGAGCTGCAGGGGAAGGGGATGGTGGGGGATGTGCGGCTGTAAGGGGGCGGGAGGCGAGGGACGGTGGTGGTTAAGGGCGGCACACATCAGGCCGATAAGGATTGCAGATGACACGGACCCTGACAGCTTCTGACCGCGCAACGGATCTTTTTCGGTCGAACGGTGCGCGCGACATTTCGCCGATGGAGGCGCCGCGGACGGGGCCGTCCCATAAGGGGAGTTTTGCGTGGGCGGAGTCGTTGAAGCGGAAGATGACGGGGGAGGCGGTGTCATCGAAGCTGCTGCTGGTGATCACGAGCCAGCTGGCGGTGATGCTGGCGTCGGGGTGCGATTTATGTGCGGGGCTGGAGGCGCTTTCGAAGCAGCAGGCGCATCCGCGGTTGAAGCAGATCCTGGCGGACCTTCATGAGCGGGTGAAGCACGGGCAATCGTTTTCGCAGGCGCTGGCAGCGCATCCGGACGTGTTTTCGGATTTGTACGTGACGATGGTGCGTGCGGGGGAATCGGCGGGGTTGATGAAGCACATGCTGCAGGCTTTGCAGGTGATGATCCGGAACAACATCCGGATCGTGAGTTCGATCCGGGGGGCGTTGATGTATCCGATCATTCTGATGATGGTGGCGATCACGGCGATCACGGTGATGACGACGTTTGTGCTGCCGCGGTTTGCGAAGGTGTTCGAGGCGTCGAAGACGCCGCTGCCGGCGACGACGAAGTTTGTGATCGGCGCGAGCGAGTACCTGGCGGCGCATTTTGTGGCGATCGGGGTGGGGATCGTGGTGGTGGTGGTCGGGGGGATCTGGCTGCTGAACCACCCGGCGGTGCGGGACAAGGTGCACAAGTATTACCTGCGGATTCCGCTGCTGGGGCAGACGCTGATGCTGGCGTATGTGTGCCGGTCGATCCAGACGATGGGGATGCTGGTGAAGTCGGGGCTGCCGCTGGCGGAAGCGATCGTGCTGACGCGGGACATGATGCCGAACATCTACTACTGGCGATTTTTCGATGAATTGCGGACGCACATCGGGGAAGGGAAGCAACTGTCGGCGGACTTTGACGCGACGACGCTGTTTCCGCCGATGGTGACGCAGATGATTTCGGTCGGGGAGCAGACGGGGACGCTGGCGCAGGTGTGCGTGGAGATCGCGGCGTTTCACGAGGAGGAGCTGCAGGGGCGGATCAAGGTGCTGACGACGGCGCTGGAACCGATCATCATTGTGATGATGGGGGGATTCGTGGGGTTCATTGCGGTTTCGGTGATCCTGCCGATGTTCAAGCTGAGTTCGACGGTTCACTAAGAGGAGCCCCGGAGCGGGTGTTGAGATGTTGACGATGAACAAGAACAACCTGCTGGCGATCGACCTGGCGCCGGATGCGGTGCGGGTGTTGAACGTGAAGCAGCAGAAGCGGGGGCTGCGGGTGGAGGCGTTTGCGTCGCAGTCGGTGGAGGCGGGGCCGAACGACACCTTGCCGGAGCGGCACCTACGGGCGCTGGGGCAATTGATGGAGACGCACCGGATCAAGACGAAGCGGTGCGTGAGCGCGTTGCCGACGTCGCTGGTGGTGACGCGGGCGGTGTCGGTGGATCCGTCGAAGCAGCAGACGCCGGAGGAGCAGATCCGGTGGACGCTGCAGAACTGCCTGCCGTTCGATCCGAAGGACCTGGCGTTTGATTTCTGGCCGGTGGGGGAGCAGAAGACGAATTCGCGCACGCGGGAGGTGCTGGTGGTGGCGGTGCAGGCGAGCGTGGTGCGGCGGTACCTGGAGGGGATGGAGGAGCTGGGGATCACATGCGAGCACCTGGACGTGGCGCCGTGCGCGGTGGCGGGGCTGATTCCGCGTGCAGGGGTTGCGCCGGAGGCGATGGTGGGGATGATTGCGATTGCGGAGAACACGGGGTATTTCGCGATCCTTGAGAAGCAGCAGGTGCTGTTCTGGCGGCCATTCGAAATTCCGGGGAATGCGCAGAAGCCGCTGGGGGCGGCGTCGCCGGGGCTGGACCGGCTGGGAGACGAGATATCGAAGTGCGTGTCGCACATGGTGGGGGCGATGCACGTGGACAATCTGAGCGAGATCCTGTTGTTCGGGAACGGGGCGGAGGACGCGGGGTTTGCGGACTACCTGACGAACCGATTCCAGATTCCGGTGCGGGCGCCTTCGCCTTTTGAAGCATTTGAGGAGGGGGCGATTGCACCGGAAGTGAGCAGCGCCGTGGAGCGGGGTGTGGCGACACACTACGCGGCGGCGGCAGGGCTGGCAATGCAGCCGGCGGGAGCGTCGATCCATGGCTGAACTGATTCCATTTAGTTATCGCCTGCGGGTGATGCGCCGGCAGCAGGTGCGTCGGTGGGCAACGGTGGCGGCGGTCGCGGCGGTGATTTCGCTGGCGAGCGTCGGGGCTTCGTACGTGTGGGAGCGGCAGTGCTCCGCGGAGAACGAGGCGCTGGCAGGGCAGTACCGGGAGAAGTCGACGCTGATTGCGCGGGCGCAGGAACTGCGGGCGAAGCGTCGCGACCTGGCGAACCGGATGGAGAAGATCCAGACGCTGATGAACGACAAGACGCTGCTGTCGCTTCTGAACAACATTTCGAACGGATTCTCGGCGAAGGACTGCCTGGACTACATCAACATCGACGCGCGGGCGCAGAAGAGCGATCCGGCGGCGAAGGGAGAATCGCCGCGGCATTACGTGGTGCAGATCACGGGGATCACGGAGAACTCGCGGACGCTGGCGGACCTGATGACCCGGCTGGGAAAGAACACGGAGCCGCCGGTGAACGTGGTGCTGCAATCCTCGAAACGTGAAAACCTGATGGATGGACAGGTGATGCGGTTCGACATCACGTGTGAAGAACCGTAAGGAACCGCAGGAAGCGTGGAATGAACGGGAAGTGCAATGGCTGACATTCTTCAGGAAAAGCGGCGGATGATGAACCTGGTGGGCGCGTTCTGCGTGCTCGGCGGGGTGATTGCGCCTTCGGGATTCGGGGCGTACCACTTCTGGAACCAGGGGCGCGGCTGCGAGAAGGCGTCCGCATCGCTGCGGCGCTCGCTTTCGGAGCTGGACGGCTTGAACAAGACGCTCAGCGAGGTGGAGGCGGCGAAGAAGCAGACGGAGAGCCGGCTGGCGGAAGCGGAGACGCGTCTGCCGAATTCGCAATCGATGGACGAATTCCTGGCGCAGATCGCGAAGGTGGAGGAGAACGCGGGGCTGGTCGTGGATTCGACGACGTTTGACCGGAACCCGAAGGAATCGGGCGGGTACAAGTCGCTGCCGGTGTCGATATCGGGCACGGGGAAGTGGGACACGTGCTACAAGTTCCTGACGGGGCTGCGCGGGATGAATCGCCTGACGCGGCTGGACAGCCTGACGCTGGAAGTGATGAAGAACAAGCCGGACGGGAGCGGGGCGACGTACGGGCAGGGGCAGGATGCCTCGTGCCAGATCACAGTGAACATTTCGACATTCATGGCACGGTGAAACATGGGCGAGTTCGACAAAAGACAGACGCCGGACACGGGCGCGGAAAAGAAGAAGCTGATGATCCTGGGGACCCTGGGGGCAGTGCTGGTGGCACTGGTGAGCATTCATTTCCTGAAGGGCGGGCCGCAGGCGGCGCAGGCGTCGGCGATTCCGGAACCGGGGGCGTCTCCCGTGACGGCGATGGACGAAACGCCGGCGCAGGCGCAGGCGGCGCTGGCGGATGATCCGACGGCGACATTGCTGCGCGGCACGCCGACGGCGCATGATCCGCTGCTGGACCGGACGCCGCACAATCCCTTCCTGCTGTCCTCGGAATGGCGGAGCCAACTGGTGCATCCCGCGGAGGTGCGCGTGGTGCACAACCGGGTGGTGTACACGGCGCCGACGCCGCAATCGGTGGACGTGGAGAAGTACAAGTTGAGCGGCATTTTGCGGCAGAACAATGCGCTGTGCGCGATTGTGAACGGGCGGGTGGTGACGGCGGGGATGACGCTGGAGGACGTGAAGGTGGTGGAGATCACGCCGGACCGGGTGGTGCTGCAGCGTGCGGATTCGCCGAACGGTCCGACGGCGGATTTAACGATTGATCCGAAGCTGTAACTGGTGACAGAGAAGATGTGAGATTCGGGAGGCGCCCTGCGACGGATCGCGGGGCGTTTTCATGCGCGGGGGCAGCGGCTGGTATAATGCCGCGGTTTTGGGAGGCAAGCGATGCGCATGATGGCCGCGATGGTGATGGGAGTGGTGGTGCTGGCGGGGTGTGCGGGGAGTTCGCCGAAGATGGAAAGGGGGAAGGGATTTGTGCAGGGGAAGGCGAAGGTGCTGGAGGTGAACAACGCGCTGGGGATGGCGACGCTGGAGATCAACGGGAAGCGGACGCCGGCGTACTGGGACACGGAGGTGGTGGTGCCGTTCCGGCTGTCGGCGGTGAATTCGCACCAGATGACGGCGCGGCCGACGCAGGACCTGGCGAACGCGAAGGATGCGATTCATCCGGTGGAGGAGCGGGTCACGCTGCCGGCGAAGGTGGGGGATACGGTTGTGTTCCAGGGGATGCGGACGGGGAACGAGGTGTTTCTGCGGTCGGTGCAGGTGGTACCGAATTGAGGGCTATGGAGGGGAGAGTCCGCGGGCGCCGGCTCCATGGAAGGGGTGGGCTTGCACCGCCAAACGTGAACGCGCCCTTAGATCCGTCTCACTTTCGCATTGGGGCAGGTGCGCCTATGATGCAACGTTCGATCGCGTCGGCGGAAAGACCTCATGTCGTATGCAGTTCATGTCCAGTCGTTGAAGAAAACGTACACGCAGGGAGACCGCGCCGTGATGGCGCTGCGGGGGGTGGACCTGGCGGTGGAGCAGGGGGAGTTTGTGGCGATCATGGGGGCGTCGGGGTCGGGGAAGTCGACGCTGCTGCATTTGTGCGCGGCGCTGGATCGGTTTGATTCGGGATCGATCGAGGTGGCGGGGGAGAAGCTGGAGACGCTGTCGGAATCGCAGTTGACGCAGTTTCGGCGGCGGCGGATCGGGATCGTTTTCCAGCAGTTCAACTTGATACCGACGCTGTCGGCATTTGAGAACATTGCGTTGCCGCGGCAACTGGATGGGTCGTGGCAGGCGGGGGATGCGGAGCGGATACGGGAACTGCTGGGGATGTTGAAGATTGACCACCGGGCGGACCACCGGCCGGACGCTTTGTCGGGGGGCGAGCAGCAGCGGGTGGCGATTGCGCGGGCGTTGATCAACAAGCCGCCGGTGCTGTTTGCGGATGAGCCGACGGGGAACCTGGATTCGAATTCGGCGAGCCAGTTCTGGGCGTTGCTGGATGAAGTGGCGCGGGCGGCGAACACGACGATTGTGATGGTGACGCATGAGCCGGCGGCGGCAGCGCATGCGGACCGGGTGGTGGTGCTGCGGGACGGGCAGATTTCCGGGGAGTTTGATCCGGAGGATTTTGCCGATTCGGCGTCGCTGGCGGCGCACTATCAGACGATTGCGCGGTGATGCGGCATTGACGGGAGCTGGCACGTTCACAAAAAGGGCCTGGGGACTGGGGACTGGGGTCTGTGTTGAGAGGGATCTTTGCGACGGGAAAAAGTTTTTATGGCGTTTCCGATTTCGTTGCGGTTGGCGATCCGGCAGTGGGCGGCGCGGCCGCTGCGTCCGATTTTGTGTTCGATTGCGATAGCGGCGGCGGTGTCGCTGATAGTGTGCGTGGGCGCGGCGTTTGAGTCGCTGCGGTACACGGTGAACACGGTGATCGGGCAGATGCTGGGCGTGGCGGAGATTCATGTGCGGGCGGCGCAGAAGGGGGTGGATGCGCGCCTGCCGGAATCGCTGCTGGAGGAACTGCGGAAGCGGCCGGATGTGGATTTTGCGGCGGGGCGTCTGCAGACGCATCTGGCGCTGTCGGTGAAAGGGAAGGGGGGGGAGGAGGACAAGCGGTGGTTCGATGCGCTGGGGGTTTATCCGAAACTGGACGAGAAGCTGCGGCCGAAAATTTTTGCGCAGGGGCATGATATAGAGCCGGGGAATCCGGACCAGGTCGTGATCGATTCGACGATCGCGGACCTGATGCATCTGCACCTGGGGGAGCGGGTGAATTACACGGTGGATGACGTGCACACGCGGCCGGTGACGATCGTGGGGATCATCAAGCGGCCGGCGATCGAGCTGTTGTCGCGGCCGACGGCGTACATGGATATCGGCGCGATTTCGAAGGACCTGGGGATTGCGCCGGAATACAACGTGATCGACTTGAAGCTGAAGCTGCCGTCGGACACGGATTACGATGCGTATGCGAAGAAGCTGACGCACGAGCTGGGGCCGACGGTGAAGGCTGCGCCGGGGACGAACTCGCGGGCGAAGCTGTCGCAGGAGACGCATTCGATCCAGTTGATTTTGTCGCTGCTGGCGGTGATTTCGTCGATATGCGCGGCGCTGATCATCGGGACGACGCTGTCGGTGGGGGTGCAGGAGCGGATCCGGCAGTTCGGGCAGTTGCGGTGCATCGGGTCTTCGCGGAGGCAACTGGCGACGTTTGTGCTGGCCGATGCGCTGGTGATGGGGGTGATCGGGAGTGCGGCGGGGATCGCGCTGGGGTTCCTGATTTCCACGCTGCTGGTGACGCACTTTCCGGAGTACTTCCTGGCGTACAAGGTGGCGCCGACGACGGTGCTGATCGCGGTGGTGACGGGGCTGCTGGCGACGCTGTTCGGGGCGACGATACCGATGTGGCAGGTGAGCCGGGTGTCGCCGATGGCGGCGATCACGGCGGTGGCGAGGCCGCCGCGGCATTCGCGGATTCGTTTTGCGATCATGATCGGGGGCGTGTGCCTGGCGCTGCAGTGCATGCTGTGGTACTTGATACCGCAGAAGGACGCGAAGTTTTTCACGTATCTGCTCGCGGGGATTCCGCTGATTTTCGTGGGGTGGGCGCTGCTGGGGCCGGGAATCCTGGTGGCGACGGAGTGGGCGGGAGCGCAGGTGATCGGGCGGCTGCTTTTCATTCGGCCGGTGCTGCTGCGGAGCGCGTGGTCGCGGACGCCGTGGCGGGCGAGCGCGATGATTGCGGCGTTGATGATCGGGGTGACGCTGCTGACGGCGGTGCGGGCGCGGGGGCAGTCGCTGCTGGTGTCGTGGGTGTCGCCGGCGCGGGTGCCGGACCTGCTGCTGTACACCGTCATGGACACCGTGGTGGATTCGTTTGTGCCGAGCCCGCTGCGGCCGACGCCCGAGCGGCGTGCGGAGACGCTGAAGGCGCAGTTTCCGGAGATCACGGTGGCAGCGCCGGCGGCTTCGTTCCCTGTGAAAATCCAGGCGCCGGCGAAGGCGTCGAAGGAGCTTCTTTCCGATTCCGCGACGCACTTTGTGGCGGTGGACCCGGTGACGTTTCCCGAAGTGGTGGAGATGGAATTCGTGAAGGGGGACCGGGAGACGGCGCTGAAACAACTGGCGGCGGGCGGGCACGTTTTTGTGACGGAGGATTTCGTCAACTATCGGCATTTGACGGTGGGGGACAAGGTGGCGTTTGTCGCTGCGGACGGGAAGCCGGTGGATTTCACGATTGCCGCCGTGGTGGCGTCGACGGGGATGGAACTGGTGAAGAATTATTTCGACATGCGGACGGTGTTCCAGGAGCAGGCGGTGTCGTCGGTGCTCGGGACGCTGGCGGATGCGAAGAAATATTTCAAGGTGCGCGAGGGGTCGTTTATCCTGACGAACATCAAGCCGGAGGATCAGACGCCGGCGATGCTGGGAAAGCTGCGGGAGCAACTGGCGAAGGATGGGTATCAATCGGTGTCGTCGGTGGAGCTGAAGGTGGGGATCCGACGGGTGATCACGCACGTGGTGGATGCGCTTTCGGTGATTGCGCTCGGGGCGCTGGTGGTGGCGTCGCTGGGGGTGGCGAACATGGTGATCGCTTCGGTGCATGCGCGGCGGTATGAGTTCGGCGTGCTGCGCGCGGTGGGGGCGGGGCGGATGCAGTTGATCCGGCTGGTGCTGGCGGAGGTGTCGCTGATCGGGGTGATCGCGGGGGTGCTCGGGGTGGCGGCGGGGTTGCACCTGGCGTACATGTCGACGCTGGTGGACCGGCTGCTGACGGGGTTCTCGACGAGTTTTCTGTCGCTGAGCGTGGCGGGGGCGGTGGGCAGCGGATTTGTGTATGTGGGGATCGGGATTGTGGTGACGATCGTGCTGGCGTGGCTGGCGGCGATTGCGCCGGCGGCCCGGGCGGCGTTGACGGCACAGCGCACGCTCCTTGCGAGCGGACGGGCATGAGCGAACCGGCGCGGCAACTTCGGGTGGCGGTGACCGGGGCGTCGGGGTTGATTGGGAAACGCGTGGTGGAGGATTTGCGGAAGGGGGGGCATGTGGTGTATCCGCTGCGGAGGGAGGGCGCGGCATCGGGCGAAGCGACTTGGAACACCGAGACGGGGGCGTTTTCGACGCCGGAGCCGGCGGACGTGGTGCTGCATCTTGCGGGGAAATCGGTGGCGACGCGGTGGACGCCGCGGGCGCGGGCGGAGATTCAGGAGTCGCGCGTTCAGGCGACGGAAAAACTTTCGCGGTTTCTTGCGGGGATGGGTGCTGCGGAGCGGCCGCGGCTGTTTCTTTCCGCCTCTGCGGTGGGAATTTATGGAAGCAGGGGGGAGGAGGTACTGACGGAAGCGTCGCCGCCGGCGCCGGCGAAGGCGTCGTTCCTGGCGGATGTGTGCCGGGGGTGGGAGGCGGCGACGAAGCCGGCGGAGGAGGCGGGGATCCGGGTGATTCATCTGCGGTTCGGCGTGGTGCTGGCGAAGGAGGGCGGGGCGCTCGCGAAGATGCTGCTGCCGACGATGCTGGGGCTGGCGGGGCCGATCGGTCCGGCGACGCAGTTTATGCCGTGGATTTCGCTGGCGGATGTTTCGCGGCTCGTGCGGTTTCTGATGGAGACGGATTCCGGCGTGGCGGGGCCCGTGAATGTCGTCTCGCCGAATCCGGTGCGGCAGCATGAATTCATGCGGACGCTGGCGGCGGTTCTGCACCGGCCGGCGGTATTCCCGATGCCCTCGGCGGTGGTGAAGCTTCTTTTCGGGCAGATGGGGGAGGAGACGCTGCTGGCGTCGCAACGGGTGCTGCCGACGCGGATTCCGGAGGGGTTTCGGTTCGAGCATCCGACGCTGGAAGCGGCGCTGCGGGCGGAGCTCGCTTAGGTTGCCTGCTGCGGATCGGGGATCTCGCGCAGGTAGCGGCGGACGCTTTCCTTGCAGAGGATGACGATGGTAAAGACGCCGTTGGCGAGCGGGAGCACGCAGAAGAGGCTGCATTCAAGCTGGAGGCATGCGGCGATGCCGGCGGCGAGGGCCCACCCCCACGCGCCGGGGGAGCGCCGCCGGAGCTTGGTGGCGGCGATCATCTTGAGGATTCCCTGGAGCAGCGAGACCAGCGCGCAGAGGCCATAGGCGGCGGACACGATTGGGGCCATGAGCGCGGGGGGCGGCGCAGCGCCGGGCCGCGCGCCGGCGCGCAGGAACATCGGGAAAAAGAAGATGTACGCCACGAAGAGGGGAACGGCCAGAAAATCGATGGCGCCGGTGATGTAAAAGAAGATGGACGCGAGCCGCACGAGCGTCGGGGCATTGTCGTAACGAATGGGCTCATACGGCAGATCGGCCATCACGGGCGGCTCGGACATTCCTTGCTCCGTTGAGGATCATCGGGTGATCAGAGCCCGACGCCGCGGGTGAGGAAGCCGCCGTCCACGATGATCGTGTGGCCGTTGGTGTAGCTGGCGGAGGGGCTCATGAGGTAGATGGCGGCGCCGACGAGCTCCTCGGCCTTGCCGAAGCGTGCCTGGGGCGTGTGCGCCTTGAGGAATTCGCCGCGGGGGGTGCCTTCGATCAGCTTGCGGTTGAGATCGGTGGGGAAGACGCCCGGGGCGATGCCGTTGACGCGGATGCCGTATTGCGCCCACTCGTTGGCGAGCCCGCGGATGATGCCGAGCACGCCGGACTTGGAAGAGGCGTACGCCAGCACCTCGGTGAGCGAGATGTAGGAGTTGAGCGACGCGATGTTGACGATGCAGCCGCGCTCGCCGTGCGGGTTCGGTTCCTGGGCGCGCATCACCCGGCCCGCCGCCTGGTTCACGATGAACGTGCCGGTGAGGTTGATGTCGATGATCCGGCGGAACTCTTCGACGGGCATGTCGATCGACGGCTGACGCTTGATGACGCCGGCGGCGTTCACCACGGCATCGACGCGTCCGTGCTTGCTGCGGGCGAATTCAACCGCGGCTTTGACGTTCGCCTCGTCCGCGACGTTCATCGGCGTGGCGTCGTGGCCCTTGCCGATGGCATCGAGTTCCTTCTTGATCGCCGAGACCTTGTCGGGATTGGTCGATCCGGCGATCACCTTGGCGCCGGCGTGGGCGCAGCCGAGGGCGATTTCGCGGCCGATCCCGGAGGTGCCGCCGGTCACGAGGACCACTTTGCCGCTGATGTCAAAACCGTTGTAAGCCATTCCAAGTCCTTTGCAATAAATCCGCTGGTTCTGTGGAGGTGGTCCTGTGAATCGGAATCAGATTTCGACCGTCTTCAGCGACGCGGTGTCGAAACCGAATCCGGCTTCTTTCGCGATTTCGGCGAGGGCATCCACTTCGGCCTTCGTGAACAGCAGTCCGCCGTGCTTGCTGGAAAGCGCCGCCGCTTGGGCTTCGAGTTGCCCGGGAAGCATCGCCTTTTCGTTGCCGTGGCCGAGGATATCCTCGATCACCGCTTTGACGTTCTGCTTCTGCGACCGGCCGCCGGCGAAGGCTTCGGCGTTGATCGCCTCCGGCCGGATGCACTGGAAGAAGAAGCAGCACGTGCCCTTTTCGCCGGCAGGGACTTTGTCCCAGCGGTTGCGAATCGTCGGCAGCGAACCGCCGATGTACGCGGCGTAGAGTTCGTCGATGAGCGCCAGGCCGTACCCTTTGTGCTGCCCAAACGGGAAAAGCGCCTTGATCTTGTTCGGATCGGTCGTCGGATTCCCCGCTTCATCCACGCCCCACCCTTCCGGTACCTGCTTCCCTTCGCGGATGAACTGCTGAATGCGGCCCATCGCGACGACGCTGGTCGCCCAGTCGATGCAGATCGGGTAGCCGATTTCGTCGGTGGTGGGGAAACCCCAGGAGTGCGGGTTGGTGCCGAGGGTCGGGAACCGGCCGCCGAAGGGGACCACTTCCGCAAGCGCCGCGGTGCACGATGTGTACGCGATGTACCCCTTCTTCGCCGCATCGATCACGTAACCGCCGCCCCAGAGATAGTGGAACGCGTGATCCACCGCGACCACGCCGACGCCGTATTCGTCGGCGAGCTTCATGCAGCGGTCCATCGCTTCGAACGCCGTCGCCTGGCCAAGCTTCTTGTTGGCATTCCAGCGTTCAACGGCCTTGAACTTCGACGGAAGCTTCTCGATCTTCGCGCCCGGCTTGCAACCGCCGGCCTTGGAGCCGAACAGCTCATCGAGGTGCAGCGCCTTGATCGCGTTGTGGGTCTTGATGCCGTGCCACGCCGTGAGTTCGGAGAACTTGGCGCCGGCATCCGCTTCATCCTGCGTGTAGCCGCGGTGCTTGTACGCCGCCGCGACCAGATCGTGGTGAACCTTGGTGGGAACAACGTAATTCGTTGCCATTTGAAAATCCTTTGAACCCTTTGTGGTTCTTTGTGTTCTTCGTGTCCTTCGTGTTGAACGTCGTCGGTCCGATTAGTGTCCGCCGCCGGAGCCGGGAACGATGTCGATCTGCGGACGGCCCTTCTCCGGCCAATCGAGGTGGAAGAACTTGCCGCGCGGCGAATCGGTGCGTTCATACGTGTGAGCGCCGAAGTAATCGCGCTGCCCCTGCAGCAGGTTCGCCGGCAGACGTGCCGCACGATAACCGTCGTAGTAAGCGAGCGCCGACATGAACGCCGGCGCCGCCACGCCGTTCGTCGCAGCCAGCGCGACGACCTTGCGCCAGTTCGCCTGCCCCTTCTGGATCTGCTCGTTGAAATAGGGATCCAGCAGCAGGTTCACGAGGCTCTTGTTGCGGGTGTACGCGTCGGTGATCTTCTGCAGGAACCGGGCGCGGATGATGCAGCCGCCGCGGAAAATCGAGGCGATCGCCGCGAAATCCAGCGTCCACTTGTATTCCTTCTGGGCCTCGCGCATCAACTGGAAGCCCTGGGCGTAGGCGCAGATCTTGGAGTCATAGAGAGCGTCGCGAATGGCGTTGATCAGCTCCTCGCGGTTGCCGGCGTAACTGGCCGACGGGCCTTTCAGGTGCTTGCTCGCTTCGACGCGCTCTTCCTTCAAAGCCGAGAGGCAGCGGGCGAAGACCGCTTCCGCGATCGAGTTCGCGGGGATGCCCATGTCCAGCGCATTCACGCTCGTCCACTTGCCGGTGCCCTTCTGGCCGGCGGTGTCGAGGATGTAGTCAACGAGATAGCCGTCCGGGTGCTTCGGATCTTTCTGCTGGAGGATGTCGGCCGTGATCTGAATGAGGTAGCTGTCGAGATCGCCCTGGTTCCACTGCTCGAAGACCTTGCCGATTTCCGGCGCCTTCATGCCGAGCAGGTTGCTCATCAGCGTGTACGCTTCGCAGATCAGCTGCATGTCGATGTATTCGATGCCGTTGTGAATCATCTTCACGTAGTGGCCGGCGCCGTTGGGTCCGAGGTACGTGGTGCAGGGGACGCCGCCGGTGACGGGTTTGCCGGGGGCGTAATTTTCCAGCGGCTTGCCGGTCTTTTCATCGACCTTCGCGGCGACTGCTTCCCAGATCGGCTTGAGGTGCTTCCAGGAATCCGGATCGCCGCCGGGCATCATGGAGGGACCGAAACGTGCGCCGAGTTCGCCCCCGGAAACGCCGGAACCGAAGAACTTGCACTTCGCGGCGTATTCTTTTTCGCGGCGGATCGTGTCTGTCCAGAGCGAGTTGCCGCAGTCCACGACGATGTCGTCCGCTTCAACGCCCGCTTCGAAAAGCTGTTTCACGACGGCATCAACCGCCGGGCCCGCCTTCACCAGGATGATGATCTTGCGCGGCTTCTTGATCGCCGCGACGAATTCCTTCAGCGACTCACAACCGACGAGGCCGCCCGGCGGATTTTCGCGGGCGATGAACTTCTTCATGATTTCGGTCGTGCGGTTGTACACCGCGACCTTGAACCCATGATCCGCCATGTTGAGGGCGAGGTTCTCGCCCATGACCGCAAGACCGATCAACCCGACATCAGCAACCGCTGCCATCTTGTGCTCCAGGAAATTGGAAATAACCACAGAGGACACAGAGAGCACAGAGGACGGACGCGGACGTTTCTCTGTGTCCTCTGTGTCCTCTGTGGTTTCATTTTGTTTGGCCACTTAGAACTTGTTGGCCTGGATATAGTCTTTGCCGCCGTTCAGGAATTCGACGATGTTCTGCACCGCGCGGAGGGCCTGGCGCTCGACCGATTCGAACGTGCGGCTGCCGACATGCGGCGTCACGAGGATATTGTCGATCTGCGTGAAGGGATGATCCTTCACCTGCGGCTCTTCGTTCAGCACGTCGGTGCCATAGCCGCCGAGATGACCGCTTTTGCACGCTTCGGCAATATCTTCTTCGACCACGAGGCCGCCGCGGGCGGTGTTGATGATGTAGGAACCCTTCCGCATCTTGGCGAGCAGGTTCTTGTTGATGAACCCGCGATTGGAGTCGTCGAGGTTCATGTGCAGCGAGACGACATCGGCGCTGGTCACCGCTTCCTCGATCGTGTTCGCCCGCTTCACATCGTACTGCTTCGCAAACGCTTCATCCCAGTACTGGTCATAGCCGATCGCGTTCATGTCGAACGCCTTGGCGCGCTTGATCACTTCCTTGCCGATGCGGCCGACGCCCATGACGGCGATGGTTTTGCCCGCGAGCTCGTTGCCGGTGATGCGCTTCCACCCGCCGGACTTCGTGCTCTTGATGTGCGGCCAGAAGTGCTTGGCGAGGGCGATCATCAGCCCGAAAGTATGCTCCGCGACCGTCGTGTGGTTGACGCCCGGCGTGAACAGCACGGGAATCTTCTTGCTGGTCGCGTACTTCACGTCGATCGAATCGAGGCCGATGCCGTATTTTGCGATCACCTTAAGGCGGGGGAGGGCGGCGTCGATCACCTTGGCAGTGATGGCGTCGTCGCCATTGAGGAGGCCGTCGAAGCCGCCGCCGGACTTCACGAGTTCGAGCGTCTGGGCTTCATTGAGCGGGCCGCGGGCGCGGACGACTTCGAAGCCGCTCTTGGCGAGCACGTCGTGGTGCTTGCCGGGGGTGTCCTGGAAACTGGTGGTGGTGAGCAAAATCCGCATGGTTCTCCTCAAACTTCGCCTGCCTGAAGATTCGCTGTGGCGAACCTGCAGCGCGTAAATCAAAATCGTATCAGCTGGCCGAAGTGCCAGCAATTAGGTCATTTCCCGTCAATTCCCGTCCGAATTTCGCGCAATTCCGATTACTTTCGAGTCAAAAAGTCGAGGAAGTTGCCCTTGACCAGCCGTTCCACATCCTTCTTGACTTCCTGCTCGGTCAGCGTCCATCCGGTGTTGATACAGTCGGTGTATTTGTCGACCAGCACGTTGCCAATGATCTTCCGGCTGTGATTCCACTTGTACATTAGCTGGTCGAGCACGCGCGAATCGGAGTGCTGCGGGATGATCGTGGTGCCGAGCAACTCGAGGCGCATGCGGGTCATTTCTTCGATGAGGCTCGGGTTGTTGAGGAACCACCAGCAACCGAAGATCATGAGGTTGCCGAACTTGCGCGCTGCGACACAGAGCTCGTGCTGGTTTTCACGCGCGAGCATCGTGACGAAGAATTTGTTCTGCGGGAATTCCGCACACAGCCGGACGACGGAACCGACGTCGGAGAGGCCGACCATGTCGCCGGCGTCGCCCAGGGCAGGGTTCACCCGCAGCTTGCTTCCTATCATCATGGCAAATGGCAGGTTGCGCTCGGCGGCGATGGGGAGGACGATTTTTTCGAGGGCGGTCTGGCCGACTTTGGCGACGGCATCGCCTTCGGGGGCGGGGTAGCGGAAATCGGGCGGAAGGGAGAGGGCGATGTAGATCGCCTGCTGGCGGTCGAGCCATTCGCGGAAGAAGCGCTTGGCTTCTTCTATGTTCTTGTCGGTAATCTTTTTACCGTCGCCGGCGTCGAAACCCCACTCGTTGAGTTTTTGGGCGGCGAGGGGCCAGTTGCGGAGGATGGGGTCGATGCGGAGGACGGCTTTGAAGCGCGGGTCGCTGCGCAGGGTCTTGGCATCCTTGAGCCAGCGGTTGCGTTCGTTGTCGTCGAAGACGGGGTTGGTCATGGTGATGGATTCGACGTTGGAGAGTTCCATCACTTTGTCGATGTACTTGTCGGGGTCCTGGGCGGCGAACCACTTGCGAGCCTTGGTGAGGTCTTTCTTTTTGCCGAGGTCGAGGCCCAACATCTCAAGGCATGTGAGAACGCCGCGGCAGGCTTCGCTGACGGGGGGGCGTTCGACGAAGAGGTGCTTCCAGATGTGGTCGGCCTGCTCGGTTTTGGACATTTTCCAGAATTGTTCGTAGGGGAGCTGGGTGGCGGGGACGACGCGGTAAACCTCAGCGACGAGATAATGGTAGGTGAGGAGTTCGTCGAGGCCCCAGAGGAGGAGGCCGTTGGGATCGGTTTTGCCGGTTTTGTTGGGATCGGGGGTGCCGAAGGTGGGGGGATAGAGGTGGGTGTGCATGTCGACGATCGGCTGATCGCTGAGGGCTTTCTTGACAATTTTTTCGACGGATGAACGAGAGTTGAGAGTCGCCATTTCTTCCTCCGAAGGGGTCAGTGGGAAAGAATACAGCGTTTTTTGTGGGTTCGCCAGAGTTTGCGCTTTTTACCAAAGAAATGGCGGCACGTGCCTTGCGCTGGAGATGGGGAGCGGACCCAGCGGGGGACGCGGAAATTGGGCTCAGCAGGAGAATGGTCATGAAGACGGTGATTGGGCTGTTTGACTATGCGGCGGATGCGTATGCGGCGCAGGGGGACCTGCTGGGAAGCGGGATTTCGAAGGAGAGGATGAGTGTTCTAACCAGCACTGCCAACAAGGATTACAGCGGTCCTCGGACGCATGATGCGGCGGCGGAGGGGAGCGAGGCGGCGGAGGGGGCGGGGATTGGGGCGACGGCGGGAGCGATTGCGGGCGGGGCGGCGGGGCTGCTGGCGAGCCTGGGATTGCTGGCGATTCCGGGGATTGGGCCAATTCTGGCGGCGGGGCCGATTGTGGCCGTTCTGACGGGGGCGGGGATTGGGGCGGCGGCGGGGGGGCTGAGTGGGGGGTTGATTGGGCTGGGGATACCGG
>JBQCGD010000086.1:0-39961 GCA_051955985.1 Phycisphaerae bacterium | reverse complement strand
CGTGGGGGGGGCGGGGGGCGCGGCCCCCGGGGCGGCGGGCGGGGGGGGGCCCGGCGGCCCTGGCGGGGGGGGGCCTGATGGGGGTGGAGGCGATGTTTGGAGGGCCGGTGAGTGGGGCGTCGATGAATCCGGCGCGGTCGCTGGCGCCGGCGGTGGTGTCGGGGCACCTGGCGTATGTGTGGGTGTACTTGTTGGCGCCGGTGGTGGGGTCGGCGATTGGGGTGGGGTGCTGGTGCGTGACGCGTGGGAAAGGACGCGCGGAAATGACGAATGATGAATGACGAATGGGGGGGCGAGGTTTGCGCGAAATAAAGATGCCCAGGGATTTCAATCCCTAATTGGGTGCATTGGTGGATGCCGCGGGTTGGGAATGGTGGTGCGGTTGAGGAATCGAGGGAGGGGAAGTTTTATGTGGAAAGCGGGGGCGGTTGGGGTACATTGCTGATGCACCTCTGGCGGCTTTTTCCTGAACAAGAGTGAATCCAACGCGGGAGCATCCGATGCGTACGAATTGTTCGCGGCGTGTGGCTCTGTGGGCAGCGATTCTGGCGGCGTGCGGCGGGAGGGCGTGGGGGACGACGGATACTTACAATTCGGCGGTGTCGAGCGGGAGCTGGAGCACGGCGGGGAACTGGAGCGAGGGACACGTGCCGAACGCGGGGGAGGATGCGGTGGTGAAGTTCACGGACGCCCTGGCGCATGTGGTGTCCCTGGATGTGAATTCGAACGCGTTGAACAGCCTGCTGGTGGATGATACGGGCGGGGCGGTCGCGTTTGTGCAGACGTCCAACGTGACGATGACGGCGACGACGGTGAGCGTGGGGTCGGCGGGGAGCGCGACATACAACCAGTCGAACGGGACGGTGACGACGAGCAACCTGGATATCGAGGCGGGGTCCGGACTGCCGGCGGCGTACCAGTTGTCGGGGGTGGGGAAGATCAACATTAATGCCGGGGGAGCGATGCGGCTTGCGCCGGGGACGTTCTCGCAAGCCGCGGCGAGCACCACGGTGACGGCCGGGAGCGGCAGCGAGATATTGATCGGGATTTCCGGTGGTGCGGGCACTTACCAGCAACTGGCGGGGACGCTGACTTCGGGTGGGAGCGCGGCGGATCTATTTGTGGGGTACAGCGACAGCGGGACGTTCAACCAGACGAGCGGGACGGTGAACTGGACGGGGGGGCTCGTGGACCTTGGCGCCACGGCGCAGGGGAATGGGACCTACAACAAATCGGGAACGGGCGCATTGTCGGCAAGCTCGCTTTTCGTCGGTGATTTCGGCGGCGGAACGTTTGTGCAGTCGAGCGGCAACGTGAGCATCGGGGGCCAGATCACGGTGGGGAACTGGGGCGGCGGCACAGGGCAGTATCAAATGACGGGCGGAAATCTCACGCTGCAGGGCGGCCTCATAGGAAGTCACGGCGTGGGAGATGTTTACCAGAACGGCGGCAATGTGACCTCCACGGCGGAACTGACGCTGGGGTATTACGGCGGATCCGCGGGGACATACGAGCTGAACCTGGGCACCCTGAGCGTGACGCTCCTGACCCTTGGGCGAAGCGGGAGCGCGACGTTTACGCAGACGGGCGGAACGGTCAGTGTGGTCGCCACCGGAGGGGTGAACATTGGCGGAGTAGCCGCGGATGCGACATACAAATTGAACGGCGGGAACCTGACGCTGGGGAGCGGGGCGATTTTGAACAACTATGGGACGCTCAGCATGGGCGGCGGCGTGGTGAACGGGGCGGGGAATATTGCCAACTTCGGGGTGATCGCGGGGGAGGGGAGCCTGACGGTGGCGGGGAGTTTTACGAACAACGGGGTGATTACGCAGAGCGGCGGGACACTGACGATTGGAAATCTCGCGGAGAATTTTACGAACGTGGGGACGATCACGCTGTCGCTGCCCGGGCAGCTGCGGATTGCGACGAGTTTCAACAACACGGGGACGATCAACCTGAACGGGGGGCAGCTGGTGAGCACGGGGCTGGGGATCACGAACCAGGGGATAGTGGTTGGGCCGGGGGCGATTTCGGGGATCTTCACCAACGGGAGTTCGGGGTTGATTGCGGTGCCGGCGGGAATACTGACGCTGCCGGCGGAGACGAATGCGGGGGCGATCCAGATGACGAGCGTCACGGCGTTGTTGAACACGGGGGGCGGGATCACGAACAGCGGGACGATCGAGGGGATCGGGAGCATCACGGGGTCGATCAATAATTCGGGGACGATCGAGGCGGTGGGGGGGACGCTGTTTCTTTCGTGCGTGCTCAATAATGCGGCGGGAGGGACGCTGCGGGCATCGGCGGGGAACAGGCTGGTGGTGACGCCGGGGCTGGGGAGCAACGCGGGAATTATTTCGCTGACGGGGGGAACGTTCGACAACAACGGGAATGCATTGGACAACACGGGGCAGATCACGGGGTATGGGACGTTTGCTTCGGGCGGGTTGACGAATGACGGGGCGGTGACGTTCACGGGGAGCGGGGGCGGCGGTACGACGACGATCAACGGGAATGTGATCAACTCGGCGAATCGGACGATCAACGTGAAGTTCGATCCCGCGATCTTTACGGGGAACGTGACGAACAACGGGACGATCAAGATCACGGGGACGACGGTGACGTTTGCGGGGAATTACACGGGGAACACGTATCTTTCGGATCCGGCGACGAACATTTTCCAGGGGACGGTGACCACGACGGCGGGCGGGTTGATGAGCGGATCGGCGGGGGATGTGTTCAATTTTGCTGGGGGCGTGTTTACGAACAATGGCACGTTTTCGAACGGGGGGACGCTGATCGTGGCGAGCGGCGTGGTGAACGCGGGGAGTTTTGCACAGACGGGTCCGCAGACGTGGCTTCAGGGGGCGACGCTGACGAATACAGGCGGGACGGCGACGTTCGGTTCGAATGCGAAGCTGTATGGGGTGACGATCACGGGCGGGACCGTCGATGTGACCTCGAGCAAACTGGCGGTGGAGACAAGCGCGGCGACGAAAGGGACGATGCTGGCGAGTTTGCGTGGGTATGCGGCATCAGGGAGCCTGGTGGCGAGCGGGGAGCCGGCGAATTTTGCGGTGGCGGTGATCGACAACGGGCTGCTGGGGAGGACGAGCTTCGGCGGGTTGGCGGTGGATGGGAACTCGGTGCTGGTGGCGGCGGAGCTGCTGGGGGCTGCGAATGTGGACGGGAAGGTGGATTTGACGGATCTCTCGACCGTGTTGAACAACTTCGGGACGGCGACGGCGGAGTGGACGCGGGGAAATTTTGACTATGCGGGGACGATTGACCTGACGGATTTGAGCGATGTGTTGAACAATTTCGGGTTGAGCAATGCGGGGGCGGGGGTGCGGGTTGGGACGGCGGGGCCCGTGGCCGCGCCGGAGGGCAGCATGCCCGGGGTGATGGGGATCGGGATGCTGCTGCTGGTGAAGAACAGAAGGTTTCACCCGCCCGCGGCGCAATGAGTTGTGCCTGTCAGCGGCGGCGTTTGAAAAGAGCGGGGAATGCGAGGACGAGCAGGGCGAGGGAAGCGGGTTCGGGGGCCGGGGCAGGAGCCGTGGGGGCGGCGAGGTTGGGGCCGACGCCGCCGTTGAGGCCGAAGTTGTTGAGAACATCGGAGAGGTCGGTGAGATTGACGGTGGCGGCGCCGTCGAAGTTGCCGTCGAGCCAACTCGAGGTGGCGACGCCGAAGTGGTTGAGGACGGTGGAAAGGTCGGAGAGGTCGACTTTGCTGTCGAGGTTGGCGTCGCCGAGGTAGGTGGGCATGAGGAGGATGGAGCCGGCGTCGGCGGGTTGCCCGCCGAATGACGAGAAGGGGATGGGGATGGCGGCGTTGTCGATGAGGACGAGGCGTTGGTTGGCGGCGAGTGCGGAACTGTAGATGCCATTGGCGTGGGTGCGGCCGAAGTTGACTTGGTCGAGTGTGCGGGCGAGGGTGGTGTTGTGGGTGAGGGAATCCTCGAGGATTGTTTTGGCGAAGGGGGCGAGGTCGAGGCCGGAGGTCCAGTTGCCGCTGCTGCCCTGGAGGGCGAGGTTTTTGATCTTGGAGCCGGGGAGGGCGATTTTATGGTGGCCGTTGATGGTGACGTTGGCGAGTTGGAGAGGGCCGGTCTGGACGCTGTTGTTGGAGATGAGGGTTCCGGAGACGCCGAACTGGTTGTTGTCGTGGATCGTGTTTTGGGAGGTTCCGCCGCTGAGGGTGAGGACGGTGCCGTTGGCGCTGAGGTAGACGGAGCCGGTGCCGCCGGTGAGGAGGGGGAGGGTGTAGTTGAAATTGATATTGACCGTGCCGGCGTTATTGAGGTTGCCGATGGTGGTGGTATCGCCGGAGTTGATGTTGAAGGTGGCGCCGGGGTTGTTGGTGAGCGTGCCGGTGACGGTGAGGGAGTTTCCGGTGGGGGTGAAGCTGCTGGAGGCGAGGAAGCCGGAGTTGGTGATGTTGCCGGCGATGAGGGTGGAGGCGTTGCCGAGAAAGAGCTGGCCGGTGGTGGCGATGGAGACGTTGCCGACGGTGAGGGTCTGGCTGTTGAGGAGTTCGAAAGTTCCGGCGACGGTTGCGAGGTTTAGGAGGCCGTTGGTGGAGACGTTGCTGTTGATGACGTTGATGGAGCCGCCGAGGAGAATGGTGGAACCGGCGACGATGTTGGTGATGCCGGGCCCGCCGCCGGTGATATTGAGGGTTTCGCCGGAGCCGACCTGGATGAAACCATTGTTGTCGAGTGTGCCGACGTTGACGACGTCGCCGGATTGGACGAGACGGAGAGCGGCATTGGGTCCGTTGTGGAAGAGGCCGGGAACGGTGAGGGTGTTGTTGCCGGGGGCGAAGTTGCCGATGTTGACGGAGCCGTTGTTGAAGATGTTGGGGGTGGAGAAGGTTTGGTTGCCGTTGAGTTCGAGAGCGCCGGTGTTGGAAATGGACACATTGGAGGAGTCGGCGATAGGGGCGGTGGCGATGCGGAGGTCGCCTTCAATGGAACTGAGCTTGGCCAGGGCGCTGGTGGTGGTGTTGCCGTTGATGACGTTGAACGTGCCGGCCAGGACGAAGGTGGAGCCCTGGAGAACATCGGTGAGGCCGTTGCCGCCGCCGGTGATGTTGAGGGTTTCTCCGGCGTTGACCTGGACAAAGCCAAGGTTGTTGAAAGCATTGATGTTGACGACGTCGCCGGACTGGACGAGGCGCAGGGCGCTATTGACTTGATTGTTGTAAACGCCGGCGATGGTGAGGGTGTTGTTTCCCGGGGTGAAGTTTCCGAGATTTACCGAGCCGGCGTTGTTGAGATTGTCGACGGAGAAGGTCTGGTTGCCGATGAGTTCCAAGGCGCCGGTATTGGAGATGGTGAGGGTGACAGCAGCGTCAGCGATGGGGGCTGATCCGAGCCGGAGGTCGCCTTCGATGGAGGCGAGGTGGAGAAATGCGGAGGAGGTGACGTTGCCGTTGATGACGTTGAAGGCGCCCTGGTTGACGATCGTGGAACCCTGGACGACGTCGGTGACGCCGTTGCCGCCGCCGGTGACGTTGAGGGTTTCGCCGGGGTTGATGAGGATCACGCCCTGGTTCACGAGCGAGTTGACGTTGACGACGTCGCCCGATTGGACGATGCGGAGGACGCCGGAGGGGGCGTTGGTGAGAGTGCCGGGAACGGTCAGGGTGTTGTTGCCGGGGGAGAAGTTGCCGAGATTGATGGCGCCGGCATTGGTGAGGTTGGGGGTGGAGAACGTTTGATTGCCGGTGAGTTCGAGGGCGCCGGTGTTGGAGATGGAGAGGTTGGCGGCATCGGCGATGGAGTTGGCGGGCCCGTTGCCGAGGCGGACATCCCCCTCGATGGAGGCGAGGTGTCCAAAGGCCGAAGAGGTGACGTTGCCATTGATGACGTTGAAGTTGCCGCCGACGGCGAAAGTCGAACCTTGAACAGCATCGGTGACGCCATTGCCGCCGCCGGTGATGTTGAAGGTTTCATTCGGGTTGATGATGATCACGCCCTGGTTCACAAGGGCATTGACGTTGACGACATCGCCGGATTGAACGATGCGGAGGACGCCGGAGGCAGTGTTGGTGTAAGTGCCGGTGATGGTGAGCGTGTTGTTGCCGGGGGCGAAGTTGCCGATGTTGATGGACCCGGAATTGGCTACGGCGGGCGCGGAGAAGGTCTGGTTGCCGTTCAATTCCAGCGCGCCGGTGTTGGAGATGGTGATGGCGGAGGTATCAGCGATGACATGGTTGGCGAACTGGATATCCCCTTCGATGGTGGCGAGATGGCCGACGGCGGAGGAGGGGGTGCCGCCGTTGATGACGTTAAAGTCGCCGGCGACCTGAAACTGCGAATTCTGGGGAACGTCGGTAACGCCGTTGCCGCCGCCGGTGATATTGAGGGTAGTGGACAGATTAATCTCCAGCCGTCCGAGATTGGTGAGGGCGTTGAAATTGGCGACATCGCCGGGAGCGCTGAGCAGCGTGAAGGCGCCCGCTTCGTTCGTGAAGGTGCCGGAGGTGGAGACAGTGTTGTTGCCGCCGGTGAAGTTGCCGGTGGTGAAAGTGCCGAAGTTATCCACGGAGGCGAAGGAGCCGTGGGCGCCGGTAGCGGTAGGGGTGCCGAACTGGAGGGCGGCGTTGTGAATGGTGGTGGCGCCGAGGACGGTGAGCGAGTTGCCGAAATCGTCGTTGAGGGTACTGTTGGTAAGGGAGAGGGAGTCAATGGTGGCGTTGATGTCGAGGTTGACGGAGCCGGCGTTAATGGTGACGGCGTAGGTGACGCCGGCGGGGGAGCCGTTGTTGGGGACGGCGGCGGGGGACCAGTGGGCGGCGGCGGACCAGGGGTTGTTATTGGAGCCGTCCCAGGTCTCGGAAGTGCTTGCAAAGGCGGCGGTTGTGGCGGTGGCGAGCGCGACGGCAGACGCAATCCGCGCGCAACGGCGAAGGGTCGTGTGCATAAAGTTCCCTCGGTTTTGATCGTACGGCGAAGCGGACCGACCACACCGACTCATTGCGGCGTCAGTTCGACGACTGCGCAGGACGGCCCACTGTGGTCCCACATGTGGATAACTCCACGTGATAACTTAGCCCCGAAATAGGTTTGGACAAACAAAAATGAGATTTTCATGAAAGAATCAGTGCCCAGGGGGGGGCAAGCGGCATCGTGGGGGCGCAGAGAAGATGCGTAATCGTGAAGAATTTCGCGCTGCGCCTCCAATAGCTTGAAACGCGACGCCGTTTGGGGCATACTGTGGGACTTTCCTCCGGGCGACAGTGCGCGGAGAAACCGTTGGAGACCGGCCATGGCGTATGCAATTATTGAAGACAGCGGCACGCAGCTCAAAGTGGAGCCGGGCGACCGTTTTGAAGTGGACCTCCGCGAGTTGAAGGATGGTCAGACGACGATCACGTTCGACAAGGTGTTGCTGGTCTCCGGCGATGCGGGCGTGAAGATCGGCCAGCCGACGGTCGCGGGCGCCACCGTGACGGCGAAGATCCTTGGGCAGATCAAGGACGACAAGATTTATGTCGAACGCTTCACCCGGCGCAAGGGGTTCCACCGGCGCGTCGGGCATCGCCAGAAGTACCTCGCGGTGCAGGTGGAAGCGATTAACGGGTAACGGACGGGGGCTGGGGTCTGGGGTCTGGGGTATGTGAATCGAGAGCCTGCGATGAGAGTCGCGGGCTCTTTTGTTTTTTGCGACTTCTCCCCCCCCCTCCCCGGCCACGACCATGGCGATGAACACGAAGGGCACAAAGGCACGGGGCCCACGAAGGCGCTTCTCCTGCTTGCGCAATTTGGCGTCTGTGGGGCACAGTTGGGTTCTTGTGTGATGGGTGGGGGGGCTGCAGAATGCCGCGGTGGAGGATTTTTTGATGAAACTGACGATGAAATTGACTTTGGTTGCGAAGACGTACGTGATGGCGGGTGCGGCGGCGTTGGTGATGGGGCTGGGGATTTCTGCAGCGCATGCGCAGGACGGGGCGAGCGCGCCGGCGGCGACGGGGCCGGACATGGCGTGGCCGAAGGAGCCGACGGCGCCGGCGGGTCTACATGCGGATGCGGTGGTGGCGAGCGATGGGTCGGGGCAGTACAAGACGATTCGGGCGGCGGTGGATGCGTGTCCGCAGATGACGAGCGATCCGGGGAAGCGGTGGGTCATTCTGGTGAAGCCGGGGACGTACAAGGAACTGGTGTACGTGCAGCGTGAAAAGCGATTTGTCAGGCTGGTGGGGGCGGATGCGCGGAACACGGTGCTGACGTATGACCTGGTGGCGGGGATGCCCGGGCCGGATGGCAAGGCGATCGGGACCTTTCGCACGCCGACGCTGGAGATTGATGCGGATGATTTTGCGGTGGAGAATATGACCATCGCGAACAGCGCCGGGCGAAAGGGCCAGGCGCTGGCGCTGCGGGTGGAAGGGGATCGCGTGGCGTTCCGGCATTGCCGGTTCCTGGGGTACCAGGACACGATTCTGGTGGATCGAGGGCGGCAATATTTTGAGGACTGCGACATCCAGGGGGCGACCGATTTTATTTTCGGCGGCTCGGTTGCGTGGTTTGAAAAGTGCCGGATTTATGCGACGGCAGGGGGGTATCTGACGGCGGCGTCCACGCCGGATTTTCAGCCATTTGGGTACGTCTTCAACGAGTGCGAGGTGGATGGAACGCCGGGGGTGAAGACCTTCCTGGGGCGGCCCTGGCGGGATTATGCGAAGGTCGTGTTCCTGCGGACGAAGATGTCGGACGTGGTGCGGCCGGAGGGATGGAACGATTGGAAGAAAGCGGTGGCGCACCAGACGACGACATATGCGGAGTTCGAGAGCAGCGGGGCGGGCGGGGAGAGCGCCAAGCGGGTGGAATGGTCAAAGCAACTGACGGCGGAGGAGGCGGCGAAGTACACGGTGGAGAAGGTGCTTGATGGCTGGCGGCCCGATGCGGGCAGCGCGGCGACGCAGAAGTGAGTTGATTTCAACCAGAAAGCCTGGGACGCCGCCAGCGGCTGCGGCATTGTTTTGAAGATTTTGCAAGACGCGATGAGGAGCCGAATTGCGGGAATTTTCTCGACGGGGAAGCCCCCGATCATTACCCTACCGAGGTTTTCACCGCGCACCGGAGAACGTTGATGCTCGCCAAGGTTCATGCGTCTGTGCTGCAGGGGATTGATGCCCTTCCGTGCGAAGTCGAGGTGGATCACGCGGAGAAAGCGGAAGGCTCGGAACGGCCGACCATTGTCGGTTTGCCCGATACGGCCGTGAAGGAGTCGCTCGACCGCATCCGGGCGGCGCTCTTCAACTGCGGGTATGGGTTTCCGCAGGGGCGGCTGGTGATCAATCTCGCCCCCGCGGATCTGAAGAAGGAAGGCAACGCCCTGGAGTTGCCCATCGCGCTGGGCCTCCTGGGCGTGAATCGCATTCTGCGCGGCGAGCGGCACAAGAAGTTTCTCGTTGCCGGAGAGTTGGCGCTGGACGGGCGTCTGCGGGCGATCAAGGGGGCGCTCTCCATGGCGATCCTGGCGAAGTCGCGCGGAATGGAGGGGCTGATCCTGCCGCCGGACAATGCACCGGAGGCCGCCGTGGTGCCGGGCATCGCCGTGTATGCGGTGGGTTCCGTCTCGGAAATGGTGGGCTTTTTGAATGGGGAACTCGGACTTGAGCCGCACCGGTTGGACGAAGCCTCCATTGACCCGGCCGTGGCGAGCAACGGGGTGGATTTTGCCGAGGTGCGGGGGCAGGAATTGGCCAAGCGGGCGCTGACGATTGCGGCGGCGGGAAAGCACAATATTCTTTTGCTCGGCCCACCCGGGGCAGGCAAGACAATGTTGTGCCAGCGCTTGCCGAGCATTTTGCCCGCGCTAACGCGCCAGGAGGCATTGGAAACGACGCGGATTTATTCCGCCTGCGGACTGATGCCCAAGGGGGAAGCGCTGGTGCGGACGCGGCCGGTGCGGGCGCCGCATCACACCGCTTCGGGCCCTTCCGTCGTGGGCGGCGGCAGCGTTCCGCGCCCGGGCGAAGTCTCGCTTGCGCACAACGGCATCCTTTTCCTCGATGAACTGCCCGAATTCCCCCGCCACGTGCTCGAAGTGCTGCGCCAGCCGCTCGAATCCGGCACCGTGACGATTTCCCGCGCCCATTCCTCCATCAGCTTCCCGGCGAAATTCATGCTGGTCGCCGCCATGAACCCCAGCCACTCGGGCCGGGGAACGCTGGACCCGCGCCAGGCCACCGCCACCGAACTTGCCGCCATGGACCGCTATATCTCGAAAATCTCCGGCCCGCTTTTCGACCGCATCGACATTCACCTCGAAGTCCCCGCTGTCACGTATCGCGACCTCACGAGTAAAGCGGAGGGCACGAACTCTGCGACGATGCGGAAGCAGGTGCTGGCCGCGATCGGCATCCAGCGGGAGCGTTTCGGCCGCGAATCCACCGTCACGAACGCCAACATGGGTAAGCAGGAAATCGAAAAGCATTGCGTGCTGGATGCCTCCGGGCAGTTGCTCATGAAGCAGGCGATGGAGGAAATGGGCCTCAGCGCGCGTGCGTTCGACAAGGTGCGAAAGGTGGCACGGACCATCGCGGACCTCGAGGGCGCGGAAAAAATCGGCGCCCAGCATGTCAGCGAGGCGGTGCAGTATCGCCTGCTGGACCGGAAATGGTGACCGAACCCGTCGGCGGCGTATGATCAGTGTTCCACAGGAGGAATGCCATGACCGATGAATCGCGCCCGCCGTTTCCGCCGTTCACGCTTGAAACCGCCGCACAGAAGGTGCGCCTGGCCGAGGATGCCTGGAATATGCGCGATCCGCAGCGCGTCGCCCTGGCATACACCGTGGACTCCCGCTGGCGCAACCGCGCCGAATTCATCCAGGGCCGCGAGCAGATCGTCGCCTTCCTCACCCGCAAGTGGAACAAGGAACTCGACTACCGCCTGATCAAAGAACTCTGGGCCTTCACCGACAACCGCATCGCCGTCCGTTTCGCCTACGAATGGCACGACGACTCCGGCCACTGGTTCCGCTCCTACGGCAACGAAAACTGGCAGTTCACCGCGCAGGGTCTCATGGAACTCCGCCTCGCCTCCATCAACGACCTGCCAATTGCCGATTCGGAACGAAAATATCACTGGCCGCTGGGCAAGCGGCCGGAGGGGCATCCGGGGTTGAGCGAACTGGGATTGTGAGGACACCGCATGCTTCCGCACATTGCGTTTGATCCTTCGCCGGAGCAGTCCGGTCCTCGCGACGCGGCCATCCATGAGTTGCTGCGGAACCTTGGCAATCCGCCAATGCTCGCCCTCGGCGAGCCGCTGCATGGAAGCGAATTCCTGCTGGAATTGCGGAACCGGCTGTTCCAGCGGCTGGTCGCGTCGCACGGATTCACCGCCATTGCCCTGGAGTCAAGTTTTCCGCGCGGCGTCCTGGTGAATCGCTTCGTGCTTGGCGGCGACGTGGCGGTCGATGATGCCTTGCGCGAAGGCTTCAGCCACGAATTTGGAAAATCGCCCGCCAACCGCGCGCTGATCGAATGGATGTGCCACCACAATGCGAACCATCCCACGAAACTCCATTTTTACGGCGCCGATGCCCCGACGGAAATGATGTTCACCGACTCCCCCCGCCAGACGCTCCTCCTGGCGCTCGACTACCTGGACCGCATCGATCCCGCCGCCGGCGCCGCGCGCCGGGCGGCCATGCAGCCCTTCTTCGGCGACGATGCGGCATGGGAGAACCCCCGGGCGAATTTTGAACCGGCGCAGTCCATCGGCCTCTCCGCCACCGCGGCCGCGTTGCGCGTCGAAACCGAAAATCTCCACGCCGACCTCATGATCCGCCGGCCCGAAGCAATCGCCGCGACCAGCCTCGGCGAATTTGAGGAAGCGATGCGCTACGCAGGCCTCGCCCGGCAGCTCCTGGACTACCATGCCGGCGTCGCGGGCAATTCCCCCACGCGCATCGCCGACCTCCTCGCCCTGCGCGACGTGATGATGGCCGACAACCTCCTCTACGTCCTCGGCCGCGAGCGCCCGCGCGGGCGCGTCTTGGTCTTCGCCCACAACATGCACCTCAAGCGGGGCAACGCGGCGTGGCAATTGGGCCCGCAGCTCCTCTCCTGGTCGCCGGCAGGCGCCCACCTCGGACGCGTCCTGGGCAGCGAGTACCGCGTCATCGGAACCGGCATCGGACGCTCGGACTCCCAGCGCCTCGCCGAACCGGACCCCGGAACAAGAGAGCAGGCCTTGATGGCCCTGCCCGGCCCCGCACGCTTCGTCCTCACGCCCCATCTCCCCCGCGAATTCTCCGCCGCGCCCGCGCGAACCACCGCGAATCCCGGCTTCTTCCCGCTCCCCGCAGAGACCGCCGCCGATTTCGACGCCATCCTGATGCTCGACGCCATCCCCTGACTGACCCCCTCGACCCTGCACCACGATGCAGCATCTCCCGCGCCCACCCCCGAAATCACATCAAAAATCCGCAACCTGTACCACGGTGCAGTCGCTTCATCAAACGCCGACGCCCCTCTCGAAAAGCAACTTCAGCTCATCAAGTCCCTCTCCGCCCACTTCTCCCCCGAGGAAAAACCCGCCCTCCTCCAACCTTACCTACCACGCCTCCCGCCAACTCTCCCAGCAGGAGACACGCCCATGACCCGGCCCCCATCGCATCACCCCACCACGACAACTTGCGACCGCGCGCCGCAATCCCCCACGCCGCATGCCGCAGTCCCCAGACCCCAGACCCCGACCCATACCCCACAATTCACCGGTCCCCCTCTCCACGCCTCGCGTTTCGCCGTCGCTCGCGCAGAGTATTCCTTTGACAGGTATTGGCAGGCATTTATAATCCGCAGGAGTCGGATGAAAGAGCTTCATGCCCGTTCGTCCGGCGTGCGTGGCGTGGTTGCGAAACGCGGTCTCCTTCCTTTACTGGCACACATCGTGCCGCGGATCGCACCCCTGTCGGATGGCGTTCCTTCATCTCCACAACCTCTGAGGAGGCTTTATGCTCCAGCGGTCCACCTGGTCGGGTCTGGTCCTTTCCGCCGCGGTATCGGCGACGTGCCTCACGGGGAGCGTCTTTGCCCAGGATGCGACCACCGCGCCTTCCGCAGCCATGGGCGGTGATGCGGCCGCAAGCCCGGCGCAGCAGGCCCCCTCGCTCAAGCAGCTCGCCGACGACTTCATGCACTACTCCCTCGTCAACAACGACGACCTCGCCAAGGCCAACGGGCAGGCCCTTCTCAACGCCAACGCCTCGCCCCAGGATTTCCTTGCCGCCTTCGAAGATTCCGCCAACGGCCGCAATCCTCGCGACATCATGCTCCGCGACCAGAATCGCCCCGACCTCAAGGACATCGCCTCCCAGTTGCTCGACCGCCTCGAAGAAGGCTACCGCAGCGTCTCGCGCGATCCCGTGCGGATCCGTGCCGACATCGAACGCCTCGCCAACGGTCCCCGCGCTTACGACAACGCCCGCGAACATCTCCGGGCCGCCGGCCAGTTCGCCGCGCCCCTGTTCATCGAGTACCTCCAGAACGATTCCAAGAAAAACATCCAGCCGTACCTCGTCCGGGTCATGGGGGAAATCGGCCGGCCGCTCGTCCTGCCGCTGCTCCCGGCGCTCAACAGCACCCAGCAGGATCTGAAGGTCACCCTCGTGAAGATCATCGGCGACACCGGATACCCGCAGGCCCTCCCCAAGCTCCGCGAGATCCAGGCCGATCCGAACACCTCGGGCGAACTCAAGACCGCCGTCGACCAGGCGATCTCCAGCATCGACAAGTCCGGCGCCGCCGCCAACGCCGCGCCGGCGTCGCTCTACCTGACCGCCGCCAACAACTATTACGAGCGCAAGCCCTCCTACCAGCCGCTGCTGCCCGACGAAAAAACCAACCCCGTGTGGGTCTGGGACAAGAACCTCAACAACGTGCAGCCGCTGGCCGTCCCCACGGTCATCTGGACCGACGTGATGGCCTTGCGGAGCGCGGAATCGACGCTCCGTCTCGATTCGAACAACCCGGAAGCGATTTCGCTGTGGCTGGCCGCCGAGATGCGCCGCGAACTCCAGTTGCCGCAGGGCGCGACCGATCCGACGCACGATGCCTCCAAGCCCCCCGCAGCGTTCTACGCCCGTGCGTTCGGGCCGGTGTACGTCAACCCGGTGCTTACGCGGGCCCTCGATGCCCACGACACCGCGCTCGCGATGCAGGCGATCAATGCCCTCGAAGCGACCGGCGGAATCAGCGGCCTGGTGTCGAACGCCGGCAACGCGCCGCTGGTGCGGGCGCTCAACTCGCCAGACCGCGACATCCGCTTCAATGCCGCCTTTGCCTTGGCCCGCGCCAACCCCAATACCGAGTTCCCCTCCTACTTCCGCGTCGTGCCGGTGCTCGCGGAAGCCCTCAACGCCTCGCAGCCCGGCGTGATCCTGGTGGTGAATCCGGATGAAGACGCCCGCAACAAGCTGGCGGATTCCCTGCGGAACAACAACCCGCCGTTCACCGTCTTCGCGGCCGGAACCCTCGCGGCGGCGATTGACGAAGCGAAAGGCGCTCCGGCGCCCGTGGCCATCGTCGTGGCGAACGGCCCCGAAGTCGGCGCCGTCGAAAACGCCACCCACACCTCGCCGCAGCTCGGCCAGACACAGGTGGTCATCACCGCCACCGCCGCACAGGCTTCGCCGCACAAGGCGGAAAACGGCCAGCCGGCCGTCGTGGACGCCGGGGCCTCCGCGGCCGATGTGGTCGGCGCCATCGCCAATGCGACCGGCATGGGCGACCCGGCGAAGTACGAGGCGACCTCGCTCGACATCCTCGGGGTGCTCGCCGCCGATCACAAGTCCATCTACAACATCAACGACGCCGTGCCCGCCCTCATCGGCACTCTCAAGAACAAGGACGCCGCGCTGGCCACCCATGGGGCCCAGGTCCTCGGCCAGTTGAACAACCCGGAAGCCCAGAAGGCTCTCGCCAACTCCGCGCTCGCTTCCGAAACCACCGGCCAGTTGAAGGCCTCCCTCCTCAACTCGCTCGCCGAATCCGCGAAGCACACCGGCAACACGCTCGACGCCGCCCAGGTCAACAGCCTTATCAAGGAAGTCCAGACCGAGCAGGATCCCGCCACGCGGCTCGCTGCGGCCACCGCACTCGGCGCCCTCAATGTCCCCAGCAACCAGGCGAGCAACCTCATCCTCGAACAGTCAAAGTAACCAAGCGCTGAGCCGCTGAATCAGCGGCAATCAGGTGCAAAAAGAAGAAAGGCCCGTCACGCGAGTGATGGGCCTTCTTTATTGTTGTCACCTGGAACCTGGTGAATAAGAACGGCCGACGAGGGCGTCGGCCCCACGATTACTTGGTGAAGTTGTACGTCTTGCCCATGAAACGCAACTTGTTGTTGTCGTCTTCCGGGTGATAGATCGGAGCACGATTCAGCGAAACGCGATCGAATTCGAGAAGCGTCCCCTTCGCCACTTCAAACCGCACGAGCGCCAGGTTGTAATTGACGATCGCCTGGATGAGCGCCTGTTCCGCCGCCGCCAGACGCCCCTGCGAATCCAGCTTCAACTGCAGAAACTCGGGCGTCAGCGCGACGATTTCTTCCTTGCGGGTGATCGCCTGCAGTTCCTGCGCCGCCAGGATCCGTGCCGTTTCACGGACCGTGAGCTCCTGGTAACTGCCCAGCAACTCCCGCAGTTGCTTCTTCACCTCAATGACGATCCTCTGGGCGTCCGCCACGGTCTGGGTGAGAAGCTGATTCCGTTCCAGTTGGCGCTGCCGCACTTCCGCTTCCGCCTGGCGGTTGCCAAGCGGGAATTCGAGCCGGATCCCCGCTGAATAATCGATGTACTGGTTCGGAGCGACGGTGGAGGCAAAAGCCTGGTCCCACTCGTTGTTCAAGCCGTTGGCCTGCACCGAGGCGGTGAGGTCGAGCCGAGGAAGCAGGTCGTTGCGGGCGACTGTGAGGGTGATGTCCGACTGTTCGAGCTTCAGCCGGTCTTCCTGCAGCTCCGTTCGCTGCCGCAGGGCCGTTTCAATGGCGTCGGCGACGTTGAAAACGATCGGCTCGGCGATGGGTCGGTCGGAGGGGTCGATCAGGGCGTTGTCGCTGACGTTGATTTCCGGGTCGTTGAGATCCTGTTTCAGCTTGTCGGACGCGGCACGCAGATCAATGCGGAAGCGGACAAGTTCAGCGCGGCGCTGCTCAACGGCGGCCCGCGCCTGGCTGATGGAAATCTGGTCGGCATCAACAATGGCACGTTCGCTGACACGCTTCTCGGTGTCCTCCGTCGCGACAAGGAGCTGTTCCCCGATCGCCACATTCGTCCGGGCGAGCACCAGGTTGTGGTAATCCTCTTCGACAGTGTCGATCGTGGTGATCACCTGGCGGCGGAACTGTTCGAGGCTGATGCGCTGGTCGCGCTGGGCGATGTAGATGTTCGCCTCGGTGACGTTCGAGCCGAACCCGCGGAGGAGGGGTTGTTCGATGGTGGCGTTGATGTTCGGGGCGACGGTCTGGCCGTTGGGAAAGCCGGTGCCGGCGGAATTGTTGAGGTCGCGGTAGGTGAAGCCGGCGGAGACCGAAACGTTGGCGCCGGAGGAAAGGAGCTTGCGGACGCCCACATCATTCGACCAGAGGGTGCCGTCCTGAAAGCTGCGGCCAAGCTGGAAGACCGGCGGGAGCGTGTTATTGGCCGTGTTGCCGGGATTGGCGACGAAAGAGCCGGCGGGTTCGTTGGTGTTGGTCCAATTGGAGTTGGCAAAGAAGACCGGGTCGAAGGCGGCTTCCTGCTGGATGATCTTCGATTCGTTGATGCCCGGGCTGTACGACTGGACCTTGATATCAAGAGCGTTTCTCAGGGCGCGGTGGATGGCATCCTGCAGGGAGAGGTGAAAGACGTTTTCCGGCTGGTGAAGGGTGACGGCGGAAAGACCGATGTCGTTGGCCTGCGTGGTGGGGATGTAGGTAGGCATGTTGCTGTTGTCGACGGAGTTGGCGGGGGCGGCGCCGGCGGAGTCGGGACGGGTCGCCGGGATGGTGATGTCGGCGGCGTTGGGGGAGGCGGGGGCGGTGGTGGTGGCGGGGACGACGGCCGTATCCGAGGCGCCCGGGCCAGGGGCATCGACGCGGGGGTATTCGCGGACGCCCTGGGCGACGGTGAAGGTCTGGGCGGCGCCAGCGCCATAGGATCCCTGGAGAATCGCGCGGGCCACGAGGGAGTCGCTGTAACGGGCCGAGCCGGGATCGGCGGTTTCGCGGTCGATGGCGGAGCTGCAACCGGCGATTGCGGCGGCGGAGGTGACGGCTGCCAGGAGGAGAGCATTGGCGAGACGGGGAGAGCGGCTGCGGCGGGAGCGCTGGATCTGGGTCATGAAAAATTCCTCAAAGATGGCAGAGCAGGGGTCTAACGGAGAGGCGGATTATAGGTCATCACTAAGGTGTATCCAACCGATGAGCGACCTCTATGGAGAAAAGCGGATGCGGCGGCGGAACGAAGACGCGGGGACAGAGCGAAGAACCCGGACTGATCAACTTGGTGCCGGCGCTGTTTTTCATCATCGACAAAACCGGTGCAAATGCTTCAGGACTAGAGAGGACAGCGAATGCGTTGACCCGTTGGGGCCTTTGTGTCACATTAGGCCGATTCCGCAACGCCTGGTCATAGGGAGTGTCGGACACGCACCGTTGCGTGCCCGGACGAGGACGCCGCGGGACGCAGGTGCGCAGCGGCAGGAATTCTTATCGCGGGGACATTTCGTCTGATGGTCTACAAGACCCTGCATTGGTACATCTTCCGCGAGTTGATGCGTATTTTCCTGCTGACGGCATCGGCGTTGACCACGCTGCTGGCCTTTGGGGGCACATTCAAGCCGATCACCAAGCAGGGGATCGAAATCACCCAGTTGATGATGATCATCACGAACCTGATGCCGGCCATGCTGGCGTATGCCATTCCGATCGCCGCGCTTTTTGCGGCCGTGCTGGTGTACTGGCGCCTGGCGACGGACAACGAGATGACGGCCTGCCGGGCGAGCGGGATTTCCTTTACCGCGATCGTGCTGCCGGCGGCGGCGCTGGGGCTGATCGTGGCGAGCGTGGACCTGGTTTTCGTCAACTACGTCGTGCCGGTGTTCCTGCAGCGGACCGAACGGGCGATCATCAGCGATTTCGGGAGCCTGGCGACCAACCAGATCAACCAGCAGGGGCAGTTCCGCCTGGACAAGCTGGTGATCTACGGCGATTCGGCGGAGCTGCTGCCCAGCGATAAGCCGAACACGTCGGTGGTGGTCGTTCACGGGATGGCGGCGTTGAAGCTGAAGGAGGGGAAGCCGGACGCGATCGTGGTGGCGCGCGAGGCCCGGGGGACGATCACGAATAATCCGCAGACGGGGGAGGCGACGATCAGTTTCACGCTGGACCGGGCGGTGGCGTACGATCCTGCGACGATGCTGCTGATCTCCGGATCGGTGCCGGCGCTGACGGAGGGGGGCAAGCCGTTCGTGATTCCCTCGCAGTTGAAGAGCAAGCCGAAGTTTTTGAATGTGCGGGAGCTCCTCAATTACAACGACAACCCGATGCTGTTCCGCCCCGTGCGGGAAATTGTCGACAAGATGGAGACGCTGCACGAATACCAGGCGGTGGCGAATCGGTTGTACGAGGTATGGAAAATCACGAGCGGCGCTCCGATGACGCTTCAACTGGGCGCCTCCGACACGAACGAGCCGGAATATGTGAAGATTTTTGCGCCGCAGGCTTTCCTGGATGCGGAGAAACAACTGCATTTCCGCAGTGCGCCGGGCAAGCGCGTGCACGTCGAATACTATCGCCAGAAAACGCTGCAAACGTCCTACGACTGCGATGAAGTGGACGTGCAGTTGGCGGAAGACGATTTTCTGGGCGGCGGCATCACGGGGTCTCTCCGGCTTCATGGTCACGTTGAGCGAACAGATCACGTGCGTCACCTCGGGCCGATCTCGCTGGCCGATGCGACGCTCTCCGGGCTGGTCCTGCCTCCGGAAATCAAGGCCGTCGCGCCGCTGGATGCGCGGGAGCTGCAGCAGCTCGTGAAGAACCCGGGCAAGGGCGAAGTGCGGTCGATGCGGGAACTGAGCCTGCAGGCCGCCAACCAGATGTCGAAGCTGTTCCAGGAGATTGATTCCGAAATGCACAGCCGCGGGTCGTTTTCGCTGTCGTGCCTGACGCTGGTGCTGCTGGGCGCGGCGCTGGGGCTGCTGCTCAAGGGGAAGAATCCGCTGGCGGTGTTTGTGATCGGTTTTGTGCCGGCGATCATCCTGGTGCTGTTGATCACGGCGGGGCGGCAGATGGCGGAGGGCTCGGCGCGGAACGAAGAGATGGGCATCTGGTTGATCTGGGCGGGGAACCTGGTGCTGCTGGTGCTGGTGGCGGGCGTGTACTACAAGCTGCTGCGGCAGTGAGGGCCAGTGGATGGCAGTGAGCGGCCAGAGGTTCATGAAGGGAATGCGGCGCTGATGCGAATTCTGGATCGATACATTGTCCGGGCGTTTGTCTTCAACTACCTGCTGGCGCTGGTGGTGCTGGTGGGGATGGCGATTCTGCTGGACCTGATCGTCAACCTCGATAGCTTTTCAAAATCGGCAACCGCGGCGGCGGCAACGCAGGCGGCGCACACCTCGGCCACCTCGGCGATCTGGAACATCATCGATTACTACAGCTACCAGTCGCTGGTGATGTTCCAGACGGTGTCGGGGGCGATTCCGCTCCTCGCGGCCGGCTTTACGATGGTGCGGATGACGCGGCACCGGGAACTGACGGCCATGCTGGCGTCGGGGGTGTCGCTGCTGCGTGTGGCGATGCCGGTAATCTTTGTGTCGGTGGCCTTCGGCGCGCTGTCGTGGGTGAACCAGGAGTACATCATCTCGCAGCCGTTCGTCGTGCAGAAGCTGCTGCGGCGGCATGATGAAGTGAACGTGCCGGTAAACAAAACGCAGCCGATCTACTTTGTGCAGGACCCGCGGGACAACTCGCTGCTCGTGGCCGCGGATTACGACAGCAAGAAAAAGGAAATGAAGGATGTGCTGATCGTGCAGCGCGATGCGAACGGCTCGCCGATCGGGCATATCGCAGCGGATTCAGCGACCTGGGAGCAGCAGCCCAATGACGTTAACGAAGCCTGGAAACTGCACGGGGTGCTGCAACGCGAGGAGCGGTTGGATACAGACCCGGCCAAGCGGTTTGTCGGAAAGGTGAAGGAACAGTGGTATCAGACAGGCCTGACGCCGCAGCAGCTCGACCTGATGTTCCGGAAAAAAGCCATCGACTACCTGTCCACCGCCCAGGTGCGGGAACTGGCGGCCAACAGCCCGCCCGCCAATCAACCCCTCCTCTACAAGGTGATGGACCTGCGTGTGACGCAGTTGATCATGAACATCATCATGCTGCTGATCGGCATCCCGTTCCTGCTGACGCGTGAGCCGGACCGCCTCGTGAAGAGCATGTTTTACTGCACGGTGGTGTCGGGGATCGTTTTCGTGACGACGTTTGTGATTTTCCAAATGGGCGGGACGAAGCTCGATCCGCTGCTGGCGGCCTGGCTGCCGGTGCTGATGTTCGGGCCGTGCGCGGTGATGTTGCTCGGGACGATCAAGACGTGACAGCGGTGGGGGGGCTTGAAGGCACGTCGCTTTCGATGCCTTGGTGTGAGTGCTTGCCTCAGTTATGGAGTGGCCGACGGCTTCGTGGCGGCGGGTTGGGTGGCGGGCGCCGCGTACGTCGTGTTGGTCAGCTTGCTGACCAGGTCGGGCGCAGGTTCGAAGAGCCACTGGGGTTCTTTGCCGCCCTCCCAGACTGCCTTCCACGTGTTGGTTTTGGAATCCTTGTAAAGGTCGAGGGTGCGGGTGACGGGGTGCGACGGCATGGGGCCCATGGTCTTCGCGGCGAGCGTCGTGGGCTGCGTGGCGGGCTGGCTGGTGGGGGGGATCGATTCCTGTGAGGTGATGGTGACGGTGAGGTCCGGCTTGGCGGGAAGATGCCAGTCGGCCTTGTCCGCCTCGGAAAGGTATTTGGCCGCGGTGAGCGGGGAGAAATCGGCGAGCAGCGGAGTGATCTTGGTATCGTCCGCCTTCTCGGGTTTGCCGTTCTTTTCGGCGACGGACCAGACGGAGCCTTCGCGCGTGAGGGTGAAATTCTTTTCACCGGCGATGCTGATGGAGCGGATGTCATCGGTGGTGAGCTTGTCCACGGTTTTGTCGCGGAGCGTGAGCGGGGTGGGATTGATTTTTTCCGCTTCCGCCGTCTGGACGAGATACACCGTGGGTTCACCCTGGCGCATCATCGGCGTGACCTTGTCGGCCGATTCCGGCTTGCCGATGAAGATCGTCTCCTTCTGAGATTGTCCCGGCACGGTAAGGGAAATGGTGGTCTGCGGGGGATCGAGGCCGATGGCTTTGAGATTGCCGGCATCATCGGCGTAGTTGATGGCCCGGAGATTGGCGATGGCGGTGAGGAGCGAGTTCACCTCGGAGGTGCCGGCGGGAACGGGCGTGGCGAGGCTGGTGATCTGCCACTGATCGTTCTGCTTTTTCAGCGTGAGCTTGTTGATCGAGAATTCCGTTGCGTTGGCGACGGGTGCTGGGGTGATGGCGGGGTCGCGGAGGTCCTTGAGCTGGCGATCGAGCTTCTTGAACGTGTCGGCGCTCACGGTGAACACGTCGTTGGAACCGGCGAGGCTGGCATAGACGGCGTTCTTCTTCGTGAGGTCGGTGTAGTAGCCGAGTTGCAGCCTCACGGGCGTGGTTTTGGCGGCCTGGGTGGCGGGGGCGGAGGTCGGCTGCGTCGTCGGCGGCGTGGTTTCTTCGACGGAAGCGGTGACCGTGAGGACCGGAGGATTGAGCCCGGTGGCGGGGGAATTCTTCGCCAGATCGGAGAAGCCGAAGGCGTGAATGTCCTTCATCTCGTTGACGAGTTCATCGGCGGTGGAATGGTTGGCACGGGCGGAGATGGGAGCCGTGATAAGCCACTTGTCGTCGGATGTTTTGGTGAGGGAGACGGTCTGGTCGGGGTGCTTGATCTGGATGGCGGTGATCTTGTCGGCCGGGGATTCCTTGATGGTGCGGTTGCGGAAGTCGTTGGGATCTTTCTGGAGGGAATCGAGAGGATTGCTGGCGAGGAGGTAGATCGTTTTGCCGCCGTCGAGCGTGGCGTAGATTCCGCCGATGGTGGACTTGCCGAGATCGAGGGTGTGTTGTTTGCCGGCGTCATCGGTCCAGGTGATCACATTGTGGGGCTTGTCGGTGCCGGTGGCTTCGGGGCTTTTCACGCCAGAGGCTTCCGGTTCAAATTTCTCTTTGTAGCTGAGGGTTTTCAAGCCGTCGGCGATGGGCTCGATTTCATACGTGTTGGCGGGGGCGGTGGTGGGGTAAGCGAGGTTCCAGCCGGCGGCAGATTTTTCGAAAGCGACTTGTTTTTCGCCGTCCTGCGTGTACGTGATCGTCTTGATTTCCTTGGGTTCCGGGGAGACAACGAGATCCTTCGTGGTCGTGTCTTCGGTGCCGGCTTTCTGCTGGTGGCTGGTGAAAGCCAGGTAGCCGACGAGCACGAGGACCAGGACGATGACCATTGCGAGGGTGAGACGGAAGTTCATGGAAGCCTCTGGGAGAAGTCAGGAGTCAGAAGTCGGGCGCCCTTAGCGGCGGCGGAAGAAGTAGACGATGCCGCCGAGAACGAGGGCGAGAAGCGGAATGCCGAAGAAGAGCATCCAGTGGATGAAGGTCATCATGGCGGCGGGGATGTCGCGGATGCGTTCGGCGGCGGCGGATTTCGGGCTGACGGCGATCATGTTTTTGTAGCCGCCGAGCCAGAGCACGCTGTTGGTGACGAGTTCGGCGTTGCCCGGGTTGAGGAAATAGGGTTCGATGCCGCCGCGTGCATTCTGCCGCAGATCGGCCGTATCGAGAACGGTGTTGGCGCCGATGTTGCGGCTGGCGATCACGACGACGCGCTGGGCGTCGTCCTTGCCGGCGTTCTTCTCGGCGGCCGCCGCGAGCGGGACCGGGGCGGCGAGATCGGTTTGCTTGTTGAAGGGGGCGGCCTGGCTGTAGGTGGCCTCGGCCCAGGTGTCGCTGTCGCTGGGCGATTCCACGAGCACGTGGGCATCGACGCCGGCGGGCAGAGATTTTTCGACGCTCACGACCGTCGGAGCGCCGAAAATCCCCATGCTGCGCGTGGGGAAGCCGACGAACGCCGTCTGGAGGGCCTGGAGCGGCTTGGTGATGGCGTGGTCTTCGTAGTGATTGACGAGGATCTGCGAGAAAATGCGGTGCTGGCCGGTCTGGTCGGGATAATCGTGCACGACGGTGTACTTGGACTGCACATCGATGCCGAAGGGCTTCAGGAGGTCTTCGTAGGGGTACGTGTCGCCGCCGCCGAACATGCCACCGGCGGAGGCATCGGCGAGGAACAGCACCTGGCCGCCTTCGTCAAGATGCTTCTTGACCGCGTCGATCACCGGCTGGGGGCTCGGCGGCGGCATGCCCATCATCATCATCTGGGGATTGGCGGGATCAGGCGGGAAGACGATCCACACCACGCCTTTGCCTTCGGCGGGGGGCGTCGCGGGCTGCGGGGGCTGGTCGGGTCCCTGCGGAGGACCGGGCGGCGACCATTCCAGCACGTCGAAGTTCACGGCGCGGAGGCGGTCGGCCATTTCGCTCCAGCCTTCCTCGTTGGTGGAGGAGGCGGGATGCAGGTTGTTGGTGCTGTTGATGAAGACCACCTTCACCTTGTTCGGATTGATCATCGGGAGGATCGCGGAGCTGATGGCCTGTTCACCCTGGAAGGTGGCCTGCGACTGCGGGTTTTCGTCGGTCGGCGCTTTGTAGATCGCCGATTCGGCGACGACCGTGGCGCTCGTGGGCCCAATGATGACCACGGTGCCCGGAGCGAGGTTGTTGAGGACATCCGTGACTTTCAGCGGCGGAAGCTTGTCGATCTTGTCCGTGAAGTCTTTGATTTCCTTGGCGGTGGCCTCGTAGCTCTTCTGCTGGTTGGTCAGATATTTAACCAGCTGCGGGGTGAGGTCGCTGACCTTCTTCGGATCAGAGAGGGCGTCGATAGGCTGGAGCGCTTCATTCAGCGTCGCCTTCATGGTGCTGACGGCCCCAGGGTAATCCGGCGTGGTGCTTTCGGTCGAGCGGCTGATCTTGCGTTTGGCCGCCGCGAGCATCTCCGGCATCTGAGAGCTGAAAAGCCCCTGGAGTTGCGCGGCGACCTGCTGCGTCTTCTGATCCGCGCCGGGCTGCTGGGCAACCGCGCCGAGGTTTGCGCCCTCGGCTTTCAGGAAGTTCTCGACGTCCGTGGAAATCTTGTGGTATTGGGTGATGACGTCGTCGTACGGCTTGAGCTCGCCCTGGTAACGCTTTTCAATTTTCTGCACGATCTGGTCGAGGGAGACCTGCGTGAGGTCTTCAACGGTGATATTGTTCGACGCGCGGGCGTATTCGTCGAGGATGTCCTGGACCTGCTGCTGGCGGTCATCGCTGGGGCGGAACGCGTTGATAACTTCGTAGGAGCCCTTCTTTTCGTCCAGTTGCTTCAGGAGCTGTTTGGTATAACCGGAGAGCGAGTAGGCCCCGTTACCGGTGAGGTCCCACTTCTTCTTTACTTGCGCGGTGACGACCATTGCCATCGCGATGATCACCACGGCGATGATGACGAGGATCGCGAGATTGGAGCCGTAGAGCCACTTGCTGCGCTTCTGGGCGTCGGGTGTGTTAGCGGTTGCTTGAGTCATTTTCCACCTGAAAGAGCTTCACAGACAGACGGGGCGAGGAGCGAGACGGTTAACGCCACTTTCGGCTTTCGAGCACGAGATAGGTCAGGAACAAAAAGAGGAGTGTAAAGCCGAGGAAGTAGCTTAAGTGCGACACTGCAACGATGCCCTTGGCGAAGTCCGCGATATGCGGGCCGACGCCGAGATAGGTAAGCGGCTGGCGGATCGGGACAAAGCCCCACTTCGCGGGAAAGAGCGTGACCAGGGCGCTGCAGAAGGTGAAGAAGCCGAGAACGAGGAGCGTGGCGAGATAGGCGACGATCTGGTTCTGCGTGCAACTGGAGAAAAAGAGTCCGATCGAGACGAACATCATCCCGAGCAGGAGGAGGCCCAGGTAGGCGGCGAAGGTGGAACCCCAATCGGGCCGGCCGTAGGCGACCAGCAGTGCGATGTATATGAACGTGGAAGCAAGGAGGATCAGGTAAAACAGCATGGCGCCGAAATACTTGCCAAGGACGAGATCGAGCTCCGTGAGCGGGCTGGTGCGGAGCATCTCGATCCGGCCGGAACGGTATTCATCGGCCAGGAGGGACATCGTCAGGCCCGGGATGATAAAAAACAGGCCAAAACGGGAGAAATCGACGAGATCCCGGACTTCGGAAGGCTTGCCGGGAATGAAAACGAGCCAGCCGAAGAGGATGCCGGTCACGATGAGGAAGAGGAACAGGACGAAGTACGCGATGGGGGAATAGAAGAGCGATCCCACTTCGCGTTTGGCGATGACAGCGATACGACTCATATAGAAAGCCCTCAGCCTTTTCAGAAAGACGACCGCCCGCCCCGGAATCTAACAAAAAAAATCAGGCGGCCGCGGAGCCCGGGTCGGTGATGCGGACGAAGAACTCTTCAAGGCTGGCGCCTTCCTGCCGCATTTCGCGGAGCGCCCAGCCGCGCTGCGAGATGACGGAGGCTGCCTGCTCTCGCATTTCCGGCGTATTCCGGCCGCGGATATTTAGCGTGCTCACGATCCCCGACTGCAGAACATCGACGTGCTCGACGCCGGCAATGGCACTGAGGGCTGACTTGACTTGATCTGACGGGCCGCGAACTTCGATGCGGACGCCCGAGCCGGCCTTGTTCTTCAATTCCTCGGGAGTTCCCTGGGCAACGATGCGTCCCCGCGCGACGATGATGACCCGCTGGCAGACCATTTCGACTTCCTGCAGGATGTGCGTGGAGAGCAGGACGGTGTGGTCGCCGGCGAGTTCGGAGATCAGCCGCCGCGCTTCGCGGATCTGCGAGGGGTCGAGGCCGACGGTCGGTTCGTCGAGCACGAGGACGCGCGGATTGTGGAGCAGCGCATCGGCAATGCCGACACGCTGCCGATACCCCTTGGAGAGGGTGCCGATGACGCTTTCCAGGCGATCCGTCAGCCAGGTGCGGTCGGCGGCGTGGGCGATGGCCTTGCGGCGTTCGTCGCGTCCCATTCCGCGAAGGCGTGCTTTGAAGTCCAGATATTCGCGAATCCTCATTTCGGTGTAAAGTGGCGTGGATTCGGGCAAATATCCAATATTGCGGCGAACGTTCAGCGAATCGAGGAAAACATCGTGACCCGCGACCGTCGCCGTGCCGGAGGTGGGGGGCATGTAACAGGTGAGCATCCGGATGGTGGTGGTCTTGCCGGCGCCATTGGGTCCCAGGAACCCGACGATGAGGCCCTTGGGAACTTCGAAGGAGATGCGGTCGACGGCGAGGAAGTTGCCGTAGTTCTTGGTCAATCGATCGACGACGATATCGGCGGGACTGCTCATGGGAATGCCTCCACCCGAGAATAAAGAGACCAGTGGAAATACAGGTGAGCGCGACCCGTGTCAAGACCACGTGGCGCGCTCCGGGTGGGTGATGTTGCCGCTGGCGCGGATTTGATGCAGTTTTTCACGAAGATTTCAGGGCCGGGTGGCAGGCGGGGCGGGAGCCGTGGCGGTGCGGTCCGCGATTTTCTCGGAAAGATCGTGAACCGCCTCGCGGGTTTCTTCCCCGGCGCGGCGAAGCGCCGGACGAACTTCGGTGGCGGCTTCCGTGGCGGCCGCTTTAATGTTATCGCCCGCGGCGCGAAGGTCTTGCGCGGCCCGTTCGCTCGCCGAACCGCTGGAGGGCGCAGTCGTGGCGGACCCCGAATCGCCGCACGCGGCAAGAGACGCAATTGCAGTTGCGAGGAACAGGGCGGCACACGTTCGCATGAGAAGTTCTCCTTGGCCGTTGAAGTTACAGGAAGGAGGCCGGCCGAAGCCGCAACCTCGCCCCACGTTCTGCGTGACGCCTCTGCCAGTCGGCGTTCGCTTCCATAGTCTATGCGGTGAAACAAATGAGGTCGAAGCGTCTGTGGAGTTTATGCATCTGCTGCTCAGTGGGAACCCTCATGTCCTGGGGGGCGGCACGTGCGCGGGCGGCAGCGGCGCCGCAGGTCACGTTGCCGGAATCATCCCGCGTCGCCGAAATCGAAGCGTGGCTGCCCAAACTGCCGGAAGGCGTGGGTCCGCGAATCGCTGATCGCGCCCTGTGGGACAAGCAGGCAAAGTCGCCGGGCATCGACAAGTTTCTGGCACGTGCCGACCGGATCAACGACGAGCCGGTGACCGACGTGCCTGAGGAATTGTTTCTGCTGTTCACCCGGAAGGGCGACCGGGCCTCGTGGGAGAAACAGGAGTTCCGCCGCCGTGGGAATTTCACGACCCTCGTTCTGGCGGAATGCCTGCGAAACGATGGCCGCTATCTTGGCAAAATTTCCGACTACATTCTCGCGATTTGTGCCGAACGCACCTGGGTCTACTCGGCGCACGATGGCAAGCTCGCGAATTTCAGCGGGAAGACGATCGATATCGAACTGGGCTCCTCCACGCTGGCCTGGCAACTGGCGACGGCGGACTGGTGGCTTGGCGACAAGCTGCCGTCGGACACGCGCAACCTCCTGCACGAGAATCTTCAGCGGCGGATCATCGATCCGATGATGCTGCGCTATACAGGAAAGGCCGCGCCCTTCTGGTGGCAGGCCGCGGAAATGAACTGGAACACCGTCTGCCTCGCCGGCGTCACGGGAACCGCGATGGCGTTTGTGCACGACCGGCACGAGCGCGCATTGTTCGCGGCGGCCGCGGAACTCTACTCCAGGAATTTCCTGAAAGGGTTCGGCCCCGACGGCTATTGCAGCGAGGGGCTCGGATACTGGGATTACGGCTTCGGCCGCTTCGTCATGCTCGCCGAAACGCTAATGCAGGCAACGCATGGAAAACTCGATCTGCTGGCCGCGCCGGCGGCAAAGTTGCCGGCGGAATTCGGTTCGCGCATCCAGATCATCAACGGCGTGGCGCCCGCGTTTGCCGATTCTCCGGTCTATCCCAAGCCGGACCCCAATCTGATGTATTACCTGAACCGCCGCTTCCAGTTGGGACTTTCCGCCTTTGACCACGCCGCCAGCGACCCGCTCACAGACCTCGACCAGGAAGCATTGTTCCGCTTTCCCAACAGCGTGAGCGGCGAATTTCCCGCAAAAACGGCCGCCGCCTACAAGTTGCGAGACTGGTTCAGTCACGCCGGAATTCTGATATCCCGCCCGCCGGAACATTCGGATTGTCACGTCGGCGTGGCGCTCAAAGGAGGCAACAACGCGGAGAATCACAATCACAACGACGTCGGGTCGTATGTGTTTGTGCTCAACGACAAAAGTCCCCTCCTGGACCCCGGCCACGAACGCTACACCGCTCGCACATTCTCGGCGCACCGGTATGACAGCAACCTGCTCAATTCCTTCGGCCATGATGTTCCGAAAGTGGCGGGGCAGTTGCAGCGGACGGGGGCGGCAGCGCACGCCAAGGTCGTCAAGGCCGAATTCACCGATATGACGGACACGTTGACGCTCGATATCACGTCGGCCTACGCGGTTCCGGAACTGATGAAACTCGAACGCACGTGGGTCTACTCACGGCGCGGGGAGGGATCTTTAACCGTGACCGACCACGCGACCTTCAAATCGCCACAGTCGTTCGGAACGGCGTTGATCACCCTGGGCAAGTGGTCGCAGGTGGATGCATCCGATCTCCGAATCGAAGATGGCGAACAGGCGGTCACGGTGAGCATCACGGCGAACGGTGCGACATCGGTGGAGCCGACCGTCATCAAGGAAGATGCCCCGGTTACGCCCACGCGGCTCGGAGTGGATCTTGTGAAGAAGTCCGCCGAGGCGACGATCACGCTCGTGATCACCCCTGCAAAATAACCATGCAAAATGGAAAAGATTATTTCGCCAGGCCCATGAGCCGCGCCGGCCACTGAATGGGGAGATCAGCCACTCTCACCTGAGGTTGGTGCAACACCGCTTCCGCAGCGAGATAGCCGCTGCGGACCGCCCCTTCCATCGTCGCGGGCCAGTCCGTCTTCGTGTAGTCGCCGGCGAGATAAAGATTTTCGATGCCGTCGGCCGGAGGGGCTTGCCAGGGCCGAAGTCGATCGGTGCCGGGGAGCGGGGAAAAAGTGGCCCGCTTTTCAATCACGATCACGCCGCGTTCCAGCGTCGCCTCGCGCGCTGCCGGGAAAAGCGATCGCACCTGCGCTTCAAACTGGCGAAGGGCCTCTTCCTTTGGCACGGCGGTCCACTCGCGTGCGGCGCTGATGACACCGTGCAGCACACGCCCCTCCGCGTCCTTCCGGAACAGCCACTGCAGCGGCCCTTCGATCAGTGCGGCGGCTTCTTCGGTCATGATCGGCCGGTCGAACCACAGGTGAGCCCCGAGAATGGGAACGCTCTCCAGTTGATGAAGGCCGGCGAAACGCACGTCGCGCTGTTTCAATTCATCGGGTATCCACCGCTGGACGGCATGGTGGTTCGTGGCGAGGACGACCGCATCCCCGCGAAGCTCTTCACCGCTGCGCAATCGCACGCCCACAGCACGCCGCCCCTCGAAGAGAACCTCATCGACCCGCGTGTTCAGGCGAAGATCAACGCCCGGAACATTCGCATAGAGTTCCCCCAGCGGGCACGCGGGAAGACCGACGATGAAGCCATTCTTGTGGGCGAGCATCGCATCCTGAAACACCTGGATCGCATACTTCGCGCTCACCTTGCGCGTCTCTTCGTTCAACGCGCTGATAAGGACCGGGTCGTAGAACTTGTGCACAAGTCCCGCCGGTTGCTTCATCCGGTCGAGCCAGTCCCCGAACGCAACGCCTTCGAGCTGGTCGCGCCCACTCTTCCCGATGCGCAGCATCTCCAGCATCGCGCGGGCGACGGCACTCCGTTCCCCGAGCGTGAGCGCGGAGAACATGCCGAACGCCGGTCCAAGGTGAAGCGGCGCGGGCATCCCGGCAACCGCCCAGAGATTGTGCCGCTTGCCGTGAGCATCCAGGAAGTGCACGCTTCGGTGGAAGCGGACTTTCTCCGAAACGCCGAGCCGCCGATACAGATCGATCAGGTTCGTGCAGCAACCCAGCAAAACGTGCTGGCAATTGTCGAGAAGCTCGCCCGCGCGTTCGCCGTCTTCGAAGGAACCGGCGCGCCCGCCGAGAGCGAAACGCGATTCGAGCAGCGTCACGCGCGCCCTCCCCGCCGTCGCCACCGCGCAGGCGATCCCCGCAAGCCCTCCGCCGACAACAATCACATGGGGTTTCGATTCGCTCATACGCGGCGCCGCTTCACGCTTTGCTCCGCACGGCCCGCCAGCCGATCATCAACTTCGCCAGCGTCGTGAGCCGCACGCGCTCGTGCAAAACCCGCGCGGGATCTTCCGCGATTTTCTCGAGAATGCCGTGGTAAATGCCCGTCATCGCCGCCAGCGTCGGGCGCGAGTCCGGCCGCACCTTGGATTCCAGCGGCGCCGAACTCCGGTAGAAACTCTCCGCACGCTCGATCTGGAACTGCATCAGCGCGACGAAACCTTCACCCGCATTTCCGCCCGCAAGCTCGCGCTCGCTGACGCCGAAGCGCTCCAGGTCCTCGCGCGGCAGATAGCACCGGCCCCGCGCCGCATCCTCCCGCAGATCCCGCAGCACGTTCGTGAGCTGGAACGCAATGCCCCGATCAACGCTCAGTTTCAGCGTCGCCTCGCCCCCCTCGAATCCCCACACGTACACGCTTGCCAGGCCCACCACGCTGGCGACCCGGTAACAATAATCGTGCAGCTCCTGAAAATTGCTGATCGCCACCGGCTCAAGGTCCTGCCGCTGGCCCGCGATCATGTCGTGAAAAATGGCTTCCGGAACCCGGTAGCGGCGCACCATTTCGGAGAATGCAGGCCACAGGATGTGACCCCGCGGAACAACGCCGCTGCCGTCCCTGCCCGCCACGATCGCCTCATGGGTAAGCCGCTCCCACTGATCGAGATCGGCCTTGCGCTGCTCCACGCTGCGCCCGTTCGATTCATCGTCAGCGATGTCGTCGACCAGCCGCATGTAGGCATAAAGTGCGAACATCGCCGAGCGCTTGGGCTCCGGCAAAAGCTTGAGGCCGTAGTAAAAATTCTTCGCCTCCCGACGCGTCAGATCCCGGCAGTACGCCCGCGATCTTTCCAACAACGTTGGGTCCACGCCGGTGATGTCCTCGTTCCGTATCGCTGCCGTCACGCCGCCCCTCCCGTCAATTTTCCAGCCAGATAACCCGCCATCGTCCCCGCAATGAGCCGCCCCTTCTGCCACTTGCTCAGTCGCGGCCGACGCGTCAGCGTGTCGAACTGCTGCCGGCGAATCGCCGCAGCAATCGCGCGGCCCCCCTTCAAAAACAGCGCAATCTGTTTCCGATGCATCGGCTTGAGCATCGGCAGAAGGGCGGCCCCCTCATCAAACATCCTTTCCGTGCGCTCCACCTCAAACCGAAGCAGTTCCCGGTAGGCCGCCGTGATCCGGCCTTCCCGCAGGTCCCGCTCCGTGACACCAAAACGTTCAAGGTCTTCAGCGGGCAGGTAGATCCGGTCCCGTTCGAGAATGTCTCGCCGCACATCCTGCCAGAAATTGATGAGCTGCAAGGCGGTGCAGATGCGGTCGCTCAGACGTTGACGCTCCTCGTCCCGATAGCCGCACATGTACAAAACGATGCGCCCCACCGGATCCGCGCTGCGCGTGCAGTAGTCGACATCCTGTTCAAAGCTTTCGTACCGCTTCACCGTCTGATCCTGCTCGAAGGCCCGGATCAGGTCGTCGAACGGCTTCATCGGAATATCGTGCCGGCGGATGGTCGCCGCCAGGGCAACAAACACCGCCGTGCGGGCGGCGCCGCCATAGCAGTCGATCAACTGCGCGCGAAAATCGGCCAAGTATTCCAGCGCCCTGCTCGTCTTCCCCACCTCATCCCCCAGGTCATCCGCAATTCTGCAGAAAGCATACACGTTGCAGAAGTCCTGCCGCAGATGCTTGGGCAGAAGTACTGAGATGACCGAAAAATTTTCATAATGCGAGTTTGTCAGGCCACGGGTATACGCCTCGGCTTCCGCAAGCCCCGAAACTTCCGCAAATGCGGCCCGAACTGTGTCCGGAAGAGCTTCCGCGGCGAGGCCCAGCCGTTTTTTCTCCGCTATTCCCAGCGCTGACTGTGCGTTCGCTTCGTGCAAAGGGATACTCGTGTTTGGCACCTGATCGCTAGCCCCCATCCTAATTCAATCGCGTATCCCCGCAAAGCGCCCACGCCTGTCACTCCCGCCCCGATTTTGCTATCATACGCGTTCGTCAAGTTACCCGCTCTCTCGAAGGATTCTCAATGGCCATGAAGATTCTGCTCGCCAATCCCCGCGGCTTCTGTGCCGGCGTGAACATGGCCATCGAATGCGTGGACCGCGTGCTCAAACTTAAGGGCCCCCCCGTTTACGTCTACCATGAAATCGTGCACAACAAGCACGTGGTCGATCGCTTCATCAAGCAGGGCGCGATTTTCGTGAACTCCATCGAGGAAGTCCCCCCCGGGGCCACCGTCGTCTATTCCGCCCATGGGGTTTCCCCCGAAATTCGCCACAAGTCCTCCGATCGCAACCTCCTCCAGGTCGACGCCACCTGCCCCCTGGTCACCAAGGTGCACTCCGAAGCGATTCGCTTCGCCAACAAAAAGTACACCATCATCCTCATTGGCCATGAAGATCACGACGAAGTGATCGGCACATTGGGCGAAGCACCCGATTGCATCAAGATTGTGGAATCGCCTGAGGACGTCGAAAAGCTCGAAATCGGCCCCGCCGAAAAGGTCGCGTACCTGACCCAAACGACCCTCAGCATTGATGATGCCAACCGCGTCATCAACGCCCTCAAAAAGAAATTCCCCAACATCCATACGCCCAAAAAGGAGGACATCTGCTACGCCACCACCAATCGCCAGCAGGCGGTCGTGGAGCTCGCGCCGATGTCCGACCTGGTCCTGGTGGTCGGCTCCAGGAATTCGTCCAATTCACTGCGCCTCGTCGAAATCGCCGAAAATCGCGGCATCAAGAGCTACCTCGTGGATGATGTCTCCGAAATCAACCACGATTGGCTCAAGGGCGTCAACACCCTCCTGCTCACGGCGGGCGCTTCCGCTCCCGAGGACCTCGTGCAGGCCATCATCAGCTTGCTGCAGAAGGAATACGACGCCACCGTCGAAGACGTCCACGTCACCGAAGAACATATGCATTTCGAGCTCCCCTACTCCCTCCGCCGCCTGGAGGAGGAGCACCGGGTGCAGCTCACGGTCGCCGGGAAATAATCCGAAACTCCCGCAAGCCTTCGACGTATAATCTTCAGCAGCCCTGAAGCTTGCCCTGGATTCTCGTCGAAAGCTTTGCCCGGAATGACCATTGCCTCCACACCCTCTTTTGACCTCAACAAGCGATTCCGCGCCCTCGCTTACGGGCTGGTGATTCTCTCCGTCGGCGCGTTTTCCTATGCCGAGGCAAGCCCTTTCGCGCTGATCCTCATTTCTGTTGCCGCTGCACTTTCCTGGGCCATCGTCGAGGGTCCCCGGGGCAAGCCGGTGCCGCGAGCGCTCGTCAATCTCGGTGTCCTCTGTACCGCGGGATTCCTCCTCTATGAAGTCGTCTTCGACGTCGGCCCCGGCGGCGATGGCAGTCCCAACCTTCTCCTGATCCTCGGCCATTTCATGACTGGGATCCTCATCTGCAAGCTCTTTGATCGTAAAACAACGCGCGACTACGCCCAGATGTTCACCCTCACCCTCCTTGTCATGGTGGCGGGTGCCATTTTCTGCGCTGCATCCCTGGTCTATGCCTGCGTCCTCGTCGCCTACCTCGGCCTGACGCTCTACGCCCTGATGCTGCTGCACCTGAGGTCGGAAAACGAGTCGGCAATCGCTGGGCACATCATTGCCGGCGATCGAACCCTTCTCGCCGATACGCTTCTCAAACGCGATATCCGCCGCGTCGCTTCCTGGGCGATGGTGCTGTTGGCTTTCGTGGCGGTGATCGTTTTTCTTCTCTTCCCGCGCACGCGCGGGCAGGGCGTTCTTAACGGATGGTCGGGAAGCGGGACTTACCGCACCGGCTTTTCGGACCATGTGCATCTCGGCGATTATGGCCAGCTTCAGCAATCCGACGCTGTTGTCATGGAAGTGAAAATTGAGCAGGGCGGCGTCAATATCGGGTCGGAGTATTTTCAACCCTATTTCCGTGGCATGGCGCTCGACGTGTACGACTCCCTCAATCGCCAATGGGTGCATTCGCCATCGGATTTCTCCGACCCCGTCGAAGTGGATGCCAATGAACATCTCCCGCTTCACGCCAGCGGGGATACCACCGCAACCGGCCCAATCATCCAGCATTACATGATGCGGGCAGGCGGCGGAAATGTGATATTTACCCTCTCCCCTGCGACCGATTTCGTGAGCGACGACAACCTCAAAGTGCATTACGACCACCATCTTGATCAACTCACGCTGGACACGCCCGCGCCGCCGCACCTCAGCTACACCGTCAAGTCCGATCTGGTGTCGCATGACGACGGCAGCGAGCCGTCTTGGATCGATCCGGGTGATCTGGGCATGTCCAGCAGTTACCAGCGGAGCCTGGGGGAGCCCAATCGCGTGCCGGTGCAGGTGAGCATGCTTGCGCGGGAACTGCTCAAGGGAAATATCACACTCCCGCCGCCGGGACAGCCGATTCCGCTGGAAACCATTCGTGCAGTGGCCGATCGATTCGAGGATTACCTGCGCAACAATTATCCTTACAGCCTCACGCTCCAGTCGAAGGACACGCGTATCGATCCGACGGCGGACTTCCTGCTCAACTGCAAGGACACCGGCGGCCATTGCGAATATTTCGCATCCGCGATGGTGATGATGTGCCGAGCCGTCGGCATCAATGCCCGGATGGTCACTGGCTATCACGGCGGGGAATACAACTCGCTTAGCGGCACGTATGTGGTGCGGCAGAAGTATGCCCATGCGTGGGCCGAGGTTTATTTTCCGGGACGTGGTTGGATTACCTTTGATCCTTCCCCCATCAGCAGCGATTCTCCATCGGACCTGCCATTTGCTCATCTTTTTCGCGATTTTGCGGAAATCGTTCAACGCGGATGGCTTTCCTCAATCATTGGCTTTGATAACGCTTCCCGGTACTCCCTCTTTGAGTACATCGGCAGCCGACTGCAGATGATCCCGGACTACCTTCGGCATCTGGCGAACGACTGGGGACTTACGCTCGAAGAGATGGTTTTCTCCCGGACGACTTCGCTGTCGGACCGCCTCCTGGGCACCGGGTCGGCGATTTTCGTGCTCTGGATGACGCTGTGGCTGACGTTTCGCTGGAACCGCCGGCGGAAAAGTGCGATCACGCGCATCCTGCGGAAGGTGGATCGGCGGATTCAGCGGCAATTGGCGCAGGACCTTTTATTCTTTGATGAATTGCTCCGGCTGCTGGGCCGGACGGGGGCGCGGAAGTCGGCGGACCAGACGCCGCGGGAATATGTGGAGGGGCTTTCGCCGCGGCTTCGCGGGGCTTCCGTCGATGCAAGCTGGCTGGTCAGCACGTTTTACAACGTTCGCTTCGGAACGTTGCGGGTGAACGCGGATTTGCGAACGCAGATTGCCCGGGCGCTCACGAACGTGCGGCGGGAACTTACCCAGCATCCCTGATTGGTTGGCGGCGCGGGGGCAAAAACGGCGGCGGAATCCCAGCCTCCGTGCGGGATTCCGTGCCAATGGGGAGTGATCTAAATCGAGGAGCGGAAGGTGGTTACTCCGCTTTGGCCGTGGGGGCCTTCTTGATGCGGCGCTTGCGGCCGACGGTCTGCTGGTCGGCGGTGGCGCGTTTGTTGGGGTAGTTGTCGAGGATGTCGAGGGCTTGGAGGGGGTCGGGAGCGAAGAGGTCGGAGCCGATTTCTTCGGAGAGGCCTTCGGCGCGGTTGAAGACGCCGCCGGAGCAGATGATCTGGAGTTTGGGGCAGATGCCGACGTCGTGGAGGAGGTCGATGAGCTGGCGGACCATGGGGGCGGCGGAGGGGATAGTTCCATAGACCATAAGGACTTGCGGTTGGAGCTGTCCGATCCAGCCGACGATTTCATCGTTGGGGATGCCGCCGCCGGCGAAGTGGACGGACCAGCCGTGGGCTTCGGCGAGGTCGGTGGTGATCTGGGCGCCGAGTTCTTCGGGTTCGCCGGGGGAGCAGACGACGAGCATGGTGCGGCCGTTGCGTTCGGCGCGGGGGAGTCGGAGGGCGAGCTGGTCTGCGAGCATGCGGAGGAGGCGTGCGGCCATGTGGTGTGTGCCGGTGTTAATGCGGTCGGCGCGGTACATGCCCTGGATCTTATCCATGGTGGGCCAAATGAGTTGCATGATGATTTCTTCGGCGGTGAAACCTTCTTCGAAGGCTTCGGCGACGATGGCGCGGGCGCCGGAACGGTCACCAGCGAAGAGGGGTGCGATGAACTTTTCGAGAAGGGTTTCGACGGCGGGCATGGATAACTCCTGTGGCGTTGGACGGTTGTGAAGATTCCTTCTTCTGTGCCGTCACTGGAACAGGAACCGGTTACTCCGAACCGGGGATTTCAGAAGCTTGGTGGATGTTTCCTTCCGGGTTTCGCAACCCGTTGAAGGCTCGTGCTATCCGACAAGCTTCATGCCCTTATATATCTGGGATCGGCGGTGATAATCTTTCCCATTTTAACATGAAGTGGGTGGTGAAATGTTAATTTAGGTTGTTAAAAGAGAGGCAACGGATGGTAATTTGGGCGGTTCGAGAGGCGAGAGGAGGGGATTATGGGACGGGGGGCCGCGGATAAATTTTATCTATTTTAACATTTTACCTGTTAACTTGGTGGAGATGTGAAAAGCGGACGTTGGGGTTGGGGGCGTTTTGGGGAGGATTTGGGAGGGGGTTGGCGGGGTTTCGAGGGGGTGTTGAGGGGGGAAAGCGAGGTGGTTTGTACTTTTTTTGGTCCCTTTCGGTCCAATTTGGGACGGTTTTGGGATGGTTTGTGAGGGGGTTAGGAGGTGGGTGGAGGAACGAACAGGGCGGCGCGACGTGCGGGTCTTTGCGGGGTCGTTGTGGGGGTGCTGTGGGGGTTGTGACGGTGAGATGCGAGGGGTGTGTGGGGGAGATGGCGGGGGGTTTCGTTGTCCCTAGGGAAGGGTGGAGGGTGGTGCGCTTTTAGAAGGAGTCGAGGGGGAGGTTTGTGTGGACTATCTCGCGAAAGCTGCATGAGGAGCAAACGCGGACAAAGTTGGCGCCGCGACGGCGGACGCGGGCGGTCTGTTTGCATTTGGAGCATTTGCGAGGGAGTGGGGTGGGTTCTGCGCAGTCGATGCAGAGGAGGTAGTAGCCAGCGCCGCCCTGCTGGCAGTGGAGTCGGCGGCTGCCGCAGTGGCGACAGGACAAGGCTGGGCTGGCTGCGGGGGGTTGAACGGAAAGGTCCTGGAAGCGGGACGGTTCCTCGAATTTTGGGAGGGGGGATTGTTTTGTCGGGGGAGGAGATTGAGAGAGGTGGGCGGCGCTGGCGGCGGATTGGAGAATTTCGGGGAGCAACGAGTCGGCGGATGTCCGGGTGGCGTACACGTAGAGTTGAAGTTTGGCGCGAGTGGCGGCGACGTAGAAGCGGGCGCGGTCCTGGTCGGAAGTGGAGAGGGCGTCGACGCCGAGGAGGAATACGACGGGCGCGTCGTAGCCTTTTGCGCTGGCGATGGTGCTGAGGGTGAGGAGCGAGTCATCGAGGAGGGGTTTGTTTTTGTTGGCGTTGTGGGCGGAATCGACTTGATGGAGAGCGAAACCTTTGGGGAGGATGGCGGCGAGTTGATCGGGGAGGGATTTGTAGGCGTGATGGGCGTTGTAGAGGATGAGGATATCGCTTGGGAGGACATGTTCGTCGCGGAGGAGGCGGTGGATCTCGGCGACGGCGGCGCGAATTTCGTCGGAGCGGGTGGGGAGGATGGAGACGCGGGGAGGCGGGCCATGGCGTGGAGCGAAGCGGATTTCGAACGCGTCGCCGATTTCCTCGACAAGGCCGCGCTGGCGGAGGGAGGGGACGTCGGCGAACTGGCGGGTGCGGACGCGGAGGCCTTCGGGGGCGTAGGATCCGACGAGCACGTTGAAGGCGAAGGCGAGGGTTTGGCGTGTGTTGCGGAGGCATTTGTCGAGGAAGACGGTGCGTCGGCCAGTGATACTGATTCCAAGGTCGGACCATGTGGGCTGCGGGACGCCGTAAATATTCTGGGCGTTGTCATAGAAGACAAAGAGAGATTGCGCGTTCTTGTCGTCGGTGCGGGCGAGACGGCGGAGGAGTTGGAATTCGGCGGGGAGGAGGTCCTGGGCTTCATCGATATAGACGGCGTCGAAAAGGAGAGGATTGCGAGCGGCGGGGGGCAGGGCGTCGAGGCGTTCGGCGATGAGTGTCGCGCGGTGGTCGCGTTGTTCAAAGGTATAGTGGGTGCGGAGTGATTCGGCCTGCGATTCGATATGTTTGATGAGGCCTTCAAAATGGGTGACGACGAGTTCGGCGTCGGTGGGGGCGTCCCAGGAAATGCGGGCAAAGCGTTCCTCGATTTTTCCGCGGAGGTATGGGACGAGGGCGCGGTTGAAGCAGGTGACGAGGATGCGTTGGGCGGGAGCGGGGGTGAAAAGGGAGGGCTGCTCGCGGCGGTGGAGGAGGAGAAGGTGCGCGGCGTTGAGTGCGAGCATGACGGATTTGCCGGAGCCGGCGACGCCACGGAAGAGGCGGTGGCCCCCGCGGAGATCGGAGCGGCCGAGTTCTTTTTGTTCCTGTGTTGCTTCGCGCGTGGCGAGTTCGAGTTCCTGGATTTGGGCGCCGAGGAGGGAGGGGTCGGCATGGTGGACGAGGTTTCGGCGAGCGGGGGTGAAGATGGATTTTCCGCTGAGGATGACATCGGTGAGGATATCGTGGGCGAGGTGCGTGAGGCGGGCGGATTTGCCGCGGGATTTGAATTCGTAGTCGGAATAGGCGAGGACCTGTAATCGGAACTCGTCGGGATCGTGGCAGGCGTCGGAAAAGAGGGTCATGGAGGGGAATTGACAGTGGAAACGTCCTTCAAGTTCGGAGCGGCGGATGCGGGGGAAGGCGGCGGTGCGGAGGAAGAGGGCTTCGCGAAGATCGAAGCGTTTGGCGGCGAGATCTTTCAAGGCAAACATGACGTTTTCGGCCTGCTTGAAGGGGTCTTCGTCCTTGAGGCGGCCGTCGCGGATGAGGCGGATCGAGGTGTTTTCGATGGATTCGATTTGTTCGAGGGAGATTCCCTTGTTTTCGATCACGAGGACGCCGACGTCGGGGTGGAGGAGGATGAGGTCGGGGCGCGGGATGTTGCCGCTTGGGGCGAGTCCTTCGATGTAGAAGGTTGCGTGAGGGGAGTCGAAGGCTTGAAGTGCGGTGAGGAGGAGGCGTGCGTGTTGGGCCTCCTGGATGTGGCGGATGCCGGTGACGTGGGATTTGCGTTTATTGCCGGCGACGAAGCGTTGGAGTTCTGCGATATAGTTTGTGTCTGGGTTTGACGACATGGGGTACCTGCGGATGTGGATGAATGGATTGTGGAGGGGGTTGTGGGGCATTGCAATTGAAAATCGGTGAGGGGCGAACGCGCGGCCCCCAGGGCCGCGGCGAAATATGTTTTTTTCGGGGAGTGGCGCGGTGTTGGGGCGTTGCGGCCGTTGCGCCTCGCTCCCCATCGGCATGCGACGCCCCCGGAAGGCGGGACTCCGAAAACGGTGTTTAGATGGGGGGAAATTATGATTGTAGGAGAATTGGGATGAGGCGGTTTTGGTGCTTGTTGGGGGG
>JBQCGD010000085.1:0-11618 GCA_051955985.1 Phycisphaerae bacterium | reverse complement strand
TCGTGGTTCGCCCACTTCCGCCGTCTGAGGCTCTGTTATGAAAAGCATGGCAAATACTTCCAGGGTTACTGCGAACTGGCCGCCTGTCTCCTGTGCGCATCACGCCTTCGAGCGATTTCATGATGTTGTGAAACAGCTTCTTAGCGCGGAGGTCGGGCGCCAGCCCTGGATCGTTTACGGTCTCATGAAAACCAAAGAAGCGGTCTCCCCAATCGCAAGGCCCGGTCAGATCTGGGCGAGCCTCACCATGTTCGCCTTCATGTACGGCCTGTTGCTGTTGCTGTTTCTTTACCTTCTTGACCACAAGATCCGCCACGGCCCCGACGAGCAGGCATACGACGCATCGGGCCAGGACGGCTTTCCCCTGGTCCAGGGCGACCGGGCCGCCATTTGAAATCGACCCTCTTTCCGCCGGTGATCTCATGAGCCTCAACATCATCTGGTTTGCAATTCTCGGCATCCTTTTCGCCGGCTACGCCATGCTTGATGGCTTTGACCTGGGCGTCGGCATGCTCTACCTCTTCGCCCGCGGCGACACGGAACGCCGCACCCTCCTCAATGCCATCGGGCCCGTCTGGGACGGAAACGAAGTCTGGCTGGTCACTGGCGGCGGCGCGATCTTCGCCGCTTTCCCCATGGTGTATGCCACCCTTCTCTCGGGCTTTTACCTTCCCTTCATGCTCCTCCTCACCGCACTTATCCTCCGCGCCGTCTCGATCGAATTTCGCAGCAAGCAACCCCAGGGCGCCTGGCGAACGATTTGGGACCTCTGCTTTTTTCTCGGCAGTCTTTTGGCCAGCCTGCTCCTCGGCGTCCTGGTCGGAAACCTTGCCTGGGGAATTCCGCTGAATGCCGACCATGAATATGTCGGCGGCTTCTGGAACCTCCTCCACCCCTACGCGCTCCTTGTGGGGATCACCACCATCGCCCTTTTTCTCATACATGGCGCCATCTACCTGCTCATGAAAACCGACGGTCCCCTGCACGAGAAAATTCGCGGCTGGGTCCAGAACGCGATGATCTTCTTTATCATCTGCTATGCCATCACGACCATGGTGACCTTGCTCCATGTGCCCCGCATGGGGGCCCCGTTCCGTGATCACCCCGCCTGGGGCATCGTCGCCCTTCTGAACATGCTCGCCATTGCAAACGTCCCACGCGAAATTCACCGCAAGCGGGACTTCTACGCATTTATCTCCTCATGCGCGGCAATCTTCTGCCTGATGGCGCTGCTGGCGATCGGCCTTTTCCCCAACATGATTCCCTCCAACCCGGACCCCGCGCGAAGCCTCGATATCTGGCTGAGCGCCTCGTCCCCCGCTACGCTTCGCACCATGCTTGTGATCGCGCTGATCGGCATGCCGCTTGTGCTTGCCTACACCACCGGCATTTATTGGATTTTCCGCGGGAAGGTCCGGTTGGGCGCTGGCAGTTATTGACATCGCCCGCTTACTTGCCCGCCGGTCCCGTTGTCGGCGCACTCGTGGACGGCGCTGACGTCGGCTGCTGCCACCACGGCCCGCGCCCCATGCCGCGTCCCGGACCTCCACGTCCCATGCCGCCGCCCGGACCAGGGCCCATCCCGCCCCCCATCCGCCCGCGCCTCATCCCGCCGCGAAAGCCCTGCGCGCACAGCGCCATCAACTGCTCCTGCTGCGCCGCGGTCAGGTGGTCCCGCACCTTCAGCACATGATCGAGCACCCGCCGCTGCAGCGCCGCATCCGCATCCAGCACCCGCTGCAGTTGCCCGCGGATAGCCTCGTCGGTGCTGGCCGGATTTTCCAGGAGTTCCGAAAACTTCTGGCGCTCCTGCCTGGCGCCGGCGGCCAGCGCTGGGAGGTCCGATGAAAAGCCTGGATCGTCCTTCTGGACATTGTCGGACTGTTCCGGCGAAAGCGCCAGCCAGCGCGAAAGGGGATCCGGCGGGGCCGCCGCCACCGTGCCTCGACCGGCGAAAAACGCTGCCGCGCCTGCGAGGACGCACACCGCTCCGATGCTCAGCCACCATCTCGTCTTCATCGTGAGCCCTCCTCGCCCGACCCGGGTTCAGGTGGATTTTCAAACAGTGCCGCCAGTTCGTCGCTCGTGCCCCCGTCCAGATCATCCAGATGCAGCGACGCCGACACCTCTTCCGGCGTGGCCGCCTGGGCCGGCCGCGGTCGCGACGCGATCCCCCCTGCATACCCCGCCCCCGCCGCGATCACGATCGCCGCCGCAACGCGAAGCCACCCGCGCCACCCCGACCCATTCGCCCGGCTCACTGCCGCGACACGCGCCCGTATCACCGCCGACTGCTCCGGCGGATTGGGAATCTGCCATTCCCCCAGCACCGCCAGGAGATCCCGATGCGCCGCCAGCGCCTCCCTGCACCGGGCACACGCGCTCAGGTGGCTGCCCAGGGTCGCCTGCCGGTCGCCATCCAGCCGGTCAAATTCGAGAATGTCTGCTTCGGTCAGGTGGTTCATAGGTTCTTTCCTGATCTGTTCAACGTTTCGCCTGCTCCAATCCTTCGCGCCTTCCATCACATTGGACGCAAATCCGCGAGGGACTCCCGCAATTGGGCATATCCCCGCATCACCAGCGATTCCACCGCCGCTTCCGTTGTCTCCAGGATTTCCGCAATCTCGCGGTAAGACAGCGACTCGTAGCGATGAAGAACCACCGCCGCGCGCTGCCGCTCCGGCAGCGCCTGCACCGCCAGTTGCACCCGCCGGCTTCGCTCGTGCGATTCAGGAGATTCCATCTCCTCCCGCGCAGGCGGATCCGCCTTCAGGTCCGTGAGCCGCAGCACCGGCTTCCGCCCGCGCCGCTGATCGATCACCAGGTTCACTACGATGCGATGAAGAAGCGTAAACAGCGCCGCCGTCGGCCGGTAGCGACCGGCACTGGTATACAGCCGCACGAACGCCTCCTGCGCCAGATCGTCCGCCGCATCGGCATTCCCCGTCAGCCGGTACGCCAGCCGCCACACCCGCGGATGATGGCGCCGCAGCAGTTCCCCCATGACCTCCTGCCTGCCGCAGGCGAGCCACTGCACCAGCGCCGCATCCGGTGGATTGACATCGGAAGCGTCCGTCAGGCAGAGGCAATCGACATCTCGTTGGCTTTCCATCGATGCACACCAAATGGATTAACGATGCTGCATCGGTTTTCCTTCGCCGATGCGTTGCAGGCGGTAGCAACGCATTGGCGATAACCGCTTTTATTCACATTTATCGTGATCAGTCGATATTCTACCGCAGCGGCCGCAGCCGCACCGCTGAAAACAGTGCGCGACCCGGGTTCTCCTGCTCCGTCCCGGGTCGTGGCCCCCTTCGTCACACCGGCACACGCCCCGCCGCGATTCGCGTTTTCCAGCACGTCAACAGGCACAAAAGCGAAAATCCCCCCAGGCACAGGAATCCCCAGGAAAATGTCCCCGTCGCCTCCTTCAGAACGCCCACCACCAGCGGCGGGAAGAAGCCGCCCAACCCCCCCGCCGCACCCACCAGCCCCGTCACCGCCCCGACCGATTTGGGAAAATACTGCGGAACGAGTTTGAACACCGCGCCGTTCCCCAGGCCGATCGCAGCCGCCATTCCCAGCGCGCCCACCGTAAACGTCTGCATCATCGGGCAGGCCATGAATGTCGCAAAGACGGTCGTCGCAATAAATGACCCCAGAAGAATCCTCCGCCCCCCGATCCGATCCGCCAGCGACCCGCCGATCGGCCGCATCAGCGTGGCCAGAACAACGAACCCTGCCGTTCGCAGCCCGGCATCCGCAGGCGTCAGCTTGAACATGTCCGTGAGGAAAATGGGCAGGTAGATGGCCATGGCGACAAAGCCGCCGAACGTCAGGAAATAGTACAGCGACAGAATCCAGCTCATGCGATCGCCCAGCGGCGCCAGCGCACTGCGGAACGTTTTCGCAGGGCCCGCCGGCCGCGGTGAATTTCGCCCCAGCAGCGCGAACAGGACAAGCCAGAAAAGCGTCAGCAGCGCAAACATCCAGAAGCCCCAGCGGGCGCCCAGCGCCCCCGCCAGCACGGGCGAGCCGTACGCCGCGAAACTCTGCCCGATGTTCCCGGCGCCATAAATGCCCAGCGCCGTCCCCTGCCGCTCCGGCGGATACCAGCCGCTCACAAATCCAATCCCCACGGAAAACACCGCCAGGGAAATCCCCAGGAAAAGCCCGCAGAGAACAAGCTGCCAGTACACCCCCACAAACCCCATGGCGAACGCCGCCAGGATCGACACGAACATCACCGCGATGAAGACAATCCGCCCGCCAAACCGATCCGTGAAGATGCCCAGTGGTATCCGGCCGATGCTTCCCAGCAGCACCGGAATTGCAATGGCGATCGACACCTGCAGCGGCGTAAGCCCCATCTGCTTCTTCAACACCGGCATCATGGCGGAGACCGAGCCGAATATCGCGAAACACACCGCGAACGCACCCGTCGCGAGCGACAGTTGCAGCGTCGCGCCCGGCCTCAAGGAAGCAGCCGAAACCGGCGCGGCGGCGACGGAACTTTCCGGCGAACCGGAGATGGCGCTCATGGCTTGGACCTTTCGAGAGCGTAGAGATACTTCAGCAACACAAGGTTCAACAGCAGGCACACCAGGCTCACCACCGCCGCCGGCCAGACGACCCCATGGTCGCCACCCAGGTAGGCATTCATCGTGGCCGTGAGCAGCCAGAGTTGCAGCACGACAAGCACGAGCACGAAGCACAGGATGCCATAAACAATCATGCTGCGCTGTTCGCGCGAAAACGCCGGCCGCGGGGGCGTGGTGTTCGTCAGTGATTTGGGATCAAGCGTCATGCGGCATGCACCTCCACACCCGTCGCGTAGATGTCGTTGCCGCGCACTTCCAGCGTAATTTTCGGCAGGGGGCGACGCGGCGGACCCGAAATCGCCCGGCCCGTGGCCAGGTCGAAATTCCCTTCGTGGCACGGGCAGTGCAGACAGTTGCGTCCAGGATCCGGAATCACCGCACATGAAAGATGCGTGCACTTCTGCGAGTACGCCAGCAGCGTCTTTTCGTCCGGACGCAGAAGGATGCAACTGTCGTGCGCCGCAGGATAGTCAAACGTAATTGTCCCCCCCACCGGGATATCCGACAACGAAGCAATTCGCCGCGCCTCCGAGGCGGCGGTACCGTGTGAAAGGGCCGCCTTCACGCCGATGCACACCTGCCCCACGACAAACGCCCCGCTTGTCAGCACGAGAAATTTCGTGAAATCGCGCCGCGCGACGTAATTGTCTTCCGGCACGTCGATCGGAAAATCCTGCCGCCACGCCGGCTGCTGCGACAGCGGCTTGCCGTCCGGAGGCGTGCTGATCTGTTCGGGATCGCGCTTCATGGAAACCTCACACGTGAGCGAAAGGATCGTCCGCAAGAACCGTCAAGGCAACACGCTTCGCCCCCCAGCCCGGCGATTCGGCATGCATGGCGGAGAGCACGTCCATGCGCTTCACCGCCGCATGCCGCGGCACCATCATGTTGACCTTGGTCGTGATTGTCTGATGTCCGAACTGGAACGTGTTCATCGGCGCCGAGCGCGGCCGCAGCCGCGCAATTTCCTCGCGCGTCCCGAAAAACAACGCCTGCGACGGGCAAACCGTCGCGCACATCGGTTTCTTCCCGATGCTGCTCCGGTCATAGCACATGTCGCACTTCATCATCAGCTGCTTTTCAATTTCCAGCTTCGGCACCCCGAACGGACACGCCAGCACGCAGTTCCCGCACGCAATGCACCGCGGCTTGCGCGCCGATTGCACCACCCCGTCCTCCGTCCGCTTGATCGCATCCGCCGGACACACCTCGGCGCACGTCGGCGTGTCGCAGTGCATGCAGACGACTGGAACCGTCTGCACGCTCTCTTCGCGATCCACGTATTCCAGGTGGATCATCGCCGTGCCCTTGTGCGTGTCGCATTCGCTGCACGCCTGCACGCACGACTGGCACCCGATGCAACGGTTCGGATCGATGAAGAACTCATATTGTTCCGGCACAGGCATGGCGGCCTTTCACTGCTGGGGTTCCAGAACATCCTCGTACGCCGGCTTCTCCGCCTTCGTCAGGCGGCACGCGCACACCTTGTACTCCGGAATCTTCGAAAACGGGTCCTGCGCGCTGATCGTGAGCTGATTCGCGCTCTTCCGATCCGCCCAGTGATACGGAATAAAAATCGTGTCCGGCCGAATCGTCGTCACCACGCTGCATTGCAATGTCGCCGAACCTCGCCGCGTCTCCGCCCTCGCCCACTCCCCATCACGAATCCCCAGCTTCTCCGCAAGACGCGGATGCAGCTCTATCCGCGGCTCTGGGTACTGGTTCACCAGCGGCCCGATCCGCCGCGTCTGCGTCCCCGACAGAAACTGCGAAACCACCCGCCCTGTCGTCAAAATCAGCGGAAACTCCGCATCCACCTCCTCCGTCGGAGGCGTGTACGGCGCCACATTGAACCGCGCCTTCCCATCCGGAAAGAAAAAAGGCCCCGCGCCCTTCGCTACCGAATTCCACGACCCCGGCTCAAACAACCGCGGCATCCCCGGATGCTCGATGGGATTCCCCTGCGGATCCGTCGAATAGCACGGCCAGAACATCCCGTAATTCGCCTCAATCTTCTCCCACGTCATTCCTGAATAATCCGCAACGCCCCCCTTCGACGCTACACGCAACTCTTCAAAAATCTCCCGCGGCGACCCGAACGTCATCCCATGCGTCCGCCCCAGCACCCGCGCAATGTCCTGGATGATCCGCCAATCCTGCCGCGCCTCCCCAGGCGGATCCACCGCCTTGTTGATCTTGATCACCCGCGCCTCCACCTGCGCCACCACCCCCTCATCCTCCTCCTGCAGCGATCCCGGCAGCACAATATCCGCATGCCGCGCCGTGTCGTTCAAAAAGAAATCGATCGCCACGTAAAACTCCAGCTTCTCCAGGCACCGCGTGATGAAGTTGTTGTCCGGCAGCGACACCTTCGGATTGAAGCAGAGCGACAGCAGCCCCTTGATCTCCCCCCGATCGATCTTCCGGAACATCTCCACGCAATCCACCCCCGGCCCTGGAATCTCCTTCTCCTCAACCCCCCACACCTTCGCAATGTACGCACGGTGCTCCGGGTTGCTGATGTCGCGCCACCCCGGCAGTTGATCGCACTTCTGCCCGTGCTCACGCCCCCCCTGGCCGTTCGCTTGCCCGACAATCGTGCCGTAACCCGAATTCGTCTTCCCGATCCGTCCCGATGCCAGCACCAGGTTGATCGCCCCCAGGCAATTCGCCACCCCATGCGAGTGGTGCTCAATCCCGCGCGCGTGGAATAAAAACGAACTCTTCGCCGTCCCCCACCACTCCGCCGCCTGCTCGATCGCCCGCTGCGTCACCCCGCTGACCTCCGCCGTCTTTGCCGGCGTCCATTCCTTCACATACTCCGCCACCTTCTCAAATCCCACCGTGTTCTTCGCGATGAAATCGTGATCGATCCAGTTCTTTTCGATCATGATGTTCAGCACCCCCGCAAACAGCGCCACGTCCCGCCCCGGTTTGATCGGCAGAAACAAATCGCACGTCCGCGCAATCGGCGTCAGCCGCGGATCCTGGATAATGATCCGCGCCCCCTGCTCCCGCGCCTGCCACAGGTAATTCGTCGTGATCGGCGAACATTCCGCCACGTTCGACCCCGCCACCCAGATCACCTCCGACCCGATCATGTCCGCCCACGGACTCGTCGTGCGGTCAACCCCAAACGCCTTCTTGTTCGCCACCCCCGCCGACACCATGCACAGCCGCCCGTTGTAATCAATGAATGGCGTCTTCAGACACACTCGCGCAAACTTCCCCATCAGGTACGACTTTTCCGTCGTCAACGACGCCCCCGACAGCACCCCCATCGCCCCATTCCCATACGTCTTCTGAATCCGATCGATCTCCGCCCCCACCCTCGCAACCGCCTCCTCGTACCCCATCGGCGAAAAACCCGACGGCGAACCCGGATCCCGCCGTAACGCCGTCAGCAACCGGTCCGGATGCGACCCCTGCAGATACCGCTTCACCCCCTTCGGACAAAGCATCCCCCGGTTGAACGGAAAATCCTCCCACGGCTCAAACCCTACCACCTCGTTGTTCTTCACCTTCAGTTGAATCCCGCACTGCTGCCCGCAAAAGCAGCAATGCGTCTTCACAATCTTGTCCGGCTCTCCTTCATGCGCGTGCCGCGGCCCCGCCCCGATCGACAGATGCGGCCCGTATGCCTCGATAATCTTCAAAGCGTCAACCGGAAGTGTGGCCATCGCTCTTTCCTCGCGGCGCAATGCCGGCGTTCGTGTATACGTCCGGATTCCAGATCGCCCCCTGCGCCAGCCCGAACATCGCGCGCCGGCACTTCGGACAGATCTGCTGGTAGTGCGGGACATCCTCGCGATCCGTCTCGTACGTAAATCCAAGCCGACGCTCGACGATCATCAAATCATCCACCTGCAACTGCGACGCAAACGCCTCCCCGCACCGCTTGCAGCACGCCTGCGGCGTCTCCTTGCCGAAATCCTTGTAGAACATCACCCCCAGGTGTGCCGGCCGCTGAATGATGTGAAAAAACTTCCCGAACGGCAGCCAGAGCAACGTGAAAATCACCGTGATCGCATGCAGGATCGCAATGAACTCATACGCATACCCCCGCATCCAGGTGTACGACGCCGTCAGCATCAGCCCCGTCACGCTGATCGCAAACAGCAGCACCAGCGGCAGAAAGTCCTCCCCGAACTGCTCCACCGACGCCGCCCCGTGCTCCCGCATCCGCCGCCACATCGCCAGCATCACCCCCGCGATCACCAGGAACGCCGCCCACACCAGCCCGTGAAACACAATGAACGCTTCCACCGAGTCCACCGCCATGTCGTGCACCGCAAACCCGAAGACATACGTGCGGTAAAGATCCATCCGCCCCGGCGCCGTTTCAAAATGAATCCACCCGAACACCAGCGGAAACGTGATCGCAATCGCAATCACACACCCGATCATGATCAGCCAGTGCGCCGCCCACCGCCGCTTCCCGCGCGCCAGGATGAACCGGTTCAGCAATACCTCCACCACCAGCCGGTACGCCAGCACCGCAATGTTCCGGAAAAGCGCCCGCGGCCTCAGAAAAATCCGCCATCCGCGCCGAAAATACATCGCCGTCGGCGGCCGCTGTACCCACATCGTGTACCGGTACACGATCGCAAACGTCGCGAACAGGCACGCGAACGTGTACGCAATCAACGCCGCATCAAAGTGCGCCAGGTTCCGCGAACCCACGACGATCAGGACCGCCACCAGCACCGTCGCCAAAAACGCGCCGATCGCCGCCCGCATCTTGTGCGGAGCTCGAGGAACACCCGGTTGAGATGCAACGCCCATCGTTCCGTCCCGCTGCCCGAAAACACGCCGAAACTTGTTTGAATACCACCTTACCGTCGGATAAATTGGATATCAAGATCAAGAGGTTAAGAATTGACGAGTTGAGTATTCTAATCATGACCTCCCGCCACCCCAATGTCACCTTCCCAGGGCACTCACGTCCGACCCGCCCCCGATCGACGATCCCCCGCTCCGTGCTTGCGGCTCGCCGACCGCATATACTGCCACTGTGTCCCGTTTCGGAGTGATGGATGATCTCGAAAACCAATGAATACGCCTTGCGCGTCATGGTCCACCTCGCAGCCCAGGACGGCAAGCCCTGCGGTACACGCGCCATCGCCGCAGCTACCCAGGTCCCCGCCAGCTACCTCTCCAAAATCCTCCTCCAGCTCGTCAAGGCCGGATTCATGAACTCCCAGCGCGGCATCGGCGGCGGCTTTGTCATGGCCCGCGACCCCGCCGACATCTCCGTCTTCGACGTCGTGTCCGCCATCGATCCCCTCCCACGCATCCGCGAGTGTCCCCTCGGCCTCCCCGAACATCACAAGCAACTCTGCCCCCTCCACAAGGAACTCGACGGCGCCTTCGAACTCGTCGAACGCGCCTTCCGCCGCGCCACCCTCGCCGGCCTCGTCGAAAGCTCTAAAAAACGAGCCGCCCTCTGCGACTCCCCCCCCAAAGTCCAGCTCGGCGTCCGCCGCGCCAAACGCCCCTCCGAATCCCGCTAACCGCCTCCTCACCTCCCTTCGACCGCCCCCCCTGTTAAGGGGGGAATCACCAATCCTGTTCGGCTCGAAGATTGCTGAGAGGTGATTGAACTCAAAGTTGTGGGGTTTGATTGGCAGATGGAGGGTGGAATGGAGATGTGAGGGGGAGAATTGGAGATCAAGGCGCAGCATCAGCTTCCACGACGCGGGCGGCAAGACTGGCCCGGCGTGTTCAGAGGTCCATTTTTTCGAGCTTGCCGATATGCGCTTCAAGCTCTTCGACGCTTGCCCAGCCGGTGAAGTAGAACCTGATCATCTCCAGCGTTCTGAGCGTGGGCTTCCGACCCGTCCACAATGCGATGAGCATGCAGACAATGATCGCCAGATACACCTGAATCTCGATGCCGTTGTCCCGGTGGCTCAAAAGATGCCGGCATCCCAGGAGGTATTTGAAGAAGCGGAAGAACAGTTCCACCGTCCAACGCAGGCGAAAAACCAATCCGATCACTTCCGCCGGCAGGTCCACAAGGTCGGTGGCGATCAAGAGAAAATCCCCCTGCCCCGGGCCGCCGCGGCCGGTTTTGACGCCCCTTTTATGATGCGGCTTACAGGCGATCCGGATCACCCGCAGCGGGGCACGCAGTTCTTCCCGCTTTCCCGCGCTGCCAAGCCACACGATCTGATCCGAGAGAATCCCCGCCTCCTTTGCCTCCGCGGGGAGCGGTTTATCTTCCAGGACTTCATAAACACTGTTGTCACGGATGCGGCAAACAAAATGGGACCCGGCATCGAGGATCCCCTGAAAGAGTCGGAAGCAGGCGTAGCCGCGATCCTTCACGTAAACGCGTTCGGGCAAGAGGCGTTCGAGCAGGTTCTCGATCTCGCTGTCACTGGCGGCGGTAAGGTCGATGTCCACCGGCACGCCAGTGAGCGGCTCAAAGTGCGTGTGCAGCTTGATCTGGCGTCCCTGGATCGATCTTCCGACCAGGTTCGAAAGCGCGGTGATCTCCGTGCCATCAACCGCGGTCAGAACGCCGGGCAGGTCATCGAGGCGGGAGTCGTGTTTGAGCGGCCGAAGTTCGCGTCCGAGTTCCTTGATGACGGGCTTGAGCAGCTGCGCATCAAAAACGCCGCCGGCTTCGGAGAAACTGCCCAGGCTGGTGGAAGCGATGCCGAGCTTTCGGCGCACTCGTCCAAGGCTGCTTGCCTGCACCAGGCCGCGCATGCTGGTGATGACGGGATTGAAGAAAAACAGGAGCTGCAGGGAGAGGTATTGATCGAAATGCAGTTGTCGGTTGCCGGCCCTGTCGCGCTCGGTGGCGTGATCATGGAGGGAATCAAGCAGCGGCAGGAGCTTCTTGAAATACTTAAAGCCCTGGAGTTGATCTTCGGTGACAGCTTCGCGTCGCGGCTTTGCCATGTCCCAGATCATGCCACATGATCCGCCATCGCGCAAGTTAAGACTTTATTAACCCTGAGCCGGACAACAAACCTTGCTTAGCAATCTTCGAGCCGAACAGAATTG
>JBQCGD010000084.1:0-16017 GCA_051955985.1 Phycisphaerae bacterium | reverse complement strand
ACCCCCAATCCCGGCACCGCCACCCCCGGCATCTCCGCAAACCCCACCACCCTCACCCACACCCCCCCCCGCACTTGCACAATCGAATGATCAAAATCTTCCGGCTTCACCCGGTACTCCCCCATCATTGCCTCCCACTTGCCCGTCCTTTTCACCACCCGCACGCCCGGCCAATCCACGTATTCCCCTTTCTTCTGCGCATCGATCACATCATGAATCACCCCACTCTTATCCACCGCCAGCACGCGCACGTCCGTCGCATCGTCCCCACGGTACCCGAAATCAATGACCGTCCACGCGTCATTCGCTGAAATCTTCTGCACTTCCACCGTCGCATCATCCACGCTCACACGCCCCTTCCCCCTCAACTCCCCAATCGTCTTCCACCCCCCGATGGAAACGCCAACTTCCACGCGCCCATCCACTGGCTCAACCTGCACATCGCCCGCCGATGACCGAAAATACCGCGTCACCCCGCCGTAACTAAACCACCCCCCATCCAACGCGCGCACCTTCTTCGCCCCGCCCGCCCCCGGCGCCTTCACCTCCACAATCACCACCTCCTCCCGCCGAAAATCATCCGCATTCCACTCCGGCGACTCCACCGTCGGCACCCCATCTCCACGCCACCAGCAAAACGGAAACTCCCGCGGCCTCCCCACCGCCAGCACCCGCACCTCCGCCCCATTCGACAACCCTTTCACAAACCGCGCCGGCACATCCGAAAAACGCTTCACCGGCCCGCGCGCCCACACCGCCGCACGATCAATAATCGCCCGCATCTCCGTCGGCCCATGATCAATCCACGCCGCTCCCGAAGTGATCCCCCGCATCACCGCAAATTGAGCATCGCTCGCCTTGAACACCTGCCACAACACCACGTGCGTCAACGCCACGCCATCCACCGTCCCCACATCCGCCACAAAAAACACCGTCTCCCCCGCCCCGACCAACCCATCAAAATGCAGTTCCCCCACCTTCTCCTGCACGTCTCGCCCCGTCCACGGCTCCACCCACGCCTTCACCTCCCCCAGGTCCACCGTCATCTGGATCCCCGACCCGACATTCCGAAATTTCGCCGTCCCCTGCTCGACCCCGCTGCCCCCATAGATCCCGTTCCGCTCAAGCGCAATCGTGAACCCCGACCCATGCTGCACCGCGGTTGGCAAAACCCCATCGGTATATTCCACCGGATTCGTCACCGCCAGATTCCCCGCAAACAGATGCCCGCCCGCCCGCGCCACCTTCAATACCCTCTCTACCTCGTGTGTTGACGCCCGATACCCCGCATACAAGGAACTCCGTGCCTCCGGCGCCGGCCTCCCGATCCCCCGCACCGCCGCCGCCCCTTCCCCATCCACCATCAGATCCATCCGCGCAAGCAACATTCTCCCTGGAACCTTCCTCTCATCCACCACCGGCATCGCCTCCGCAACCCGCGCACGCGCCGTCCCAACACTCGTCCGCGCCGAACCACTCCCCGCGCGCGCCCCAATCGCAACCCCCACCGCCACCACCGACGCAACCACCACTCCCGCCGCCACCGCCGCTTTCCCGCCCGCAATCGCCACCGTCGAACCCGCACCCTTCGCCAGCGCCGCCGCCCCCGCGCCCGCCCCCGCCTTCATCATCCCCGCCGGTGCCTTGTGCCCCGCCGCCCGCACCAGCACCCCCGTCACCGCACTCGCCGAAACATCCCCCACCCGCCCCGCAAACCAGACCCGCAACCGCTCCACCGCACGCTGCACCCGCTTCGTCGCCGCCGCCTGCGAAATCCCCAGCCCCTCCGCAATCGCCGACAACTCCCGGTTCTGCAAATGCCGCAGAATCACCAGCTCCCGCTCCGCCGCCGGCAACCGCGCAATCCCCTCATCCAGAAGCCCCAGCATCTCCTCATCCCGCGCCCCCTCCTCCATCGCCCGCGATTCCGCCCGCATAACCGCTCCCCGTTCATACCGCTCGCGCCGCACCCGCGCCCGCACCGCACGCTTCGCACAAAGCGTCGCCGTCGCATACAGCCACCCGCCAATCGTCCCGCGCTCCGCCAGCACCCGCGCCTTCTGACTCAAAATCAGAAACACCGCCTGCGTTACATCCTCCGCCGACCCCCGCGCCCTTCGCGCCGCCACCCCATGCACCAGATCCACGTACCGCGCAACCAACTCCTCAAACGCCCGCTCATCCCCCGCCACATACGCCCGCAGCAATTCCGAATCCGTCTTCAAGCAGTCACCTCTCCCCCAATATGCCTCCCCAACCCAACCAAGGACACCTGCTCTTTAAATTTCCTATTGTGAATAAACGGATCCAAGCCCACACGCAAAATTCGCCCCCCCGTAGATTGCTCCCGCTCCCCAACCTGACCGATAATCCCCCCATGCCCCGCATCACCTCCCACAACACCCCTTCAACCTACCGCAAAACCCCTCCCAAATCCCTCCCCAACCCCCCCCAAAACCATCCCAAACCCATCCAAAACCCATCCGAAAGCGCACCAAATTGCACCCCGAACCCAATCGAAAATCGAAAATCGAAAATCGAAAATCCCACCGCAGCCCTCTCCCAGTTCCTTTTGCACATCGAAATGGAGCTCGGCCTCTCCCCCAACACCGTCGAAGCCTACGCCCGAGACCTCCGCGATTTCTCCACCTTCTGCGACTCCCAAAACGCCTCCCTCACCACCGCCGACCCCGCCACCCTCACCGCCTATCTCCAGTACGCACAAACAGTTAAAAAACTCGCCACCTCCTCCATCCTCCGCCACATCGCCAGCCTCAAAATGTTCTTCCGCTTCGCCACCGCCCGTGGCTACGCCTCCCAAAACCCCACCGACCTCCTCGAAACCCCCCACGAATGGAAAAAACTCCCCGACGTCCTCGGCCGCGACCAGATCAACGCCCTCATCAACGCCGTCCCCCCCGACCACCGCCTCGCCCAAAGAGATCGCGCAATCCTTGAACTGTTCTACGCTTGCGGCTTGCGCGCCTCCGAACTCGCCGAGCTCAACCTCGAAGACCTCCACCTCGATTTAGGCGTCATCCGCGTCCTCGGCAAAGGCCGCAAAGAACGCATCGTCCCCATCGGCGCCCCCGCCCAACTCGCCCTCAATACCTACCTCAAAGAGCTCCGCCCCCAACTCATCGCCGTTAAGACCACGCGCCATAAAGCCAGTGCCAGCCGCATCTTCCTGACACGCTCCGGCGGCCCCGTCACCCGCATCGTCCTCTGGCAGCTCGTCCAGAAAATGGCCAAACGCGCCGGCATGCGCGCCATCCACCCCCACACCCTCCGCCACACCTTCGCCACCCACCTCCTCTCCGGCGGCGCCGACCTCCGCATCGTCCAGGAACTCCTCGGCCACTCCAACGTCGCCACCACCCAAATCTACACCCACGTCGACGCCGACCGCCTCAAACAAGTCCACCGCCGCCACCACCCGCGTCCCTAAAAATCTGCCCCCACTCCGCGGCAACGCCGCTCATCCTCTCCGTAGAACTCCTGATTTTTTGAGCAACCCAATTATTTCAACCGCGCAGAAATTGCGGGAATGGTATCGAACATCATTCATAAACGCTTCTGTTGGATCGGCTTGTGAAATTACGAGATTTTCACTTTTATTTTTTGACAAACACCTCATCCGAGGCAGAATGTCAATAGTCGTATCTCAAGCTGGCTGAGGAAAGTGGCGTACCGCATGGCGGGCGTAGCACTCTCGGGAGCTGTACCGGTCATTCCCGAGGCGTCTTTCTAGTCGCGCATCATTTCCCGACCGCGGCGTTTCAGCCAGCGAAATCATTTCATCGATTCACGTCTGCCCCGGATCGAGCGGGTCCGGGGATGGTCTGCCCACGAATTTGGAGGAAGCCCGTGCGCACGAATTCTCGCCTTGCCCCCGTTATTGACTCCCTTTCCCGTCACTCCTCGTCGCGCAACAAAGCGATGTGGCTCATGATGGCCGTCCTCCCGGCGGCAGCCCTCCTTTCCGCTCCAACTCGTGCTGCCACCGATATTTGGACCGGTGCCGGCGGCGCCGACAACACCTTCCGCAATGCCGCCAACTGGCAGGGCGGCGTCGCCCCCAGCGTCGGCGACATCCTTATCTTCGATGGCAACAAAAACCTCACCGCCAACAACAACTTCCCCGCCGGCACCAACTTCGCCGGCCTCCAGTTCGCCCCCACCGTCGCCGGCCCCTTCAACGTCACCGGCTTTGCCATCAATCTCAACGGCAACATCGCCGACAACACCCAGAGCCTCACCAACACCATCTCCCTCGCCGGTATCGGCCTTGTCAGCAACACCACCATCGACGTCGTAAATACCGGCACCCTCGCCATTAGCAGCGTCCTCTCCGGTACCGGCGGCATCAACAAAACCAGCGCCGGCACCCTCGTCCTCTCCGGCACCAACACCTTCACCGGCCCCGTCACCGTCGGCGGCGGCACCCTCTCCATCGCCAACGACGCCAACCTCGGCGCCGCCCCCGCCTCCTTCTCTGCCTCCGCCCTCACCCTCAACAGCGGCGCGACGCTCCAAACCACCGCCAATGTCACCCTCGATCCCAACCGCGGCATCCGCCTCCCCTCCGGCACCGCCAACATCAACACCGCGAGTGGCACCGCCCTCACCTACAACGGCGTCATCAGCGGCAGCGGCGGCTTCTCCAAAACCAGCTTCGGCACCATCATCCTCGGCGGCGCCAACACCTACACGGGGCCCACATCCATCACCAACGGCATCCTCAACCTCGACTTCACCCAGGCCACCGCTCCCGCCGCCAACATTATTAACTCCGCCTCCGCGCTCACCCTCGGCGGCACCAACGCCGGTCTGGGCAACACCAGCTACGCCGAAGTGATTGTCAACGGCGCTGCCAGCGTCACCAGCAACCAGTCTTTCAGCAGCACCACCTTCAATGTGGGGCCCAACATCATCCGCGCCAACAGCGGCACCGGCGGCACCACCAACGTCAACCTCGGCGCGATCACCAATAACACCGGTTCAGTCGCCAACTTCATCGCCCCCGCCTCCGGTCACATCACCACCACGTCGACGAACACCAACGGCATGCTCGGCGGGTGGGCCACCGTCGGCACCGGAGCAACCCAGAACGCCGTTATCCAGGGGAACGACTTCGCCGCGGTTGATAACACCGGCAACATCGTCTCCCTCACCTCCCTCGGCGGCTACACCACCTGGACTTCCGGCACCATTCAGGGCACCGGCAGCAACAACTTCCCCACCACCGCCAACCTCCAGAACACCACCGGCGCCAACCTCAACGTCGCCGATGACGGCGCCGGCATCACCGTCGACATCAACTCCCTCGAACTCAACAACGTCGTCAACAATCAGGCCATTGCCGTCGGCACCGGAAATACCCTGCGCTTCGGCGCCACCGGTGGCATCCTCGTCAACACCAATTCCACCGTCACCATGTTCATGGGCGAAACCGGCACCACCCAGCACAATGTCGGCGTCATCACCGCCGGCGGTGCGCCCAACACGCCCGGCACCCTTGTCGTCACCGTCAATTCCAATTCCGAAAGCTCCGGCGCCTTCCGCCTCGGCGCCGTCCTCGCCGACAACGGCACCGGCAAGCTCACCTTCGTCAAGGCCGGCGCCGGCAATATCAAGATCGACGGCAACAACACCTTCTCTGGCGACAGCTACATCCTTCAAGGCCGCGCTCAAATGACCGGCGGCGAAAACGGCGGCACGGTCAACCCCAGCGCCTTCGGCACCGGCACCATCCACGTCTTCCCCGGCGCCTACGTCTTCCCCGGTAGCTTCACCATGACCAACAACTGGGAACTCGCCGGCATCGGCACCAACCAGGAATCCATCGGCGCCATCCGCATGGGCAACGGCACCGTCATCACCGGCAACATCGCGCTCAGCGGCGACGCCCGCATCGGTGGCGGCAACAGCCTCGCCACTGCACTAACCGGCGTCATCTCCGGCAATCACAATCTTGACCTCGGCGCCGGCACTTCCGTCTCGTCCCAGTTCACCATCAGCAACCCCGGGAACAATTGGACCGGCAACACCACCATTGTGTCACGTACCACCGGCAGCGGCACCACCCTCATTCACCTGGGCGCCAGCGAAGTTATCCCGAACGGATTTGGCAAGGGAAACCTGATCTTCGGCCTAAACAGCACTCCGGCAGGCAACACCGAGACGCTCGACCTCAATGGCTTCAATGAAACCGTCAATGGTCTGCTGACCGGTAACGGTGCCGCCGCGGCTGCGGGCATCATCACCAACAACGCCGCCAGCACCGCCGCCACCCTCACCGTCGGCGACAATGACCAGACCGCCACCTTCGGCGGCATCATCCAGAACGGCAACTCCGCCGTCGGCATCACCAAGATCGGCAAGGGCATCCAGACCCTCGCCGGCGCCAATACCTACACCGGCAACACCACCATCCTCGCCGGCACCCTCAACGTCACCGGCAGCCTCTCCACGGCCGGCAGCGTCTTCGTCGCCACCTCCAACACCACCGCCGGCACCCTCTCCGGCACCGGCACCGTCGGCAACGTGGTGATGAACGCCTCCAACGGCACCAATGTCGCCGCCATCTCCCCGGGCGCCACCGCCGGCTCCCTCGGCACCCTCACCGTCAGCAGCCTCACCGTCAACGGCGGCCGTCTCGACCTCGATCTCAGCGGCGGCGGCGCCAGCGACCAGATCGTCTCCAGCGGGCCGGTCACCTTCAACGCCGCCTCGCTGCTGAATCCGAGCGCGGGCGCTCCTGCCGGCAGTTACACCGTCCTCACCGCCCCCAGCCTCACCTACACCGTCGCCCCCACCCTCAACAGCCCGCAGAACACCCGCCTCACCTTCAGCGATACCCTCTCCGCCACCTCCATCATCATTTCCGTCACCGGCCAGGTCGCTAATCTCACGTGGACCGGCGCCGGCGATCACAGCACCTGGGACCTCAACAACACCCCCAATTTCACTTCCACCGCGCTCAGCAACCCCAACGTCTTCTTCTTCGGCGACAACGTCACCTTCGATGACTCCGCCGCCGCCGGCAACCAGAACATCACCATCAGCCAGCCCATGCTCGCCGGCAACGTCACTATCAACAGCAACAATTACACCTATTCCTTCGTCGGCTCCGGCGGCATCGGCGGCGGCGGCGGGCTCACCAAGAGCGGCACTGGCACCGTCGTCCTCGGCACCGCCAACAGCTACGCCGCAGGCACGACCCTCAACGCCGGCACCATGGACATCAACACCAACTCCGCCATCGGCACCGGCAGCTTCACCATCAACGGCGGCACCCTCGACAACACCAGCGGCGCCAACATCACCCTCGGCACCAACAACAGCCAGGTCTGGGCTGCCGACTTCGCCTTCGCCGGCACCGGCAACCTCGGCCTCGGCACCGGCGCGGTCACCTTGCTCAACGGCACCCGCACCATCAACGTCGCCAACAACACCCTCTCCGTCGGCGGCGCCATCTCTGACAACGGCGCGGGCTTCGGCCTCACCAAGACCGGCAACGGCACCCTCGGCCTCTCCGGCAACAACACCTTCAGCGGCAACACCAACATCAACGCCGGCACCGTCAAGGTCGGCAGCCTCTCCCCCTTCGGCACCAACGCCTCCGCCCAGGTGAATATCGCCAGCGGCGCGGCCCTGGACGTCGGCGGTTTCGCCACCGCCACCACCGCCGCCAATGCCGGCGGCATCGTCCAGCAAATCAATGTCTCCGGCACCGGCGTCGGCGGCACCGGCGCCATCCTCAACAGCAGCAACCTCTCCCAGCAAACCATCCTCCAGAACGTCAACCTCACCGGCGACGCCTCCTTCGGCGGCATCGGCCGCTTCGACCTCCGCAGCGCCAACGCCGGCTCCGTCACCGCCACCCTCGCCCTCAACGGTCACACCCTCACCAAGATCGGCACCGGCCAGTTCTCCGTCGTCGACGCCAACGTCGGCGCCGGCAACATCGTCGTCAACGGCGGCACCCTCTCCATCGAGTCCGGCACCAATGTCGGCGCCGGCACCGCCATCACCTACAACGACGGCACCACCGCACAGTTCTTCGCCAACACCGGCACCGTCTCCGCACCCATGACCGTCAACGGCAACGTCACCATGGGCAACGCCGACAACGCCAACAACGCCACCATCGATAGCAACATCTCCCTCAACTCCTCCGCCGTCCTCATCTTCGGCCCCGTCAATAACGGCGGCGGCAACGGAAACCTCACCCTCAACGGCCACATCGCCGAAACCGACCCCGCCCATCCCGCCTCCATCCTCAAGACCTCCACCGGCACCGTCGCCCTTTCCACCCCGAATACCTACTCCGGCGGCACCACCATCAACGGCGGCGCCATCAGCTTCAACTCCCTCAACAACTTCGGTAACGGTTCGCTCACCTTCGGCGGCGGCGGCGTCGCTTACAACGGCAACACCGACGATATCTCCACCCGCTCCGTCACCATCAACGCCGGCGGCGCTGCCATCGACACCTCCTTCGCCGCCGGTACCGTCACCTTCGCAAATCCGATCGGCAACAACGGCGCAGGCGGCATCATCAAGAACGGCTTCAACGACCTCGTCCTCGCCGCCGCCAACACCTTCACCGGTCCCAGCGCGATCAACAGCGGCGCCCTCATCATCGGCAATGCCGCCGCTCTCCCCGCCAGCGGCGCCCTTGCCATCAACTCCGACCCCATCGCCGGCACCAGCGGCACCCTTGACCTCAACGGCTTCAACGTCCAGGTCGGGCCCCTCAGCGGCGGCGGGCAGATCCGCGACAATGGCTCCGGTTCCACCACCACCACCCTCACGGTGAACACCGTCGCCGCCACCGCCACCACCTTCTCCGGCACCATCCTCAACGGCAATGCCCACAGCGTCGCACTCGCCGTCAGCGGCCCCGGCACCCTCGCCCTCACCGGCGGCGGCTTCTACGTCGGCGGAACCACCGTCAAGAACGGCGCCACCCTCCAGGTCGGCACCACCAACACCGTCGGCACCGGCGGCGTCACCCTCAACAACGGCACCTTCCAGTACCTCGCCTCCGTCGGCAACAACAGCGACAACCACGCCTTCTCCCTCACCGGCAACAACACCCTCATCACCGACTCCGGCGTGACCCTCACCACCTTCGGCGCCATCAGCGGCTCCGGCGGCCTCGCCAAGGGCGGCGCCGGCTCGCTCACCCTCAGCGGCACCCAGACCTACACCGGAAACACCACCGTCAACGCCGGCACTCTCGTCCTCAATACGAATCTCAGCACCGCCGGCACTGTCACCGTGAACCCCGGCGCCACCTTGAGCGGCGCCGCCACCCTCGGCTCACTTTCCGTCTCCGCCGCCAATGGCACCAACGTCGCCACCATCGCGCCGGGCTCCAACCCCATCCCCGGCACCATCGGCACACTCACCACCAGCGGCCTCACCGTCGCCGGCGGCAACTTCCTCTTCGATATCGGTGGCGGCGTCGCCGACCAGATCAACAGCACCGGCGCTGCTTCCTTCACCGGCCCCTCCACCTTCTCCCTCGTCCCGACCTCCGGCGTCTCCAGCGGCAACTACACCCTCGTCTCCGCCTCCTCCCTCGCCCTCGGCACCATGCCCACCTTCATCCTCGTGGAACCCACCGGCAACATCAGCTTCTCCGCCGGCGCCAACGGCACCGCTTCCTTCGGCCGATCCACCTTCAAGATCGACCTCCTCACCGCCAACCAGATCCGCCTCGATGTCAACGCCCCCGGCGCCGCCAGCCTCACCTGGACCGGCGCCGTCAACTCCATCTGGGATGTCACCAATCCCGACGGCTCCGTCACCGGCACCGCCAACTGGAGCGGCTCCAACACCACCTTCGTCAACCTCGACAACGTCACCTTCAATGACACCGCCTCCAACACCAACGTGACCATCAACACCACCGTCGTCCCCGGCTCCGTCACCTTCTCCAACAGCTCCAAGAACTACACCCTCTCCGGCACCGGCGGCATCGCCGGCGCGACCACCGTCACCCTCAACGGCACCGGCCTCGTCGCCATCGGCAACGCCAACTCCTACACCGGCGGCACCAGCGTCTTGTCCGGCACCCTCGCCATCAATAACGCCAACGCCCTCGGCAACGGCACGCTCACCATCGCCGGCGGCGCGCTCGACAACACCAGCGGCGCCGATGTCGCCCTCGCAAACGTCCCCTCCGTCCTCATCAACTCCAATCTCAACTTCCTCGGCCACGGCAACCTCAGCCTCGGCGCCGCCGCCGTCACACTCAACACCACGCCCACCATCAACGTCGCCAACAACACCCTCACCTTCGCCGGCGTCGTCTCCGGCGGCGGCGGAATCACCAAGACCGGCAACGGCACCCTCGCCCTCAACTCGGCGAATACCTACACCGGCAATACCAACATCAACGGCGGCGTCATCATCGTCGGCAACCTCAGCGCCCTCGGCACCAACACCTCCGGCGTCACCATCAACGGCGGCACCCTCGACTTCGGCAATATCCCCACCGCCAACGCCGCCGCCGGCACCATCTCCCAGAACCCCGTCACCATCGCCGGTGACGGCGCCGGCGGCCTCGGCGCCATCGTCAACACCGGCGCCAACAACCAGCAGAACGCCCTGCAGAACGTCACCCTCTCCGCCAACGCCTCCTTCGGCGGCACCACCCGCTTCGACATCCGCGCGGGTCAGTCCGCTGCGACGACCGGCAATGTCGCCAACGTCGCCAAGCTCAGCCTCAACGGCAACACCCTCACCAAGAACGGCAGCAACCAGGTCAGCCTCCAGAACGTCGATATCAACTCCGGAAACATCATTGTGAACGCCGGTACCAATGCCAACGGCGTCCTCTCCGGCATCCTCTCCCTTGAATCCAACACCAGCACCGGCACCCAGGACGGCGTCACCCCCAACACCTCCGGCAACATCACCCTCAACACCGGCGCCATCCTCGCCTTCTTCCAGAACCCCGGCCTCGCTGCCAGCGCCGCCGCTTCCGCCAACGCCACCACGCCCACCGAAATCTCCGCCATCACCTGGCCCATGACCTTCAATGGCAATAACACGATCGGCAACGGCGGCGGCACCGCCATCATCGATTCCAACGCCACCCTCAACGGCAACATCACCTTCGAAGCCATTACCGCCACGCTCCCCAGCCTCACTGCCAATAACCCCCTCCGCTGGGCCGGCACCCTCTCCGGCACCGGCAGCGTCACCAAGCTCGGTGCCGCCTCCCTCGTCCTCCAGAGCAACGCCAACTCCTACTCCGGCGGCACCGCCATCGACGGCGGCATCCTCCAGTTCTCCAACCTCTCCCAGCTCGGCACCGGCGGCATCTCCTTTGCCGGCGGCACCCTCCAGTACAACGGCAACACCGACGACATCTCCACCCGCACCATCACCATCAACGGCGCCAACGCCAACGCCTCCATCAACGGCCAGAACGGTATCGCCCTCGCCGGCGGGGCCACCATCGATACCAACGGCCAGAACGTCACCTTCGCCAACCCCATCGGCAACGGCGGGGCCGGCGGCCTCACCAAGGCCGGCAACGGCACCCTCACCGTCAACGGCGCCAACTCCTGGACCGGCAACACCACCGTCACCGCCGGCGCCCTCAACGTCCCCTCCGGCGCCACCATCGCCACGGCCACCGGCAACGTGATCAGCACCGCCGCCAACACCACTCTCTCCGTCGCCTCCGGGGCCACCATCTCCGCCTCCCCTGACCTCACCAACAACGGCAACACCACCCTCGCCAACACCGCTGACACCTTTGGCGCTCTCGCCGGCTCCGGCAACCTCGCCCTCACCCCCGCCGCCATCACTGTCACCAACGGCGGAAACTACCTCGGTGTCATCTCCGGCACCGGCTCCCTCACCGTCAACGGACCTGCCGCCAGCACCCTCACCCTCAGCGGTGCCAACAGCTACTCCGGCGGCACCACCGTCTCCGGCGGCGTCCTCTCCGTCGGTGCCAGCAACAACCTCGGCAACACCTCCGGTGCACTCACCGTCAACGGCGGCACCATCCAGATCACCGGCACCACCCTCAACGCCTTCACCCGCACCTTCAACTGGGGCGCCAACAACAGCGGCATCGACATCCACGACGCCGGCAACACCTTCACCCTCAACCAGAACATCTCCGGCGGCGGCCTCACCAAGTCCGGCGCAGGCACCCTCGTCATCACCGGCAACTACACCTCCACCAACCCCACCGTCGTCTCCGCCGGCACCCTCACCCTCAGCGGCCCCGCCAACTCCGCCGCAGGCATCTCCGGCACCGGCGCCCTCGTCGTCTCCGCCGGCACCACCGCCGCCCCCGGCCTCACCTCCGACGGCATCTCCGGCGGCATCGCCCTCACCGTCAACGGCGCCGCCAAGATCCGCACCAACGGCACCGCCACCGGCACCAGCCTCCTCTCCGCCCTCTCCTTCGGCAGCGCCAACAACACCCTTGACATCACCAACAACAAGCTCATCCTGCAAGCCACCCCCGCCACCAAAGCTACCTCTCTTGCCAACTTGCAGACGCAGGTCAGCTCTCACCAACTCATCGACTCTGTCATTCCAACCGGCTTCGCGATGGCGGTGATCGATAACGCAGCCACAAATTTGACAACTTTTGGCGGAATTAACGTAGATGCGAATAGCTTGCTAGTCTCCCAGGAACTCACCGGTGACGCAAACGTGGATGGAAAAGTGGACCTAACTGACCTGTCCGCAGTACTTAACAACTTCGGCGTCACCACGTCGCTTTGGACCAAAGGCAACTTCGACGGCTCAGCCACCATCAACCTGACCGACCTGTCCGATGTCCTGAACCACTTCGGCTTGACCAACCCCAGCGCAGCTTTTGCGCCCGGTGAAATGGCTCAAGCCAGCGGCGGCGGCAATATCGCAGCAACGCCAGAACCCGCGTCTCTGGCGATACTTATGAGCGCGTCTGCCCTGCTCGCCACCCGTCGTCGGCAGCGCCGTACGGCTTAAGTAAAATTTATCAGTTTTTTGTTTGCCACCCCCGAAAGTGACGGTATATCTAAGTAGCTCAGTTCATCACCTCTTCGCGTTGAGGTTCAAGAAAACGAGGCCCCATCTTTTTATCGGGAGAAAACACGATGTCTAAGGTTAAATCACTTCTCTCGGCAGCTTTGACAGTTGCCATCGCCGCTTCGGTGAGTCAGGCTGCCACGTTTACCATCACCCCGACGGTGAGCGTAGCTTATGATACCGCTGGTAACCTGGTCCCCCTCCCCGACATCACCAAGAACGTTGGTCAGACCTATATCTACGAGGTCGACTTCAACTTCACCATCAACAACCTCGCGGCTGGTGAGGGCGGGCTTGGCTCTCTGGCCATGGACATCAATCCTTCCGCAGGTCTCACGGTTCCTGACCCCGGCTTCTGGGGTGGGCCGTGGAATCAGGACACCACGTTGAAATTCACCTCCGGCAAAACCACTGCTTCGGTTTGGGCCCACAACGGTGACGATGGCCCGTCCGCTACGGACCTGCTGGGCATTGTCGCTTACATCGCGAAGCCCCCTTATGGCACCAACACCACCTCCGACCCCCGCAGCGTCATGGGCCAGAATGGCCCGGCTCCCATCGGGTATGTCTACCTGCAGTGGGATGGGAAGAGCCAGCAGACGGTCGACCTGAGCAACGTCCAGTACGCGACTTGGGACACCAACGACGCCAACGGCAGCTTCAGTGCGGGTAAGCCCGGCACGGGCGGTAGCCTCACTTTCGGCGCCGGCGCCGCTACCCCGGAACCTGCCTCCATCGGAATGCTCGCCCTCGCTGGTGTGGGTCTCCTTGTCCGTCGTCGGAAGGCTTGCTAAGCCTCCTGGATGACCTGAGCAATTTCTGAAGTTTCGGCGGCGACCTGCACCTGCAGGTCGCCGCTTTATTTGTGCGCGGTGGGACCTTCCCCTCGCCCCCATCATTTCAGTAGAATCCATTCGCCCCTTATCAAGTTCCTGTACGTGAGTTGCGATGAAACCCTTCTCCCTCCCCATCTCTCGCATCGACCTTGTTCCTCCTAAGGAATCAAATGAATGCGGCGAGTGCGCGGTCTGCTGCGATGTCATGGGTGTTGCCGAACTCGGTAAGCCTTTCTACGCCCGCTGCCCCCACCTGCAGCAAAACTGCACCTATTACGAACACCGCCCGGAGGGATGTCGCAAGTGGCGCTGTGCCTGGCACATGGGATATGTTGGCGACAAGCCGGAATGGCGGCCGGACAAACTTGGGCTTGTTATTCATTTCAATTCCGACGGCCGGGGTACGGTCCTCGAAGTCTACGAAGCCATTCCAGGCGCGCTTGAGACCGGCCGCGATCGCGTGCGTCATATTGTTAATCGCATTCGGTCCCATCGCTCCCTCAAACGTGTTGTCTACGACCGCATCAGCCTCATTTTCTACCCCTACGGTTCGGATATCCCGATCAACTTCGCCGTCTCGGAACTCTATGCCCCCTATGCCACCCGTGAAGAGCGGCCCCTGCAAAGTGATCTCCCGAGGGGGGAGGCCACCTTTTCTGGTGCGCGCCACGAGTTGCTAATGCCCGCCAAACCAGCCCAACAGCCCGGCGCGCTCGGTACCGTTTAAGCCCGCTCTCCCATGCAAAAGCCGACGACCCTCTTTCTCGCCGCTGTCGGCAAACGAGGCCTCAAGTTCTGCAACCCGTCCAGCCGTTATTTTGGCCGTTGACGTCGCCTCTGTGATTTCTGTTTGCTCAGTTGTACTTAGGCGGTAAGCTTCATTATCGCGACACGGTGGACACATCAGGCACGGGAGAAGGTTTGCCATGAAACTTACATCAGCTCTTCCCTGCGCGCTCCTCTTCGCGACAGGCCTCAATGCACGCGCTGCCGTCTTCGATCTTTTCTCCGTTGTCTCGAATGCCTTCAATTCCCAATTCGATCCAGTCCCCTTCCAGGTGCAGCACTTCGGATCGGCTACCCTCGCCATCGCCCCATCGGAGAACCCTGTCATCTTTCAAATCGATATGTATTTCACGATCGGCAATCTTGACCCGCTCGCCGGGGAAAGTGGGTTTGCAGCGACTACGTTCGACATCAATTTTACCCCCGGCCTAACGGACGTCAGTGGCGGTTGGAATGCGGACCATAGCGCCTTCCTCTATCTCAGTCTGCCCGCGCCAAGAATCCAGTCCATATGGGGAGAAAATCAGGACAGGGGCATCAATGGTGATCTCCAATCAGTTTTTGCCGCACTCAATCGTCCTCCTTACAACCGTCAGCCCGTCACCGGCGGCTCTGACCCTCGCGCCACCCTCGGCCAGAATTCCCCCCAACTGCTCGGATCCGTGTTCTTCGAATGGCTTCCCACCGAATTCTCACGGGAAAGCGTAAGCTTCGGTAACGTGCAGTTCGCGACCTACAACGATGAAACCGGGTTCTTCAGCGACGGAACCTATGTCTCAGACCCTCACGTCGTTTATTTCGCTACGCCCGAGCCGGCATCCTTGGCAATCGTTTCCTTGGCAGTGGCATCCCTGGCCCTCTGCCGTCGTCGAGCCTGAATTCCTAAGCTCCTCCGCCTATTCTCATGGTAGAATGCCCCGGTTTGCTCCCCGGCCGTCACTTGCGCGGCTCGACCTTTTCCTATGGAAGGACTCCTCTATGCTGGCATTGAGCCGCGGCGAAGGACAAAGCATCATCATTGACGGCCGCATCGAAGTGAAAATCGTCAAATGGTCCCGCTCCAGCGTCCGCCTCGCCATCCAGGCACCCCGCGAAGTCACCGTCGACCGTGACGAAATCTGGCGCAAAATGCACCCCAGCCAGCCCACCCCGCTCGAAAAAGCGGAACAGGACCGCCGCGACCGTTTCGGCCCTCCCACCCCCCCCTCCGACCCCGACAACCCCCCAACCCGTCCCACCAACTCCACCAACCAACCCCCCACCACGCCCCCCACAAACCCACCACAAGGCACCGACAACCCCCTAAAACCGAACATCCCCCCCAGTCAACCCCCCT
>JBQCGD010000083.1:0-44385 GCA_051955985.1 Phycisphaerae bacterium | reverse complement strand
GCGGGCGGGCGGGGCCGGCGGCGCCGGGGGCTGGGGGGTCTGGGGCGGGTGCGGGGGGGGGGGGCGGGGGGGGCGAGGGGGGTGACGTTGTTTTTGATGGGGGCGGGGCTGTCGCGGAAGGCGATTGCGGCGGTGGGGGTGCGGCCGCTGGTGCTGGGGGTGGTGTTGTGGGTGGTGATTGGGGTGGGGAGTTTGGGGGTGATTGTTGGAGTGGGGAGGTGAAACTCCGGCGAGGGATTATTGCAACGGGTGAATCTGGTTTGTGAAGGCGGCATAGACAGTGATCGCCGCCACGAGGGTCATCATGACCGGAAAGGTGAGATAAGCGATGGCGGCGATGAGTTGGGGTTGGCTGAGCGACACGAGTTGTCCGGGCATGCGCGGATAGTTTTTGATGCGGGGGCTGTTGGGATCCGTTTTGGCAATGACGGAGACGATGAGATAAACGAGGCCGTAGTAGAGGGGCCAGCCGACGGGGAGGAGAAGGAAGGGCCAGATGAATTTGCCGTGGAGGAGGACGATGAGGTTGGCGAGGAGGAGTTCGGCTTCGGAGAGGGCGAAGAGGAGGAGGGAGAGTTTGCGGAGCCAGGCGCCGCGAAAAGGCAAGCTGCTGTGGTAGCACATGGGGTGTACGAGGACCTCTCGTTGGGAACATGTGACGTTTTTATTTCTTGTACGTGGCGAGGAGTTTGGGCCAGTTGGTGGTGAATTGGTCGAGGAGGTGTGTGAAGGCGTTGCGTTCGGCGCGTTTGCGGGCGTCGTCGACGGCGTCGTCGGAGGTCCAGGCGTTGGCGGGTTGGTGTTGGGTGTCGGTGGCTTCGAGGACGGCGTAGATGTAGCCGTTGTTGGTGTCCATGAGGAGAGCGGAGGCGGTGGAGGTGACGTGTGCTTCTTCGTTGGGAAGGAGACCGAGGGAAAAGACGGAGAGGGGGGCGAGGTGGGTTTTGACATGGAAGGAGGTGTCGAAGGTGTAAACGAGGAGGAGGTTGGCGTGGATTTTGGCGGCGGCTTCGCGGAGTTGGAGGTCGGAGACGGGGCGGCCGGTGAGGAGGATGCGGCGGATGGGGGCGATGCCGTTGACGTCGGGGAGTTTGGCGAGTTTGTCGAGGTCGGCGTCGGTTTCGACGTCGGGGGTGGTGACGATGCTGTAGGCGCTGTCGTGGCCGGAATAAGGGGCGTAGTAGATACGGTGGGAGAAGTAGTAGTTGGTGTAGTCGGGCGCCTGGACGCGTGCGACGGCGATGGAGGCGGGGAAGGTGAGGAGGGGTTTTTTGTCGAGGATTCGCTGGACGGAGGCGTCGGTGAGGGCGGCTTTCTGGTCGGGGGTGAGTCCGAGTTTGGAGAAGTCGGCGGGGCCGCCGGGGGTGGTGTAGGAGGCGCAGCCGGTGAGGAGGGAGAAGGCGAGGGAGAGGATGAGGGTAAGGATGTGGCGCATAAGCGGTTCCTCCTTTGTTGCCGAGGACAGGGTGCGCGATGAGGGGGGTTGGGGCAAGGGAATTTTTCTGGGAATTGCGTGTGTGGGGTTACGCCTCGCTCCGCATCGGCGTTTGAGGCCGCCTAAAGGCGGAACTCCGTACACGAGGGGGTCGTGACGAAAGGGAACGGGGCGGCGCTCGGTGAGAGCGGCCGCCCCGTTGTTGGCTGAGAGTGCCAGATCGAACTTACTTGAGTTCGACGGTGGCGCCTTCGGCTTCGAGCTCTTTCTTGAGCTTCTCGGCGTCGGCCTTTTCGAGACCGGTCTTGACGGGCTTGGGAGCGCCGTCGACGAGGTCCTTGGCTTCCTTGAGGCCGAGGCCGGTGGCGGTGCGGACGACCTTGATGACCTGGATTTTCTTGTCGCCGGCGGCCTTGAGGACGACGTCGAAGGTGGACTGTTCGGCGGCAGCGGGAGCTGCGCCGGCGCCAGCGCCGGCGGGGGCGGCCATCATGACGGCGCCACCAGCGGCGGCTTCGATGCCGTAGGTGTCCTTGAGGTAGGTGCTCAGCGCCTGGGCGTCGAGCAGGGAGAGGGCCACGATCTTGTCGCCCAGTTCTTTGATTTCGGCTTTCACGTCTGCCATGGGGGGAACCTTTCTCTATCTGTTCACCTTCGCCAGCCCCAGCGACGCGCCGGGTTTTAACTGCTCGAGGCAGGCTGAACGACTGGTGAGCGAAAACTCTGAATCGTTCGGACCCCGGCCAAGGCCGGGGCTATATGTTTAGGCGGCGGCGGGGGCGGCAGAGCCGCCCTTTTCCGCCTTCTCCTCGACGGCTTTGATCTGGCCGGCGATCTTGCTTGCGGGGCCTTTGAGCTGGCCGGCGATTTTGCGGCCGGGGCCGAGGATCTGGCCGACGATCATCGCCTGGAGTTCCTTCTTGTTGGGGAGCTTGGCGAGAGCGGCGGTGGCCTTGTCATCGAGGAGCTGGCCGTCGACGATGGAGCCCTTGATCTTGAGCTTTTCGACCTTCTTGGCCTGCTCGACGAGTTCCTTGACGATATCGACGACGGACTCGCCGCCGTAGCAGACCGCGTTGGTGCCCTTGAGGAGGCCGCCGACGCCCTTGAGGCCGGCGGATTCGAGGGCCTTGGCGGCGAGGGCGTTGCGGACGACGGTGAGCTTGACCTTCTTCTGGCGGAGGTCGGAGCGGATGCCGCCGGTGGTTTTGGCGTCGATACCGGTGTAGTCGATGACGACGACGGAGTCAGCGCCTTTGAACTTGTTTTGCAGTTCGGCGGTGATAAGGGATTTGACGCGTTTGGACATTTTAAACCTCGTGTTGAGGGTCGTTAGTTTGGGGTCTGGGGACTAGGGCCTGGGGTCTGTGGCTTTGGGGCCGTGACTCCGGTTGGTTACTTCTCTTCTTCGTGGACGTTGAGGTGGCTGGTGTCGATGGGGATGCCGGGGGACATGGAGGAGTGGATGGTGACTTTTTTGATGTAGGTGCCCTTGGCGGCGACGGGTTTCATTTTGCGGAGGGTTTCGATGAGGGCGTGGGCGTTGGCGGAGAGGTCGCCGTCGGAGAAGGAGAGTTTGCCGACGATGGCGTGGATGTTGCCGCCGGCGTCGTTACGGAACTCGATTTTGCCGGCGGTGTATTCGCGGACGGCGGTGGCGACGTCGGTGGTGACGGTGCCGGCCTTGGGGGAGGGCATCTTGCCCTGGGGTCCGAGGACCTTACCGAGGCGTGCGATCTTGGGCATCATGTCGGGGGTGGCGACGGCGACGTCGAACTCGGTCCAGCCGCCGTTGACCTTGGTGATGAGTTCATCGGCGCCGGCTTCGGTGGCGCCGGCGGCCTTGGCGGCGTCGATGTTGGCGCCCTGGACGAAAGCGATGACGCGGTTGGTTTTGCCGACGCCCTTGGGGAGGGAGACGGCGCCGCGGACCATCTGGTCGGCCTGCTTGGGGTCGATGCCGAGGTGGACGACGACGTTGACGGTCTCGTCGAACTTGGCCTTTTTCATTTGCTTGAGGACGGGGAAGGCCTGCTCGAGGGTGACGGGGGATTGGGGGATGAGCTTGGCGGCTTCCTGGTAGCGTTTGCCACGGACTTTGACGGCCATGATGCCTCCGTTGGAGGGAAACTCGAAAAACAGAACTCAACACGCAAAACCATTTGCGAGTGAGGTTGCTTTCGTTGGATTGGGGTGGGGATGGAAGCGGGGGGAGAGTCGCGAGTCCGGCGATTCTTTGGGAGAATGCTTGGGATCTGGCGATTCGCCCGGCAATTGGATGCCGTGCTTCCACTGTTACCGCCCGTGGTCCGGCGAAAGTGCGAAGGGGGAGTATATGGGAAATGAGCGGGCGGGGTCAAGGAGGAGGGTTTGAGGTGGTGCCGGCGGGGGGAGGGGGCAGCTGAAGGGGAGGAAGGATATTTTTGTAATTCGATCATTTTCAGAGGCTTACGGCCAATCGCCGGGATTTTCTTGTGCACAAAATGGGGGAGGACTGTCTCTATACTATGGGAAGGCGTGGTGGCGTTGGCCTTTCCGAGTGAGTTGCGCCTTCAAGAGCTGGAGGAGTCACATGCATCGGATGATCGGGACGGCGCTGTTTGTGGCGGTGATGGGGACGGGGGCGATGGCGGAGGTGACGGTGACGCCGCTGGGGGATGGGAAGGGGGCGGCGCCGAGCGCGCCGGTGAGCGTGGCGGCGCCGGAGAAGGCTGCGGCGGCGGCTTCGCAGCCGGCGGATGGGGCGCTGAGCATGGATGATGTGAATGGGTTGATGGATGGGGGGAAGTGGAGGGAGGCGCTGCAGTTGATTGCGCGGCTGTACGGGATGCCGGGGTTTGACCGTCCGCGGTTGCTGATCCTGCGGGGGGAGTGCCAGTTCCAGGTGCATGAGACTTCGAGCGCGGTGGGGACGCTGCAGGAGGCGTCGCGGCAGGCGAACGCGGCGCACAACACGGTGGAGGCGAACGAAGCGGCGGCGTTTGCGTTTTTGATCCAGAAGTCGGCGCCGAAGAACCTGTATACGCCGGTGAACAGTCCGGAGAAGCTGCCGATGGACATTGTGGACCGATCGAAGCGGAAGGGGGCGTACGCGGCGTTGCTGGTGGACGAGATGGCGGTGCTGCAGAGCAAGATGCGGCAGGCGTCGGTGGCGGGGAAGCTGCCGCCGTACCTGGAGATCGCGCGGGACGTGCCGGCGCTCAAGGGGATTGAGCGGAACGCGAACGGGGGGACGAAGCAGTCGGACCAGTTTGCGAAGGATGCGGCGAAGTCGGCGGCGAAGGTGATTACGAATGCGCTGGAGGACATGGAGCAGCAGGTCAGTGAGATTTCGGTGGCGGCGGAGCGGTTGACCGAGAATCCCAGCTGGGGGCAGGATTATCGAACGGGGGTGATGTCGAACGGCGGCTATCGGCACCAGGGGCTGTCGGGGGAGAGCGCGCAGCGGCTGCAGGCGATCGAGAAGACGTGCGGGAAGATTCCGCTGGCGGTGCAGGAGTTGACGAAGGCGTTCGAGACGCCGGAGCCGTTTTTTCACCTGGCGGCGCGGGCGCAGACAACGGCGAACCGTGCGCACCTGGTGCTGACGACGGATTACTCGCGGCCGTGAGGGCGGGGTTGGGGGGAGGAAGATGCAATGGCGGGGGAGGCGGGTCGTCATACTGGATGTTGTCATGAAATGGAGAGAATCCATGAAGAGGCTGTTTTTAATCGGCGTGCTGGGGATGGTGATGGGCGGCCGCGGGGCGGGGGCGGGCCGTGCGGCGGCGGAGGTGAACACGGCGGCCGCGCCGGCGGCGGGGAACGGGCTGTTGAGCCAGGACGAGATCAAGAAGCTGATGGAAGCGGGGCAGTACCAGGACGCGATGAAGGCGCTGGTGCGGGTGCTGAACCTGACGGGCCCGGCGGCGGCGCCGTACAACCGGCACGAGATTTTGATGATGAAGGCGGACTGCCAGATTCAGTTGCGGCAGCAGGCGGCGGCGATCGGGACGGCGACGATGGCGAAGAAGGAGGCGGAGCAGGCGCATCATGCGGACGACGAGAAGGAGGCGGCGGCGATGCTGCTGTTGCTGCAGCGTTCGCCGGGCGGGCAATACACGCCGATGACGGCGGAGGTGAAGACGCCGATCAAGCTGACGGACCGGGCGAAGCGGGAGGACGCGTACAAGGCGTTGTATGCGGATGCGAAGGAGATGTTCAGGCGGAAGGCGGCGGCGGCGGAGAAGGGGCCGGGCCTGCCGCCGTACCTGGAACTGGCGAAGATGGCGGAGACGCTGCGGACGGCGGAATATGGGGCGACGAAGGGGACGACGGAGACGGATGAGGCGATGAAGGATGTGGCGGATCATGCGGCGAAGTTGGTGGATGCGGCGTTGACGGACCTGCAGACGAAGACGGACCGGATCTCGGAGGAGGCGAGCCGGGTGGTGACGGAGACGTCGACGATGACGGACCGGACGGGGCGGCAGTTTCCGACGCAGATAACGCATCGGCAGGGATTGATGGGGACGGACGGGAGGGATCTGGATAACATTGAAGCGACGTGCAAGAAGATCTCGTCGGCGATGGCGGACTTTGTGAAGGGATTTCCGGAGCAGGCGGACGAATTCAAGAAGCTGGCGAGCCGGGCGCTGGACCTTTCCGCGAAGGCAGACCGGACGCTGCATACGGATTACACGCAGTTGTAGAGGAGCGAGGGATGCATATGGCGGCGGGACGGCGCGAGCGGCGGGGCGGGGGAATCGGGGTGTGCGTGGTTGTGGCGGCGGTGGTGGTGGGCGCGGCGGGGGTGACGGGGGCGCGGGGGGCGGAGGAGCTGCCATCGCCGGCGGATATTGAGAAGAACGTGGAGACGGGGAAATACCAGGACGCGCTGAAGGATTTGACGCGGGTGCTGGCGCTGACGGGGACGCCGGCGGCGGCGTACGACAGGTACACGATGCTGATGCTGAAGGCGGAGTGCATGCTGCAGTTGAAGCAGCAGCCGGGGGCGCTTGCGGTGCTGGAGCAGGCGCGGAAGGAGGCGTTTGCGCAGGAGAAGCCGGAGCGGGCGGCGTCGCCGGTGGCGCTGGCGTTCCTGGTGCAGCATTCGCGGGCGTTTGAATATGTGCCGAAGGCTGCGGGGGAGCACAAGGCGATTCCGTGGCTGGATCGTTCGCGGCGGGCGGAGGCGTACGCGGCGTTGCTGGTGGACGAGCTGCCGGCGGCGGAGCGGAAGGTGCCGCCGCTGGCGCAGGTGAAGGCATTGCCGCCGCTGCTGGAATTTGCGAAGACGGTGGGATCGCTGCGGGCGCTGGAGATCATGCGGGGGAAGGCGGGCGATACGGGCGAGGGGGCGACGCCGGAGACGGATCCGCTGGTGAAGGCGGTGGGGGATCGGGCGGCGGAGCTGATCACGGATGCGATGGCGGATCCTTCGGGGAAGGTGCTGAAGATTTCGGACACGGCGAACCAGTTGGTGCAGGTGAACGTGCCGCAGCATGATCCGAACACGGGGCGTGCGTGGGTGACGCAGCGGATGCAGCGGCGCGGGTTGGATGGGGAGCAGACGCAGTATCTGAAGAACGTGGGGGAGAACTGCGGGAGGATCATCGCGGCGGCGAAGGAATTTACGGAGCGGCTGCTGGGGGAGGATGAGGCGCTCAAGGGGGCGGCGTCGAATGCGGCGGCGCTGCGGATGCGGGCGGCGGATCTGCTGACGGACAATTATGTGGAGACGACGGATCGGAGTGAGCGGAATTTGACGACGCAGCCGCACTAGCCCGAATGACGAAATTCGAATGACGAATGACGAAACGCGTCCCCCCTACCGACGACGTTAAACACGAAGAGCACGAAGGCACGAAGGACCACGAAGGGGGTGCATGTGCTTTGCGTGTCCAGGAGGCACGGGTTTAGGTTTTCGCCTTTGCCTTGGGTTTTTTGGTGGCGGGTTTCTTGGCGGGCTTTTCTTTTTGAGGTGCGGCTTCTTCGGCGCCGGCTTCTGCTGACGCGGCGCGGGCTCCGAATTTGGCCTGGATGTCGGCGGGCCAGGCGTTGGTGGTTTCGAGGGATTTCTTGAATTCTTCGAGGCGCTCGGCGGGCAGGGTTGTGCGGCACTTGGGGAAGCCGCTGCAGGACATGAAGGGGCCGCGTTTGCCCTGGCGGACGACGATGTTCTTTTTGCCGCACTTGGGGCAGAGGAGGCCGGTATCGACGGGAGGCGGTTTGGGCGGGAGGGGCTCGCCGGTTTTCTTGTCGATGGCCTGGATGGTTTTGCATTCGGGGTAGCCGGAGCAGCCGAGGAAGGGGCCGAAGCGGCCGGTGCGTTTGATCATGGGCTTGGAGCAGACGGGGCACTTGTAGTCGGTGACCTCGAGCTGCTGCGGTTTGCCTTCGCGGTCGACGTTGAGGGCGCCTTTGCAGTCCGGGTAGCGGGAGCAGGAGAGGAAGCGTTTGCCGCGCTTGGAAAGGCGGTACTCCATCATGGCGCCGCACTCGGGGCACTTGTATTCGGAGGGGGTGGTTTCGGCGCGGGCGTGGGTCATGCGGGATTCGGCGGTTTCGAGATCCTTGGCGAGCGGCTTGTAGAACTCGCGGACGACATCGACCCAGTTGCGATTGGCGCCTTCGACCTGATCGAGCTCGGCTTCGATGGTGCGGGTGAAGCCGGTGTCCATGATGTCGGGGAAGCCTTCGATGAGTTTTTCGGTGACCTTGATGCCCAGGTCGGTGGCGTAGAGGGTGCGGCCCTTGGACTCGACGTACTGGCGGTCCTGGATGGTGGCGATGATGGAGGCGTAGGTGGAGGGGCGGCCGATGCCTTCGGCTTCGAGGGCTTTGACGAGGGAGGCTTCGCTGTAGCGCGAAGGCGGGCTGGTGAAGTGCTGGGTGGGGGTGAGATCGAGGGGGGCGACGGGCTGGGATTGCTTGAGGGCGGGGAGGATTTGTTCGTCGAATCGGGTGTAGACGCCGGCGACCTTGGTGAAGCCGTCGAAGGCGAGGGTGCGGCCGGTGGCTTTGAAGGTGGCGACCGTGTTGTTTTGCTTGCGGGTATCGATGAGCGCTTCGGTGACGTTCCACTGGGCGGGGGTCATCTGGCAGGCGACGAAGCGTTTCCAGATGACTTCGTAGAGGCGGAGCTGTTCGTCGGAGAGGCCTTTGCCGCGGAGGAAGTCGGGGGTGAGATTGACGTCGGTGGGGCGGATGGCTTCGTGAGCTTCCTGGGCGCCGGCCTTGGAGGCGAAGAAGTTGGGGGATTCGGGGAGGTACTTGTCGCCGAAGTTCTGACCGATGAAGCCGCGGACGGCGGAGAGCGCTTCCCTGGAGATGTTCTGCGAGTCGGTACGCATGTAGGTGATGAGACCGACGGCGCCGATGCCGACGATGTCGATACCTTCGTAGAGCTGCTGGGCGACGCGCATGGTGCGCTGGGCGCCGAAGCCGAGCTGGTTGCTGGCGGCTTGCTGCAACGTGCTGGTGGCGAAGGGACCGGGGGGGCGGCTGGTGGTGAGCTTGGTGTTGAGTTCGCGGATGACAAACGAGACGCCGGCGCGCTTGGGGTCGGGGATGCCGATGATGCGGGAGAGCTTGGTGGCGGGGCCTTTTCTGGGGATGCCGCGGGGGCCGCCGCCCCAGTTGGTGCCGTCGTTGTCGACGGTTTCGGTTTTGATATCGAGGAGGCCGACGAGATCGGCGGCGGCGCGGGCGGCGGCGACATCCTTGGGGTCGAACTTCTTGCCGTTGACTTCGATGAGGTCGGCGCGGAAGGCGGAGTGGTCGGCGAGGAAGGCGGATTTTTCGGCGACGGTGCGCGACTCGGAGGCTTCCTGGGCGATGACGGCTTCGGCGGAATCGGTGCCGTCGTCTTTGACTTCTTCGCCCATTTCGACGACATCGCCGGCGAGGAAGTCGCGCCAGGCCTGGGCGAGATCGGGGGCGCCGTTGATGTCGGCGGTGAAGATGCCGGTGAGTTTCCAGTATTCCTCGGGGATGAAGGCCTGGATTTCGAGTTCGCGTTCGACGACGAGCTTGAGGGCGACGGACTGGACGCGACCCGCGGAGAGGCCGCCGGCGACTTTTTTCCAGAGGAGCGGGGAGATTTTGTAGCCGACGAGACGGTCGACGATGCGGCGTGCCTGCTGGGCGTCGACCATGTTTTCGTCGATGAGGCGCGGGGCTTTGAAGGCGTTGAGGATGGCGGTCTTGGTGATTTCGTTGAAGACGACGCGCTTGGCGGTTTTGAGGTTGAGGCCGAGGGCGTGGACGAGGTGCCAGGCGATGGCTTCGCCTTCGCGGTCCAAGTCGGTTGCGAGGAAGACTTCGGAGGAGTTTTTGGCGGCGGCGCGGAGGTCGGCGACGATTTTGCGGCCGCGGTCGGTGATTTCGTAGGTCGGCTTGAAGTTGTTGTCGATATCGACGTTGAGGCCCTTGGAGGGAATGTCGCGGACGTGGCCGACGGAGGCTTTGACGGTGTAACCGGCGCCAAGGTACTTGTTGATGGTTTTGGCTTTGGCGGGGGATTCGACGATGACGAGGGCCTTGCCGGCGCCCCGGGCGGGGGCGGCATCGGAATCGGGCGAGGATGTCGGGATTTTTTTTGCCACGAGGGAAAGCGTCCTTGAAAGAGGGCGGTGCAACCGGAGCGGTCTTACCTGTCGGAACCGCAGGAACGGGTTTGGTTTAAGCCCATGAGCTGCCGGATTGTAGGCGCGGTGCCCGGAAGGCGAATCGGCTATTGAACCGGGGTAACTGCAATTGTCAAGTGCGGGGCAGTGAATGTTCGCACTTGCGGCATTAGGTCAGAGTGATGCGGGGGGCTCGTTTTCAGATAAATAGATGCATCTGTTGAGGCAGAAAGGGGTTTGTGAAATCAGGTGCGAAGTCTGTCATGAGAAGCGGATAAATTTTTTGTTTCGGCCGGAGCGTTTCGAAAACTCTGCATATAGTCATCTAAGCCCCAGGCCGATGAACCTTATGCCGAGGTTATGAGGCTTTGCACCCGTGACCGCACCCAGAAAGGAGGCGGCGTCATGTACACAATTCCTGGACCCGTCATCCTGGATTTGAACAGCCAGCGTGACCTGCTTTCGACAGACGGGGCCTACCCGATCTTTCAGGCGGAGAAGTTTTACGATCCGTTGAAGCGGGTGTTTACGCTGGCGCACCGGTCGCACATTCCGGTGATCTCCACGCGGCTGCGAAACCTGATTGCGCCGGGGCAGCGGGGGAACAACCGGCTGATCTGCAATCCGAACACGCCGGGGTATGAAAAGATGCCGTTCACGCAGTTGCGGCGTCGGACGGAGTGGCCGCTGGATTGCGGGACGAGCCTGCCGGTGGAGGGGTTCCGGACGGTGCAGCAGTTTATTTTTGATTTGCCGAGTTTGAATTTGTTTGAATCGCCGCGGCTGGACCGGCTGCTGAGCGAATCGACGTTTGAGGTGATCCTGGTCGTCGGTATGCCGGTGGAATGGACCGTGCGGACGGCGGTGCTGGGATTGCTGGCGCGGCGGCACAAGGTGGCGATGATTTCGGACTGCATCGGCATGTGGGACCCGTACGAAGGGGACATGGCGCTGCGGCAGATCGAGAGCAAGAACATCGAGTGGCTGACGGCCGAGCAGGTGGGGGAGAAGTACGGCGTGCAGAACAAGTCGCGTGCGACGCGGCTGGCGCGGGCGAAGGCGCGGGCGACGCAGGGGAACGTGCCGGCGAAAACGCGGACGAACAAGAACCCGCGAGGAGCGTTCCGGGTGTAACTGGACGCGGGGACACAACAGACTTAACGAGTTCTCCCGACGCGGGGCTGTGACGTTTTGTGCGGCCCCGCATTTGTTATATGCCGTTTGGCGGGGTGGAAACGCGGCAGCCGCGTGGGGACGAATGGGGGAGAATTTGCTGTCAGGGGCGGGGGTTCAGCGTTATCATCCGCCATGGACGACACTGTTTTGACCGGGGCGGAACTATGGCGAATCAGCGTGGAATCGGGTCAGTTCTCATTGGCGTTCTGGTTTTTGTTTTGACGACGTTGGGGGTGGTGTTTTTCCTGGGGGGGATTGCGTACTGCATTTTCAGCCTGGTGGACCTGTTTGGCCGGAGCACGCCGCCGACGGAGGTGTTCTTCGGGTTTATTGCGTTGCTGTACGGGGTACTGCCGGGGCTACTTTTTCTCTCGATGGCGGCGATTCTGCACGTAATGGCGGCGAGCGTGCGGCAGCAGGCGGCGCAGCAGGGCATCCTGGAGCAGTTGAAGAACGGGATCCAGTCGCTGGACGTGGCGATGCGGATTCCGGCGGCGCCGGCGACCGCGGCGCCGCGGCCGCAGCCGGCGGTGCGACCGATGGCGGAGGAAAGCGCGCAGCCGCTGCTGATGGACCTTCTGGAGCAGGTGCGGGATGCGGCGTTGATGAACGACACGCAGCGGCGGCAATTGGGGGCGATTCACTGGAGCAAGCGGAAGCAGACGCTGACGGAATCGATCGAGCGGCACATGCTGTCGGGGAACTGGGCGCCGGCGCGGCTGCAGTTGCAGGAGCTCCAGGCGCTGTTGCCGGAGGATGGGGAGGTGAAGTCCCTGGCCGAGAAGGTTGCCGGGGAATACGCGGCGCGGCTGTCGGAGGACCTGCGGGCGGCGGACTCGCAGTTGCGGCATTTGCTCAGCATTGCGGCGTGGCAGGAGGCGGGGGAGCTGGTCGCGGCGCTGGAGCACAAGTATCCCGGCGCTCCGCAGGTGGAACACATGCGGAAGGTGGTGCAGCAGGAGCGGGATGCGTTCGAGCGCGAGCACAAGGAGCGGCTGCTGGCGCAGGTGTCGGAAGCGACGGGGAAGAAGCAGTGGCAGCGGGCGATCAGCGCGGTGGATGAATTCATTCAGAAGTATCCGCTGGACAAGCGGACGGAGCTGCTGCGGGTGGACCTGGGGCTGATGCAGGAAAATGCGCGGACGCAGGAACGCAAGGAGCAGGAACAGCAGTTCCGGGAACTGCTCAAGCGGCACCGGTATGAAGAAGCGATCGGCGTGGCGCGGGCGTTGATTGCGAAGTATCCGAATTCGCAGGCGGCCGTGGAGTTGACGAAGCTTTTGCCGAAGGTGGAAGACCTAGCGCGGCAGCAACAGCAGCAGACGGTGGGACCGGCGGCATGATGGAGCAAGACAGGAATGAGCCGCCGATGGATGCCGATCTTGAAGCGCATTTTTTGACGAGCGTGCATGCGAATTCTTGACCGATGGAAGTCGTTGGGGCATCCGGTGGTGATCGGGATGCTGCATGTGCGTGCGCTACCGGGATCGCCGCAGTGCGCGGGAACGTTGGAGCAGACGCGCGAGGGGGTGCTGACGGATGCGCGGCGGCTGGTGGAGGCGGGGGTGGATGGGCTGATGCTGGAGAACTTCGGGGACATTCCGTTTTATCCCGGGCGCGTGGGGGCGGAGACGGTGGCCTGTCTGACCATGCTGGCGGTGGCGGTGCGCGGGGCGCACCCGGAGGTGCCGCTGGGGATCAACGTCCTGCGGAATGACGGGCTGTCGGCGGTTGCGATCGCGCATGCGACGGGGGCGGCGTTTGTGCGGATCAATGTGCTGTGCGGGGCGCGGGTGACGGACCAGGGGGTGATCGAGGGGGCGGCGCACGAGGTGCTGCGGCTGCGGCGGACGTTGGGGGCGGAGCAAGTTGCGATTCTCGCGGATGTGGATGTGAAGCATTCCGCGCCGCTGGGAGAGGGGCGGTCGGTGGAGATCGAGGTGGATGACCTGGTGCACCGGGCGCTCGCGGATGCGTTGATCGTGTCGGGGACGGGGACCGGCAAGGCGACGGATCCGCGGAAGGTGGCGGTGGTCAAGGCGGCGGCGGGGAAGGGGCGCGTGCCGGTGTTTGTGGGGTCCGGGGTGACGGAGGAGAATGTGGCGGAGCTGGCGAGCCATGCGGATGGGTTTATCGTGGGGACGAGTTTGAAGGAGGCGGGGGTGATGTCGGCGGTGGATGCGGGGAAGGCGGGGCGGCTGGTGAAGGCGGTGCGGGCTCTCCGGAAGCCGTGATTCCAGGGGAGAGGAGCGAATTCCCTCCGTCATTCCCGGATTTGCGTTACAATACGGGCATGAGCAACACTTCTTCCTTCGTTCCCGGCATCGAGCTTGGACCTGGCGTCTGGACGGACCGCGAGCAGTTGCGGTTCGGGTTTTCGCGGTCGAGCGGGCCGGGCGGGCAGAACGTCAACAAGGTGAACACCAAGACGGAGCTGCGTGTGGCGCTTGCGGCGCTGCATGGGATGAATGATCGCGCCTTGGGGCGGCTGCGCGACCTGGCGGGGCGGCGGATGGTGGATGGGGACCTGCTGTTTACGGCGGACACCGAGCGGACGCAGGAATCGAACCGGCGTGCGTGCATGGAGAAGCTGCGGGCGCTCATTGAGCAGGCGCTGGTGGAGCCGAAGAAGCGGAAGAAGAGCAAGCCGAGCAAGGGGGCGAAGCTGCGGCGGCTTGCTTCGAAGAAGAAGCAGGGGGAGAAGAAGAAAGAGCGTAGCTGGCGCGAGTGACAGCGCCCGCGCTGCCGCAGATCAACGGCTGGAATGGGAGCGGGCGTGGGAACGTGCGCCGCCCTTGCGGCCGCCTTTCTTGGTGGGGGACTTGTTGGTCTTGCGGCCCCGCCCCGAACCGCTCTTCCGCCCGCCGCCCGAGATCTTGTTTTCGGTGGCCCAGGCGCGCCGTTCGGCTTCCTTCTTCGAGACGCCGCGCTTTTCGTAGCCTTTTTCGATGTGGCTGGCCTGTCGTTTTTGTTTGGCCGTGTACGTTGACTTGTCGCCGCGTGGCATAACACTGCCTCCAAAGGTCGGCTTGCCGCGGTGGGCACGACGGGGGTGCGCCAGAATTACCGAAGCGAGCACAACTGCATTTGGTACAAATGGCGTGCAAGGACTCAGCAAAAACGTGAATTTGCGGGAAAAAGAGGGAAGGAACCGGCTACTTCGCGATGTAGTGGGACTTGCCGCCGGTCTTCTCGAGGAGGCGGATGCCGGTGATTTGCATCGCGGGATCGATGGCCTTGAGCATGTCGATGATGGTGAGGGCGGCGACGCTGACGGCGGTGAAGGCTTCCATTTCGATGCCGGTCTTCGCGGTGATCGTGGCGGAGGCGAGGATGCGGAGGCGGTCGAGGAGCAGTTCGAAATCGACGGTGACCTGCTCGAGGGGGAGCGGATGGCAGAGCGGAATCAGGTCGCCGGTTTTTTTTGCAGCCTGGATGCCGGCGATGCGGGCAACGGAGAGGACTTCGCCTTTCGGGCCGGAGTTGTTGCGGACGGCGGCGAGGGTGGCGGGGGCCATCAGGACATAGCCTTCGGCAGTCGCGCGGCGGAGCGTGGGGGATTTGGCGCTCACGTCAACCATGCGGGCGGCGCCGGAGTCGTTGATGTGCGAGAGGTTGTTTTCCATGCGAGAGGTCAGCCGCCTGAAGGCGGAACTCCGAACGTTTACCCGCCGATGCGGTTCATCGCTTTGTTGCCGTGGGAGGAATGGGTGGTGGGCTTCAGGGCGACGCAGGTGGTCATGGCGTTGGCGAGGAGGATTTCCGGGCTTTCGATTTCGCCGGTGGGGGTGAGGGTGGGCTGGCGGAGGATCGGTTTAAGGTCGACTTCGCCGCCGTCGAAGAGGCAGGAGCGGAGGAGTCCGTCGGGGGTGAGGCGGAGGCGGTTGCAGGTGTCGCAGAAGGGGTGGGACATGGCGCTGATGAAGCCGAGGCGGCCTTGTGCGTCGGGAAGTTGCCAGACTTTGGCGGGGCCGACGCCGAGTTCGCTGCTGCGCTGCACGGGGGCGAGGGGGCCGTGGGTTTGTTCGATCTGCCGACGGATCTGGGCTTCGGTGATCATCGATTCTTCGGGATTGTCGGTGAGGCCGCTGCGGCCGAGGGGCATGAATTCGATGAAGCGGACGGTGATGGGCATTTTCAGCGTGAGGGCGGCGAAGTCAGGAATTTCGTCTTCGTTCATGCCTTTCATGACGACGACGTTGATCTTGAGGCGTTCGAAGCCGAGGGCGAGGGCGCGCTCGATGGAGGCCCAGACTTTTTCGAAGCGGCCGCCGCGGGTGATCGCTTCGAAGCGCTCAGGGCGGAGGGAGTCGAGGGAAATGGTGATCCGGTTCAGGCCGGCATGCTTCAACGGCTCGAGCATCGGGGCGAGGAGAATGCCGTTGGTGGTGAGAGAGAGATCTCGCACGCCGGGGATTTGGCGGAGCATGTCGACGAGCACCGGCAGGTCGCGCCGCGCGGTGGGCTCGCCGCCGGTGAGTTTGAAGTGGGTGACGCCGACGCTGGTGGCGGCGCGGACAACGGTGGCGATTTCCTCGTAGGTGAGCACGTGCGACTTGGGAAGCCACTCAACGCCCTCCGCGGGCATGCAGTAGACGCAGCGGAGGTTGCAGACATCGGTGACAGAGATGCGGAGCATCTGCACGGCGGAGATGTCGCGCGGGCCGGTCAAACCGTTGGGATTGGGGTTGGGGGAATCGGCGCCGAGCACCGGCAACGCGAGGCCGCGCTGGGGCGAGGTGGGTTCAGACCGGCGTTGGCACGTCGCGGTGGTCATGCCCAGAGTATATCATCGAAAGTTCCCCCCGACGACCATGAGAGGTGCAATGTCCCAACCGGTGGTGCGAGAGAGTCCACATCCACGTCCTCCCCGCGGCCGGCCTTCGCGTCGCTGGGGGCTGACGCTGCTGTTTGCCGCAGCGCTGCTGGTCAGCTTTTTTCTGCAACTGCCGACATGGCGGGTCGCGGATTGGGGACAATTTGCGTTTTATGACCCGGGCACGACGCTCAAGGGAGACATGCTGCTGGCGCGGGGGTACGTGCCGACGGTCGATTTTGGCTACACGCACGGGCTTCTCTCCCTGCTTTACGGCCGGCTGGGGTTCGCCATTCTCGGACGCTCGCCGGTTGCGTTTCTCGTGCTCACGCTGCTGTTGGAAATGGTGATGGCGTGGGCGATCGCGCGCATCCTGGTGGCGGCGGGCATTTCGCGCAAGGGGGTGCTTGTGCTGCTGGCGGCGCTGCCCATGGCGATCATGCCGGCCTACCTGACGCTGACGCATCCGCTGGAAGCAATGTTCATCCTTCTCGGACTCGCGGCACAGGCGGAGGGGCGGCGGTCCCAGGCGCTGGCGCTCGCGACGGTGTGCGTCTTCGTGAAGCCGTCGATGGCGTACGTGTACGGTTTCGTGCTGCTGGTGATCATCGTCTGGAACATCGTGCGCCACACGCGCGTGCCGATGGCGGAGCGGTTCTTCTCCATCGTGCGCCAGCTCGCGCTTGCCGGCGCGGTGGCGGCGGTGCTGTTCACGGGTTTGTCGCTCTACTTCGGCACGGGGCCGGTGGTGCACACGCTGCTGCCGACGACGGGCGCGAAGACCTATGCAGCCACGGGGTTCGGGTTCTTCAAGGCGAGCGGCCGCGCGTTCTGGCTGCCGCCGAGCCTCGCCGAATTCTTCACCACGCCGGCGTTCGCTTTCCTGGTTGCCGCGATGGCGAGCGGCGTGGGTGCGGTCTGGGCGGCCTGGATGCTGATCCGCCGGCCCGCGGTTCCAGCCACGCAAGTCCTGTCGCGTCAGCGGGCGTGGGAACTCCTCCTCACCGCCGGCATCCTGCACACCGCTTTCCTGCTGGGCTTTTATGGATGGACCGGCTCGTGGAGCTACTACTCGTACCTTCCGGCGCTCGGCCTCACGCTCGTGGCGGTGTTGATTCCGGTGCGGCGCGATCTCCGGCTTGCCGTCAGCATCGCCCTCATCGTGCTCCTCCTTGTCTCCCACGGCAGCCTCGTCGGCACGATCAACAAGGCGTGGCATGACAAGTCGCGATCGGCCGACGCCGGGAACCTCTGGGTCTACCCCGACCAATTCGCGGAGTGGCAGCAGGCGCTCGACGCCACGCATGGAGCGAAAACCCTCGTCATGACCAACGGCTTCATTCCACGCCTCCCCCCCACCGCGTCTCTTCCCGACGCCTGGTTTCCCGAGCCCGGCATTCCGACGAATTCGGAACTCGCGCGCATCAAAGCGCAGGTGCAGGCGAGCGAGTGCGTCATCACCTGGTGGGAATACCGCGATTTCGATGTCTGGAACTCCCCCGAACTCAAGCCGCTGCACGCCGACTTCCGGCCGATCTTCACCGGAAAGTGGTTCACCGTGCTGCAGCGCGCAGATCATCGGTGATGGAGGTTCGTCGATTTAGCATGGAAATCCCCGCCCCGCCGCCCCTCACCCCATGGCCGCCCGTGAACTCGGGGCCGTGTAGCTTTCGTTGAACTTGGTGAGGGTCACCTTGTTTCCCTGCGGGTTGAAGACGACGCTGCTCATGTAGGCCCGCATCAGGAGGATGCCGCGGCCGCTGCAGCGATCGATGTTTTCATCGGCGGTGGGGTCGGGCAGTTCCGCCGGGTTGAACCCGGTGCCTTGGTCTTCAATGGTCACATCGAGGCGCTGGTCGCAGACGCGATAATGGACCCGCACCTGTTTGGCCGGATCCAGTTTATTGCCGTGCTTCACCGCGTTGACGAGGGCCTCTTCAAGGGCGAGCTTGATGGCGAAGAGGTCATTTTCGCTGAAGTGGTGCTTTTCACAGTCGGCCAGGATGCCGTTCTCCACGTCGCGGGCTTTGTGGAGGCAGCTGCAGAAGGAGACCTCGGTCCAGGGCATGTCCGAGGCATGAGCGAGTTTGAGCTTACTTCTGGGTCGCTTCATCTGACGCCATCCGTTCAGAGTACTACACGGAACCAACCACGTACACCACGCTTACAACTTTGGTCAGAAGGCTCCGTCCCTCTTTTATGTGTATCGGTGCGACATGCTGCCGTTATAAGCAGCGTGTGCGACTTAGCCGGCTCTCAGGCGGGCTGAAGGCTGTCCTGGGCATCTTTCACGGTCGGGTAGATGCGAAAGAGCTTGTTGAGCTTGGTAATGAGGAAGACTTCAAAGATCTGGGGGTTAATATCGGAAAGACGGAGCTGGCCGCCCTTCTGCTTGACCTTGTTATTAATAGTGATAAGCGTGCCGAGGGCGGCAGAGGAGAGATGATCGACGGCCGCGAAAGAAATGATGAGCTTGGGCCGGTCCTCCCGTTCCACGATCGCCGTGAGCTGTTCCCCAATCTCGGCGATGTTCGCCTCGTCCAATATTTTGCGAGACGTAAACTCCACCTGAACGGTGTCACCGTTGCGTGTCACTTTCAGGCGTGCGGGCTCTTGGGCCATTGAGTTTCTCCGCCGGGCGGCTCCCCTGCCAGGAGTGCCGCAAACTGAGGATACCCCCCCACAACTTCATAATAATCGCGAAGCACCCCGTGTCAAGACAATCTTACGCGACTCAAGTTTGGCTGGTACGGAGTGTTAGGTAGCGGTATCACGCCGGATATTACAGGCGGGCGGCTTCCGCCAGCACCGGTGAACCGTGCAGTAGTTCGTCCTGCCGGCTGAAAAGATCGACCACCGGCACCCCCAGGACCCGCCGCAACGCCGCCGCCCGCCTGGGGGCATGTACCGGCGAAATGTTGGTCACCACTACCATCTCCCCCGCCAGCCCCATCTCCCGCAGCCCCTCCCAGGTCACCAGCGGAATGCCGCGGTATTCCCGCCCATCCCGACCGTCACCCCCAAGTTGATCATCCGCCACCGCCACCACCTGCAGGCCGGTCTGCTCGGCCGCCCGATGGAACGCCAGCAGGTTTTTGCCAAACTCGGCGAAAACCACCCGCTGGGCGCCGAGGCGTCGGGCTGCCCGGTTGAGGCGGTCCCGGATCTGCCGGAATTTGAAGATGCGTTCTACGGTTTCTGACGAAAGGAGCATCACCCCCCCACCGCGCTGGGTTGCCCATTGCGCAAGTCCCTGGGCCGCCCCCGCCATAAACGCCTGCTTGTGCGTGCCGAATTCCGGATGCCCCGTTCGGCGCATGCCGGCCGCGGCATCGCGATTTTGCGCCATCAGGAAATAGCGCGCCAGCCAGTCCGCCGCGAATTGGTGACACAGCGGTTCCGGAAGGTAGCGCGCCAGCAAATACAGATTGTTCCGCACATCGAGCCGCGTGGTCCGCTGCCCGATCCGCGCGTTCGGGGCTTTCAGGTGCGTCAACGGCAAATCCCAGAACCGCTGCACCGAGTACCCCCCCGCCAGCAGGCGAAACGACAGGTCGTACTCCTCCGCCTGCATGAAAAAGTTGGAGGGGAGCGGCCCGCCCGTGTGCATTGCGCCGATCTTTTCCAGCGCTGAACGCCGCAAGCCCGTGCCCGCCCCGATGAAGACGTCCGGATAGGCCGAGCCTTCCTTCGATCCATCGGGCAGGGTGACATCGAACACCGCCGCCCCGAGTTCCGCATTGTCCCGGAAATGCCGAACCATCTGCGCCACGGCCCCCGGATGGGGGTAGGCATCATCATCCAGCACGACGAGGAATTCCCCGCGTGCCGCCCGCAACGCCACGTTCTTCGCCACCGGCCCGCAATTCTTCGGCAGCCGCGTGAGATGCACACCCGGCGGCACTTCCCGTTCGATCAACGACGCGGTGCCATCGGTGGAGGCATTGTCCACGATGCGGATCTCAAACTGCGACTCCGGCAGCCCGTTGGCGATCACCCGTTTAAGGCAATCCAGCACGACCGGGCCTCGGTTGTACGTGGCAATGCAGAATGAAACGATCGGGCGGTGCGTCATATCCGCATTATCGACCGGCCCGCCCCCTTGGCGTGAGCGATTGAAGCTTACCCGGCGGCGCCGCGCGCTTTTTCAAACGCCTGCGTCCATTCGAGGAACTTCGCGGCAATCCGCTCGATCGCCTCGTCCCGGTCAATTTTTTTCTGCTGCAGCTCCACGATCGCCTGCAGGAAGCTGGAGCGCCCCACCGCAAAGCCGATGAATCCCCGGACCGACGCCGCCGTCGTCAGCCACTCCAGGACCTTCTTTTCATCCTCTCCGCGCCCGAGCACGATGCAGCCGACGTTGTACCGTCCGCCGCGCTGGGCGGCGCGCACGATCTCCTCGCAGTCGCTCCGCCGGTCCAATCCCTCGATCTTCCACACGTCCGGATTCACCCCCGCCTCCTGCAACTGCTGGATGGCGTGCACCATCAATCCCGGCCGCAGTTCCAGGTCATAGCGTTTGGAATCATTGCCCATCGCGGCGAGCTGCGGTTTTTCCGCCGGCACCAGCAGTTCAAACATGAACAGCCGCTTCGTTTCCCGCAGGTGCTCGCTCAACTGGTGCAGCCGCGCCGCCTGCCGCCGGTTCATGTCGGCGTCCCCCTCCGGGTTGTAGCGCACGAGCACCTTGGCGAAGGTCGGATCAAACCGCTGCAGCCGCGCGGCGTAATCGGGATATTCGAAGTCGAACTCGTCCTGCCCCGATTTTTCCAGCGGCATGGCGGTGATGTACCGGTGCTGCAGTGCATCCTCCAGGATCGCCGCCCCGAACTCCTCATCCACCAGCAGCCCGGCATTCTCCCGCGGCACCCCTTTTTCGATCGCCGCCTTGAACCCCGCGTAAATCACTTCCTTGCTGTGCGCAATCTCCGACTGCTGCTGGGCCGTCAGCGGCTCGTGGTAGCCGAACACCTTCGTCTCGTAGGAATGGCGATGGTCGAACGGCAGGATGTACAGCGGCCGCGTGTACCCGCTCAGCATGGATCACCTCCCGGAAGTGGCTCCCCTACTATAGCGTCCACGCTGGACGTCACCCCGGTTTTTCCTCAACGGTCACTTTTCGAAGCGGTTTTTCCGCCGGCCCGCTCAGGACGTCCCCCGTGCACTTATAGCGCGAGCCGTGGCACGGGCAGTCCCAGGTCTTTTCGTCCCGGTTCCAGTGCACAATGCACCCCAGGTGCGTGCAGACCGGCGACATCGTCGTGAGCTTCCCCGCCTCATCCCGGTAAACCGCCACCTGCCCGCCGCGCGCCGACAGGATCTTCCCCTCCCCCGGCGCGACCTCGCGCAGCGAAGTCCCCTCCCCGCGCAGCAGCCGGTCCTTGAGCATGTAATACGGGTAGCTGAGGTTCTCCTTGAGGTAATCCCACGCGCCCGCCACGATCTTTTTCCGCTGCGGGCTGAACAGCTCCTTCCACGGATTGGGGAACTGGAAGATCGCATCGCGGATCATCATCGCGCTCAGCGTGCCGAACGTCATCCCCTGTCCCGCAAACCCTGTCGCCACGTAGCAGTGCGGCGCCAGTTCCCCGATGTACGGCAACCCGTCCATCGGCTCGACCACCCGGCCCGACCACCGGCAATCCACCTCCGCCTCCGGCAAAAACGCCTGCAGCACATCCTCCAGCCGCTCGTAGCGCGACGCCTCATCCTCCTCCTGTCCCGTGCGGCGATCCTCCCCGCCGAAAATCAGGTAATCGTGCGTCGGATGCCGGTCCACCCGCAGATAAAAATAGGGATCCGATGTGTCCCAGAACAGCGCCTCCGGGGCGCGTCCGGTCGGCAGCCGCGCGCCGATCACATACGACGTGTACGTGGCGAGTTTCGTCTCGAACGCGTCCGTCCGCAGGACCGCATCCAGCCCCGCGATCGGATAGTGCGTCGCGATCACCAGGTTGTCGCAAGTCACCGTGTGGGTGTGCGACTTGAGCACCGGCGGATCGATTACGAAATCCTCCACCGGCGAGTGCTCAAACACATGGCTGCCGCCCCCGGGAATGCTCTGCAGCAGCGACGCCAGGTACTTCTGCGGGTGAAACTTCGCCTGCCCGGCCACCATCATGCCCGGCCGGCCAAACAGCGGCACCGCATCCACAAACGCCACGTTGAATCCCAGCCGCGTCGCCAGCAGCGTCTCGTTTTCGAAATAGTCCCGTTCATTCGCACCGGGATTTTCCAGCTTGCCGCAGAGGAATCCCGGCACCCGCCGGAACTCGCATTCCATCCGCTTGTGCCCGATGATTTCCTCGATCTGGTCGATCGCGGCCAGGCCCGCATCCCACACCGCCCCGGCGTGGTCCGCCCCGTAATCCTTCGCCAGGTCCGACAGCCGCATGTCCGTCACACACGTGAGGTGCGCCGTGGTATGCCCGGTGTCCATCCACGCGCACCGGTTGCGTTCCAGCAGCGCCACCGTCCGTCCGGCGCGCTTCATCAGGTACGCCAGCGTAATCCCGGTGATCCCGCCCCCGATGATCGCCACATCCACCTTCAGGTTCTTGTCGATCTGCGGGAACGGCGGCGTCGCCGTGGTCTCGCGCCAGTACGATTCAAGCATGTCAGGACCCTCGAAAACGCCTGCCCTTCCCCAGCTCCCGGTGCAAATACTGAACCGCGGATTTTCCCGCCGGCCGGCGTCCGCAAAAATAAGGGAGGGCTCCGGCGAGGAGCCCTCCGCGTTTCAAGATGAGCAGTGTCTGTTTACTTGGCCCGGCGGCGACGCGCCACGAGCGCCGCCGCGCCCATGAACAGCACGCCAATCGATGCCGGTTCCGGCACCGTCGTCGGAATCGCGCCGGCGACAAAGAAGTCCGAAAGGTCATTCGCCAGCGGCACGGCGGCCGAGGTGGTTCCGCCGTACGGCTCCGTCGGGGGAAGCGCATTGTTGAGGTACCCGCCGAGCCCGAAGATCTCTTCCATCGTCTTGATGTCCGACGAGTGATTCATCTCAACAGTGCTGCTGTACCCGTTCCCCTTCGCCAGCGGCGAAATCACGATCTCCGGCACCGTGTACGCGCTGCTGTCGCCCTTCTCCGATTCATCCCACCAGATCACGATGGCGCCGTTGTTTTTGTACGCCTCCGTGGCCATCAACTGCGGAATGATCGTGGAGAGAAAGTTGTCTCCGGTGGCGATCGCTTCCTGGTCGCCCGGCGTATAAGTGACCGGGTTGCCCGCCGCATCGTGATAAGTGAAGCTCGTCGAGAGCGACGAGTGGGCATCGTTGTACTGGTTCGGCGTGATCCAGTTGTACTGCCCGAAGTGGTTGGCCGCCGTGGGGTTGGAAGCCGAAACCGTGTCGGCGGCGATATCGGAACGCAGGCTGTCGAACGTCTTGAGGTTCTGGTTCGCCGTGTCGGTGAAGAAACCCATCGGATCATGCTTGGCCGCGTAGTTGTACTGGCCGGTGCCATAGTAGGGATTGATGACCGACGCCGAGGTGCCCGACTTGCTGATGGTCGGCACGCCCGTGGAATCGGACGCGGAGGTGAACTGGTAATCTTCCTGGTAGTTGTTCCAGGTCACGCCGGCGTTGTTCATCTGCTGGGTGAGGTGCGGCGTGGTGGAGAAGATGTTCAGCGCCGCCACCGAGGGATCCGCATCGCTCGCCACCGTGTGGTTCGTGTCCTGGTTGTAGTTGGTGCCCGCTTCCGCCCAGATGTAGTTGGGTTCTGAGGGGTGCTCGCCGATGCCGGCATTGAGGTAGTTGCTCGCATAGGAAACCTGCGCCGCATTGGGATTGCCCGGCGTGACGAGGCTGTTGATGAACGGCGCCGCCGGATTGCCGAGGATCTGCTGCGGCGAAGTGACGGTGCTCGGCTGCGTCCAGTTGTGGTTCTCCATCGAAATCACAAACACCGTCCCGACCTGCGCCGCCTGGGCCTGCGCCGTAAAACCTGCAGCCGCCACCGCCGCTGCCGTCAAAATGCTTCCACGCATCGTCATGAACACTCTCCCTGAAAAAATTGAGACAAAACATCCCTGCACGCACGCAACGACGTGCGCGATTTCACTTCGCTGGGCGCGGACCTTCCGCGCGGCTGCAAAACTGCTCAGTGCTTCAACTGCGACTTGCTTGTTTCGCTCAAATCACCACTGACCCACTGGAACGCGAACTCCTCGTTCGCAGGGAAGAGTATCACCCCTTCTTTAGTCCGCGCGCAAAGCCACGCTAAGTTTTTGTAAGCGCGCGGCACTTCGAAACTTTTTTCGAACACTCCCGTTCCCGCCCGCAGGCAAAAACACTCCGGCCGCGATAAAATGCCCCGCTGGTCTTTTTCCGGAGTACCCCCATGACCTCCCCCGCCTGGCCCGATCATCCCGAAGCCGAAATCCCCGTCGACGTGCGCGGCCTCATCTTCGACTGCGACGGCACCCTCGTCGACACCATGCCCCTCCACTACGTCGCCTGGGTCAAAGCCCTCGAACACGTCGGCATCCATTTCCCGGAAGAACGCTTCTATTCCTTCGCTGGCGCCCCCACCCGCACCATCATCGAGATCCTCGCTAAAGAACAGGGCATCACCTGCGACGCCGAGCAGGTCGCGCAGGACAAGGAAAAGCTCTACACCGATAATCTGCAGGCCCTCGAGCCGATCCACAGCGTCATCGAAATCGCCCGCCGTGAAAAAGGAAAACGCGAACTCGCCGTCGCCTCCGGCGGCTGGCGACGCGTGGTGAAAGCCTCCCTCACCGTCGTCGGCATCGAGGAGATGTTTGAAGCCATCGTCGGCGCCGACGACGTCGTCCACGGCAAACCCGCCCCGGACGTCTTCCTCAAAGCCGCAGAACTTCTGCACTTAAAGCCAGAAGAATGCGTAGTTTACGAAGACGGCGAGATGGGCATCCTCGCCGCCCAGGCCGCCGGCATGCGCGTCATCGACGTGCGGCCGTGGTATCTGCCAAGACGCCAGTCTACAGAATGAGCAGAGCCATGCCGGGGCCGGCCCGTCCCAGCCCTTCCAAAACGCGCGGCCCACGGATTCGCACCGGGTGCTACGATCCAAATGGTGTATTCAGACTCTCCCGCGACATCCACCGCCCGTAGGCCATTCCTTATATGAGAATCGGGCAAGCCCCTAACGACCGCTAGGGCGGGGAGCGGCAAAACCCGCGCGTTTCTTTTCCAAATTAACATTAAAAGCCAATTAGAAGATTTCCGAACCCAAAACGACGGTTTTGGCAAGATAGGAAGCTTGCGACCCCGTCCCCTTGAGCTAAATTTCTTTACCCTGATTTGGGAAGGAAGAACGCGGCTCGGGAACGCGCATGATGCGCCTTCCGGTCGCCTGGAACTTAGAGCTTGGGAGTCCCACAATGCGAAATCGTTTTATTTTCGGAGCCGCTGTTTGCGCAATGGCTTCCTCTATGGCAGTTTTAACCAGCTCGGCCAAAGCTAACTCTCTCACCCTCGTTGATGTCGGAAATGATGATGTCACATCAACTTACGCGTCCTCAAGCCAGACGGTCTTTGACGCAACAACTGGCTTGTTCCACGTCGACGCCCAGAGTGTTCAGCTCAACGGGCTCCCTCTCGCCAACGATGGCACCTTTACCCTGAACGTTTATCTCACATCCACCGGCGACATTGATCCGACCAAGCTCGCGTCCGATTTCTTGAACATTACGGGCGGCAGCAGCAGCGCAAACGTTTTGTATCACTCCGATCTTGCGCTGCAATCCGGATCTGATGACTTCGGGGATTTCCAATTTGTATTTGGGCCTGGCTCCGGGACCTATGGCAGTCTCGGACCCATCGGGGTCAGCATCTCGTTGGCCGATTGGGCCTTGCCAAATGCCGATTTCACCGCCAACATGACCAGCACCATGATCCAAGTCGATACGTTCACTGTCGCCCCCCTCCCGCCCGCCGTGCTCATGGGCTTCGGTCTTCTCGCGGCGCTGCCGCTGGTTCGCCGTCGCCGGCTTATTTGATCGACCTTCGTTGTTCTTAAGCATTCCCCTTCAAACCGCCACAAGGAGCGAGCCGTGGTTACACGTCCCCATTTTTCTAGAAAAACTCCTCGGGTCATGCAACGTCGCCACAGCCAGACACTTTTGGCGGAAGCGTTGGAACCACGGCAACTCTTTTCCTTGGTTGGGGTCACTCTCAGTGCTACGCCGATCCTGGCTTTTTCCGATAGTACCTCGACCGTCCTGCACTATTCCTCTTCCACCCAGGATTTCACCGCATCGGCTCCGCTCACTATTTCGAACCCCCCGGGCGTTACCGTGCCGCCGGGAACCCTCAGTTTAGACATTAAAGTCGACAATAACGGGAATCTGACCGGCGCGTCCTCTCCGACCGACCTCGTCGTGACGGATCAAACCGGAACGCTCCTCACCGGGGAAATTGCAAAGTTCGGTTACCTCTACCAGAGCTCGACGCATGCCAAATTCGACTTCGTCTTCCATCCCACCGGTGGCTCGCTTCTCACATCGTTTGCCGGGCAAGACATCGGCGTGGTGATGACACCGGATAAATCCACGTTCCTCGCGGTGAATTCTTTCCAATCTGATTTCTTTACCGACGTCAAAGGCTTCGCCGGCCCCATCCCCGGCGGCGGCTCCCCGCCCCCCGTCATCACCACCCAGGCCGGCGCACCCGTCGTCATCGGCAGCGGCAACAAGCTCACCGACACCGCCACCCTCTCCGGCGGCGTCAACCCCACCGGCACCATCACCTTCACCCTCACCGGCCCCGGCAACACCATCGTCGACACCGAAACCGTCGCCGCCAACGGCGACGGCGTTTACACCACCCCCACCGGCTTCCTCCCCACCGTCACCGGCAGCTACAAGTGGTCCGCCACCTTCACCAGCAGCACCGACAGCTCCACCGCCACCGACGATGGCACCAATGAAACCGAACTCGTCACCCCCAACCAACCCAACATCACCACCGTCGCCGGAAGTTCTGTCGTCATTGGCAGCGGCGACAAACTGACCGATACCGCCTTCCTCGTCGCCTATAACCCCACCGGCACCATCACCTTCACTCTCACCGGCCCCGGCGGCACCGTCGTCGATACAGAAACCGTCCCCGTCAATCCGGCCGGCAACGGCACCTACACCACCCCCACCGGCTACACCCCCATCACCGTCGGCACCTACACCTGGTCCGCCACCTACAACGGCGACGGCAACAACCTCACGGCCACCGACGACGGCCAAAACGAATCCGAAGTCGTCAAACCCGCCTCCCCCGCCATCAACACCGTCGCCGGCAGCGCCGTCGTCGTCGGCAGCGGCGACAAACTCACCGACACCGCCACCCTCTCCGGCGGCTTCAACCCCACCGGCACCATCACCTTCACCCTCACCGGCCCGGCCAACACCGTCGTGGATACTGAAACCGTCCCCGTCAACGGCAACGGGCCCTACTCGACCCCCGCCGGCTTCGTGCCCACCGTCGTCGGCACCTACACCTGGTCCGCCACCTACAACGGCGACGGCAACAACCTCACCGCCACCGACGACGGCCAGAATGAATCCGAAACCGTCAACAAGGCCAATCCCTCCATCTCCACCAACGCCCTCTTCGTCACCAACAGCACCGTCGGCAACCAGATCCAGGACTCCGCCACCATCATCGGCGCCTTCAACGGCAGCGGCACCATCACCTTCACCGTCACCAAGCCGGATGGCACCACCGCCAGCGTCGGCACCGCCACCGTGAATGGCAACGGCATCTACTTCTCCCCGGCCTTCGCTACCGCCGCCGTCGGCACCTACACCTTCCACGCCTCCTACAGCGGCGATTCCCTCAACAACGGCGCCCTCGACAACGGCGCCAACGAATCCCTCACCACCACCAAGGCCTCCCCCGCCATCGCCACCGTCGCCTCCGCCAACGGCACCACCGTCGGCTCCGCCGTCCTCAGCGACAAGGTCATCGTCTCCGGCGGCCTCAACCCCTCCGGCGTCATCGCCTTCACCGTCACCAGGCCCGACGGCACCACCGCAACCGTCGGCAACATCACCATCTCCGGCGACGGCACCTACAACTCCCCCACCATCACCGCCACCCAGGTCGGCACCTACACCTTCCACGCCAACTACGCCGGTGACTCCCTCAACAACGGCGCCGTCGATAACGGCGCCAATGAATCCATCACCACCAACCAGACCACCCCCTCCCTCATCACCACCGCCATCGTGACCACCTCCACCTCCAACTGCACCAATAACACCTACAACTGCGGCTCCTACAAGAACTGCGGCAGCTACACCATCGGCTGCGGCGGCTACACCATCGACTGCTCGAAAAACTACTACAACTGGTGCGGCGGACCCGTCTGCAACACCGGCGGCTCCGGCGGCGGCAACATCACCATCGCCGTTACCCACGACACCGCCGTCCTCTCCAACGGTTACAACGAAACCGGCACCATCACCTTCACCCTCACCGACCAGAACGGCAACGTCCTCGATACCGAAAACGTGTCCGTCAACGGCAACGGCAACTACACCACCTCCAATTTCACCATCAACAACCCCGCCGGCACCTACACCTGGTCCGCTGTCTACTCCGGCGACACCCTCAACGCCTCCGCCCATGATCAGGGCGGCGTCAATGAACAGTTCTCCTTCAACAACGGCGGAACCATCTCCGGCCACAAGTTCCTCGACCTCAGCGGCAACGGCCTCTCCGGCGATGACACCGGCCTCGGCAATGTCACCATCCAGCTCTACAACGACAAGGACGGCGACGGCAACATCGACTCCTACTACGACAAGGTCATCGCCACCACCACCACCGATGCCTCCGGCGCCTACTCCTTCACCGGCCTCGCCGCCGGCCACTACATCGTCAAAGAGGTCAACCCCTCCGGTTACCTCCAGACCGGCCCCGTCTCCGGCCAATACGCCATCAACCTCACCTCCAACGGCACCTCCTCCGGCAACGACTTTGACGACTTCAAACTCGAAGACTGCGTCATCAGCTGCATCAAATATGAAATCAACGGCTGCAAAACCGTCTCCGACATCTCCGGCCAGCTCCACCAGGGCGATGTCGTGAAGGTCACCTTCACCATCCCCTCAGCCGAAACCATCTCCTTCGTCAGCTACACCGCCCCTGACAGCTACTTCGTCGCTGACCACGCCTCCCAGCAGAAGATCTTCGACCAGGACATCGGCGTCTACACCCACGCCGGCACCTACTCCCTCACCATCGTCGTCCCCAACTGCGACTACCAGGTCGATTTCGTCTGCGGCCTCCCGATCGACAAGCTCGGACCCGCCGGCTCCAACATCTTCTACACCCCGCAGGGCCGCCTCCACGACAGCGATAACGGCGGCACCGACTGCAAGCCGCCCGTCATCGGCTCCTGCAACGGCTCCGGCTCCATCGCCGGCACCTGCTTCGGCGACAACAACAAGAACGGCAAAAAAGACTCCGGTGAATGCGGCATCGGCGGCACCAAGGTCACCTGCTACGGCAACACCAACGACGGCAAGTGCATCATCCTCACCACCTACTGCGACTCCAACGGCAACTACAAGTTCAACAACCTCCCCGCCGGCTGCTACAAGGTCGTCGAACACACCCCCAACCAGTGCTATGACGGCGCCGACAGCGTTGGCTCCTGCGGCGGCACCCGCAACGACGACGTCTGCTCCAACATCGTCCTCGGCAACGGCAAGTGCGGCACCGGCTACAACTTCGGCGAACTCGTCACCTCCTCCATCTCCGGCACCGTCTACGGCGACAAAGACAAGGACGGCACCATCGACGCCGCCGAATGCGGCATCGCCGGCGTCAAGATCACCCTCTCCGGCACCAACGACCTCGGCCAGGCCGTCTCCTTCGTCACCTACACCGATCAGGACGGCAACTACTCCTTCGAAGGCCTCCGCGCCGGCACCTACACCCTCATCGAAACCCAGCCCTCCGGTTACACCACCACCCGCAACACCCTCGGCACCAACGGCGGCGTCCTCTCCGGCGACTCCATCAAGTCCATCTCCCTCGGCTGGTCCACCGACGCCTCCGGCTACAACTTCGGCGACGCCACCAGCGCCTCCTCGAGCTGGTCCTGGGGCTGGGGTTGGGGCTGGTAAGCCGATCCCCTGAAAACCCGCATCTCCCAAGGGCCGGCATCCGCCGGCCCTTTTTCTTTTCCAAGGGAACGCCTCGGGAAGATCGCCCCCCCCAGTCTCCCCGCATCCGCGAAACCACCCCGTAAACCCCCGGCCCGCCTCGCCACCCCCGCCCCTCCCCGCCTTCTCGGACCCCGCCACTTTTCCCCGCAAACTTCCTCTTGGCGTACGCCCCCTTATTTAATACAATTCCCCATCTTGGCCTCCGCCGCGCGGTAACCCCGCGCCCCCACGCCAAGCGGCTCAGCCGGCCCGGTTTACCTCCGTGGCCGGCCACCAGCCGGACGACGCCAAACAGACGCTCGCCCGCACATTGAAAGGATGCAGCTCGTGTCGACGATCACCCACCCCCCCATCTCGTCCACCCCCAAAGTCGAACCCTCCCCCTCCCAACTGCTCGACTGGTATCGCCAGATGAGCCTCATCCGCCAGTTCGAAGTCAAGTGCGCCCAATCCTATCAACAACAGAAAATCGGCGGCTTCTGCCACCTCTACGTCGGCCAGGAAGCCGTCGCCGTCGGCACTATCGCCGCCACCCGCCCCCAGGACTACATCATCACCGCCTACCGCGACCACGGCCACGCCATCGCCCGCGGCATGGAACTCGCCCCCCTCTTCGCCGAGCTCTACGGCAAAGTCACCGGCTGCTCCCACGGGAAGGGCGGCTCGATGCACTTCTTCGACAAAGACAAGAACTTCTTCGGTGGCCACGCGATTGTCGGTGGCCACATTCCTTTGGCGGCCGGCCTCGGCTGGGCCGCCAAGTACCGCAAGGAAGACCGCGTCGCCCTCTGCTACTTCGGCGACGGCGCCATCAACCAGGGCTCCTTCCACGAAGCCCTCAACCTCTGCGGCCTCCACAAGCTCCCCTGCATCTTCCTCGTTGAAGACAACGGCTACGGCATGGGCACCCACGTCCACCGCGCCTCCGCCGTCACTGACCTCAAGCTCCGCACCGGCGACGCCTTCGGCATCCCCGGCAAGGAAGTCGACGGCATGGATTGCCTCGCCATGTACCAGATGACCCGCGATTGCATCGACTATTGCCGCAACGGCCACGGCTCCCTCTTCCTCCAGGTCAAAACCTACCGCTACCGCGGCCACTCCATGTCCGACCCCCAGAAGTACCGCACCAAGGAAGAAGTCGCCAAGTACCAGGAACACGACCCCATCGGCCGGCTCGAAAAAGTCCTCCGCGAAAAGAAAGTCCTCGACGACGCCAAGGCCACCGCCATCAACAACGAAATCCACGACCTCGTCGAGAAAGCCCACGCCGAAGCCGACGCCGCCCCCTTCCCCCAAACCGAAGAAATCTGGAAAGACGTCTACGCCAACCCCTTCCCGCCGTACACGAAGCGGTAACCAACGGTTAAATGGTTAAGTGGTTAAATGGTTAAGTAGGTAATGCCTATCTGACCGGAGCCGCGAGACCCATTTAACTACTACTTAACCACTTAACTACTTAACCGAGGCCCTCATGGCAGTGCTCCAATTCCGCGAAGCCCTCAACCAGGCAATGTGCGAAGAATTCGACCGCAACCCCGACGTCTTCCTCATCGGTGAAGAAGTCGCCGAATACGACGGCGCCTACAAAGTCTCCCAGGGCATGCTCGCCAAGTACGGCCCCATGCGCGTCGTCGACGCCCCCATCTCCGAGTGCGGCTTCGCCGGCCTCGGCATCGGCGCCGCCATGGTCGGCATGCGACCCATCGTCGAATTCATGACCTTCTCCTTCTCCCTCGTCGCCTTCGACCAGGTCGTCAACAACGCCCCCAAAATGGCCTACATGTCCGGCGGTCAGTTCAAAGTCCCCATCGTCTTCCGCGGCATCTCCGGCCCCGGACAGCAGCTCGCCGCCACCCACTCCTGGTCCGTCGAAGCCCTCTACACCCACGTCCCCGGCCTCAAGGTCGTCGTCCCCACCACCCCCGCCGAAGCCAAAGGCCTCCTCAAATCCGCCATCCGTGACGATGACCCCGTCATCTTCCTCGAAAATGAAGCCATGTACGGCAACAAGGGCGAAGTCCCCGACTCCCCCGACTTCCTCCTCCCCTTCGGCCAGGCCGACATCAAACGCGAAGGCGCCGACTGCACCATCGTCGCCTGGGGCCAGGGCTGCCTCACCGCCATGGCCGCCGCCGACCTCCTCCACAAAGAGCACGGCATCAACGTCGAAATCATCGACCCCCGCACCCTCCGCCCCCTCGACCTCCCCGCCATCATCAAGTCCGTCAAGAAGACCGGCTACTGCGTCACCGTCGAAACCGGCTACCCCACCTGCGGCATCGGCGCCGAACTCGCCGCCCTCCTCCACGAACACTGCTTCGACGACCTCGACAACCACGTCGTCCGCGTCGCCCAGCTCGACGTCCCCATGCCCTACTCCAAGCCCCTCCTCCAGCAGGTCGTCCCCAATATTCAACGCATCGCCGACGCCGTCAAGAAGGCCACCTACTTCAAAGGCTGATCAATCAAAACTCAATCCAAACCCAAAAAGCACCGGACTGGAAATCCGATGCTTTTTTCTTGCGCACTCCCGAAAAGGCCCCCAGCAATCTGCTTCCTCCAACTCCCTCCGTGCTCTCCGTAGTTTCATTCCCCCCTCGCACATTCTTCTTGACTCCCAATACCTAGACAGTCTAAAGTAAACACATGGAAATAACCGGCGACAAACTCCGAGGCCACCTCGAACTCCTCATCCTCGCCACCCTCGACCGCGGCGAAGCCCACGGCCTCGAAATCCTCAAACGCCTCGAAACCCGCGGCTGCGGCCTTCTCCAGCTCAAGGAAGGCTCCCTCTACCCCGCCCTCTACCGCCTCGAAGCCAACAAGGAAGTCCAGGCCTCCTGGGAAAAGTCCGCCCACGGCCGCCGCGGCGCTCGCCGCCGCATCTACCGCCTCACACCCAAAGGCACCCGCCGCCTCCACCACGAACGCTCCGACTGGCATTCCTTCGTCGCCACCCTCAACGCCATCATCAGTGGAGCCGACGCCCCCGTCGGCTATTCCGTTTAAGCGCAGAAACGCCATCTCGATGGCATCGCCCGTGAACTCCTTTTCTCCTGCAGGAGCCACACATGACCACCCCTCCCACCGACGAAACCGGCCGCATCCAACTCGCCAAGCTCCTCCTCATCGAACGCACCGTCCGCCCCCTCCGCGCCGCCACCCCGCGCAAGCTCCGAATCCGCGAAGAACTCCTCGCCCACCTCGAATCCATCTACGCCGAAGAACTCGCCCGCACCGGTAACCCCGACGCCGCCCTCGCCGAATCCGCAAAACGCTTCGGCAACCCCGCCCAACTCACTCGCGAACTCCAATCCACCATCCCCTTCCACGAACGCATCGCCCACTACCTCGAAAAACACTACGGCTGGCGCGCCCCCGAACACGCCTCCACATACCTCCTCCGCCTCTCACTCCATTTCCTCTTCCTCTTCGGCATCCCCTTCGCCGCCTTCGCCGCCTGCATTCTTTACATGAATGGCCTCACCCCCTACACCATCTCCATCCTTTATCCCGCACTCCTGACGCTCCTCGCCACCCCCCTCGCCCTCTTCCTCCTCGGCAACCTCTACTTCCTCACCCGCGACACCCTCTTCGGCGTCTTCGGCTCCCCGCGCTCCAAAGCCCGCATCGCCCTCCTCACCGCCGCCACCTTCCTCACTACCTTCGTCATCGGCGCCGCCATGATCACCGCCCGCACCGGCTCCCTCCATGCGCTCCCCCACGCCACCGGAGGTCTCGCCATTGTCGCCACATGCGTCACCCTCACATCCCTCCTCCACGCCCGCTTCCGCGGCCCCGCCGAAATCGCCCAAACCCGCTGGGAATGCCTCACCCTCAACACCCCTTGAACCCACGCTCAAACCCCGACGCCCGTCGCCCGCAGGCGACGCGGGCACTTCCCCTCGACAGAAGCCCTCCTCCCCCAAACCCCTCCCTACACCCTCGCCCCACTCATCTCCTCCACCTCCCGCCGCCCCTCCCCACCCATCACCGGCACCCGCACCACAAACGCCGCCCCCTTCCCCTCCCCCTCGCTCCGCGCCTCCACCGTTCCCCCATGTGCCTCCACCAGATGCTTCACAATCGCCAGCCCCAATCCCAACCCCTGCTTCCCCGCACCCTCCTCCTGCGAATACGCCTCAAACACCCGCGGCAAAAACTCCCGCCGGATCCCCCGCCCCGTGTCCCGCACCTCCACCGCCGCCATCCCCTCCACCCGCCCGCTCACCCGCACCTCCCCCTCCGGCGGCGTGAACTTGATCGCATTCGACATCAGATTCCAGAACACCTGCTGCAGCCGAAATCCGTCCCCCACCACGTGCACCCCCTCCAACTGCAGATCCACCTCCAGCCGCACCCGCCGCTCCTCCGCCTGCGGCCGCAACGCCTCCACTGCCGAACTCACCGCCTCCTCCAGCACCACCTCCTTCTTCTCCACCCGCATTGCCCCGCGCTCCATCCGCGACGCATCCAGCAGATCGTTCACCAGCCGCGTCTGCGCCTCCACGTACTGCCGGATCGCCTCCGCTGCCTCCGCATTCTTCGGATCCCCCCGCTTCAAAATCTCCGCCCACAGCATCACCCCGTTCAACGGCGTCCTTAAATCATGGCTCACCGTGTGCAGCACCCGGTCCTTCGCCACGTTCGCCGCCTCCGCCGTCTTCCACGCCGCCGCCAGAGACGCCTCCGTCCGCCGCCGGTCCGTCACGTACCGGTGCATCCCCCAGTACCCCAGCCCCAGCAGCAGTACATCCGCCGCCGTCACCGCCCCGAACATCCACACGTTCTCCCGGATCCGCCGTGCCTCCTCCACTGTGTGCTTCAACAGCGCCGCCTCTTCCCGCGCCTGCAGTCCTTGAATCGCCCGCCGCGCGTCCGCCATCAACTGCTGCGCCCGCCCGCTGGCCACCTCCGCCGCCGCCGCATCAAATCCCGCGCGGCGCCGCAGCTCCACCGTCTTCTCCAGCTCCTCCATCTCGCGCGATGCACGCCGCTCCAGTGGATCCAGCGATGCCCCCCCGAGTTCCCCCGTCGCCGCTCCCTCCCGCTTCACCGCATCCAGCGCCGCACGCAGCTCCGTCTCCGCCCGCTGATACGCCCCCAGCGCCCCCTCTTCCCCCGTGATCACGTACCCCCGCTCATCGCTTTCCGCAATCTCCAGCCGCGCCAGCAGCGTCCGCAGGTCCACCACCAGCCGCTGCGACGCTTCCTGCCGCCGGTTCTCCTCCTCCCGCTGCCACTGGTGGTAATACGCCAGGCACTGCACGCCCGTGAACACCAGCGACGCCACCCAGAAAATCGTCGCCGCACGCCGCGCTGTTAGCCATCCTTTTTGCTTCGGCTCCATCCGCTCTTCGCTCCGGCTGAACCCCACATCGCGCCGCCACCGCCTGCTGCTGCACCGATCCTTCCACGTTGCCGGCGTTCACCCCGTGTCACACCCCATTAATTTCATTTTAGGCCTGTGCAAAGCTTGCCTCCAACCTTTCCCGCGCTTATGAATCGAATGCGTCGGATGAGCCCCCACCCCAACCTGGCGCCTGCAATGTCAAAGACCCTCGCACTCGCCGCCGCACCGTTCCTCCTCGCCGCCTGCTCGCTCCACGCGCCCACTTCTTCCGTAGGACAACGAGTCATGGACCAATACATCGCTGACACCTGGACCACCCTCACCCGCTCTCCCCTCAACTGCGCCGCTCTCGTCGACGCCAAGCTCCCCCCCAACGACTCCACCCTCTACCTCCCCGCCGGCGAACCCATCACCCCGCAAATCCGCGAAGCCGTCACCGAATGCAAAGTCGGCGTCGCCCACCTCCCCAAAGGCGCCACCATCGGACATTTTGACCCCAACACCCTCCCCCACCCCGGCCTCCTCTACCTCCCCAACCCCTACGTCGTCCCCGGCGGACGCTTCAACGAAATGTACGGCTGGGATTCCTACTTCATCGTCGAAGGCCTCCTCCTCGACCACCGCGTCCCCCTCGCCCGCGGCATGACCGAAAACTTCTTCTACCAGCTCGACCACTACGGCGCCGTCCTCAACGCCAACCGCACCTACTACCTCACCCGCTCACAACCCCCCTTCCTCACCTCCATGATCCTCACCGTCGCCAATCACCTCCCCCCCAACGAACGCCACGACTGGCTCGAACGCGGTTACAAGGCCGCCAAAATCGACTGGAACTACTGGGACCAGCCCGCACTCCGCGCCGGCGACACCGGACTCTCCCGCTACTTCGACTTCGGCCACGGCCCTGTCCCCGAAATGCACGACGACCCCGCCTACTACGACGACGTCATCTCCCACCTCCTCAAGCTCGGCGACAAAGGCAAACGGTTCCTCCGCAAAGCCACCGACGAAGACGAAGACCGCCACCTCCCCACCCTCCTCGACCACCCCGGCGGCACCCTCTACACCCTCACCGACGACTTCTATCTCGGCGACCGCGCCGACCGCGCCTCCGGCTTCGACGTCACCGACCGCTTTGGCCCCTTCGCCGGACTCACCCACCACTTCGCACCCGTCTGCCTCAACTCCCTTCTCTACAAAGAGGAAACCGACCTCGTCCAGATCGCCACCGACCTCGGCCACCCCGACGAAGCCAAAGAATGGCAGCAACGCGCCGACGCCCGAAAAGCCGCCATCAACAAATACCTCTGGGACGACCACGCCGGCATGTTCTTCGACTACGACTTCACCACCCGCCAACGCTCCACCTACAAATACGTCACCACCTTCTACCCGCTCTGGGCCAAACTCGCCTCCCCCGACCAGGCCGCCAAACTCGCCACCCACCTCCATGACTTCCTCCTCCCCGGCGGCCTCGCCCCCAGCCCCTACAACACCGGCCTCCAATGGGACGCCCCCTTCGCCTGGGCCCCACTCCAGGTCCTCACCATCCCCGGCCTCCGCAACTACGGCTTCACCCACCAAGCCGACGACATCTCCCGCCGCTGGCTCTCCATGGTCCAGGAAAATTTCCAGAAGGAACACACCCTCCGCGAAAAATACAACGCCAAAACCCGCACCCCCGACATCCCCCTCAAAGCCGGCTACGTCCAGAACGTCCTCGGCTTCGGCTGGACCAACGCCACCATCCTCAAACTCCAGAAAGAACTCGCCCACCAGTGAACCAACCAGTGGAGCCGACGCCCCCGTCGGCTAAGTTGCCCCCGAAAAAGACCCCCGCACAACAACGACTCCCCCACCCACGCTTGCGACTTCGCGTTCCCACCCTCGCCCAACGCGCGTGCTCCCGCCCCCGAGTTCCCCCTCCTTCCCATAACATCCCCATCCCGAGAGCCCCGCCCTCTCAAAATCCATCCTCGCAATCCCGAAAAATTGACGCCACCGTATTCCCGGTATAAATCTCTGTGAGGGAGAAGGTTGCTGCGAGGCCCTGCGCCTCCTCATTCCCGCGTGCATTCCGCACACCCGCGTTCTCTTTCACTGGAATTGCCATGCCCGCACTCCGCCGCCACCACCTCCTCCCCCTCCTCTCCGCCGCCATCCTCACCGCCTCCCCATTCGCCCACGCCGAAATCGACCGCTGGGACAACGGCCAACCCATCCCCGACGGTCAGTACCTCACCCCCGGCCCCAACCTCAACGCCTGGAATCTCTCCCTCCCTTTCGCCAACCTCGCCAACTTCGACCTCTCCACCAGCAACTTCTCCGCCACCGATCTCCACTCCGCCACCTTCCAGAACTCCATCCTCGCCGGCGCCGCATTCAACAACGCCAACGTGACAAACGCCAACCTTACCTACGCCAACCTCACCAACGCCTACATTACCAGCTCCGACTTCACCAACGCCTCGTTCTCCCATGCCACCCTCACCAACGCCTACTTCAACAACAGCATCATCACCGGCGCCGACTTCTCCTTCTCCACCGGCTTCTCCATGCCCCAACTCACCTCCACCTTGAGCTACAACAACTGGAACCTCGCAAACATCTCCCTCGCCGGCGACGACGTTTCCAACTTCAACTTCACCAATCAGAACCTCACCAACGCCAACTTCTCCAACGCCAATCTCACCAACACCTATTTCTTCGGCGCCAACGTCACCAATGCTAATTTCTCCCACGCCGCAGCCTTTTCCTTCCCGATCCTCAACGCCACCGCCAACTTCCAGTCTGGCAGCCTCGCCAACATCAACCTCGCCGGCACAAACATGTCCAACGCCTCTTTTAACAACATCAATCTCTCCAACGTTAACTTTGCCGGTGCCAATCTCTCCAATGCCTATCTCTCAGGCGCCAACATCACCAACGCCAACTTCGACCACGCCGTCGGCCTCACTTTCCAGCAAATCAACAACACCCTGAACTACAACCAGCAAAACCTTTCCAACCTCAACCTCGCCGGCGCCAACTTCTCCAACGCCTACTTTGCCAACATCGACTTCTCCAACGCCAACCTTTCCAGCGCCAACCTCACCAGCGCCACCCTCGGTAACGCCAACCTCACCAACGTCAGCTTCTCCAACGCCACTCTCACCGGCGCAGGCCTCTTCAACGCAGTCGTCCACAACGCCGACTTCTCCAACGCGCACGGCCTCACCTTCAACATGCTTTCCTCCACCGCCACCTTCCAGCAAAACGATCTCTCGGGAATCAACCTCGCCGGCACCGATATGTCCAATGCCAACTTCTCCTCCATCAACCTCTCCAACGTCAGCCTCGCCGGTGCCAACCTCCGCTACGCCACCTTCTTCAACGCCAACCTCACCAACGCCAACTTCGACCACGCCGCCAGCCTCACACTCAACCAGATCCAGCCCTCTGCCAACTTCCAGCACTACACCCTCGCTTCGATCAATTTCGCCGGCATTGATTTGTCCAACGGCGACTTCAACCTCTTTGACCTCTCCGCCGCCAACCTCTCTTCCGCCAACCTCACCAACTCTCAATTCAACTACGCCAATCTCACCGGCACCAACCTCTCCAATTCCACCCTCACCAATGCTCTCTTCTCCAACGCCGTCATCACCGCCGCCGATCTCTCCTCCTCCGGGATCACCCCCTCACAGCTCCAATCCACCGCCAGCTACCAACAACACAGCCTCGCGTCCGTCAACCTCTCCGGCGCCGACCTCAGCAATATTTCCCTCGTCGGATTTGACCTCACCAATGCCCGGCTCTCCCACGCCAATCTCTCCAACGCCACCTTCGCAGGCGCAACCATCAACGGCGCCGACCTCTCCCACACCACCGGCTTCACCTTGCAAGACCTCATGCAAACCACCAGCTTCCAGAACAAAAACCTCTCCAACATCTCCTTCGCTGGCCTCGACTTCTCCCCCCGCTTCGTTTTCGAAGGCCAGGATCTCTCGAACAGTGACTTCTCCGGCGCCAACCTCCAATCCGCCGACTTCTCTCTCGCCAACCTCACCAATACCAATTTCAACGCCGCCGACCTCCGCAACGCTGACCTCTTCACCCCCACCAACACCCCCGCCTTCAACAATGCCATCCTTCAGGACGGCTCCATCCCCTCCCTCCACCTCCTCGCCAACCAAACCCTCACCGCTTACCCCTCCAATCTCCCCGCCGTTCTGACCGCCGCCGCTCCCACTCTCGATCCAGGCGCGACTCTCACCATCCAATCCGACTTCTCCGGCCCCTCCCTCACCAACAACGGCAACATCCTCATCTCCGCCGGCAACACCACCCTCGACCGCATCACCGGCGGCGGCGCCCTCACCCTCACCGGTCCCGCCCGCCTCACCCTCCGCCCCAGCAACGCCCCCTCCACCCTCGCCTCCCTCACCTTCATCACCCTGCCCGCCTCCCAATCCCCCACCCTCGACCTCAACGGCAACGCCCTCGTCATCACCCCCGACCCTTCCAACAAATCCGCCGCCTTCTCCAGTCTCACCGCCGCCCTCTCCTCCGGCAAAATCCTCTCCTCCAACCCCGCCCCCAACACCGCACTCGCACTCCTCGACAACGCCATCACCAATTTCACCTCCTTCCACGGCCAGCCCGTCACCCCCAACTCCCTCCTCCTCTCCCCCGAACTCCTCGGCGACGCCAACGCCGATGGCCACATTGATCTCTCCGACCTCTCCACCGTCCTCAACCACTTCGGCCAATCCACCCCCCTCTGGACCGACGGCAACTTCGACCACGCCCCCACCATCAACCTCTCCGACCTCTCCGCCATCCTCAATAACTTCGGCCAAACCTACCCCAGCCCCTCCCAATTACCCTTTACCAATCCCCAATTACCAACCACTCCCACCCCCGAACCCGCCTCCCTCCTCCTCCTCCTCCCCGCCCTCCTGCTTCGCCGCCGCTGATTCCCCTCAGCACCATTCCACACATTTTGATATATTACCCCCATCCGCTCTTTCCCCCGGCCACCCGCCCGACCCACGTCTCATCTTCGGGAGGAAGCACGCCATGGACATCCTCAAGCTCCTCGCCGCCGTCCCCTCCCTCCACGCCAGCGACCTCCACCTCCAGGTCGGCTCGCCCCCCTGCTTCCGCGTCATCGGCGAAATGATGCCCGCCGACATGCCCCCCATATCCAGCCCCGACATGCGCCAACTCCTCGCCCCCGTCCTCGATGATCCCCGCCGCACCCGCCTCGAAGCCAACCGCTCCGTCGATTTCGCATACGCCCTCCCCGCCGTCGCACGCTTCCGCGTCAACATCTACTACGAAAAAGCCGAGTGGTGCGCCGCCTTCCGCATCATCCCCAACGCCATCCCCACCATCGACGAACTCCGCCTCCCCTCCGTCATCGGCGAAATCGCACTCGCCCCCCGCGGCCTCGTCCTCGTCACCGGCGCCACCGGCAGCGGCAAGTCCACCACCCTCGCCGCCATGATCAACGCCATCAACGCCGGCTGGCGAAAACGCATCATCACCCTCGAAGATCCCATCGAGTTCCTCCACCCCTCCAAAAAATCACTCATCTCCCAACGTGAACTCGGTCCCGACGTCACCGGCTTCAGCAACGGACTCCGCGAAGCACTCCGCCAGAACCCCGACGTCATCCTCGTCGGCGAAATGCGCGACCGCGAAACCGTCGAAACCGCTCTCCAGGCCGCCGACACCGGACACACCGTCTTCGCCACCCTCCACACCACCACCGCCGCACAAACACTCCAGCGCCTCACCGCCTTCTTCCCCGCCGATGAACGCCCCCGCATCCTCCTCGACCTCGCCGCCAGCCTCGAGGCCGTCATCTGCCAACGCCTCGCCAAAACCGCCGACAACCAGTCCCGCGTCCCCGTCAACGAAATCATGCGCACCACGCCCCCCATCCGAAAACTCCTCGCCGAAGGAAACGTCCTCGGCATCCCGAAAGTCATCGCCGGCAAGGAAATGGGCATGCGCCTCTTCGACCAGCACCTCGTCGAATTGTGCCGCGCCGAAATAATCGCCGGCCGCGAAGCCGCTCGCCTCGCCAACAACCCCGAAGCCGTCCTCCTCGCCCGAAAGGGCATCCAATCCGCCGACCTCGCCGCCTCCATCGGCTGACCCCGCACCCGAACCCACCCCCTACCCCCGCCCGTTCAATTCCCCGCGACGCAGCAGCGGATCCACCCGCCGCTCCATCGTAATATTCTTCACCCCCCGCACCTTCGGGTTCGGCCACGTCCAGCACTCCCCCGTCGCATCGTCAAACACCACCCACAACAAATCAAAGTCCGGCCCGTAATCAATCACCCCGTACGCCAACCCACTCCCCTTCGGCGTATCCATCGGCACCGGCGGATTCAACTGCGTAAACATGGTCACCTCACACGGCGAAACCCAATCTGTTCCGCCGCCCAGCTAAACAGCACACCCCATGCCGAACCTCTGCCGGTATTACTGCCCCCCAAATTCCCCGCCAACCCGCAACCACCACCGCCCTTCCCCGCACAATGTCAAAATAGGCAAACCCCCACCCTCATTTTCAGCGCAAAATCGACAGGCCGCCAACGACGTACCCACCCTTGGCGGCCTCTCCCCCAAATCGAAAATCGAAAATCAAAAATCGAAAATCCCTCAGCTCATCTTCTTCATCATCCACCGACACACCGCCACCGTCGCCACCCCATACGCCAAATGTTCCACCACTGGACCAATCTCCTGCTTCACCTCCCGCTTCGTCACCGGCGGTATCAACCCCGCTGCCGGCAACCACCCCAGGTACCCAACCGCCCACACCCCCAGCCCCACCACCGCCCCATCCAGCATCGTCGTGCTCAGCTTCGCCCCGCTCTCCCCCCGCAGCGCCCCATACACCGCCCCAAACGTCGCCCCATACGCAAAGCTCAACCCAAAACCCGCCACCGTCTCCACACTCGCCGGCACCTTCATCCACGTTTCCCGCGGCAAATGCTTCTCCCCCTGCCACAACATAAAACTCGCCGGATCCTCCGCCTCCGGCGGCTCCATCTCCGGCGCCACATACTTGTTCGCAATCGTCAGCCCCTGAATCACCGCCGTCCCCGCCAAGCCCCCCAACGCCCCCTCCGCCGCTCGCTTCAACACATCCGCAGCCATAACAAACCTCCAATCAAATCACCCCCAACCAGAGGCAATCCGCGCACCGCACCCCCACCCATTCTGAATTCTGAACACTGAATTCTGAATTACCCCCTCTTCTCCCACTCCATCGCCCGCCGCAACGCCTCCCCCCACCTCTCCCGCCGCTCCGCCACCTCCCCCTCCCCCATCACCGGCTCAAACCGCTTCCCCACCTCCCAATTCCCAACAATATCCCCCTCATCCTTCCAATACACCACCCCCAGCCCCGCCAAATACCCCGCCCCCAGCGCCGTCGTCTCCAGCACCTTCGGCCTGACCACCGGCACCCGCAAAAGATCTGCCTGAAACTGCAACATCAAGTCATTCGCCGCCGCCCCCCCATCCACGCGACGTTCCTTCATCGCCACTCCCGAATCCGCACGCATCACCTCCACCACATCCGCCACCTGGAACGCAATCGCCTCCAGCGCCGCCCGCGCCAGATGCGCCCCCGTCGTCCCCCGTGTCAACCCCACGATGCTCCCCCGCGCATACTGATCCCAATGCGGCGCCCCCAACCCCGCAAACGCCGGCACAAAATAAACCCCGCCCGAATCCGCCACACTCCGCGCCAACCCCTCAATCTCCCCCGCCGACTTCACAATCCCCAACCCATCCCGCAACCACTGCACCACCGCCCCCCCGATAAACACACTCCCCTCCATCGCAAACTTCTTCTTCCCCCCAACCTCCCACGCCAGCGTCGTCAGCAGCCGATGCTTCGACGCCACCGCCTCCTCCCCCGTGTTCATCAACAAAAAACACCCCGTCCCATAAGTATTCTTCGCCCGCCCCTTTTCAAAACACGTCTGCCCAAACAACGCCGCCTGCTGATCCCCCGCCACCCCCGCAATCGCAATCTCCCCCCCAAACGCGCGCGTCCTCCCCACCACCCCGCTCGAAGCCACCACCCTCGGCAACATCCCCCGCGGCACCCCAAACAACCCCAGCAACTCCTCATCCCACGCCCCCATATGAATGTTGTACAGCATCGTCCGCGACGCATTCGAAACATCCGTCACATGCACCCGCCCCTCCGTCAATTTCCAAATCAACCACGAATCCACCGTCCCGCAAATCAGCTCCCCGCGCTCCGCCCGCGCCCGCACGCCCGCCACATTCTCCAGCACCCACCGCACCTTGCTCGCCGAAAAATACGCATCGATCACCAGCCCCGTCTTCCTCTGCACCATTTCCCCCACCCCGCGCGCCTTCAACTCATCACAAAACCCCGCCGTCCGCCGATCCTGCCACACAATCGCATTGCACACCGGCTCCCCCGTCTTCCGATCCCACACCACCACCGTCTCCCGCTGATTCGAAATCCCAATCCCCACAATCTCCCCCGCCCCCACCCCGCACTTCTCCATCACCCCCCTCCCCACCGCCACCTGCGACTCCCAGATCTCCAAAGGATCATGCTCCACCCACCCCGCCCGCGGAAAATACTGCGGAAACTCCCGCTGCTCCATCCCCACCACGCTCCCGGCGTGATCAAACAGAATCGCCCGCGAACTCGTCGTCCCCTGGTCGAGCGCCAGCACATACTTCATCCGCCACCTCCTGGCGCCCTTCATCTTAATCCCAAGACCCCCCCTCGCCTCACCCTGCGCATAAAAAAGGGCCGGCCCTGGAGACCAGC
>JBQCGD010000082.1:0-5741 GCA_051955985.1 Phycisphaerae bacterium | reverse complement strand
CCCCCCCCCCCCCACCAACCCCCCCGCACACCCGCGCGCGGGCGGGGGGGGGGGCGCCCCCACAACCCCCGCCCCCCGCGGGGGCCACCCCGCCCCGCCCCCCCCCCCGCAACTTCTGTTCACAGCGGATGAGGATCCACTATGTCGAATGCACCCACTTCCAACTCCGATCTTGCCAACGAAAAACCCGCCGCCAACGCCCCGCCCCCCGCCGGCAAGATCCGCTGGATCGTCTGCTTCCTCCTCTTCTTTGCCACCACCACCAACTACGTCGATCGCGCCATCCTCTCCGTCCTCTTCCCCATCCTGAGCAATTCCCCCAGCGGTGTTCAACTCGTCGACCCCCAGCCCGGTGCCGTCGTCCCGACTCCCGCAACCCTCCCCGCCGGTGCCATCGCCCCCACCACCGCACCTGCCGTTTCCATCCCCGAAGGACAGGAATGGTGGGCCAAACTCCCCGATGGCGCTGCCGTCGTCGATGACCACGGCGACACCAAGATCGTTAAACACGTCCTCCCCGGCCTCGGCTGGACCAACACCGACTACGGCTACATCAACACCATCTTCAGCGGCGCCTATGCCCTCGGCCTGCTCCTCGCCGGCGGATTCATTCGCAAGATCGGCATCAAGTGGGGCTTCTTCTGGGCCGTCATCGCCTGGACCATCGCCTCCCGCGCCCACGGCCTCGTCGCCCTCATCAACCCCCATTCGACAATGAACATCTTCGGCCAAACCGTTCTCACCACCGTCGTCGCTTTCTGCATCTGCCGCATCTTCCTCGGCCTTTTTGAAGCCGCCAACTTCCCCGCCGCCATCGCCGCCACCGCCGAATGGTTCCCCAAAAAAGAACGCGCCCTCTCCACCGGCATCTTCAACTGCGGCTCCAACGTCGGCGCCATGATCGCCCCCTTCATCGTCCCCGCCATCGCCGTCTCCCTCGGCTGGTCCGTTTCCTTCTACATCACCGGCATCCTCGCCGTCATCTGGCTCATCCTCTGGGCCATCTACTACCAGTCTCCCCAAAACCACAAATCCCTCACCCCCGAAGAACTCGCCTACATCGAATCCGACAAGGACGAACGCCAGCCCACCGTCAAACTCCCCTGGTCCCGCTTCTTCTTCCGCCGACAGACCATCGCATTCTCCATCGGCAAATTCCTCACCGACGGCATCTGGTGGTTCTACCTCTTCTGGGTCCCCGGTTTCCTCAAAGACACCTTCCACGTCAAAATCACCGACCTCACCCTCCCCATGATCGTCATCTACACCAGCACCACCTTCGGCAGCATCGGCGGCGGCTGGATGTCCTCCGCCCTCATCAAGAAAGGCTGGACCGTCAACGCCGCCCGCAAAATCACGATGCTCGTCTTCGCCCTCTGTGTCGTCCCCGCCTTCGCCGTTGCCCTCGTCCCCAACATGTGGGCCGCCATTCTCCTCATCGCCCTCGCCGCCTCCGCTCACCAGGCCTTCTCCGCCAACATCTTCACCCTCGTCTCCGACACCGTCCCCAAACAGGGCGTCTCCGCCGTCACCGGCATCGGCGCCATGGCCGGGGGTATCGGCTCCATGATCTTCCAGACCGCCGTCGGCATCATCGTCGACAAGACCGGCACCTTCGTCATCCCCTTCATCATCGCCTCCACCGCCTACGTCATCGCCGTCCTCTTCATCCACCTCATCCTCCCACGCCTTGAACGCATGGAACTCGACGACGTCCCCACCACCACCGGCCCCACGCCCCTTGACCCCTGATTCCGCTCATGTTCATATCTGCTCCCAACCCCCGGAACCGTGACCCTCGGCTCTCCCATCATCAAGGAGTCCTCATGCTCGTCCGCCGTGCCGCCCTCGCCACCTCCCTCCTCCTCGCCGCCTGCACCGCCAACGCCGCTAATCCCGCCCCGCCCCTCCCCAGGTCCTCCGCCATCCTCCCCCTCCTCGAAAAATGCGCCGACGCCCAGCTCGACCTCATGCACCAGAAAAACATCGCCCCCCCTGACTGGACCGCCGCCACCTTCTACGTCGGCCTCGCACGCCTCTCCCACACCTCCCCCGATCCCAAGTACACCCAGGCCTGCCTCGACATCGCCGAAAAAAACAACTGGAAAATCCACGACCGCACCGGCCGCCGCTTCTTCGCCGACGACCAGGCCCTCGGCCAGCTCTACATCGACATCGCCCTCGCCAAGCACGACCCCAAACTCCTCGATCCCCTCATCGCCGAAGAAACCGCCCTACTCCACCAGCTCGCCAACTACAACCCCGTCACCCAGGACCCCAAGTTCCACAACAAGCCCGAAACCGAAAAAATGGAAATCATCCCCTGGTGGTGGTGCGACTCCCTCTTCATGAATCCCCCCGTCCTCGCCGGCCTCTCCCACGTCACCGGCGACCCCAAGTTCATCGACGCCATGGACAAAGCCTACTGGCAAACCTACGACCTCCTCTACGACAAAAACGAACACCTCTTCTTCCGCGACAACCGCTTCCTCCACCAGGAATCCAAGAACGGCAAAAAAGTCTTCTGGTCCCGCGGCGACGGCTGGGTCATGGGCGGCCTCACCAACATCCTCCGCTTCATGCCCGACAACTACCCCTCCCGCCCACGCTACGAACAACTCTTCAAAGACATGGCCGACAAACTCCTCTCCCTCCAGGAACAAAACGGCGACGCCGCCGGCCTCTGGCCCTCCTCCCTCCTCGACCCCGACGATGGCCCCAGGGTCGAAACCTCCGGCTCCGCCTTCTTCACCTACGCCTTCGCCTGGGGAATCAACAACCACCTCCTCGACAAAAACAAATTCCTCCCCGCTACACTCAAAGGCTGGAACGCACTCACCTCCCGACTCCGCCCCGACGGCCAGCTCGGCTTCGTCCAACCCGTCGGCTATAAACCCGACGGCTCCAAACCCATCACCGCCGAAGACACCCAATACTACGGCAACGGCGCCTTCCTCCTTGCCGGCTGCGAAATCATCAAACTCAACAGCGCCGCCTCCCCCGCCGGATTCAAATAACCGCTGAATTAACAACCGACGCCCGTCGCCCGCAGGCGACGTGGGCACGACGCCAACCTGCAGGAGCCCTCAAATGTCAAATTTGTTTCGTCATTCGTCATCCGTCCTTCGTCATTCCCCCTTCTTGATTCTTGGTTCTTGCTTCTTGCTCCTCACCGGCTGCACCGAATACCACAAGCTCACCTCCCCCTACGTCCCTCCCTACTCCGAAGTCCCCGACACCCACCCCACCATCAACGACCCTCCCCAGGCCGACGTCCGTTACGCCCCCGAACGCGACGACGACATCGCCTGGGAAAACGACCGCACCGCCTTCCGAATCTTCGGCCCCGAACTCGAAACCGCCGCTCCCCCCTTCTCCTCCGGCATCGACGTCTGGTCCAAAAAAGGCCGAAACCCCGTCATCAACACCTGGTACCAGCAGGGCGAACACTCCTACCACATCGATCACGGCACCGGCATGGATTGCTACAAGGTCGGCGCCGGCCGCGGCTGCGGCGGAATCGCCGTCTACAACCCCGACGACCACAAGTACTACGTCTCCCACGACTGGCAATCCTTCTCCATCATCAACCGCGGACCCAAGGAAGCCGTCTTCCAGGTCACCTACGCCCCCTGGCGCGTCACTACCCCCGCCCAGAAAGTCGAAAACCCCGGCGACCCCGGCCGAAAAGTCTGGCAGGTCACTAAGATCTCCCTCCCCATGGGCTCCAACCTCAACCGCATCGAAACCACCCTCTACTCCAATGAGCCCGGCCCCCTCACCGTCGCCATCGGCCTCGCTACCCACAACGTCAAGGACGGCATGCTCTGGAAACAGGGCACCCGCATGACCTTCTGGGACAAGGCCGACCACATCCCCGAAGACAAAAACGACAACGGCTACAACGGCGTCGCCCTCATCGCCAACCCCGCCGACTTCCAACACTTCGACCAGACCCCCGACGACAACCTCGCCATCATCACCGCCACCCCCGGCAAACCCTTCGTCTACTACACCGGCGCCTGCTGGTCCAACGGCCCCGACTTCCACTCCGACACCCAGTGGAACCACTACATCGAAACCTTCAAAACCGATTTCTAAAAAAAAGTGGAACCACGCAAAGTCGAACCATGGAGCCCCGGATGGAAATCCGGGGCTTTTTGTATGGAGTTCCGCCGTGTACGGAGTTCCGCCTTTAGGCGGCTGTCGCGAGCCGATGCGGAGCGAGGGGTCCGGCCCACCCTTTGCACAACTCCTATCGTAAACGCACGTGTAAACACTCCACCGGAGCCACAATCATGGTCGCCAACACCAACACCCCACACGACCCCACCCTCCCCAGACGCTGCTCCGTCTGCCACCAACCCATCCACCCCGCCCGCCTCGAAGTCCTCCCCGACACCACCATGTGCGTCTCCTGCGCCCGCCTCCACCCGCCCGCCCCCCTCGACGCCGGCAAACTCGACCTCTCCCAAGCCTCCCCCATCAACAAAAACGGCTTCGCCCCCAGCGACTAATCGCGCCTGACCGTCCTAATCTTAATCCTAATCATAATCCTAATCCCCGCCCGTCCCCCTCTTCATCATCCTCTTCATCCTCCCCGCTCCCCCTCGCGCCCCATATAATCCCCCTCATGCAGTTCCACCTCCTCCAAATCCTCCCCCCCCACGCCGCCGCCCACGGCCTCCTCGGCTACTCCGAAGTCATCGAAACCCTCGCCTGGGGCCTCTCGCGCCTCGGCCACCAGGTCTCCATCGACCGCAACTCCTTCGCCCCCGGCAAGACCCACATCCTCTTGGGCTACCAGCTCCTCTCCCCCGACATCATCAACTCCCTCCCCCCCGACACCATCCTTTACAACCTCGAACAACTCCGCGCCCGCAGCCCCGACGAATTCCTCCCCTCTGTCCGCGCCGCCGCTCAACGCTTCCGCATCTGGGACTACTCCCCCCTCAACCTCGACTTCTGGAAACTCCTCAACCCCCCGCAACCGCCCGTCGTCGTCCCCATCGGCTACGCCCCCGTCCTCCGCCGCATCCCCAAGCCCAAGCTCCAGGACATCGACATCCTCTTCTACGGCCTCTCCAGCCCCGCCCGCTTCAACACCCTCCACACCCTCGTCCAAGCCGGCCTCAAAACCATGTACGTCTCCGGCCTCTACGGCAAACCGCGCGACGAACTCATCGCCCGCAGCAAAATCGTCCTCAACCTCAACCTCTACGAACGCTCCAAAATCTTCGAGATCGTCCGCGTCTCCTACCTCCTCGCCAACGCCAAGGCCGTCGTCTCCGACCTCTACCCCGAATCCCAGATCGACCCCGACATAAAAGACGCCATCCTCCCCGCCGACCCCGACAAAATCCTCGACGCCTGCCTCTCCCTCCTCCGCGACGACGACAAACGCCAGACCCTCGAACTCCGCGGCCAGTCCCTCATGATGAAACGCGACATCACCCAATACCTCCGCCCCGCCCTCACATAACCGCCGTGCCGGGTGCCATTGCCTTGGGCAGGGGCCGGGGGGGCATGGCAATGCCCATCCAGTTCCAAATCCCACCCACTCTCCACCCAAAATGAGATCCAAGTTTTCTTCTTGACTAATACCTAACAAATACCATACATTTATCCATGGCCCGGCCGGAAACCCGGAGCCAGTCCACACATACTCGGGAGGGGAATCATGCCAAACGCAGCCCGCAACATCACCGCCGAAACCAACGACTTCCTCACCACCGACCCCG
>JBQCGD010000081.1:0-32613 GCA_051955985.1 Phycisphaerae bacterium | reverse complement strand
CCCGACACGTTCTCCATCACCCCCGCATCCACCTCGCGCACCCCCTTCCGCGCCGGAAAATCCAGAACCCACCGCTCCCCCTTCCGCTCCACCCCCAACACCCCGGCCGCTTTCGTCCCAAACTCCATCCGCTCCACCCCGCGCTCAATTTCCGTCCCAATCACATGCGCCGCCCCCAGCGTCGCATGCCCGCACAAATCCACCTCCGTCGTCGGCGTGAACCACCGAATCTCCCACTTCCCCCCGCTCCCCGCCACAAACGCCGTCTCCGACAAATTGTTCTCCCCCGCAATCCCCTGCATCACCCCCTCCTCCAACCACCCGCCCTCCAACACCACCACCGCCGCCGGATTCCCCGCAAACACCTTCCCCGCAAACGCATCCACCTGCCACATCTTCAGCTTCATGCCTTGCACCTCAGCAAAAGCACCGGCACCGCCACCCGATGTTGTACATGCGACGCCGTCGTCCCCAAAAACAAATCCCCCAGGAATTTGTGCCCATGCGTCGACATCGCAATCAAGCTGCACCCCTTCTCCTCCACCCACTTCACAATCTCCTTCCGCGGCTCCCCGTACGCCAGCTCCGCCTCCACCGCAATCCCCGCCCCTTCAAACTCCTCGCGCACCTTCTTCAAATACGCATTGTCCTCCCGCACCTCCGCACTCACCGCCTCCGCCCCGAACTTCCGCGCCGCCCACCCGTCCGCCACATGCAGCAGCACCACCCGGCTCCCGCACAACTTCGCCAGTTGCTTGATATGCTCAATAATCGCCCGATCCGTCGGCGTCGCATCCAACGTCACCAGAATCTTCTCGTACATCGCCGCACCTCCAGTTCCCGCTCAATTCGACGCCCGTCGCCCGCAGGCGACGCGGGCACCGCGCCTTCCGCCAAGCCTACGCCCCAAAGAAAATCGCCTGCACCAGCCCATACACATCCAACCCCGTAATCAAAACCGCGCACACCCACGCCGAAATCTGCAGCCACACCGGATTCACAAACCGCCCCATCACGCTCCTCCTCCCCGTGAAATAAATCAACGGGATCATCGCCAGCGGCAACTGCACCCCCAGCACGATCTGCGACAAATTCAGCAGGTCCGTCACCTTCCCGTCCCCATACCACGCAATCACCCCCACCGCCGGCAAAATCGCCAGCCCCCGCGTAATCACCCGCCGCAGCGCCGGCCGCACCCGCCACGCCATGAACCCTTCCATCACCACCTGCCCCGCCAGCGTCCCCGTCACCGTCGAACTCTGCCCGCTCGCCAGAAGCGCTACCGCGAACAGCACGCTCGCCGCCCCCGTCCCCAGCAGCGGCGCCAACGTATGGTACGCCCCCTGGATCCAATCATCCCCAATCGGCACCGGCTTGCCGCCCGGCCCCGGAAACGTCAAATCGTGCTTCCCATAAAACGTCATCGCCGCCAGGATCAAAATCGCCGCATTCACCAGGAACGCCAGCGACAACGCCACCACCGAATCAATCGAATTGAACTTGATGGCACGCCGAATCGACGACTCATCCTTCTGAAACCGCCGCGTCTGCACGATCGCGCTGTGCAGGTACAAATTGTGCGGCATCACCGTCGCCCCAATAATCCCGATCGCCAGGAGCAGCGCCTCCCGATTCGCAAACGGCTTCGGCAAAAGCCCCTCCGCGATCGTCCCCGCCTCCCGAAAAATATGCCCGAACGCAAACAACTCGATGAAATAGCACCCCGCAATCGTCGACACCAGCACAAAGATCAACGACTCGATCTTCCGAAAACCCACCCCCTGCAGTGCCATCAACAGCAGCACATCAAACGCCGTAATGCACACGCCGAACAGAATCGAAATCTTCGGAAACAAAAGATGAATCGCCACCGCCGACCCCAGCACCTCCGCCAGGTCGCACGCCGCAATCGCCAGCTCCGCCGCCAGCCAGTTCGGCCACCGCATCCACCCCGGCATGTGATCCACCGACGCCCGCGCCAGATCCTTCCCCGTCACCACCCCCAGCCGCGCCGCACAGATCTGCAGAATAATCGCCATGAACGACGACAACGCCACAATCCACAGCAGGTGATACCGAAACTCCGCCCCCGCCGACAAATCCGTCGACCAGTTCCCCGGATCCATATACCCCACCGACACCAGAAGCGCCGGCCCCGAAAACGCCCGCCAGTTCCGCCAGAACCCCGCCTTCTCCTCCGGCACCGCCACCGTCCCCCGCACCTCCGACAGCGCCGGCTCCCCCCCGCCCGCTCCCCCGATCCCCGTCTCATTCTGTAACGGATTCCGATTCATGCAGAAGATTGTACCCACAAGTGGGGCCGACGCCCTCGTCGGCCAAGTTCACTTCTCCCACCGCACAAGACCCCCCCTTGCGCCAAAATCTTCACCAAACACCCGAAACCCGAGCCCCGAACCCCGAAACCCGAACAATCCGCCCGCCGCAGGCGATCCACACCCCTCACCCCCCCACCGTCACCTCCCGCGTCTCTACCACCTCCACACTCTTCACCCCCACCACCGACTCCTTCCCCCCAAAATCCGGCAAATCCCCCTTCTGAATGTAAACCGGCGCCCCCTTCTGCAGCGGCAGAATCTTCAACGTCAACCCCTTCTCCCACACCTCACTCCCCAAATGCGTCAAATCCAGATCAAACGCCGTCCCATTATAAAAATTGTCCGTCAGCAGCTTGTCCCCCAGATACAACCGCGCCACATCCCCCACGTAATGCACGCGCAGCAACAACTTCCGCCCCTCCCCCATCTTGTCCGCAAACGCAATCTTCCACACAGCCGGCTCCTCCCCCGCAAAATCCGCATCCGTCGGCTCCGTCGCCGCCTTGTTACGCCCCATCTGGATCTCCCGCAACTTCCCCGCTTCCTGCTCGGGCTTCACATCCACCTCTGGCAATGCCACCCGCTCGGCCTTCGGAACAACGCCCCGCACTGGCGGAATGCTCACCAATCCAAACTGCGACAGAGACGGATCTGTCGTCTGCAACGTCACCGTCTTCCCATCCGTAAACAACGTTTCCCCCGGCGGCGTAAACAAAATCCGCTCCTTCCCCCCAACCTCCGCACGCCACGTCCGCAACGACGTCTCCCCATCCACCACAAAAATCTCCGTCTCGTGCCCCTTCCCCTTCACCCGATACATCGTCTTCGCAATCCCCGCCGCGCCCTCCTTCTTCTCCACACTCCCCTCATTCTCAAACCCAAACTCCGGCTTCACCCCCGGAATCTCCGCAAACACCATCACCGTCTTGTTCCCGTCCTCCACCTTGCACACCGGCTGCGCCAACGCATACTTCAACACGTTCCCCTCCACCGCCATATTGAACGGCACAAAAAATGCCGCATCCGCCGCCACCTTCATCGCCGGAATCTTCACCTCCCCCGCCGGCAACTGGATATCAAACCCCACCCCCTCCTTCGCCGGCATCTCCAACCCCCGCTGATAATTGTTTACAAACACAAACCCGCTCTTCCCATCCGACCGCACCGCCCATCGCAAATCTTTCGAATCCGTCTTCGTCACCTTCACCCCCGGAAAACTCGCCGGCATTCCCCCCAGTTCCTTCCCCCAATCCCGCAAAAACATCCCCGTCCGCCGCAATAAATGGTACGGCTCCCGAATCTGCCCATACTGCCCGATCGGCGCCAGAAAATCATAACTCTTGTCCGGCATATCATTGTAATTCGTCGTCTTCGTCCCCTGCTGCTCATTCAAATAAATCCCCGGCGTCTTTGCATCCGGATTCGTCCCCCCGTGGTACATATAAAACCCCGGCATGTTCGACCCCGACCCCACCTTCGCAATCTCCAGCGCCCACGCATCCTTCGGATCAATATGAATCCGCCGGTGATACGAAGTCTCCATCCCCCCGCCCAATTCGCACGTCAAATACGGATACTCCTCCGCCTGCGCCTCATCCCCGCCCGCCCGCTTCCCCAATTCATCCGTCCCCACCGCCGTGTCCGTCCGCTCCGCCCCAAACGTAAACGCCTGCCAGTAATTCCCTGGCATTTCCGTCAACTCCCGATCCCAAAACCCCTCCGCATACGCCCCATACAACGGCAAAATCTCCCCGAACGGCATCGCCGTCGCCAACTTCGGCCACCCCGTCCGGGTATACAACGGCACATCCACCCCATCCTCCCGCGCGATCCTCTTCAACGCCAGCAGATACGACGCCCTACCCCGATACTCATTGTCCACCTGCACCCCCACCACCGGCCCACCATCCTTCCACAACAACCCCTTCATCTGCCCCGCAGTCTCCCGATATAACTCCCCCACCAACTTGAGAAACGCCGGAACCTCCGACCGCAGCTTTACCTTCTTCTCAATCACCCAATCCGGCACCCCGCCATTCCGCACCTCCCCATGACACCACGGCCCCATCCGCACCACCCCCGGCATCCCCACCTCCTTGCACGTCTCCAGAAACTTCCGCAAATCCCGCGACTCCGTCCAATCCCACTTCCCCTCCACCTCCTCATGATGGTTCCAGAACACATACGTCGATACCACCGTCACCCCGCCCGCCTTCATCTTCAAAAGCTCCTCCCGCCAATCCGCCGGATCCGTCCGCGAATAATGAATCTCCCCCATCACCGGCACCACCCGCTCCCCGCCAAACAAAATCGACGCCCCATCCACCGTCACCGCCGGCAACCCGCCCTTCCCCGCCGCCGTCCCCAAATGAAACGCCGAAGAAGGCGTCGGCTTCCCCGGCGCCGGAATCGTCAGCGTATAGGTCTCCGCAAAAACCCCGCTCGTAATCGCCCCAACCACCGCCGCCAGAACGCCAATTCGAATTCGCATAAAACCCTCGCCAAACCAATTCGGGTGCCACGGCTAAAACACATCCTCGCTGTTTTACCCGCGCCTCGTGGATCCTCACAAACACATTGCACCCCTCACCCCCTACTTAACCACTTAACCCACTCCCCCCGCCAACTCCCTCTCAATCACCTCCAACGACTTCCCCTTCGTCTCCGGCACCTTCATCATTACCACCACAAACCCCACCAGACAAATCCCCCCATACAAAAAGAACGTCCCCGGCGCCCCCAACCCCTTGTTCAGCATCGGAAACGTAAACGTCAGCACAAAGCACGCAATCCACAACGCCGACACCGCCACCGAAATCGCCGCCCCGCGAATCCGGTTCGGAAAAATCTCCGAGATCAGCACCCACGTGATCGGCGCCAGCGACATCGCATAACACCCGATCGCACACAACGTCAGAATCAAGATCGGCAACCCCTTCAACCCCGCCAGGTACGCCCCAGCGATCAGAACGTGCGACAATCCCACCCCCGCGCACCCGATCAACATCAGCGCCCGCCGCCCCAGCTTGTCCACCGTCCCCAGCCCGATCAGCGTAAACACAAGATTCACCGTCCCCGTAATCACAATATTGAACAGCACATCCGAAACGCCATACCCCGCCCCCTGGTAAATCTCCTGCGCGTAATTGAAAATCACATTGATCCCCGACCACTGCTGCAGCACCGCCAGGAACACGCCGATCGCCAAAATCTTCGCCACCCCCGGACGAAACAATTCCGCCATCCCCGCCCGCGGCGCACGATCCGCCTCCAGCGTCCCCTCAATCGCCACGCACGCCTCCTCCGCATACGCCTCCCCCCCAATCCGCGCCAGCACCTTCTTCGCCCGCTCCCCTTTCCCCTTCCCCAGCAGCCACCGCGGACTCTCCGGCACCCCCAGCGATGCAAAGAAGAACACCAGCGATGGCACCGCCACCGCCGTGAACATCCACCGCCACCCAAACTGTCCGTTCCACGATTGCCGAATCATTTCCGCCGTCGCCTCCGCCGGCACCGGCTGGGCAATCATCCAGTTCACCGCATCCGCCGCCAGGATCCCCACCACCAGCGTCAACTGGTTCAACGCCACCAGCCGCCCGCGCCACGGCGCCGGGCTGATCTCCGAGATGTACATCGGCGCCACGTTCGACGCCATCCCGATCGCCACGCCCCCCAGAATCCGCCACGCAATAAACGCCGCAAACGAATACGCCCATCCCGTCAACACCGACGACACCGCAAACAAAATCGCCGACAATATCAGCAGCTTCTTCCGCCCAAACCGATCGCTCAACACCCCCGACGCCAGCGATCCCAGCAGGCACCCGATCAATGCGCAACTGTTCGCCCACCCCACCAGCTCCTCCGAGTTCAGTTGAAAATACTTCTCGAAAAACGGCTTCGCCCCGCCGATCACCACCCAGTCATAGCCAAACAACAATCCCCCCAGCGCCGCCACCGTCGCAATCATCCACACATAACCCGCGTTGTAGCGAACGCCCGATTCGCTGCCCGCATTCGTCGTGATTGCACCCTGCATACCCATTTCTCCTCAACGCCCATTCGCGCGGGTCAGCCGGCGGTTTTAACCGCCGCGCTGTTCGCCAACAAATCCGCCGCCAACGCATGATTCGGATCCTCTCCCACCAGCGACTCCAGGATCTCCATCGCCTCCTCACGCTCCCCCAGCCCCAGCCGCGCCTGCGCCGCCAGGAACCGCCCCCGCGCCGCCTGCCGCTTCTGCAAATCATCGTCAAACAGCAGCAACGTCGGCAACGAGGTCGCAAAATAATCGATCACCGCCCGCTCCCGCTCCAACCCCTCCGCATACCTCAACAGCGCCCGCAACAGCGCCTCCGCCTCCCCCTCCCGCCCCAAAGCCCGCAGCGCCAACGCCGAATAATACGTCATCTCCGAAAACGCCTGCACCGCCATCTGCTGAAAATCCCCCCGCGCCTCCGCCGCCTTCAAATACTGCCGCCGCGCCCCCGCCTCATCCGCGCCCAACTCCAGCGCCCGTCCCAGGAAATAATGCACATCGCTCTGGTTCGCTAGCAGATGTTTCGCCTCCCCCAGGTTCTCCGGCGACTCCAGCGCCGCCTCAAACATCTCCCGCGCCGTCCCCGCATCTCCTTTCTCCAGCGCCCACTGCCCCAGGAGCAAATGCGTCCGCACCCACTGCCCCAGTGCCAGCCCCTCCCCGCCCTCCCACGGCTGAAACACCCGCCCCTTCAACAACCCCAACGCCAGCAACGGCTGCCCCGTCTGGTTGTAAAGCGTCGCCAGCTCAATCGACAAATCATCCCGCGCCGCCACCAATTCCCGCCACTTCTCCAATTCCCGCAACCGCGCCCCCGGCCGCTTCCCCACCCGCTTCCACAACTGGTCCCGCTCATACAACACCCGCGCATCCCCCGGATTCTTCTCAAACGCCACGTCATACGCCCGCAGCGCCTTCGCGACATCCCCCTTCACATTGAAATACCCTATCCCCAGGTTCCGCCACGCCGTCGCCAACCCCGGCTCCCGCTCCACCGCCTCCTCCCACAACAAAATCCCCTCCTCATGCCGCCGCCGGTCATAAAACAAATTCCCCAGGTAAAACCGCGCCCGCGCATCCTCCGCCCCCGCCTTGATCGCCGCCTGCAGAATCACGATCTCCTCCAGCCGCGACGGAAAACAATAATCCGTCGGCACTTCTCTCGCCCGCCGCCTCTCCACCCGCGCCGCCTCCCGATCCCCCATCCGATCGTGCAGCCAAGCCAGTGCGTAATGCACCATTGGCCGCGTCCCACGCTCGTCAGAACGCCCCTCTTTCCTTCGCCGAACCCACCCCTCCAACACCCCAATCGCCTCCCGCAAAAATCCCGCCCGCCCCAGATCCAACGCCAGATCCAAACTCATCTGCCCATCCCCCGGCACTTCGCCGCGCACCAGATACCGCCCGCCGACATCCAACCGATCCACCCGCAGCGTCTCCTCCCCTACCCCCCGCCCATCCTCTTCCCGCCCCAACGCCCGCAGCGCCATCCCTTTCAACAACCGCCCCTGCAGATGCTCCGCATTTCCCCGCAACACCCGCTCCACATGCTCCAGCGCCGCCTCCAAGTTCCCCCGCGCACAATCCATTTCCGCCAGCGCAAAGAACGCCGCAGACTGCCACGCCCAATTCCAAGTCGCTTTATAAAACGCCCCATACGCCCCCTCCTCATCCCCCAGATACCGCAACGCCACCCCCAAATAGTAAAACGCCTCCCCGTCATAAGGATTCGGATTGAACGCCGTCAACGCCGCAATCGCCCGCCGCAAAAAAACCGCCGCCTCCGCAAACTCCCCGCGCCGCAAATGCCAAACCCCCATCCCATTCAAACACCGCGTATCCCCCGCATCCCGCCGCACTGCCTCCCGCCAATAATCCTCCGGTCGCCGCGTCGCATGCCGGTACTGCATCAAATGCAGCCCAATCAACCACAACTCCTCGTTCGTCCCCACGGCCTCCGGCAACGCCGGCTCCTTCGCCGCCTCCGGCACTTCCTTCCGCCCTTCCTCCCGCCCCTTCCACTTCAAAATCTCCCGCCCCGCATGCACCACCACCACCCGCACCTCTGAAATCTTCACGCCCTCCCCCACCGCCCTCTCCCGCACAATCGCCGCCGCCGGCCCGGCATCCCCCGTCACAGTCTCCACCCGCGCCCCCTTCACCTCCACGCGCACCTCCATCCCCGCGCGCACTTTCGTCACCGCCACCCCCCCGCGCAACTTCCCGCCACGCAAAATCACCGAAACCGCCCCCTCCACATTCGCCTCCACCGCCGGCCCAATCTCCCGAATCGGATACCAATACTGGCTCCACGTCCGCGTCTCCCCCGGATGCAAAAACGAAAAGTCCGGCTGATTGTCCGTATACACCCCCGCCATCAACTCAATGTACGGCCCGTCGCTCTCCGTCAAATTCCGATCCCACGCATACCCAAACTCCTGGTTCCCCCACGTCCACTGCTTCTTCCCCGGCGAAATGTGATGATTCGCCACATGCACCACCCCCGCCCGCGCCCGATGGTCATACCCCCCAAAAAAATCCGCCCGGCTCCCCATCGCCATGTAACTCGTCGGCACCGGAATGTTCGCGTACCAAGACAAATCATCCGCCCCATACGCCCCACTCGGCGGCACGAACTGGGTAGGCATCTCCTCCGCCGCCACCCCCTCCCGCCCCCGCCGCCCATAATCCACCCCATAATATTTCCCCGCGCAAAGCGGATACGCACTCATCGCCCGCTTCGCATGATCCGCCACATAATGCACATCCCCCGGAAAAAACGACTGGTACCACTCATGCACCCGCGCCGCCACATTCGCCCACCACAAAAACGTCTGCACTAAATTTGTCCGGTTGTACAACCGCACCTTCAACTCCACCACCGAACTCCCCGGCCGCAAACACACCCCGTGCATCCCCTTCATCCGATTCATCGGCTCATGTTCCGAACACCACACCGTCACCGACCCATCCGCCCCTTCCTCAATCTCCACCTCCACCGGCATAAACGTGCTCGGCCGATGATGCTGCGGCCAATTAAACTCCACGCCCCCCGAAATCCACGGCCCCGCCAGCCCCACCAGCGCCGGCTTGATCACATTCTGCCGATAAAAAAAGTCATACCCGTTCGTCTTGTCCATCCCCACATGAATCCGCCCCCCGATCTCCGGCAAAATCATCAGCCGCACAAACTCATTCTCAATGTGCACCGCCTCCCACCGCTTCATCACCTTCTCATCCGAAATCCGATCCACAATCGGCAACGGATACACACACCCGCTGCTCCCCTGGTAAACCCGCTTCTCCAAATACATCGGATTCTTGTCCGCCGCCATCGGCAAATATGTCGGAATCACGACAGCTTCCGACCAAGCCTTCACCACCCCCGTCAACTCCTTCGGCGCCACCGGCAACTCAAACTTTTCACTCATCACTCACCCGCAAAGAAGTGGAGCCGACGCCCCCGTCGGCTAAGCCTTCGGCAGAAATCGCCCGCGCGAGAAAAAAGACCCTCCCGGCGCTCACCCAACCCGCAACCCAACGTTCTGCGTTTTGCGTTTGGAGTGTTGCGTTTCAACTCTACCCCCTCCGCCCTCCAACCCACATCAACACTTCAACGATTCACATGGACGATCCCACGCCCCACGCTACACTATCCTCATGCCTCCTCCCTCCCCCCATCCCCGCATCCGCGACGGCTTCCCCGGCCAACGCATGATCGTCCTCCCACGCCCCATCGTCCGCCGCCAGCTCCACTCCCCCCAATCCTCCGGCACCATCCCCTCCGACGTCGGCTACTTCCCCGAAGCCACTTTCCACGAAGTTTCACGCCCCGAAGGCTCCCCCCAACTCATCCTCATCATCTGCACCCGCGGCCACGGCTGGGCACTCATCAACAACCGCCGCTACGAGGTCCCCCCCGGACACGCCCTCATCATCCCCCCAAACGTCCCCCATTCCTACGGCGCTGCCGAACCACGGGCATGGACCATTTACTGGATCCACATCGCCGGCCGACAACTCCCCTCCATCCTCCCACTCCTCGCCAGCAAGGAAACCGGCGCCCTCCTCCCCATCGGCGACGAATCCGAACTCTTCTCCCTCATCGAAGAAATCCACCAAACCCTCCTCCACTCCTACGGCCACGAACAACTCCTCCTCGCCTCCCTCGCCACCGGCCGAATCCTCTCCCGCCTCATCACCCTCCGCCGAAACCACCCCGAATCCGCCGACACCCGCGCCCGCATCGACCGCACCATCTCACACGTCACCCACCGCCTCGCCGCACCCATCCACATCCCCGAACTCGCCCGCCTCGCCAACCTCTCCCCCTCCCACTTCGCCGCCACCTTCAAACGCCACACCGGCCACCCCGTCCTCGACTACTTCATCCGCCTCCGCATGCAACGCGCCGCACACCTCCTCGACACCACTCCCCTCCCCATCAAATCCATCGCCGCAGAACTCGGCTACGACGACCCCCTCTACTTCTCCCGCCTCTTCCGAAAAGTCCACGACCTCTCCCCCGCCCAGTACAGATCCATCAAAAAAGGCTAGTCCCATCCCCAGACCTCAGCCCCCCACCCACAGACCCCTTTCCCCAGAGCCCAGACCCTGACCACTGCCCCCCTCATCCCCACAATTTCCGTGACACCCACCCCTCGCCCCCACCATAATAACCCACATCTCTCCATCCTTCCGTGGGTGCTCCATGCCCTGGCACGTCGTCCAACAAGGTGAATGCCTCAGCAGCATCGCCCACGACGCCGGCCTCCTCTGGCAAACCGTCTGGAACCACCCCGACAACGCCTCCCTCAAACAAAAACGCAAAAACCCCAACGTCCTCCTCCCCGGCGACCGCCTCTTCCTCCCCGACAAACAACTCCAGGAATTCGACCGCCCCACCGACGCCCGCCACAAGTTCAAACGCAAAAACACCCCCGCCAAACTCCGCCTCCGCTGCCTCGACCCCGCTCACCACCCCCACCGCAACTGCCCCTACACCCTCACCATCGACGGCCAAACCTTCACCGGCCACACCGATTCCAACGGCCTCCTCTCCCAAAACATCCCCCCCAACGCCGCCTCCGCCACCCTCGACCTCCAACTCCCCGACAAAACCCTCCGCTACCTCCTCCGCCTCGGACACCTCAACCCCCATGACGATCTCACCGGCCTCCAGCACCGCCTCCGAAACCTCGGCTACTACATCCCCGACGATTCCGGCACCCTCGATACCCCCACCTCCAACGCCCTCAAGTTCTTCCAGCAAAAATACAAACTCAACGTCACCGGACAACCCGACGAACCCACCCTCAACAAGCTCAAAGAAATCCACGGCCAATAAGGCGATCCCGCATGTCCATCAACCTCGCCGACCTCCTCGCCACCTACGCCCCCTCCAACGCCGTCTCGCGCCAAAACGCCGACGCCGACACCTCCACCGCCCTCACCGAACCCATGGAAACCCGCTTCATCCTTCTCGCCCAAGGCACCTACTTCAATACCCCCACCTCCATCGACGAATACCCCCCCACCGCCGTCAACGCCCTCTCCAACGGCGCCGTCACCCTCACCCCCCTCGCCGACAACCTCTTCTTCTTCATCAGCGACCCCCAGCAGATCGTCTACCTACTCTACATCACCAACGAAAAATCCGTCTTCTACCAGGCCCTCGCCACCCCCGGCATCATGGTCATCTACTCCGGCCACGCCCGCCACGGCCAGGGCGCCTGCTTCCACCCCGAATCCACCTTCCAGGAAATCATCCCCGGCGAATGGTGGAACGACGGCAACGGCTCCGACAACGGACTCCTCCGCTTCGGTTACCCCTACATCCACCTCCCCGTCAGCGACATCCTCGAATGCAACTACCACCCCAACCCCGTCACCACCGATCAGGACAAACCCCCGCGCGACTCCTCCCTCCTCCACCCCCACCTCCTCCAGAACTACCACCTCCTCCGCCCCTACACCATCGACGAACTCACCGCACACCTCACCGACGACTCCGCCGCACGACTCCCCACGCTCCTCCCCGCCGGACCCTTCTGGGGTCTCAACTGCCGTGGCGACAGCGGCCGCACCGAAGTCCACCTCGTCCTCAACTGCGGCTGGCAGGTCACCTCCACCAGCCCCTACGACCTCGACGGCTCCAACCTCTCCTGCCGCGCCTTCTGCTGCTTCGCCTGCAGCACCCTCGTCCACAACTACCCCATCGTCCGCCGCCAGTACGGCTGGACCAAAAACGGCGACGACCGCCTCGCCTACTGGACCGACACCCCCACGCCCCCCGTCCCCGTCACCAACCTCTTCCTCTACCACCTCCTCGCCAACACCAGGGCCAACCCCACCTGGGAACAAGCCTGCGAATACGCCCGCACCAAAACCAACCGCCAAACCCCCGCCTACACCGGCTTCCACTCCAAAATCATCTGACCCCCGACCTGGAGCCCCCCCATGAACACCGCCTCCGTCAACGCCACCCTCCCCACCCTCAACCCCCGCGACCCTAAATCCCTCGACAACTTCATCCGCACCATCACCACCGACGCCAGAGAAGGCCCCCGCGCCATCGCCAACCTCCTCCTCTCCCGCCCCAACAACGTCCCCCCCGAACTCCCCCTCCTCCTCATCCCCGACCTCGAAGACCTCTCCGTCATCCCCCTCCTCGAACTCTCTGAAAAAAAGCCCGCCCCCGCCGCACAACGCTTCGCCATCTCCTTCGCCACGGACGGCCTCCTCGCCCTCCGCAAACGCCTCGTCGCCCACCTCTTCTCCCTCCTCGACAACCCCGCCGAAGTCCCCCAACCCCCCATGCCCGGCTCCGAAGCCCAACCCCTCCCCTTGCGCATCTGCGACCAGGCCTACCTCTCCCTCCGCGCCCTCCTGCACCCCGACGAAAACCCCGCCGACACCACCCTCGCCGCCGACGCCTTCCTCCACCTCCCCGACCCCAGCCGCGACAACCACCTCAAAAAACTAAAATCCACCCACGCGTTCCCCACCCCCTGACCCTCCCCCCCCACCCCTCTCTACCCGCACCCCAAACACACCCCCCCCGATTCCACCCGCCAAACGGGGTCAAACATCTTTTCTCACCGACTGTCCGCCTGGCGTCCTACGCCGCGGGGATGATGGACTCCCCTGTGCAGCACGAAACACGGGGTAACGGAAAACGGGCATCCCGCAAAAGCGGTCAAGCATTGTTTCTCACCAACCGCCCGCCTGGCATGCCAGCCACGGAGATGATGGCTTCCCCCCGCAGACCAACCCTCCAAAATTGCTGCGACATCGCCCCCCCCACGCAGACATGGAAACAGCAACCCCGCCATTTGCTTCCATCAAATATTCAAACTATCATTTGAACATTAAACAGACGAAGCCGCCATCGACGTCACCGCACGAACACGTGGCCTTTCTTGCGCACAGCATGACCAGCCCCCAGCGGTTGCGGCTGCTGACCCTGCTGGCCCAGAGCGCCAAAACGGTGGAGGAACTCGCGGACGAACTGGGTGAATCGCTGGCCAACACCAGCGCCCACCTGAAAGTCCTGCGCGGGGCATGCCTCGTTGAGCGGCAGAAGGAAGGACGCTTCGCGCGCTACCGGCTGGCGAGTGAGCGAATCGAACCGTTCCTGACTGCCCTCCAGGAACTCGCCCACGACCGGCTGCCGGCATTGCGCGAGGCGGTGCGCACGTTCGATGCCGAAGAGGTGATCGAGCTGACGCCGGGGGAGTTGCTCGCGGGCATTCGCCGACGTCGGCTGATCCTCCTGGACGTGCGGCCACCGGGCGAGTTTTCGGCGGGGCACATCCCGGGAGCCCGGTCGATGCCGCTGGCCACATTGCGGCGCGAGGTGCCCCGGCTGAAGGGAAAAGTGCTGCTGTATTGCCGCGGACCATACTGTGCCGGCGCGAAGGAGGCCCTGGCGATCTTGCGGACCGCGGGGGCAGACGTGCGGCGATTGCGGGCGGGCATCATCGAATGGCGAGCAGGGGGACATCCCGTGGCGGACGGGGCCGCTGATCGAAAGGAGACCAAGTGATGACGCAGGAAGAAAACGAAAAAACACCGCCGGCGCCCAGCGGGCGCGGCCGTCAGTGGATGCGGTTCTTTCTCTGGTTCGGGGGGCTTCTGCTGGTGCTCGTGTACCTGCAGTGGCCGATGGTGAAGGGAATGTACTACCGGGCCGCCGGGGTGAAGGCGCCATCGGACGGGATTCCCTGGCGGACCGACCTGGACGCGGCGCTGGCCGAATCGGCGAACACGGGAAAGCCGGTCCTGGCAGACTTTTCAGCTACCTGGTGTCCGCCCTGCCAGGCAATGAAACATGATTCCTGGCCGGACCCCAAGGTGGCAGCGCTGGTCCGGGAGAAGTACATCCCGGTGGCGCTGGACGTGGACAGTCCCCAGAGCCGCGGGCCGGCCCAACGTTACGGCGTTCAGGTGATTCCGACGGTGCTCGTCCTGGATGCGCACGGGAAAGTGCTGCAGGAGCAGCATTTTCTGAATGCCGAAGACCTGGCGGCATTCCTATCAAAGAGCTGATCGCCCCGAAACGGGGTCAAACATCGTTTCTCACCATTACGCCCACAGACACGCTGCTCACCCGCATCTCCGCCCGCCCCTCCTCGGCCCCCTTCAATCCCCGCATCAAATTCCTCCACCCCGAACAACACCCGCCGATCCCGCTTCCCCTGTTTCGCCGCGTCCCGCTGCAACTCCTCCCCCACCCGACACACCATTCCCGCCTCCCGCGCCTCCAGTCGCCGCTCCAGCCACATCCCATACCACATCGGCCGCATGCGCCGAAAAATCTCCTCCCCCTTCAGCCCCAGTCGTCGCACGCCACGGCGCGCGGTCTTTCAAAAGGCGAACTCCCCGTCACGCACACCCCCCGAACGCCCCCTTTGTCCAGATCCAAACACTGCGCCACCCTTCGCGCATTCATCGTCGCTTCAAAAGCCTCATCCGCGCCGGTCGCCGCCTCCCCCACGCGCAGCCCACACTCCATCGCCAGCGCCCATCGCACTACCTGCAACCGACCCGCCACGCGCCACCTCCTTCGGCTACCCCAAGTCATACCTCCCCAAGCACCATGCTAAAAATAAAAAATGCACACCGGCAGGTGAACCAGAATTCCATTCGCAGCGAATTTGCAAAAACGAAAAAAGGGCTGCGACCACCCGGTCGCAGCCCCTTATAACTTCTCAAAAACCCGTCCCACCCTGCACTTTTTCGGTACAAAACTGCACCGAAACCCTCCCAGAACCCTCCAAACCCCCCTGCTGCCCCCCCACCGGAACCCCTCCCAACCCTCGCCAAGACCCTCCCGAAACCACCCCCAACCTGCACCGAGAGGCACCCGATGCTCAGGGAAACGCTTAAGCTTCCGTCGCAATCTTCAACGCACGCGACTGCGCCTTGCGGAGCCGACGACGCCGCTTTTCGCTCGGCTTCTCGTAGTAGCTCACCCGCTTCATGTCCTTGATCAACCCTTCCTTCTCGCACAACTTCTTGAAGCGACGAAGCATCTGATCAACCGTTTCATTGCCGCGGGATTTGACCTTGATCATGATATAACTGCCTTTGCCTGCTGGAGTTCTGTTCCCGGGGCGCCATTCGCCGGAAACGGCTTTTCTTTCCTCGTTTTCACGCCCCCGCCATCTAGTGGCCCGCGGGGGAATCTGATAGTATAACGACCCGTCTTGAGTTCGCAAGATAATCATTGACGCTCCACCATCTCTCGAACCAGACGCTTCGCCCCTGCTTGCCGGTGCGACATAACCCACGTAGCCGGATATACTTGCAGAAGGGTAAGAATGAGTGAGTGAGGAAACCGAAACCCCGGCGCCGGCTCGCAATATCGCCGGAACCCCGGCGTTTCTCTGAGGGTAGTATGGACGCACGGGCCATCGCGGAACTCCTTTCCCGATGCCAGGCCGGCGACAAAGCCGCCTGGGACCAACTGGTCGATGCCTACTGGCAACGCCTCTTCGGTTACGCCCTGCGAGCCACCGGTAAAGCTGAGCTGGCACAGGACTTAGTGCAGGAAACCTTCCTGCGAATTGTGCAACGCCTCGGCAAATACGACGACCAGGGAAAGTTCGAAGCGTGGCTCTTCCGAATCCTGGTCAACCTCGTCCGGGACCACGGCCGCAGCCTCTCCCGGCATCCGACTCAATCGACCGTCATCGAGGCGGACGGGGAACGAATTGAGATGACGGATGAACTCGCTGGAAACGTTCCAGCCCCGTACGACCCGCTGCATCACCGGGAGGAGGTCGATGCCCTGCAGGTCGCGCTGCGAAAACTCCCCGAGGGGGATCGGCAAATACTGATGCTACGCCACTTTGCCGATATGCCCTTCAAGGACATCGCGCGTACGTTGAATTGTCCCATAGGCACCGTCCTCGCCCGGGCGCACCGGGCGCTTGGGAAGTTAAGGGGCCTGATGGAGGTGGGTCATGACGAAACTGAATCTGACTGAATGCTGCATGCTTGAAATCTCCGGCGAACTTGGCGCCCAGGCCAGCGCTCGCCTGCACCGCTACCTCTCGATGCACCCCCGGGCGCGCCGGGAATATGACATGCTCAAGGCGCAGTTCGCCAAGGTGCGTTCAATCCCGCACGTGGAACTCTCGGCGGCAGAACGAGTTGCGGTGAGCACGCAACTCAAGGCCGCCGTCCGAAACAAGCTGCTGGCCAACGAACGGGCCCGCGCGGCCCAGCGGCGCTGGAAGATTGCCTCTTATCTGCTTCGCGGCGGCTCCATTGCGGCCGCTGCCGTCCTGGTGGTCGGAGCGGCCATCTCGCTTGACCAGACCGCCAGGCAGCGCAAGCAGATTGAACGGATGGCGCGCATTGACCGCGCAACGGAAACCCTTGCCGCCTATAGCGATACGACGAGCCAGGACGAACAGGAAATCTCCCAGCTCCAGGACTCGGTCGCCCGGCTCAAAACCGAAAGCGCGACGACGGTCCCCGATATCGACAACCACGAAATGGCCAGCGTTCTCAACGTGCTCGCCATGATCCCGGCCGACGATCCGGACATGGACAACCAGTGATGCACAGGTTTGGAAGAAGCAAGGACTTATGAATCGGATCTTCGGCAAAAAGGCCCTCCTTCTCGCGGCGGGAATCCTGGTGGGACTCCCCTTGGGTGTGGCGCAACTTCATGCGGATCAAGGACCTGCAGGCGCGATTCGCGCCTCTTCTTCCACCGAGCCCGCTTCCACCCAGCCGGGGAAAACGCGCGAGCAGGTGAAGGAAGAAAACACGCGGCGCGTGGTTGAGTTTTTGAAGGTCAATCAGCCGTATGCGTACGACCAGGCGATTTCGCTGCAGAAGTCGGATCCGGCGCGGTTCGACTGGATGGTCTCCCACGCGATCGGGACGGTGCGGTCCTTGGAGAACCTGCAGAAGCGCAATAAGCCTTTGTTCGACATGAAGTTAAAGGACTACGAGATCACGTTCCAGCTTTATGCGCTGCGGGATCAACTCAAGAAGCCGGACATTACGCCGGCGCAAAAAGAATCGCTCATCAAGCAACTTAACGACAAGCTCAATCAGCAGTTCGAGAACGGGCAGAAGATCCGCGCGATCGAAATCGAAAGCCTGCAGAAGGAATTGGCGGGGTGCCAGCAAAAGCTGGTGGACCGGGCGGCGACCAAGGACGAATGGATCAAAAAGCAGATGGATGACCTGATCGGAAACATCCCGCTCACGGAGAAATGACGGGGTATTCTGGTCGGTTTTGGGCCGATCAGGTACGGTTTTGGGGCTGGTTTGGGGAAGTTTTGTACCGTTTTCTACCGGTTTTGCGGGTCACTGCTGGCGATCATGGGCATGGCGGACGATTTCTCCGCGCATGAGATAAACCACGTCTTCGGCAATGTTGTTGCAGTGGTCGCCGATGCGTTCGAAGTTTTTCGCGACCATGATGAGCGCCAGGTTGCCCGGAACGCTGGCGGGTTCGCCTTCCATCTGGGCGGAGAGGTCCTGGAGGATCTGGGAGTTGAGGGCATCGACGACATCATCGGCGCGGCAGATGTCGTCGGCGAGCTTGGGGTCTTTGCTGGAGATGCACTTCACGGTGTCCTGGACCTGCTTGAGGGCGGCTTCGGCGATGAGGCGGACATCGCGGGGGATGCCGACGCCGGTCTGGATGATGCGGGGGACTTGTTGAGATATGTTGACGGCGCAGTCGCCGATGCGTTCGAGGTCGGAGTTGATCTTGATGATGCCGAAGACGGCGCGGAAGTCGGCGGCGGTGGGGTGGTGGAGGATCATGAGGTTGATGGCTTGCTTTTCGACTTCGACGTCTTCGTCGTCGATGCGCTGCTCGCCTTCGAGGACTTTTTTGGCGAGGGTGGTGTCGAGTTTGACGAGGGCCTCGGCGGTCATGGCGGCGGCCTGCTGGACCATGCCGGCCATGCCGAGGCAGCGGCTGGTGAGGTCGTCGAGGAGTTTGTCGAAAGCCTGGTGGGACACGTGTGAGGCTCCTTGGGGGAGAGGGAGGGTGCGCCGGGCCATCCGTGGAGCGGCGGATGGGGGATTTTAGTCGGGAGGGGGTGGGGTGTCACGGGGAAATGAGGGAAAGGGTAGAGGGGATTGTGTTTGAGCGGCGGCTGTGGTGCGGATCGCGGAGGGCTATTGGCTGCGGGTCGGCCGGGCTTTGCGGGAACGGGGGCGTGCGATGAAGGTGGATAGCGTTGCGATGATCCAGAGGAGAGACAGGAAGCATGCGGTGCCGAGTATGGCGTTGGTCGTGAGCGCGATTTGCGGGTGAGCGGCTGGGTTGGAGGGGAAGGAGACGCCCCAGATCAGGAAGAGGAGGGATGCGGCGAGGAGCAGGAGCGGGTGACGGAAGCGATGCATGTTCATTCCTGGAAGTGTCCGGAGGCCCTGTGCGGTTCCAATTGTAATACGCTCGATGTGGGGGTGGTGAGGGTTGCTGGGTAATCTCACTGGCGCTTTACCGATTACCTCCCCGCGGTTGGGAGAGTTCCCGCGCCTGTACGGGGGGTTGTGCGTGCTTGCGGTTCGCCCGCCCCCCATAGGGCGAGGGCCCCCGTCCGCAGGACATCGCTCTTACTGAATGGGTCGACTGGTTGCCTGTTACGGGCGCCATGTGACGAGGAAGTATGCGGCTCCAAGTGCTATGCCGGCCCATGCGATCGCTTTGCCTTCAATGATCGCGCGGCTGAAACCGATGCGAATCAGAGCGGACGTTCCATAGATGATCGCGCACAGGGGGCTCACGTACAGGAGAAAGATTTCGCAGCGGAAAAGGAGGACGTCCGTTTTGTTCAGGGGGAGGCGATCGATTCGAGTGAATGCGTTGAAGTAGATGAGGAGGAAGAGCAGGGGGAAGGAGAAGATTCCGGACCAGAAGGAGATCCTCGCGTGGCCGCTGGTGGGGAGGTGGGCGGGCGTGGCGTAGGGGAGGATGGGGGTGGCGGCGGTCATGATGTTTGTACGTGGGGGAGCGCCATTAGTTCGGCGAGGAGTTGCTTTTGGGGTGGGCGAACTTTTTTTACGCTGGCGCTTTACCGATTACCTTCCTGCGATAGGGAACGTCCCCGCGCCTGTACGCGAAGTTGTGTGCGATGCCCCGCGCCGCCCGAGGCGGCGGGCGTTTCTCCATTCGGGGGGTTGTTTCGAAAGCGGCGGGTCGAGGAGCGGTAGGAGCGGTTTCGTGATCAGGCAAGCAGCGATTGCGCGTTGTGAAAGTGTCAGGCCTTCGGCCTTCTTCCATTTCTTCTTGTGTGGGGACGGCAACCTTCCGGTTGCCGCTATTGTCTGTCGGAGCGTTGCTCCTTTGTTCCACGGCCAGGGCCGTGGGACCGCGTTGCGATGCAACGCCGCTAAACGGGAGTCGGGATGGGAGAAGATCAGTTGGTGGGTTTGGGGGAGTGCAATTGCTTGTTGAGGAAGCGCATCGATTGTTTGAATTCGGCGCGGACGGCGGGGCGGAGGTGTTTGGTCCATTTGAATGAGGTTTCGAAGCGCATCTGGGAGCGGAGGGCGAGGGCGTAGGCGAACATGGGGAGGGACATGTATTCGGGGCGGACGAGGTCGGTGCCGGGCCAGCGTTTGTTGTCGCTTTGCCAGTTGCGGGGGACGTTGGCGAGGAAGATGCCCATGCCGTGGAAGACGACGGTGAGGTCGGTGAGGAGTTCGTTGTCGAAGGCGTCGCGGGAGATGCGGTTTTCGCCGAGGAGGCGGACGTGGGCGAGTTCGTGGGCGATGGTGCCGACGAGGTGCATGGGGTCGTGGAGCTGGGAGCGGTTGATGTGGATGTGGAAGCGGCCGTCGCCTTCGGAGTAGAGGCCGGCGGCGCCGCCGAGGGCGTGGCCTTCGCTGTTGACGAGTTGGGGGCGGCCTTTGTCGGAGAAGAAATCGAGTTCGATGGTGGAGGTGGGGACTCGCATGTATTCGCAGGTTCGTTCGACGAGGACGGTGGCGCCTTGTTCGGGGGACTCGATTTTGTCGGGGAAAAAGTCGTTGGTGGGGAGGATGTTGCGGGCGTTGAGAAAGAGGTCGCTGCCGAATTCGTCCATGAGCCAGCGGAGGCGGCGTTCGATCCAGGCTTTGGCCATGGGGTCGACGGGGCAGGAGGAGAAGAGCCAGCCGAACATGGTGAGGTCCTCGCGGTGTGAATCGCGCTTGATAGTACCGTGCGTTGCCGGTCATCGCTCCAGTTATTATGCGCTGGAGCGTTTTTTTGTAGGTGAAGGAATTGTGTCACGAACATGCTCAGGGGCCCTCCCCTGAGCATGGCACACCGCGTTTTCGGGGGCACATGTGTTGTGCGAAAGTTGGTTAAGCTGCGGACTTGGCCGACGCCCCCCCCGTGGGCGTCGGCCCCACTTCCTGGGGGATCCAGGGGACGCGGCGGTCTTTTTTGATCCAGTAGATCCAGAAGGCGAGTGCGGGGATGATCATGATGAGGGAGTAGAGGACGCCCTTGGAGATTTCGTGGCCGAGGATTTTGGCGGGGGTGTCGCCGACGCGGAATTGTTCGCCGATGATGCGCATGACGGGGTAGAAGGTGAGGAAGGCGCCGGAGGCCATGCCGTCTTTGCGCCAGAACCAGCCGATGGACCAGCAGATGATGAAGAGGCAGACGCCTTCGAGGAGGCCTTCGTAGAGCTGGGAGGGGTGGCGTGGGGGGAGGATGGCGGCGACGGCGTGGACGGCGGCGGCGTTGTGGGCCTGGAGTTGCTGGCAGAGGGTGTTGTAGTACTGGTCAAAGGTGGCGGGGTCGAACCAGTTGGCGGTGACGCCGTAGAGTTTGTGGAAGACGGAGGGGAGTGCGTCGCGGACGGAGGGGAGCATTTCGCCGTTGGTGGGGGCGTAGATTTCGGAGGGGAATTTGACGGCCCAGGGGACGGTGGAGGGGTGTCCGTAGAGTTCGCCGTTGATGAAGTTGGCGATGCGACCGAAGAAGAGGCCGATGGGGACGACCATGCAGGAGGCGTCGCCGATGTTGATGATGGAGAGTTTTCGGGGGTGGTTGGGGATGGGGGGGGAGGCGGGGGAGGCGGGGTTGTCGATCAGGGCGGGGGATTTGGGGAGGGATTTGTTGTATTTCCAGGTGAAGACGATGAGGGTGATGATGGTGAAGATGATGCCGCCGTGTGCGGACATGCCGCCTTCGTTGACGCGGAGGAGTCCCCAGAAGGGGAAGTCGGAGGAGAAGGACCAGAGGAGGGGCGTGCGGCCGTCGTGGAGGGAGATGGGGAGGTCGTAGAAGAGGATGAAGCCAACGCGGCCGCCGATGAGGACGCCGAAGATGCAGGCGTTGAGGACGAGGTCGGGGACGCGTGCGGGGGGGACGCGGAGCATGCCGACGCGGGCGAGTTTCATGATGAGGAGGTAGGCGGCGAGGAAGCCCATGAGGTAGGCGAAGCCGTACCATCGGGGCTTGATGGGGCCGAGGTGGAAGATGATGGGGTTGAGGTTGTGGACGTAGTAGGCGAGGGAGTGGAGCATGGGTACCTGCGTGAAGGAAGCGGGAATGGTTTAAGTGGTTAAATAGTTAAGACGTTAAGTACGGAACGAGGGGGTGCAATGTGTTTTCGAGGGCGCGGGGAGATTCATGACGGGCTAGACCTCTTCGGCGAGGATGGCGGAGAGTTGTTGGGAGACTTCGGCGATTTGGGTGGCGTCGAGGTGGGGGTTGATGACGTGGATGGGTTTGTCGGATTCGCCGCGGGCGAACATGGTCCAGGTTTCGGGGGGCTTGACGGAGGGGTCTGGGGTCTGGGGAATAGGGTCTGTGGTGGCGGGGGCTTGCTCTGTGCTCTCGTACCTTAGCAGGCGTTTGCGCATGAGGATGAGGGCGAGGACGAAGCGGAAGCGGATTTCCTGGGGTTCTTTTTTGTCTTCCATGCGGGTGAAGACGTCCATGAGGACGGAGTCGTCGACGAGGAGTTTTTTCTTTTGCTCGGGGACGGGGACGATGGTTTTCCAGAAGCTGAACATGGTCAGGGGGGGTTCCCCCCCACCGGGGCGTTTGCCGGCGGCCCAGCAGGATTCGCAGAAGTCGATGCGGAGGAAGGGGGAGGGTTCGGGTTTGTCGTCGGGCTTTTTGGATTTGGGGTCGGGTTTTTCGGGTTTTTCTTTTTCTTTCTCGGCTGCCTTTTCGGCTGGGGAGAGCTGGTCGAGGGGGCGGTCGCAGAGGGCGGCCCAGCAGGGGGTATTGGGCGGGAGCTCGACGTTGCAGGAATGGCAGCGGCCGGTGACGCGGCCGACGTGCCAGGAGGAGGTTGAGTGGATGTTGGTCATAGGAGGGGGAGTGTATGCGATTGGGGGGGCGGGGTGAAGCGAGCGGGGAGGATGGCCGTTTTGAAGGGTGTATGCGGGAGCGGTCGCGTTTGCGGGCGGGGTTGGGGATGCGTGTGGATGAGCTGGGGTGTTTGATTTGGGGATTCAGCGGGATATCATTTAGCATTTTGTTAGGTATTGTGAAGTGAGCCGGCTGGCTTGTGAAAACCGGCGAATTTTCATACAATTCAGCTTTGTTTTCTGGCAGAAATTGACCGCCTTTCTCGGGTGGAAACGAGTCCCCCCCATCGAGGCTTTTTTCGTACACAAACCATGAGGAGCATTCATGGCCAAGGATGAGCCGAAATCGTCGAATTTGAAAGTCACGCAGGATTACGGGGAGGACAAGATTCAGATCCTGGAGGGGCTGGAGGCGGTGCGGAAGCGTCCCGGCATGTACATCGGCGACACGACGACGAAGGGCTTGCACCATCTCGTTTGGGAGATTGTGAACAACTCGGTGGACGAGGCGATGGCGGGGCACTGCGAAAACATCTGGGTGAAGATCAACGCGGATGGCTCGGTGAGCGTGACGGACGACGGACGCGGGATTCCGGTTGGGCCGCACTCACAGCGCAAGGGGAAGTCGACGCTGGAAGTGGTGATGTGCGAACTGCACGCGGGCGGGAAGTTCGGCGGCGGGGGCTACAAGGTGTCGGGCGGGCTGCACGGGGTGGGCGCCTCGGTGGTGAACGCGCTGTCGGAATGGACGGAAGTGGAAGTGTCGCGTGACGGGAAGGTGTACTCGATGCGGTTCCAGCGCGGGAACCGGACGCAGAATTTGAAAGAGATCGGGAAACGTGCGAAGACCGGGACGAAGGTGACGTTCAAGCCGGACCCGGACATGTTCCCGGACACCAATTTTGATTTCGACCGGATCGTGGTGCGGTGCCGGGAGCTGGCGTTTTTGAATGAAGGGCTGGCGTTCTTCATCGAAGACGAGCGGAATGGGAAGAAAGAGGAGTTCAAGTACTCCAAGGGGATCATCCAGTATGTGAAGCAGTTGAATGAAGGGAAGGAAGCGCTGCACTCGGTGGTGTACCTCGAGAAGGAAGAAGAGAACAAGGACACGCCGCTGCAGGTGGCGATTGCGATGCAGTACAACGACGGGTACACGGAGTCGCTGCACACGTTTGCGAACAACATCAACACGCCGGGCGGCGGGACGCACCTTTCCGGTTTCAAGACGGCGTTGACGCGCACGCTGAACCAGTATGCGAAGAACAACAACGTGGTGAAGGATGAGAAGGATCTGCCCAACGGGGACGATCTGCGTGAAGGGCTTTCGGCGGTGATCACAGTGAAGGTGCCGAACCCGCAGTTTGAAGGGCAGACGAAGGACAAGCTGGGGAACGGGGAAGTGGAAGGGTTTGTGACGCAGGCGGTGAATGAGACGCTGGGGACGTGGCTGGAGGAGCATCCCGGCGATGCGAAGCGGATCATCCAGAAGGGGATGCTGGCCAAGCAGGCGCGTGAGGCGGCGCGGAAGGCGCGCGAGCTGACGCGCAAGGGGGCGTTGAACTCGGGCGGGTTGCCCGGGAAGTTGTGGGATTGCTCGAGCCGGGACATGGAGACGACGGAGTTGTACATCGTCGAAGGCCAGTCGGCAGGCGGGACGGCGAAGGGCGGGCGCGACCGGGTGTTCCAGGCGATTCTGCCGATCAAGGGGAAGATTCTGAACGTGGAGAAGGCCCGGGTCGACAAGATGCTGGGGCATGAGGAAATTCGGACGATCGTGCAGGCGTTGTCTTGCGGGATCGGGGCGGCGGATTTTGATATGGCGAAGCTGCGGTATGGCAAGGTTGTGATCATGACCGACGCCGACGTGGACGGTTCGCACATCCGGACGCTGTTGCTCACGTTCTTCTTCCGGCAGATGCCGGAGCTGATCAAGCAGGGGCGGGTCTACATCGCGCAGCCGCCCTTGTACAAGGTGACGCAGAAGAAGCGTGTCGAGTACGTGAAGAACGAAGCGACGATGCGGAAGACGCTGATGGACTTGGGGCTGGAGGGGACGAGCCTGGTGATCCGCGACAAGAAGGGCGGGGAGAAGACGCGGTACAAGGGGCAGGAGCTGCGGAAGCTGCTGGGGGTTCTTGGCGAAGTGGAAGAGTATGTGAAGATCCTGGAGCGGCGCGGGTTGCCGTTCCATCGGATGCTGGAGCTTCGCAAGGAGAAGGAGCAGTTGCCGTCGTATCGGGTGGTGCTCGATGGCAAGGAGAACCTGTTCTACGAGCAGGAGGCGTATGAGGACTTTGTCGAGAAGAACAAGATCGATGAGCTGGAAGCGTTGATTCACGCGGTTGGCACGGAAGAGAATGGGGATGGGCATGCCAACGGGAATGGAAACGGCGACGGCGAGAAGGCCAAGAGCGTTGGGGGCAAGGAAAAGAAGCCGAAGACGAAGGCCGAGATTTCTGAAGCGAAGCAGGCGGCGAAGCGGCGGCTTGAGAAGAACGAGGAGCTGCACGAAGCGAAGAAGCTGGAAGAGCTGTTTGCGAAGATGACGGAAATGGATCTGCCGATCGAGGATTGGTACCTGCGGATTGAAGAGACCGATTCGGGCGAGCGGAAGATGACGCGGTACCTGATCGAGTCCGGCGAGGATTTCAGGAAGGACATCGCGGGCGTCGGCGACATTGTCCGCGAGGTCTATGACATCGGCCGGCAGGGGATCGAGGTCGGGCGGTTCAAGGGTCTTGGCGAAATGAACGCCGAGGAACTGTGGATCACGACGATGGATCCGGCGCGGCGGACGCTTTTGCGGGTGACGCTCGAGGGGGCGAGCAACGCGGAGGCGATGTTCTCGACCTTGATGGGCGAGAATGTGGAGCGGCGGCGGCAGTTTATTGAGGATCACGCGCTGGAAGTGAAGAACCTGGACGTGTGATCGCGGGTGCAGCTTGGAACGACAGCAAGGCCCAGGGATTCAATCCCTGGGCTTTTTTTATTTTTGCCCAGGGCTTCCTATCGGATTTGAAAGAAAGTTCAGGAACGGCCGTTGATCCTACGAGTCATGTCATTTGCGGGAAGCGAGCCTGATGATGTTGAAGCACCGATTTGCCGTTGCGTTGCTGGTGGCCGGCGGGCTTTCCGGATGTGCATCCCGTTTTGGCGGGCATGAGGCGGGGTTGCCGGCGGTGGCGCAGGCGAAGGTGGATGCGCCGGTGCGGGTGAGCGATGATGGGGCTTCATGGACGCTGGATAATGGGATTGTGAAGGCGACGATCAATAAGGGGGACGGGCGGATGACGTCGCTGGTGTATCACGGGATCAACACGATGGGGGGCGGGGGGTACTGGGAGGAGACGCCGCTGGGGGCGCCGGTGCACACGGAGAAGGTGACGATTGATCCGGCGACGAACGGCGGGGCGCGGGCGGAAGTGGCGGTGAAGGGGGTGACGAATGGGACGGTCATGCTGACGCCGGGCGCGCCGGGCGGCGGGACGTATTGCAACATTGAACTGCGGTATGCGATGGGCCGCGGGGAGAGCGGGATCTATGCGTACGCAATCTTCTCGCATCCGAAGGCGTATCGGGCGATGGGGATCGGGGAATCGCGGTACATCACGAAGCTCAATCACACGTTCAACTGGATCTCGGTGGACAAGGACCGGAACATGCTGGAGTGCACGCCGGAGGACTGGGGGAACGGGGTGTGCGTGCATGCGAAGGAGCAGCGGATTCTTTCGACGGGGTATTACCGGAATTCGGTGGAGCACAAGTACAGCTACAACGCGGTGCAGTACAAGGTGCCGGCGTTCGGGTGGTCGAGCACGAGCGATCACATCGGGGTGTGGTTCATCAATCCGACGATCGAGTTTTTGTCGGGCGGGGCGTCGAAGCAGGAGCTGGTGTGCCACTTTGATGCGAACAACGATCCGGATCCGATCATCCTGGATTACTGGCGCGGGACGCACTACAACGGCGGCGCGAGCTGCAACATTGCGGCGGGGGAGGAATGGTCGAAGGTGGTCGGGCCGATCTTTGTGTACTGCAATGCGCTGGAGAAGCCCAAGGATGCGACGCCGGCGGAACTCTCGACGCTGAATGCGACGGCGGGGAATCCGGTGCTGCCGAAGACATGGGAGAAGAACGCGACGGCGCTGTGGCAGGATGCGTTGGGACAGGCGAAGAAGGAGACGGCGAAGTGGCCGTACGACTGGGTGAACGGGGTGGATTATCCGCACCGGAATGAGCGGGCGAACGTGACGGGGCAGTTGGTGCTGGATGATCCGCAGGCGAAGACGAAGAAGCTGGTGCATTTGACGGTGGGGCTGGCGCATCCGGATTATCCGGGCGGCGGGAGGTTTGGTCCGCGGGTGGTGAACTGGGCGCATGATGCGAAGTTTTATCAGTTCTGGAACGACGGTTCGGCGGACGGGAAGTTCACGATCACCGAGGTGCGGCCGGGGAATTACACGCTGCATGCGTTCGCGGATGGGGTGCTGGGGGAGTTTGCGAAGGCGGACATCACGGTGAAGCCAGGGGAGAAGTTGGATCTGGGGAAGCTGACGTGGACGCCGGTGCGGTATGGGAAGCAGGTGTGGGAGATCGGGTATCCGGATCGGACGGGGGACAAGTTCTACAAGGGGGACGGCGAGAACTACTGGCTGTGGGGCTGGGGCCTGCGGTATCCACTGCTGTTTCCGAACGACATCACCTACACGATCGGGAAGTCGGATTACCACAAGGACTGGTTTTTCCAGGAGACGCCGCACGGGGAGTCGAGGGCGTGGGAGAATCCGGGAGCGAAGGACCTGGCGAATCAACGGTTCGGGTGGGTGAAGGCGGAATCGCTGGAGCAATATCCGCACACCAACACGCATGGGCCGTGGCCGATTTATGGGCATGGGCGTGCGACGACGTGGACGATCAAGTTCGATATGGCGCACGCATCCAAGGGGGTGGCGACGCTGCGGGTGGCGCTGGCGGGGGCGGACGGGTTCGGGGGGCTGCAGGTGGGCGTGAACGGGCAGAGCGTGGGAACGATTCGGACGATCGGGACGAACTCGCTGCGTTACAACACGAACAAGTCGGTGTGGTACGAATACAAGCTGCCGTTCGATGCGACGAAGTTGAAGGCGGGCGAGAACGACATGACGTTGACGGTGCCGGCGGGCGATCTAACATCGGGCGTGACGTGGGATTACCTGCGGCTGGAGCTGGACGAAAAGGCCACGACGGAACAGGCGGTGCCGCAGTAAGGAGTGGGGAAAAGCGGGCGGGCGCGTTGCAGATGGGAGAGTCCATCATCCCCCCCCCGTGGAAGGGGTGGGCTTGTTCCCTAAAGCGTCTATGCACCCCGGCGGCGGCGGGCGAATTCACAGGGGCAGCGGTTGCCTTTATGATGTTCGGCATGCCCATCCATTCGACTGCCATCGTTTCGTCCGAAGCGCGCATCGCTGCGGACGCTGTGATCGAACCGTTTGTCGTGATTGATGGACCGGTGACGATCGGTGCAGGATCGATTGTGCGGTCCGGGGCGAAGCTGGTTGGGAAGATCACGCTGGGGGCGCGGAATATTGTGTTCCCGGGTGCGGTGCTCGGCGATTGGCCGCAGGATCGGAAATACAAGGGGGAGCCGAGCGAGGTGGTGATTGGGGATGACAACATTTTCCGTGAGGGGGTGACGGTGCACCGGGGGACGGGCGCGGGGACGAAGACGGTGATCGGGAACCGGTGTTACCTGATGGTGAACAGCCACGTGGGGCACAACTGCGTGGTGGCGGATGATGTAACGCTGGTGAATGGGGCGCTTCTGGGGGGGCATGTGCAGGTGGGGGAACGGGCGATTATCGGGGCGAATTCGGCGATTCACCAGTTTTGCCGGATTGGGCGGCTGGCGATGTTGTCGAATGCGGCGTGCATGAACGTGGATGTGCCGCCGTTCTTTACGTCGATGGCGACGAACACGGTGACGCAGTTGAACGCGGTGGGGTTGCGGCGGTCGGGGATGGGGCGGGAGTCAATCAACGCGATACGGAAGATGTTTCAGCACGCGTTCCGGGATGGACGTAACCACTTGCTGGCGGCGGCTTTGACGCATTTGCCGGCGGAGATTGCGGAGGATCCGGCGGTGCAGGAAGTGATAGCGTTTTGTCGGGCGTCGAAGCGGGGGGTGGCGAAGTTTCAGGCGTGGTCGGACCGGAACGTGAGCCGGCCGGTGGAGAATGGGGAAGAGTAAGCGATTGATTGACAGGGGGTTAGGGAGCGACGCGCTCAGGCGGGGCGTTTCATGGCGAAGCCGATCTGGGCCGGGGAGGCGAGGCGGTAGCCGCGGTTGCGGTCGGTGAGGATGTAGCGGGGTTTGCCGGCGTTGCGTTCGATGCGGCGGCGGAGGAGCATGATGTACATGCGGAGGTAGTGTTCGGTTTTGGTGGTGTCGGGGCCGAAGGATTCTTCCAGTAACTGGCGGCCTGTCAGGGTTTTACCGGCATTTCGGACGAAGGCAGCGAGGAGGCGGAATTCGTTTTTGGAGAGGCGGACGGGTTCGCCGCGGAGGGTGACGAAGCGGCGGAGGAGGTCGACGCGGAGGTCGCCGCACTGGAAGAGGGAGGGGTTGGCCTGGGCGGGGGCAGCGCCGAGCATGCGGCAGCGGACGACGCGGAGGCGGGTTTTGGAGGGGGAGGCGGTATCTGTATCTGCTGAGAGTTTCAGGGTTTCGGTGCGTTTTCCGCTGGAGAGGACGATGATGGGCATCTGGCCGCTCTCCTGGATTTGGCGGATGAGTTCGGCGCCTTCTTCTTCGGTGGGGGTGACGTCGAGGACGATGACTTCGTCGGCGGGGTCGGTGCCGTGGTCGAGGTGGGCGGCTTCGGCTTTGATGGTTGCAACTACTGATGTGGCAGGCACTTCGGCATCATTCACGACGAGGGCGGAACAGGGGATGGGGTCGCGGGTGATGTTGAGGGGGCCGGGGGTCGGGAGGGGGTTTTCGGCGTGCATGTCTCACCCGCGAAAGGACCTGAGGAGTACCCAACAGTTATTCAGCGGAAAATTCAAAAATTGGACGAAAAAATTTTTGTAACGCATCCATATATCGCGTTATCCGCTTGGATTTACATCAGTTAAGCTCGTCAAAATAGTCGTTTATTATCTTCACAAATTAAAAGTGGATTTTAGACAAAGGGATTGAGGTCCGCAAGATGCGGGGCGAAAATTAACACAAAAATGACGGTTAATGCCCGAGAATTCTGTAACGCCCGGGAGTTTTGGGGGAGGTAATTAGAGGGCCACCGCGGCGGGTTCGTGGGGGTGTTGGACCGGAGTGGGCGGGTGTGTGGGGGGGTTGCGGGAGGGGCTTGGAGGGGTCTGGTGCGGGGCGCGCTGGGGTTGCGCGGGGGTGTGGGGTCACTTGAGGCCCTTCCACCGGGGGTCGCACATGTAGCGGACGGGGGGTGTGTCGGTGCTGCGGAGGAGACCGAGGTCAACGAGGCGTTGGAGGTGTCCGCAGGCCATGGAGCGGGTGTCGGCGTCGCGTTCGGGGGGCCAGTCACCGAGTTGGGGTTTGGCGCGGGTGCAGAGGTCTTTGAGGGTGATGCCGTCGGGGCCGGCGGCTTTGACGGTGTTGAGGATGACTTGTTCGGCGTTGAGGGCGTAGTCGCGGGACTGGGTGAGGAAGGCGTTGACGTCTTCGTTGGAGAGGCAGTCGGGCCAGTGGCAGGAGAAGAGTTTGGAGAGGTTCATGGACTGGAGGCGGTCGATGGTGCCGAGGTATTCGTCGATGTACATGTAGGTGGGGGCGAATGCGGCTTTGCCGTCGAGGAAGCGGTTGGCGGTTCCGTGGACGGCGTCGCCGATGATGGCGGCGTTTTCCCAGGGAAGGAAGACGCCGAGGTGTCCGCGGGAGTGGCCGGGGAGGTGGAGGATTTGGATGTATTTGTTGTCGTCACCTCCCCACCGGAGTGTTTCGCGGCCGGCGAAGGTTTGGGCGATGGGGACGTCGGCGCCGGCGCGGGGGAGGAATTTTTGGACGGCTTCGTCGTTCATGCCCATCTGGTGGTAGTGGTAGTGGGCGCGCATGCGGATGTTGATGAGGCCTTGGGGGGATTCGATTTGTTCGCGGTCGAGTGTGCCGCAGATGATTTTGGCATTGGGGGCGGCCTGGTGCATGCGGGCGAGGCCGCCGGTGTGGTCGACGTCGGGGTGGGTGGCCATGATGTGGGTGAGGTTTTTGGGGTCGAAGTTGATCTGCTGGAAATAGGGGAGGATGTCGGAGTCTGGGGTGGAGGCGTCGCCGGTATCCATGAGCATGGAGAATTCGGGGGCGAGGAGGAGGTAGAGTTTGAGGGGGCGGTTTTTGTAGTTGACGGGGATTTGATGGATGTTGGGGAGGATTTGCATGAGGGCACCGTCCTTCGTGATTGAGAGCGGGAGCGCTCGCCTCCGGCTCGCGGCTAAACGTTGGGAGTTATATCCGGTATAAGGGCGGATATGAACAGAGCTGATTCGACCGTGTTGCGGATGATGGATGCGAATGGGAACCGGGTGCGGGAGGCGCTGCGCGTGATGGAGGATTATGCGCGGTTTGTTTTGAATGATCAGGCGATCAGTGGGCGGTTGAAGGGGATTCGGCATGGGGTGGCGGAAGTGTTGAGTACCCCCCTACTGGCGGGTTCGGTTCTCTCGCGGGATACGTCGGGGGATGTGGGGCGGGAGAATACGACGGAGGGGGAGATGCGGCGGGAGTCGTTGGGGAGCGTGGTGGTGGCGGCGGGGAAGCGGTTGTCGGAAGCGCTTCGGGTGATGGAGGAGTGTGCGAAGACGTTTGATGGGACGGCGGCGCGGCGGTTGGAGGGGTTGCGGTATGAGGGGTACCAGGTGGAGCAGGTGCTTTCGCGGTTTGCGATGAATGGGGCGGCGCGGGAGCGGTTTGCGAAGGTGCGGTTGTATGTGTTGATGACGGAATCGATTTGCGCGGGGGGACGGAAATGGGAGGAGGTGTTGGACGCGGTGCTGGGGGCGGCGCGGGATGCTTCGGAGATTTGTGTGCAGTTGCGGGAGAAGGGGTGGGGGGAGGGGCAATTGTTGCGGCGGGCGCGGATTGTGGCGGAGAAGTGCCGGCGCGCGGGGGCGGTTTCGATTGTGAATGATCGGGCGGATATTGCGGTGCTTGCGGGTGCGGATGGGGTGCATGTGGGGCAGGGGGATTTGCCTTGCGCGGAGGTGCGGAAGGTGGTGGGTGCGGAGAAGATTGTGGGGGTTTCGACGGAGCGGGTGGAGGAGGCACGGTTGGCGGTGCGGGAGGGGGCGACGTACGTGGCGGTGGGGCCGATGTATTCGACGACGACGAAGGTGAAGGAGCGGATTGCGGGGGTGGGGACTGCGCGGGAGGTGCGGGAGGCGTTGGGGGCGGAGGTGCCGGTGGTGGCGATTGGGGGGATTACGGTGGGGAAT